>BNBP01000009.1 GCA_014656015.1 Streptomyces griseoaurantiacus | reverse complement strand
GCCCCCGGGCCCACGGCCGGGCCCCCCGGGCCACCGGCACCGTCGAGGCCGGCGCCGCGCGCCCCCGGGATCGCGCGCCAGGCACTCGGCGGGCGCGGACCCGGGGGCACCGGGGCCGGTGGTGTCACCGGGGCCGAGGGTGTCACCGGCCCGGCGGCGGGCCCCCGGAAGGTGTCGGGCACGACGCCGGGCGCACCGGCGTCCGCCGCGTTCCCGTTCCCGGTACCGGCGTCGGCGTCGATGTCCGGCGGCACGGGGTCGTACCCGCACAGCGCCTCCTCGGCGGCGCCGACCGCGAGCCCGGTGAGCATCACCCGGCCGTCCTCGCAGACGAGCACCGTGCGCGCCGTGATGTTGCGGTGCACCCAGCCGTGCGCGTGCAGCACCCGCAGGGCCATCAGCACGTCGGAGGCGACCTCGGCCGCCCGGTAGGGCGTCAGGAGCTGCTCGTCGAGGAGCGCCGCCAGCGAGCGCGCGGGCACCAACTCGCTGACGACCCACAGCGAACCGCCCTCGGCGAACACGTCGAAGACCTGGTCGAGACGGGGGTGGTCGGGAATCCGCGCGGCGGCCTGCGCCGCCTCGATCGCGCGCCGTACCGCGGGATCGGCGGGCCGGCGCGTGGCGCCGCGCCCGCCGCGGCCGCGCGCCCCGGCGTCACGGGCCACGAAGCCGTCCGGCAGACCGTCCGCGTCGAGCACCTCCGCCTCGACGACCTCCGGCAGCGGCACCTGCCGGATGAGCACTTCCTGGCCGCTGTAGGTGTCGAAGGCGCGTCCGTCGGCGAACTCGTCCTCGTCGGCGGCAGGCAGCGGCAGGCGGTAGCGGTCGGCGAGGACCCGTCCCGCGTAGTCGTCCACAGTGCCTCCCCCGGCCGGTCGGCTGGTCAATTCCGTTCGTCTTGCGCCCCGTTGTGGATGCGTACGGTTCGCAACCACTCACGATACGTGCCGTGGGCAACCCGCATGGAGGTATATGACATCTCGGCGTCCCGCAACCGTACGGAACGTCACCTCATGACTTCGGCTCGAACGTGGTGTTCAGGGTCTTCCAGGTGTCCTTGCGCAGGTCGCTCTTCCACCGGGCCGACTTCGCCGAGTACATCAGCGCATAACCCTGGTGGTCGTTGACGACGAAACCCCGGTCGATCGTCCGGTACTGCGTCCCGTTGTCGGAGTAGGTGAACTCCCAGTCGGCGGCGTTCCAGCCGCGGTAGTCCACCTGCTCTATTCGGATGCGGTGGTACTGGGAGCGGGTCATGTAGCGCTCCTGGCTCTTCCAGTCCGCCACCGGGTCGTTCTTCGGGGTGGAGGTCCAGGCGATCAGCAGCCGCTGCCCCTCGGGGCCGGTGAAACGGGCCCCTGCCGAGTCCGTCTTCGTGTACTTCCAGCCCTTGGGCAGCCCGATGGAGAAGCCCTGCGCGCCCTTGTACGTGGTCACCTTGCCGCTGCCGCCGGAGGAGGACCCGGACGAGTCCGAGGAGCCGTTTGAGGAGGAGTCCGAGTCGCCGGAGGTGGAGCCGTCCGCCGTGCCGTCCTCGTCGGTGTCCCCGGAGCCCTTCCCCGAGCCGTCCGTGCGCGACCCGTCGTCGTTCTTCTCGCCCTCGCCGCCGTTGCCGGAGGCACCGCCCTTGCCGCTGTCGTCCTTGCCGCCCTTGCCCGAGCCGCTGCTCGCACCCTGGGACGTGTCCGCCTTGGTGTCGGCGCGCTTGTCCCCGCCGTCGTCGTCACCCAGCGTCAGCGCGAGCACCGTACCGAGCACGGCGAGCACCACGACCACGGCGACGACCACCAGCGCCCGCTTCGGCACGACATCGGTGATCGGCGCCCGGGGGGCGGGCGCGGGCCGCCGCGGGCGGTCCGGTTCCGGCACCACGGGCCAGCCCGAACTGGTTTTCGCCGCACCGGAGTTCGATGCATCGACCGTGGACTTCTCCGAGGCCGCCCCCACCGAGGGGGAGGCGGAGGGGGACGAGGGCGTGGAGGAGGACGAGGGCTCCGACGCGGAGGAGGGGTCCGACGCGGCCGGGGTGGCGGTCGGAGTCCCCGAGGTGCCCGCGGTCCCGGCGGCCGCCGCCGCACCCGCGGCGGCCCCGGCGGCCGACGCGCCGGCCGCCTTGCCGCCTCCCGTGGTCCCCGACTCCTTGCCCGTGCCGGGCGTGGCCCCGCTCCTGGCCTCGCCCGGCGCACCGCCGCGCCTGGAGCGGGCGGTCGCGGCACCCGCCGCCTTGCGGACGGAACGCAGTGCCCCGCGCAGCTTGTCGGGGGCACCCCCGTCCGACTCGGGCACCGGCGGCAGCGCCACGACCCGGGTGGCGTCCACCGGTTCCGCGACGGAGCCCTTGGCGGCATCGGTGGCGTCGATCACCTCGTTGAGCATCGCCCGGGCGCCCGCGTCGTCGAGCCGCTGCTCCGGGTCCTTGGCGAGCAGTCCGAAGATGACGTCGCGCAGCGGGCCCGCGTTCTTGGGCTCCTCGACGGGCTCCGTCATGACCGCGGTCAGGGTGGCGATCGCCGAACCCTTGTCGTAGGGCGGAACGCCCTCCACCGAGGCGTAGATCAGGCCGCCGAGCGACCACAGGTCGGCCGCCGGGCCGGGCTTGTGCCCGCGGGCACGCTCCGGGGAGATGTAGGAGGGGGCACCGACGAGCATGCCGGTCGAGGTGATGGACGGGTCGCCCTCGACCTGGGCGATACCGAAGTCGGTGAGCACGACCCGGCCGTCCTCGCTGATCAGCACGTTGGACGGCTTCACGTCACGGTGCAGGATGCCCTCGCTGTGCGCGGCCCGCAGCACGTCCAGGACCGCGAGTCCCACCTCTGCGGCACGCCTCGGTTCGAGTACGCCGTCCTCACGGATGACCTCGGCGAGGGACTTGCCCTCGATCAGCTCCATGACGATCCAGGGGCGGTCGTCCTCCTGCACGACGTCGAAGACCGTGACCGCGCCCGTGTTGCGGATCCGCGCGATCGCCTTCGCCTCGCGCAGCGTGCGCGTGATCAGCCGGCGCTTCTCCTCCTCGTCGATGCTCGACGGGAACCGCAGCTCCTTCACGGCGACCGCGCGGCCGAGGGTCTCGTCCTCGGCCCGCCACACCGTGCCCATGCCGCCGCGGCCGAGGACCCCTCCCAGCCGGTACCGCCCGGCGAGGAGACGTCCGCTCTTGTCCTGACGGGATGACCCCGCCCGCTCCGCCTCCGACATGCGTCCCCTCATGCAACCCGCCCTGACAGAGCCTTCATTGTCCCTCACCCACGGACCGTCCGACGCCCAGGGTGCCCCGTAGGACGCCCCGTGCGGAGCGGGCGCGCTCCCACCACCCGGGGCACGCGGACGACCGGCCTTCCTCCATGATGTGCGGTGACGAAACGAGGACGCCGATGCCGCTTCGCCGGGCCCGCCGATCCCTGGTGGCCGTGGCCATGACCCTGCCCCTCCTCGCCCTCGCACCCCACGACCCGGCGGCGCCGCCCGGGCCCCGGGGCCGGGAGAGGCCGGCGACGGACACGGTCCTGTCAATTATGGTCACCCGTACCGGAGTTCCCGCCGGAGCGCTCCTCACGCAGGACCGGAAGGATTCCCACTTCGCCCACGCGGAGAACGAGGGGGACGGAGGCGGAAACGGGACCCCCGCCGGTTCCGGTGCAGGGGGCACGGAGAGGGACGGTCTCCGCGTCGCCGATCACTTCCGGGCCGGCAGCCTCACCAAGACGTTCCTCGCCACCGTCGTCCTCCAACTCGCAGCCGAGCACAGGCTGTCGCTCTCGGACTCCGTCGAGGACCACCTGCCCGGGCTGGTGCGCGGGCACGGCAACGACGGCAGTGCCCTCACCCTGCGCTCCCTGCTCACGCAGACCAGCGGTCTGGCCGACTTCACCGCGGACACCGGGGCCATGGTCCCCCTGACGCCGCGTGAGGCCGTGCGTCTCGCCCTCACCCACTCCCCCACCACGCCGGGCCGCTACGCGTACTCCAACACCAACTACGTCCTGCTCGGCATGGTCGTCCGTCAGGTCACCGGGCACTCGTACGCCACCGAGGCCGAGCGCCGCATCCTCACCCCCCTGCGTCTGACGGGCACCTCCTTCCCGGGCACCCGTACCACCCTTCCCTCCCCGCACGGCCGGGCCTACGCCGCCGACGGGTCCGACGTCACCGCGCTCGACCCGCGCGTGGCCGGCGCGGCGGGCGAACTCGTGACCACGCTCGCCGACCTGGACCGCTTCTACGCGGCCCTGCTCGGCGGCGAACTGCTGCCCCCGCACTGGCTGCGCGAGATGCTCGACACCCGGGCCGCACAAGGCGTGTACGGCGCGGGCATCTATCCGGTGACCCTTCCGTGCGGGACGACCGTGTGGGGACATTCCGGCCGGATCCCGGGCAGCTACGTGCGCACCGCGGCCACCGTCGACGGTCGCCGTGTGCTCACCTACCGCCTGAACACGGACGCGTTCGCCGATCCCGGCCTCGAGCGGGCCCTGCTGTCGGCCGAGTTCTGCTCCCGCACCCCGTAGAACGACCGGGTTCCGAACGGAGATCCCGCCCGGGCCCACCCGTTCGAGTGAACCTCCCCGTCCCCGTCCCCGGCAGCGGCAGCGGCAGCGGCAGCGGCACGGTCACAGCGGCACGATGTCCGGCGCGCCCAGCCGTGCCGCGTCGGCCGTCAGGTCGTCCGGCTGGCGCTGCGACTCGCGTTCGGCCTCGACGCGCTTCTCGTAGTGCCGGACCTCCCGCTCGATCCGTTCCTCGTCCCAGCCCAGCACCGGCGCCATCAGCCGCGCCGCCTCCCGGGCGCTGCGCGTCCCGCGGTCGAAGGTCTCGATGGAGATGCGGGTGCGCCGGGTCAGGACGTCGTCCAGGTGCCGGGCGCCCTCGTGCGAGGCGGCGTAGACGACCTCGGCGCGCAGGTAGTCCTCGGCGCCGGGGAGGGGCGCGCCGAGCGAGGAGTCCTCCGCGATCAGGTCGAGGATCTCCTGGGTGAGCGAGCCGTAGCGGTTGAGCAGGTGCTCCAGCCGCGCCACGTGCAGGCCGGTCCGCGCGGCGGTGCGCGCCCGCGCGTTCCACAGCGCCCGGTAGCCCTCCGCGCCGAGCAGCGGGACGTCCTCGGTGACGCAGTCCGCGACCCGCTGGTCCAGGGCGTGCACCGCCTCGTCGACCGCGTCCTTGGCCATGACCCGGTACGTCGTGTACTTGCCGCCCGCGACGACCACGAGGCCCGGCACCGGGTGGGCGACCGTGTGCTCTCGGGAGAGCTTGCTCGTGGCGTCGGACTCCCCGGCGAGCAGCGGGCGCAGCCCCGCGTACACGCCCTCCACGTCGTCCCGGGTGAGCGGCACCGCGAGCACCGAGTTCACGTGTTCGAGCAGGTAGTCGATGTCGGCGCTGGAGGCGGCCGGGTGGGCCTTGTCGAGGTCCCAGTCGGTGTCGGTGGTACCGACGATCCAGTGCCGTCCCCAGGGGATGACGAACAGGACGGACTTCTCGGTGCGCAGGATGAGCCCGGTGGTGGAGTGGATGCGGTCCTTGGGCACGACCAGGTGGATGCCCTTGGAGGCCCGCACGTGGAACTGGCCGCGCTCGCCGACCATCGCCTGGGTGTCGTCGGTCCACACCCCGGTCGCGTTGACGACCTGCTTGGCGCGCACCTCGTACTCCCCGCCGCCCTCGACGTCCTGCACCCGGGCGCCGACCACGCGCTCGCCCTCGCGCAGGAACCCGGTGACGCGGGCGCGGTTGGCGACCCGGGCGCCGTAGGAGGCGGCGGTGCGCACCAGGGTGGCGACGTAGCGGGCGTCGTCCATCTGCGCGTCGTAGTACTGCAACGCGCCGACCAGGGCGTCCTTCTTCAGACAGGGGGCGACCCGCAGGGCGTGGCGGCGGGTCAGGTGGCGGTGTCCGGGCAGCCCGCGGCCGTGTCCCCGGGCCATCGACATGACGTCGTAGAGGGCGACGCCCGAACCCGCGTAGAGCCGCTCCCAGCCCTTGTGCTGGAGGGGGTACAGGAACGGGACCGGCTTGACCAGGTGGGGGGCGAGGCGTTCGAGGAGCAGTCCGCGCTCCTTCAGCGCCTCGCGCACCAGGGCGAAGTCGAGCATCTCCAGATAGCGCAGTCCGCCGTGGATGAGCTTGCTGGACCGGCTGGAGGTGCCCGAGGCCCAGTCGCGGGCCTCCACCAACCCCGTGGACAGGCCGCGGGTGGCCGCGTCCAGCGCCGTGCCGGCGCCGACCACGCCCGCGCCCACGACCAGCACGTCCAGCTCCCGCTCGGCCATTCCCGCCAGTGCCTCGGCGCGCTGCGCCGGACCCAGTGCCGCTGTCCTCACCGCTGCCTCCCGCTGTCTCTCGCGTCGGCCTCACCCGTGCGGCGAGTCCCGGCCCACATCCCTCATGCCCGCAATTCTGACCGCCTCGCCCCACTTCGGCCACCAGCCGGAACACCCACGCATCCCTGTGAACACGCACGAACACGCACGGACGGGCAGGAACACTCAGGGAGACGCACCGAACCAATCCAGCAATTCGGTCATATTTACTCCTAGTCTGACATTGCGCTCGCTCATTCTGTCCACCGCGCTTGCGCGCCTGCCCCGCTCCGGTTAATGGGAAGGACGGCCCACTCCATGCCCGCAGATCTCGCCGTCATCGGACTCGGTCACCTGGGCATGCCCCTGGCCCAGGCCGCTGTGACAGCCGGCATTCCCACCGTCGGGTACCGCACCGGCCCCGACGCCGGCTCCCTCACCGCCGCGGAACTGCGCCGCATGCATGCGAGCGGTTTCCGTATCACCTCGGGCCCCGCCGAACTCGGCCGCGTCCGCACCGCCGTCATCTGTTCCCCCACTCCGCGGGACGAGGACGGCACGCTCGACCTGGGTCAGGTGGAGGCCGCCGCCCGGGCCCTCGCGAGCCGACTGCGCCCGCACACCACGGTGATCCTCGAGTCGGCCGTGTACCCCGGCACCACGGAGGACTTCCTGCGCCCGCTGCTGGAGGAGGGGTCCGGACTGCGCGCGGGCCGCGACTTCCACCTGGCGTACTCCCCGAGCCGCGTCGACCCCGGCAACCGGGGCTTCTCCCCCGCCAACACCCCCAAGGTGATCGGCGGACTGACCCCCGCCTGCACCGAGTCGGCCGCCGCGTTCTACGGCCGCCTCACGGACAAGGTGGTGCGCGCGCGGGGGCCGCGCGAGGCGGAGACCGTGCAGCTCCTGGAGACCAACTACCGGCACGTCAACATCGCGCTCGTCAACGAGATGGCCGTGCTCTGCCACGAGCTGGGCGTCGACCTGTGGGACGTCGTGCGCTGCGCGGAGACCAAGCCCTTCGGCTTCCAGGCCTTCCGCCCCGGCCCCGGCGTCGGCGGTCACACCGTCCCGCTCGACGACCTGGGCGGCCCCCTCGGCCCGGCCGGCGGCCGCAGGCTGCGCATGGTGGAACTCGCCCAGCAGGTCAACGACGACATGCCGCAGTACGTCGTCCAGCGGGCCGCCGCGCTGCTCAACGAGCACGGCAAGTCCGCGCGGGCCGCACGGGTGCTGCTGCTCGGGGTCACCTACAAACCGGACGTCGCCGACCTGAAGGGCTCGCCGGCGCACGAGATCGCCGTACGGCTCACGGAACTCGGGGCCTCCGTCAGCTACCACGACCCGCTGGTGCACTCCTGGAGCGTGCTCGACCGCCCCGTGCCACGCGCGGACTCGCTCTACGAGGCGGTCGCGGAGGCCGATCTGACGATCCTGCTGCAACACCACCGCACGTACGACCTGCAGGGGTTGTCGGTCAAGGCCCAGCTCCTCCTCGACACGCGGGGCGCGGCACCGACGGGCGCCGCGCACCGCTTGTGAGCGGGCGCGAGGACGTACGAAGGGGCCCGGTCGCCACGACCGGGCCCCTTCTCGCGCTCACGCCCACGCGCGGCGCGGTGTCACCGCTTGTGCTGCGAGTCCGCGACCGTCACCTCGACGCGCTGGAACTCCTTCAGCTCGCTGTAGCCGGTCGTGGCCATGGCGCGGCGCAGGGCGCCGAAGATGTTCATGGAGCCGTCCGGGATGCGCGAGGGGCCGGTGAGGACCTCCTCGATCGTGCCGACGGTGCCGAGGTCGACCTTCTGGCCGCGCGGCAGCTCCTCGTTGACCGCCTCCATGCCCCAGTGGTGCCCGCGGCCCGGCGCGTCGGTGGCGCGCGCGAGCGGGGAGCCCATCATCACGGAGTCGGCGCCGCAGGCGATCGCCTTGGGCAGGTCGCCGGACCAGCCGACGCCGCCGTCCGCGATGACGTGGACGTACCGGCCGCCGGACTCGTCCATGTAGTCGCGGCGGGCCGCCGCCACATCGGCGACCGCGGTGGCCATCGGGACCTGGATGCCGAGCACGTTGCGCGTGGTGTGCGCGGCGCCGCCGCCGAAGCCCACCAGGACGCCGGCCGCGCCCGTCCGCATCAGGTGCAGGGCCGCGGTGTAGGTGGCGCAGCCGCCGACGATCACGGGGACGTCGAGTTCGTAGATGAACTGCTTCAGGTTGAGCGGCTCGTGCGAACCGGAGACGTGTTCGGCGGAGACCGTCGTCCCGCGGATCACGAAGATGTCCACGCCCGCGTCGACGACCGCCTTGGAGAACTGGGCCGTCCGCTGCGGGGAGAGCGCCGCCGCCGTGACGACGCCGGAGTCGCGCACCTCCTTGATGCGCTGCCCGATCAGCTCTTCCTTGATGGGCTCCCGGTAGATCTCCTGCAGTCGGCGGCTGGCGTTCTCCGCGGGCAGGCCGACGATCTCGTCGAGCAGGGGCTGCGGGTCCTCGTACCTGGTCCACAGGCCCTCGAGGTTGAGCACCCCGAGTCCGCCGAGCTCGCCGATGCGGATCGCGGTGGCCGGGGAGACGACCGAGTCCATGGGGGCGGCCAGGAAGGGCAGGTCGAACCGGTAGGCGTCGATCTGCCAGGCGATCGAGACCTCCTTCGGGTCCCGCGTACGGCGGCTGGGGACGACGGCGATGTCGTCGAAGGCGTACGCCCGGCGGCCGCGCTTGCCGCGCCCGATCTCGATCTCAGTCACGTCTGTGGCCTTTCCCTGTTGCGTTGCAGCGCCTTCCAGTATCCCCGACGGCCGCGCGGGCGCCCCCGTGCAGGTGGACGAAAGGGCGGCCCCGGGACCTCCCGGGACCGCCCTCCGGCTGCCTCACCCGCGCGGGGAACCCGCCCGCGGGCTCACTGGCGGCTGTAGTTGGGCGCCTCGACCGTCATCTGGATGTCGTGCGGGTGGGACTCCTTGAGACCCGCCGAGGTGATCCGGACGAACTTGCCGTTGCTCTGCAGCTCGGGGACCGTGCGGCCACCGACATAGAACATCGACTGGCGCAGACCGCCGACGAGCTGGTGGACCACCGAGGAGAGCGGACCCCGGTAGGGCACCTGGCCCTCGATGCCCTCGGGCACGAGCTGCTCGTCGGAGGCGACGCCCTCCTGGAAGTAGCGGTCCTTGGAGAAGGACTTGCGGTCGCCGCGGGTCTGCATGGCGCCGAGCGAGCCCATGCCCCGGTAGGACTTGAACTGCTTGCCGTTGATGAACATCAGCTCGCCCGGCGACTCCTCGCAGCCCGCGAGCAGCGAGCCGAGCATCACCGTGTCGGCGCCCGCGACGAGGGCCTTGGCGATGTCGCCGGAGTACTGCAGGCCGCCGTCGCCGATGACCGGGACACCGGCCTCCTTGGCGGCGAGCGCGGCCTCGTAGATGGCCGTGACCTGGGGGACGCCGATGCCCGCGACGACACGCGTCGTACAGATGGAGCCGGGGCCGACGCCGACCTTGATGCCGTCGACGCCGGAGTCGATCAGTGCCTGGGCGGCCTCGCGGGTGGCGATGTTGCCGCCGATGACGTCCACGTGGGAGTTCGACTTGATCTTGGCGACCATGTCGCCGACCAGCCGGGAGTGGCCGTGCGCGGTGTCGACGACGATGAAGTCGACACCCGCCTCGATCAGCGCCTGGGCACGCTCGAAGGCGTCCCCGGCGACACCCACCGCGGCACCGACCAGCAGCCGTCCCTTGCCGTCCTTGGCGGCCCTGGGGTACTTCTCCGCCTTGACGAAGTCCTTGACGGTGATGAGGCCCTTGAGGACGCCCTGGTCGTCGACCAGCGGCAGCTTCTCGATCTTGTGGCGCCGCAGCAGCTCCATGGCGTCCACACCGGAGATGCCGACCTTGCCCGTGACCAGCGGCATCGGCGTCATGACCTCGCTCACCCGGCGGGAGCGGTCGTTCTCGAAGGCCATGTCGCGGTTGGTGACGATGCCGAGCAGCTTGCCCGCGCCGTCGGTGACCGGCACGCCGCTGATGCGGAACTTGGCGCACAGCGCGTCGGCCTCGGCGAGGGTGGCCTCGGGGTGGATGGTGATCGGGTCGGCCACCATGCCGGACTCGGAGCGCTTCACCAGGTCGACCTGGTTGGCCTGGTCCTCGATGGACAGGTTGCGGTGCAGCACGCCGACGCCGCCCTGGCGGGCCATCGCGATCGCCATGCGGGACTCGGTCACCTTGTCCATGGCGGCGGACAGCAGCGGGATGTTGACCCGCACGTTCTTGGAGACGTACGAGGCGGTGTCGATCTCGTCGGGAGCCATGTCCGACGGGCCCGGCAGCAGCAGCACGTCGTCGTAGGTCAGCCCGAGTGTCGCGAATTTATCGGGCACTCCGTCGACGTTGGCAGTCATGACACCTTCCCCATATGGCCTTGCTCGGTGCGGATGTCCATGCTAACGGGAAGCACGGTCGCCTCATTCCACGAACGGGACGCCCGCCCCCCTTCGTATGTTCGTACCTTCGTACGCGGCGGGTGACCTGGGCGTTCACCCGGTTCAGGTGTGGGGGGCATCACGGCGGACGCCGTACGCTCCGCCGTGACGCGCCGGACTTCCGCTCCGGCGATTGCCACTGCTACGGCTACTGCTCCGCCAGGGCTCGCAGCCGGCTCAGCGCGCGATGCTGGGCGACCCTGACCGCGCCCGGCGACATCCCCAGCATCTGGCCCGTCTCCTCGGCCGTCAGGCCCACCGCGATGCGCAGCAGGAGCAGCTCCCGCTGGTTCTGGGGGAGATTGGCGAGGAGTTTCTTGGCCCAGGCGGCGTCGCTGCTGAGCAGGGCGCGCTCCTCCGGGCCGAGCGAATCGTCCGCGCGTTCCGGCATCTCGTCGGAGGGGACGGCCGTGGAACCGGGGTGGCGCATGGCCGCCCGCTGCAGGTCCGCGACCTTGTGCGCGGCGATGGCGAAGACGAACGCCTCGAACGGGCGTCCGGTGTCCTTGTAGCGAGGCAGCGCGAGCAGCACGGCGACGCAGACCTCCTGCGCGAGGTCCTCCACGAAGTGGCGGGCGTCCCCGGGCAGGCGCGAGAGCCGGGTGCGGCAGTAGCGCAGCGCGAGCGGATGGACGCGGGCGAGCAGGTCGTGCGTGGCCTGCTCGTCGCCGTCCACGGCGCGGTGTACGAGAGCACCGATCACCGTCGTCTCGTCGTCGCGCATCGGTCCATGGTGCCTTGGTGCCGCGGGCTCCGTGACACCGTGCCCGTACTTGTGCACCGAAGCGTTATGAGCAGGTGCGCCGGAAGCCATGTCCTGCGCCCTCCCCTCCCGCTCGACAGACTCGTCCCCGAGGAACTCCACACCTCAAGGATGCGGCATCCGCGGCGAAACCGGCGGCAGGTGCCCGGCGCACCCCCGTGCCACCCCCGCCCACCTGCCGGTAGGCGGGGTTTCCCGTGCCCCCGCGGTCGTCCACCTAGCGGACCAGACCCCAACGGAAGCCCAGGGCCACCGCGTGGGCGCGGTCCGAGGCGCCGAGCTTCTTGAACAGCCGCCGGGCGTGGGTCTTGACGGTGTCCTCGGAGAGGAACAGCTCGCGGCCGATCTCGGCGTTGGAGCGGCCGTGGCTCATGCCCTCCAGGACCTGGATCTCACGCGCGGTGAGCGTGGGCGCGGCGCCCATCTCGGCGGAACGCAGCCGGCGGGGGGCGAGCCGCCAGGTGGGGTCGGCCAGGGCCTGGGTGACGGTGGCCCGCAGTTCGGCGCGGGAGGCGTCCTTGTGCAGATAGCCGCGGGCACCGGCGGCGACGGCGAGCGCCACGCCGTCCAGGTCCTCGGCGACGGTGAGCATGATGATGCGCGCACCGGGGTCCGCCGACAGCAGCCGGCGCACGGTCTCGACGCCGCCCAGACCGGGCATGCGTACGTCCATCAGAATAAGGTCCGAACGGTCCGCTCCCCAGCGGCGGAGGACTTCCTCGCCGTTGGCCGCGGTCGTCACGCGCTCCACGCCGGGCACGGTCGCGACCGCGCGGCGGAGCGCCTCTCGGGCAAGCGGGGAGTCGTCGCAGACGAGGACGGATGTCATGGCCGCCCTCCGCAGCTGATGCGCGTCACCTTGAGCCTCCAGGCTGGTACGAATCGTCACCGGTGCGGTCGGCGCTCGTGGGCAGTGGATGCACCTGCCCGAGCGCGTATTCCTTCGACCGCCATCCGCACTCTCAACGATGGTCACTCGAAAGAGTTACGGTGCAGCGAGCCGCCTTCGGCACTGTACGTGAGGGCGCGGACACGGTGCAGACATGCGGGGCCGACCCTTCAACTTTCCTCACACCTCGTGCCCCATTCGGCCGTTTTTCTTCCCGTTTGCTGGTGTCTGGAGCTAGATTCGCAATGAGTCATATTTTCATCTCCTTAGATCGTGGTACGTCGTCCTCATGGGCATCGCGGGCATCACCGACCTGACAGCCCTCGATGTGGTGCGGACGGTGCGGACGGTCACGAGCACACATCCGCTCAGAACGGCAACGAGGGGACACGCAATGGCAGATTTCTCCCGCCTTCCCGGTCCGAACGCGGATCTGTGGGACTGGCAGCTCCTCGCGGCCTGCCGCGGGGTCGACAGCTCGCTCTTCTTCCACCCCGAGGGAGAGCGCGGTGCCGCACGGAGCGCCCGTGAGAACTCGGCCAAGGAGGTGTGCATGAGGTGCCCCGTACGCGCCGAGTGCGCGGCTCACGCGCTGGCCGTGCGCGAGCCGTACGGCGTGTGGGGCGGGCTGACGGAGGACGAGCGCGAGGAACTCATGGGCCGCGCGCGGAACCGCCTGGTGTCGGCCGCGGCGCCGGCCTCCTCACGCGGCGAGGACCACGCCTCTCCCCCCTCGCACGACGGCGTCCCGCACTCGGGCGCCTCGCACTCCGGCTTTTCTCACCATTAGTTTCTCGAACAGTTGAAGGAACGTTTCTTCCGATACTGCCGATACTGCCGACATCGCCGATACCGATACGTCGGCGTTTCGCATCACCGAGTAGCGATATAGGGAACGGCAACCCGCCGGACGGTGACGCGCGCGCCTCCGGCGGCCCCTCAGTCCTCCTCGTCGGTGGCCGCCCGACGGTGACCGGCCGCGCGGGACAGTTCCCGCAGCGTGGCCTTCACCGCCGGAACCTGCGCCAGATCGGGCAGGGTGAGCGCGACGACCTCGCGCCGCACCTCGGGCTCCAGCGTCACCGTGCGTGCGCCCCGGGGGCGTACGGACTCGACCGCGAGCTGCGGCAGGACGGCCACGCCGAGGCCCGCGCCGACCAGGCCGACCACGGCCGGGTAGTCGTCGGTCGCGAAATCTATGCGCGGGGTGAAGCCGGCGGCGCGGCACACCTCGACGAGCTGTCCGCGGCAGCGGGGGCAGCCCGCGATCCACGGCTCCTCGGCGAGGTCGCCGATGGCGAGGGAACCGGCCCCGGCCAACCGGTGACGCTCGGGCACCAGCGCCACGAGCCGGTCGGCGAGCAGGGGGCGCACCACCAGGTCGTCCCATTCCTCCGCGCCGCTCGCGCCCGCGTAGCGGAACGCGAGGGCCACGTCGCAGTCGCCCGCGCGCAGCAGTTCGACCGACCGCGGCGGCTCGGCCTCCTCCAGGGAGACCCGGGTCCCCGGATGCGCGGCACGCAGGGCGGCGAGGGCGGTGGGCACCAGCGTGGAACTGCCGCTGGGGAAGGAGACCAGGCGCACCCGGCCGGCGCGCAGCCCCGCGATGGCGGCGATCTCCTCCTCCGCGGCCGTGAGTCCGGCGAGGATGCCCGAGGCGTGCCGGACGAGGGCCTCGCCGGCCTGGGTCAGGCGTATCTCCCGGCCGCCGCGCACGAGGAGCGGCGTGCCGACCGAGGCCTCCAGCGCCTTCATCTGCTGGCTGACGGCGGGCTGGGTGCAGCCGAGCCGGCGCCCCGCCGCCGAGAAGGAGCCGGTGGCGGCCACGGCGCGCAGCACGCGGAGATGACGGGCTTCTATCACCCCACGAATATAAGGCTTTCTTGGATGGCACGGCGAAAAATGCGCGGAAACTTTGAGAGAGCCGCCATTACCCTGCGGCCATGAAGGTTCTCAGCGTGAACGTGGGACGCCCCCTCGCCGTGCCGTACACCACGCAGCCCGAGGGGCTGACGGGCATCGACAAGAGGCCGGCGGAGGGGCCGGTGCGGGTGACGGCCCCGGGCCCCAAGGGCGTCGGGGGCAGCGGGCTGGCCGGGGACGCGGTGTGCGACCGGCGGCACCACGGCGGGAACGACCAGGCGGTGTACGCCTACGCGCGGGAGGACCTGGACGAATGGGAGCGCGTGCTGGGACGCCCGCTGCGCGACGGGGAGTTCGGCGAGAACCTGACGACGGAGGGCCTGGACCTCTCGCACGCCGAGATAGGTGAGCGGTGGCGCGTCGGGGGCGAGGGCGGGCCGCTGCTGGAGGTGACCTCCGGCCGCATCCCGTGCCGCACCTTCCAGGGCCACCTCGGGGAGCGGGGCTGGGTGAAGCGCTTCTCGGAGGCGGGGCTCACGGGGGCGTATCTGCGCGTCCTCGAGGAGGGGACCGTTCGGGCCGGTGACGCGGTGGAGATCGTACGGAGGCCGGGGCACGGGGTGACGACGACGATGGAGTTCCGGGCCACGACGACGCAACGCGAACTGCTGCCGCGGCTCGCGCCGGCCGGGGAGGCGCTGCACACCGAGGTGCGCGAGAAATTGGCACGGCTGCGCGGGGCCGCGCCGGCGTGACGGCGAGGCGACGTGCGAGGTGACGCCGGGCGGCGGGGCGGCGGGACGCCGGGCGCCGGGACGGCGGGCGGGCCGCGGGGTGCCGTCCCTCGGCGGCGTCCCGACCGAAAAACACCCCCTAGCCTTGGCGCATGACTACCGCTCTGATCACGGGATCGACCTCCGGCATCGGTTCCGCCTTCGCGCGGCGGCTCGGGGCCGACGGCCACAGCCTCGTCCTCGTCGCCCGGGACACCGCGCGCCTGCGCGAGCAGGCGACCGAACTGCACGACCGCCACGGCGTCGAGGTCGAGGTGCTCACCGCGGACCTCGCCACGGACGCCGGCATCGACGCCGTCGTCGCCCGCCTCGGCGACCGTACGCACCCGGTCGACCTGCTGATCAACAACGCCGGCTTCGGCAACAAGGGCCGCTACCTCGACGTGCCGATGGCCGACGAGCTGCGCATGCTCAAGGTGCACTGCGAGGCCGTGCTGCGGCTCACCTCGGCCGCGTCCGAGGCCATGCGGGAGCGCGGACGGGGCGGCGTCGTCAACGTGGCCTCGGTCGCCGCGTTCGTCCCGCGCGGTACGTACGGGGCGTCCAAGGCGTGGATCGTCCAGTTCACCCAGGGCGCGGCGAAGGACCTCGCGGGCACCGGGGTACGCCTCATGGTGCTGTGCCCCGGCTTCACCCGCACCGAGTTCCACGAGCGGGCCGGCATGGGCACGGGCAACATCCCCGGCTGGATGTGGCTCGACGCGGACAAGGTGGTCGCGGCGGGCCTCGCGGACCTGGCCCGCGGCAAGTCGCTGTCCATCCCCGACCCCCGCTACAAGACCCTCCTGGGCCTGGCCAAACTGGCCCCCCGCCCCCTGCTCGGCACGATCACCTCCCGGACGGGACGGAAGTACGGACCGCAGTAGGGACGAGTGGTGAACCCCGGGAGCACTCCCCGGCGTTGAGCCGCAAGGCGCTGCCCGCGCGCTGCCCCCCCCCTCCCGCTGCCCCCGCCGCGTGCCGGGTCTTCACCCGAACGTGTGATCTGCCGGTGGGCAGGGGCCCTGTCCTGTATCGGTGCGGCGTAGCGTCCTCGTGACCACGGTGAACGTGGGATGCGTGGACGGCGTAGGCGGCGTGCAAGGGGAGAGGGCGGCATCGCGTGAGCGGGGACAGCGGTGGCCGGGACGGGTTGTTCTTCGACGGCTCCGGTGCGGGGAGGACGGGCGGTACGGCGGCGGGGGCCGGGGCGCCGCGGGAGCGGGTGCCGGGACGGGTGTGGACCGTGCGGCTGGACCCGTTCGGTGGTCCCTCCTCGGGCGCGGTCCGGCTCAGTTGTTCCTCCCCGGGCTGCGGTGAGCAGCGGCTGCCCGGTGCCCCTGAGGGCCGCAAGGCCGCGGTCGCGCACGTCAATGTGCATCTCGCCGGGATCCGCGCGGGCGGCGGGCCGCGCGGTGAGGCGTGGTGCGGGTGCCGGGCCGCCGACTGCGCCTGGCACTCCCCCGAGATCCTCACGGGACGGCGCGCGGGAACCCGGC
This sequence comes from Streptomyces griseoaurantiacus, assembly GCA_014656015.1. Lineage (GTDB taxonomy): Bacteria > Actinomycetota > Actinomycetes > Streptomycetales > Streptomycetaceae > Streptomyces > Streptomyces griseoaurantiacus. Next base: position 129,363 of record BNBP01000009.1, on the reverse strand, counting down.
AGGTCTCGGGCACGGGGCGGTGCGGGGGGTCCGTCGTCCTGACGGTGTTCGGTGACCGGGCGGGGCGGCTGTGGCGGATCGCCGAGGTGTGCGCGCGCTGTGCGGCGGCCACGCAGGGTTGCCGGGTGCTGGACACGGCCGCCCCGCCGCCGTCGGCGGCACCGTCGGCTCCGGCCCTGGCGGCCGCGGGTGAGCGGGGACGGGAGCCGGTGGTCGCCCTCTTCTCGGACGGCGGGGCACCGGCGGACGGTCCGGGGGCGCCGCCTGCTCCCTTCCCTCAGCCCCGGCCCGTGCCGAAGCCGGGAGCCGGGGGGAGGACGGCCCCGGTGCCCGGTGCCCGCGCGGGCTCGCCACGCGCGGCGGCTCAGCGGTCGAGGCAGTGGGGGAAGATCGCGCAGCGCATCGTGCCGTACGACCTCCAGCCCGACGTGCTGCGACTCGAACTCATCGAACTCGGCGACGCGTTCCGCGCGTACCAGCGCGATCCCGAGCCCGATCTCGCCCTCCTCGCCGGCCTCCACGACCGCAAGGCCCGCGCGTTCGCCCTGTGGGCCGACGTCACCGGCGACCACACGCTGCGCGAGGAGGCCGCGCGGGCGGAGAAGGCCGCGCGGGCCGCCCGCGAGATGAACGAGAACCGTGTCGGCGTGCCCGCGGGCGAGGGCGGCCCCGCGGTCGAGCGGCTGCTGAGCCGCGCCCAGGCCGTGCACGCCCGTACGGTGCTGGCGCACGTCCGGGACCACGCCCCGCATCCCGAACCCGAGGTGCGGCTCGCGGTGTTCATGCTCACCCTGCGGGCCGCGCGCGCCGGCCTCGGGAACGTCACCGGGCAGGACTTCACCGGTTGGCTGCAGGGGGACGCCGAGTGGGTGCTCCAGCGGCTCGTCGACTCGGGCTGGATGCGGCTGCCCGACACGGTCACCGTGGCCGACGCGCTGGTCGCCCGGTCCGAGGACCCCGCCCAGATCACCGTCCCGACGCTGCTGCCGACCGCGCCCCGCCCGTTCTCCTTCGGCAAGGTCAGCCGTGCGCGACTGTCCGGCTGGGCCCAGAAGGTGGTGGGCGACCGCAAGCTGCGCAAGAAGAAGGCGGGCGCCGCGCCCCGGCTCCTCGCGCTGTACACCGCCGCCCACATCCGCCCCGACGGCCGTCTCGGAGGCGCCGAGGACGACGGCCTCGACCTGGCCGAGGCCGCTCGATTCTGCGGAGTGCCACCGGAGGAGACCGGACCGCACCTCGAACGCCTGCTCGCGGCGGACTGGCTCACCGAGGGCGAGACCGCCCCGGACGCGAACCGACTCCGCGGACAGCTCTCGCCCCGGGTGCTGTCGCTGGGAGCGCTGCTCTGAGAACCGGGCCCGGACCGCGCCCAACCCCGCCACCCCGCGTCCTACGGCCGCTCCCCCGGCTCGTTCCCCGGCTCGTCTGCCGCGGCGCAGAACGCGCGTATCTCCGCCAGCAGCTCCGGGTAGTGCTCTCCGTAGGTCTCGACCGCCGCGCACACCGCGTCCAGGGCGGCGCGCAGCGGATCGGGGTGGACAGCGGCCGGTAAGGCGGGAGAGGCGAAGTGCGGTTGTGAGATACGGCCGCGGGGACGATCGGGGGTCGAGTCCACCACCTCCAGCACACCCACCGCGTACGCCGTCTTCGGTGCGGCCGGAATCAGCGTCCCCGACTGCGGCATTTCCGACGGCGGGGCGGTGCCACGGCCGACACCCGACTGCGGCTGCGGCGGCGGGGGGACCAGTTTCCCCAGGTACTTGCCGAGCCCTTGCCGTGCCGGCCCGGCCACCGAAGAGGGCTGGGACGGTTCCGGCTCTTCGGGAGTGTCCGACCCCTCCGCGGGGATCCACCTCCACCCGGGTTCGGCCGGCGAGGCCAGGGGTTCGTACGGGGGGCGCTCGGGCGGTACGGCCCCGCGTACCGAACGCTCCGGGACGCGCGGATCGGAGCGAAGGGTTTCCGCCATCAAAGTGCTGTAGTGGAACGGTGGGGGCAACGGGGCACCTTCCTCCGCCGCGGTGAGCGCCTCGGCGACCCAGGGCACGTTCGTCAGACCCGCCGTCTCACAGGCCCGGCGGGCGGCGAGCAGTGCCACTCCGCGCCGGGTCCCGGCGGTGGCGGCGCCCAGCGTGTGCACCAGGTCGGGGTCGAAACGGAGCAGGCTCCAGGTGTGGACGCCCAGCGCGCGCAGTTCCTCGCTCGGCAGCCGACCGCCCCACTGCCACGCCTCCCGGTGCAACCGCCGCTCCTCGGCCGCCCGTTCCTCCACCTCGCGGGCCAGGCGTTCGGCCTCGGCGCGTTCCTCGGGGGTGGGGGGCGGGGGGAGCCGACGCGCGTACTCGTGGTCGCGCGCGGCACTGCGGGAGGTTTGACGGATCACGCGGTCCGGAGCGGGCGGGGCCGGCCAGAACTGCAGGAGGTAGCTGTCCACCTGCGGGTCCTCGTCAGACCTGGTGTCCAGGTCGCGTCCGGCGTCCATCCCCCGGGCGCAGTAACGCACCCGGTGGTCCGTCATGGCCAGGTCCAGTGGCCATGAAGCCGTGCCCGCCCACTGCTCGAGATGGGTGCGACCGGAGACCGGGCGGAACGAGACCTCCACGACGTCTTCCCAGACCGGGTCCAGGGCGGGAGGCTCGTCGTGGATTTCGACGGTGAAGCCGACACGGCCCGAGTGCAAACCTGTGGTCAGGTGGAGGGCACCGGGCACGGCCGCCCCGCAGAGGCCCACCGTCTGGCCCGCGAACGCGTCGGCGACGCCCGGGACGGCGCCTCCCGGACCGCTCTCGACGTAGAGCTGCCAGTAGGTGACGTGAACCTCACCGCTCACCGGTGTGCGCATGATGCCCCTCCCGCTTGGCGTCGTCTGCCCCGCAGCATGGCGTACGGCACTGACAGCGGGCCTTGTCGCGCCCCGGGCACGACAAGGCCCCGCGCCCCCTTTCCGGGGCGCGGGGCCTGTGCGTCGTTCAGCGGGCCGTGCTCAGTGGGAGTGGCTGTGGCTGTGGCCCGCGGCGGCCGGCTCTTCCTCTTCCTTCTTCTCGACGACGAGGGTCTCGGTCGTCAGGAGGAGGGAGGCGATGGAGGCGGCGTTCTCCAGGGCGGAGCGGGTGACCTTGACCGGGTCGATGACGCCGGCCTTGACCAGGTCGCCGTACTCGCCGGTCGCGGCGTTGAAGCCCTGACCCTTGTCGAGCTCGGCCACCTTGGCGGTGATGACGTAGCCCTCGAGGCCGGCGTTCTCGGCGATCCAGCGCAGCGGCTCGACGGCGGCGCGGCGGACGACGGCGACACCGGTGGCCTCGTCGCCCTCCTTGCCGAGGTTGCCCTCGAGGACCTTGACCGCGTGGACGAGCGCGGAGCCACCACCGGAGACGATGCCCTCCTCGACCGCGGCGCGGGTCGCGGAGATGGCGTCCTCCAGACGGTGCTTCTTCTCCTTGAGCTCCACCTCGGTGGCGGCGCCGACCTTGATCACGCACACGCCGCCGGCCAGCTTCGCGAGGCGCTCCTGGAGCTTCTCGCGGTCCCAGTCGGAGTCCGTGGTCTCGATCTCGGCCTTGATCTGGGCGACGCGGCCCTGGACGTCGGCGCTGTTGCCGCCGCCGTCGACGAGGGTGGTGTCGTCCTTGGTGACCGTGACGCGCCGGGCGGTGCCCAGTACCTCCAGGCCGACCTGGTCGAGCTTGAGGCCGACCTCCTCGGCGATGACGGTGGCACCGGTGAGGGTGGCCATGTCGCCGAGCATCGCCTTGCGGCGGTCGCCGAAGCCGGGGGCCTTCACCGCGACGGCGTTGAAGGTGCCGCGGATCTTGTTGACGACCAGCGTCGACAGGGCCTCGCCCTCGACGTCCTCGGCGATGATCAGCAGCGGCTTCGAGGAGTTGGTCTGGATGATCTTCTCGAGCAGCGGCAGCATGTCCGCGATGGAGGAGATCTTGCCCTGGTGGATGAGGATGTACGGGTCCTCGAGGACGGCCTCCATGCGCTCCTGGTCCGTCACGAAGTACGGCGACAGGTAGCCCTTGTCGAAGGCCATGCCCTCGGTGAAGTCCAGCTCCAGACCGAAGGTGTTGGACTCCTCGACGGTGATGACACCGTCCTTGCCGACCTTGTCCATCGCCTCGGCGATGAGCTCGCCGACCTGGCTGTCCTGGGCGGACAGTCCGGCGACGGCGGCGATGTCGGACTTCTCGTCGATCGGCCGCGCGGTGGCGAGCAGCTCCTCGGAGACGGCCTTGACGGCGGCGTCGATGCCCTTCTTGAGGGCTGCCGGGGAGGCACCGGCGGCGACGTTGCGCAGGCCCTCGCGGACCAGCGCCTGGGCCAGCACGGTGGCGGTGGTCGTACCGTCACCCGCGATGTCGTTGGTCTTGGTCGCCACCTCCTTCACGAGCTGGGCACCGAGGTTCTCGTACGGGTCCTCGACCTCGACCTCGCGGGCGATGGTGACACCGTCGTTGGTGATGGTGGGAGCGCCGAACTTCTTGTCGATGACGACGTTGCGGCCCTTGGGGCCGATCGTCACCTTCACCGTGTCGGCAAGCTTGTTGACGCCGCGCTCGAGGGCGCGACGGGCGTCCTCGTCGAACTTCAGGATCTTCGCCATGGGAGCGTGAGCCCTCTTTCGAAATCTGGGTGAAAAAGGCACTGCGCCCCGGACGCCCGGCTACTGGTAGGTCGCGGGGGGCCAGGGGCGCAGCTCACAGCACGAGTGCTGAGGTGAATTACTTCTCGATGATCGCGAGCACGTCGCGGGCCGAGAGGACGAGGTACTCCTCGTTGTTGTACTTCACCTCGGTGCCGCCGTACTTGCTGTAGAGCACGACGTCGCCGACCTTGACGTCGAGCGGAAGGCGGTTGCCGTCCTCGAAGCGGCCCGGGCCCACGGCCAGGACGACGCCCTCCTGGGGCTTCTCCTTGGCGGTGTCCGGGATGACCAGGCCAGAGGCCGTGGTCTGCTCGGCGTCCAGCGGCTGGACCACAATGCGGTCCTCGAGCGGCTTGATGGCAACCTTGGAGCTGGCGGTCGTCACGATCCGACCTCCCCCTTCGGAGATCTCACGGGGTTAACTGTCTGAGGTGGCGACCAGGTCGATCCGTCGTCGCGGGTGCCGGACCTGCCCGTCGCGTTGTTGGCACTCTCCTGTGGGGAGTGCCAGAGCCGAGACTATGACTGCGATTAGCACTCGGTCAAGCGGAGTGCCAGTTCGCTGTGCCGCTGTGTCGGAATCCGGGCGCCGCCGGCCGGGCGCGCGGCGCCCCGGAGAGGCCCTTCGGCCGGGCGCCCGGCGCTCTCACAGGTAGTCCTCCAGGCGGGCCACCGCGTAGCCCTCGGCCGTGACCTTGTTCAGGAAGCGGCGCATGTCGTCGACCATCGTGCCGTCCCACTCGTCCTTGCCGCGGAAGTGGGTGAGGACGATGTCCCCGGGGTGCAGGCTGCGGTCGTCCTCGCGGTACTCCCAGTGGTCGACGTAGACCTCCTCGTTCCAGATCGGCGCGTACTTGACGCCGCAGGACTTCGCCGCGACCAGGGTGTCCCGGTTGTAGTTGCCGTAGGGCGGGCGCAGCATCCGGGGGCGCTTGCCGAACTGCTCGCGCATGATGTCCTGCATGGCGCAGATCTCGTGCCGCTGCTCCTCGTACGACAGCCCCGGCAGGTAGGGGTGGTGGAGGGTGTGGTTGTCCACGCCCGCGCCCAGGTCCCGCATCCGGCGGAAGTAGCCGTAGTCGTCCTTGACCAGGTAGTTGCTGAGGAACGCCGTGTAGGGGACCTTCAGTTCGCTCATCATCCTGAGGAAGTCGGGGTCCTTCTCGGCGCCGTCGTCGATGGTGAGGAAGACGACCCGGTCCTCGGTGGGGACGGTGGTGAAAACCGGCGGCAGGTCCTCGCCGTCCTCGACCTCGAAGCCCTCGCGGGTGGTGATGACCGGTTTCCTCGCCGGGGGCGGAGGGGCCGTGAGGGGTACGCCCTTCAGGCCCCAGCGCTTCGCCGCGGCGACTCGCGCGTGGTGCGCGGCGCGCAGCCTGGAGGCGTAGGAGTCCAGAGCGCGCGCCGGGGGCGCCTCGAGTTCCCGGGTGCCGCCCTGTGCGTCCTGTGCGCCGGGTGTGCCGGAGGACGGGGGTGCGGCGGAGCATCCGGAGGCCAGTGCGGCCGCCGCGAGCAGCGCGAGAGCTCCACGCACCGCCGCCGGCGCGGCCCCGCACGCCCCTCGCGCGGCTTTCACACCCCTTGCGCGATATTCATCGTTTTGTCGTACGAGTCGCATGGCGCCGGATCCTCGCAGTCACCCGCCCCCGCTCCCGCCCGACACCGCGACCCGCCGGTCACCGTCCACCGACCGGCCGGTCATCGTCCACCGACTGGCCGACACTGGACCACAATGGCCAGGTGAACGACGCCTCCTTCGCCGCCCTGCTCACCACGGAGGGCCGCGCCCTCCTCGACGAGGTGCGCGGCACCGACCCGGCGCGGGAGCTGGCCGTCGCCACCCGGCTGCGCCGCACGCACCCCGCCGAGCTGGTGTCCGCGGCCCTCGCCCAGGCCCGGCTGCGGCAGCGGGCGGCGGCGAAGTTCCCGGCCGCCGACGCCGAGCGGATGTTCTTCACCCCGAACGGCGTCGAGCAGTCGACCCGCGCCACGGTGGCCGAGCACCGCGCCCGGCGGCTGCGCGCACTGGGCGTCACCTCCGTCGCCGACCTGTGCTGCGGCATCGGCGGCGACGCCCTCGCGCTCGCCCGCGCGGGCATCCGGGTCCTGGCGGTGGACCGGGACCCGCTCACCGCGGCGGTGGCGCGGGCCAACGCCGAGGCGCTCGGGCTCGCGGGACTGATCGAGGTGCGCGAGGCGGACGTCACCGAGGTCGACACCTCCGGCTACGAGGCCGTGTTCGTGGACCCGGCGCGGCGCACCGGCGGCCGGGCGGGCGGGGGGCGGGTCTTCGACCCGGAGGCGTACTCGCCGCCGCTCTCCTGGGCGGTGACCGCCGCCCGCGCCGCCCCCTTCGCCGCGCTGAAGGTCGCGCCCGGCATCCCCCACGAGGCGGTGCCGCAGGAGGCCGAGGCGGAGTGGATCTCCGACGGCGGGGACGTGAAGGAGGCGGTGCTGTGGTTCGGCACCGAGCCCGGCCTCGTCCGCTCCACGCTGCTGCCCGCCGGGCACACCCTGCGCGGGCGCGGCCTCCCCGACCCGCCGGTCCGTCCCCTGGGCCGCTACCTCTACGAGCCGGACGGCGCCGTCATCCGGGCCCATCTGGTCGCCGAGGTGGCCGAGGAGGTCGGCGGCGGGCTCCTCGACGCGAGGATCGCGTACGTCACCGCCGACGCGCCCCTGCCCACGCCGTTCGCGAGCCGCTACGAGATCACCGACGAACTCCCCTTCAACGTCAAGCGGCTGAAGGCGCTGCTGCGCGACCGGGAGGTCGGCGTCCTGACCGTCAAGAAGCGCGGCTCGGCGGTGGAGCCGGAGGAACTGCGGCGCAAGGTGCTGCCGAAGCCGTACGGCCGCGCCGCGGTGACGGTGTTCCTGACCCGGCGGGAGGACACGCCCGTGATGCTGCTGGGGCACCCCGCGCCCTGAGGGCGGGCCCGGGCCGCGTCCCCGGACCGCCCGGCACTACACCTGTTCGAACCGCCACCGGTGCACCGGGCGGGTCACCAGGCCCTCGCCCGGCTCCGGCAGTTCGGGCAGGCCGGGCTCGTCGTAGGGGGCGTCCCACCAGGTGATGACGAGGACCCTGTCCTGTGGGGCGCGGAAGGTCTCGCGACGCAGCGGCGCGGGGGTCAGCTCATGCGCCCCCGCCCATGCCAGCAGTTCCTCGCCGCGGCCGGCGACCGCCCGGGCCTCCCACATCAGCGCGACGGTCATGAGTACGGGTCTCCCTCCACGTTTCCCTTCACGAGTACAGGTTCTCCTTGCTGACCTCGTGCACGTGGTCGTGCCCCTCGTGGTGTCCGTGGCCGGGCACGTGGGACTCGGTGACCGGCAGGGAGGAGTCCGCCGAGAGGTCCCACGCCGAGGCGGCACGGTTGCGGGCCACCATCTCGGCGCCCAGGGCGGCGACCATCGCCCCGTTGTCCGTGCACAGCTTGGGGCGCGGCACGCGCAGCCGGATGCCGGCCGCCTCGCAGCGCTCCTGGGCGAGCGCGCGCAGCCGGGAGTTGGCGGCGACGCCACCACCGATCATCAGATGGTCGACGCCCTCGTCCTTGCAGACCCGGACGGCCTTGCGGGTGAGCACGTCCACCACTGCTTCCTGGAAGGAGGCCGCCACGTCCCGCACCGGCACCTCCTCGCCCGCCGCGCGCTTCGCCTCGATCCAGCGGGCCACGGCCGTCTTGAGGCCGGAGAAGGAGAAGTCGTAGGGGGCGTCGCGGGGGCCGGTCAGTCCGCGCGGGAAGGCGATGGCCGACGGGTCGCCCTCGCGGGCGTAGCGGTCGATGACGGGGCCGCCGGGGAAGCCGAGGTTGAGCACCCGGGCGACCTTGTCGAAGGCCTCGCCCGCCGCGTCGTCGATGGTGGCGCCCATCGGCCGCACGTCGGAGGTGATGTCCGAGGAGAGCAGCAGCGAGGAGTGGCCGCCGGACACGAGCAGCGCCATCGTCGGCTCGGGCAGCGGACCGTGTTCGAGCTGGTCCACGCAGATGTGCGAGGCGAGGTGGTTGACGCCGTAGAGCGGCTTGCCCAGCGCGTAGGCGTAGGCCTTCGCCGCCGAGACGCCGACCAGCAGCGCCCCGGCCAGCCCGGGGCCGGCGGTGACGGCGACGCCGTCGAGGTCACGGGCGGTGACCCCGGCCTCCTTCAGGGCCCGTTCGATGGTCGGGACCATGGCCTCCAGATGGGCGCGGGAGGCGACCTCGGGGACCACGCCGCCGAAGCGGGCGTGCTCGTCGACGCTGGAGGCGACGGCGTCGGCGAGCAGGGTGGTGCCGCGCACGATGCCGACGCCGGTCTCGTCGCAGGAGGTCTCGATGCCGAGGACGAGGGGCTCCTCGCGTCGGGCGGCAGCTGAGTCAGCCATGGAGGTCGGTTCCTTGTACTGGTCCTGAGGGACGGCCTGGTCCTGAGGGAAGGCCGGAGGGGGGTTCCGCTTCCGGTGCGGGCGGGGGCGCCGGGTCGGCCACCGCGGTGGCCGGGTCCGTCAGGCGCATCACGACGGCGTCCACGTTGCCCGGCTGGTAGTAGCCGCGCCGGAAGCCGATGGCCTCGAAGCCGAAGCGCTCGTACAGCTTCCGCGCGCGCACGTTGTCGACGCGGCACTCGAGCAGGACCTCGCCGCACTCGAAGGCGGTGGCGGCCCGCAGCAGTCCGGTCAGCAGCCGGCCGCCGAGTCCGGTGCCCCACTGGTCGCGGGCGACGGCGATGGTCTGCACGTCGCCCTGGTCGCCCTGGGCGGCGAGGCCCGCGTAGCCGACGATGCGGTCCCCGGCGAGGGCGACGTAGTAGCGGCGGGTCGCCTCCGGGCCGCGCGAGTGGGCGAGCTCGGACCAGAACATGCCGCGCGACCAGGCGTCCTCGGGGAACAGGTCGCGTTCCAGGTCCAGCACGGGGTCGATGTCCCACCAGCGCATCTCGCGCAGGACGGGCGCGGGGGACTCGGGGGTGCCGGCGCCCTCGGGGGTGCCGGGTGTCTCGGGCCGGGTCACTTGGGGGTGACCACCTTGTAGTTCTTGGGCACCTGCGCGTCGGGGCGGCGCAGGTAGAGGGGGCGGGGCGGCAGCAGTTCCGCGCCCGCGGCCAGCCGCTCCGCCGCGAGGGCGGCCAGCGCGGCGGCCGACACGTGCTCGGGGCCCCGCACGTCCGGGAAGGCGTCCGGGTAGAGGGCGGCGCCCGCGCCGACGGCGGGCAGTCCGGCGACCGCCTCCGCGAGGTCGGCGGGACGGTCGACGGCCGGCTCGGTGACCCGGGTGCGCGGGTCCTCGTACCGCGCCCAGTAGACCTCCTTGCGCCGGGCGTCGGTGGCCACGACGAAGGGGCCGCCGAGGTCCGTGCCGGCGGCCTCGTAGGCGAGGGCGTCGAGGGTGCACAGGCCGTGCACCGGGACGCCGAGCGCGAGCCCGAAGGTGTCGGCGGTCATCAGGCCCACGCGCAGCCCCGTGTAGGGGCCGGGGCCGACGCCCACGACGACGCCGGTGACGGCGTCCAGCCGGGTGCCCGCCTCGGCGAGGACCCGGTCGACGGCGGGCAGCAGCAGCTCCCCGTGCCGGCGGGCGTCCACCTGGTTCGAGGAGGCGAGGACGGACGTGCCGTCGTGCAGCGCGACGGTCACGGCGGGGGTGGCGGTATCCAGAGCGAGCAAGAGCACGCGAACAGCCTACGGCGCCGGAGCCCGCCGCACCGGCGAGCCGGTGCGGTACACGGCTGCTGCTACCGTCACAGCGAGCAGGTACGGCCGGTGGAAAGTCGTACTACCGGAGAGGTGGAGACAGGTGGCTAGGAGCAGCTCGGGATTCGTGGCCGGGCTCACCGTGGCGGCCGTCGCCGCGGTCGGATTCCTCGCCTACCAGGCGTCGGCGAGCGCGCCGGACACGCTGGGCAAGCCGGGGACGAAGGCGAAGCCCTCGCCGGCGGCCGGGGCGCAGAAGACCCCCGGCGCGAAGAAGAAGCGGGCCGCGGCGGTGCCGGAGGGCTCGGGCGCGGGCGAGCGGGTCGTGTACGCGCTGGGGAACGACCGGGTGTGGCTGGTCGGCGCGGGCGGGAAGGTGCGCCGCACGTTCGAGGTGATGCCGGGGACGGTGGACCCGGCCCCGGGGAAGTACACGGTCACCTCGCGGACGGCGGCGGTGACGGGCTCCGACGGCGTGCCGATCGAGCACGTGGTGCTGTTCACGACGGCGGGCGGGGTGCCGGTGGGGTTCAGCGCGGCGGTGGACGGGTCCACGCCGGTGCCGGACGCCTCCAAGAAGCTGGGCGGCATCCGGGAGGCGCGGGCCGACGGCGAGGCGATGTGGGAGTTCGCGGGAGTGGGACGTCCCGTGGTGGTCGTTCAGTAGGAGCGCGCGGGGTCCACAGGGGCGCTGTCGCCCCTTCCGCCGCCCTCACGGCCCTCACGGGAGGGGCTCGGCCCCCGCGGCGGGGGCGAGGAGATCGCGCGGGCCGCGGCGCAGGCGGCCAGCAGGTCCCGCATGGAGAGGTCGGCGCCCTCGCCCGGCGGCGTGGGCGGTTCCTCGTGGTCGGACCGTCGCATGGACGCCTCCTGAACACCTCGGCGCCGGACTTGGTTAGGTATACCTAACCAGCCCGGCCCGTCCGGCGCAATGTCAGGCGGACAGCGCCCCGAGGTCGGCCCTCGCCCACCGCTCCCCCAGGCCCGCGAGCGAGACCCGTCGCACCTCGTCGTCGGTGTCCCCCACCGCCCGGTGGATGCTCACGTGCAGCCGCGTGTCCGTGAGTTCCTCGACCTTGCCCTCGCCCCACTCGACCACCACCACCGACTCGGGCAGCGAGACGTCCAGGTCGAGGTCCTCCATCTCGTCGAGGCCGCCGCCCAGGCGGTAGGCGTCGACGTGGACCAGCGGCGGCCCGGCCGTCAGCGAGGGGTGCACGCGGGCGATGACGAACGTGGGCGAGGTGACCGCCCCGCGCACCCCGAGGCCCTCGCCGAGCCCCCGGGTCAGCGTGGTCTTGCCGGCCCCGAGTTCGCCGCTGAGCAGGACGAGGTCGCCGGCGCGCACCAGTTTCGCGAGCCTGCGGCCGAGTTCCCGCATCTGTTCGGGGGAGGTGACGGTGAGCTCCGCGGTGACGCCGCCGGAGTCCGGGGCGGCACCGGTGTCCGGCGTGGGCTCACCCGCGTCGTGCGCTGCTGCTGGTGCTTCCATAAGGCCCCACGGTAGCCCCTGCGGGGACGGCTCCCGCGCGCACGAGGAGGTCGGCCAGGCGGTCGGTGACGAGCTCCGGATGCTCCAGCATCACCAGGTGCCCGGCGTCCGGCACGAGCACCAGTTCGGCCTCGGGGAGCAGCCGGGCGATGGCCTCGCTGTGCTCGCTCGGCGTGACGAGGTCGTCGACGCCGGCCAGCACCAGCACCGGCAGCCCCGTCAGGTGCGCGAGCGCCTCGGTCTTGTCGTGCTCGGTGAACGCCGGATAGAACTCGGCGACGACGTCGATCGGCGTGTTCTCGATCATGCGCTCGGCGAAGCGGGCGACCGAGGGGTCGATGTCCCGGGTGGCGAAGGAGTACCGCTTGATGATGCCGGTGAAGAGGTCGGCCGTCGCCCGCCGCCCGCGTTCGACCAGCTCGGCGCGCTGCCCCAGCGCCTTCAGCACCCCGGGAAGTATCCGCCGCACCGCGTTGACGCCCGCGACCGGCAGCCCGAAGTTGACCTCGCCGAGCCCCCCGGAGGACGTGCCGACCAGCGCGACCCCGGCGACCCGCTCCCGGACCAGCTCCGGGTACTGCTCGGCCAGCGCCATCACGGTCATGCCGCCCATGGAGTGCCCGACGAGCACCAGCGGGCCCTCGGGCGCCGCCGCGTCGATCACCGCCTTCAGGTCCCGGCCGAGCTGCTCGATGGTGAGCGGCACCCGTCCGTCCCGCTGGCCGACCCCGCGCCCGGAGCGGCCGTGGCTGCGCTGGTCCCAGTGGACGGTGCGCACGACCCCGCGCAGGGCGGCCCGCTGGAAGTGCCAGGAGTCCTGGTTGAGGCAGTAGCCGTGGCTGAAGACGACGGTGACCGGGGCGGGCGTACGGCGGCCGAACAGCCGGCGGCGGCGCGGGACCGGGCCGCCCTCCGGAGCCGGCTCGTCCACCTCGTAGTACAGCTCGGTGCCGTCCTCGGCGAACGCCGTGCCGGGGGTGCCGCGCAGGGTGCCGTAGGGGCCGGTGGAGTCGAGGGCGAGGCGGGCCTTGCGGCGCATGCCGCGGCCGACGGTGAGCCGCTCGATGGCGACGCCGGCGGCGGCACCCGCGGCGATCACGCCGACGGCCGCGCCGGCGAGTCCGGCCATCCGCCAGTTGCCGGCCCCGGCGGGGGTGCCGGCGGCCGCCTCCGCCACGGCCGCCACGGCGTCCGCGCTGCTCTCGCTCACGTCCCGTTCCTCCTCGTCCGGAGCCGTCCGCCGTCCCGCGCACGACCCCGCGCGCGCTCCGGCGCGCGACCCCGCCCCTCACCTCGTCGAGTCACCCGGTCCCGCCCGGTCCGGCTCGGTCCCGCCCGGTCGTGCGTGTCACCCGGTCGGAGTCACGCTTCCCGTTCGGCATTCACATTCACATGGACGCGGGGCACTCGGGTTCCGATCCGGGTCACGATTTCGTACGCGATGGTCCCGGCCGCCTGCGCCCAGTCCTCGGCGGTGGGCTCGCCCCGGTCGCCCGGCCCGAACAGCACCGCCTCGGAGCCGACCGGGGGCTCGTCGCCGCCGAGGTCCACCACGAACTGGTCCATGGCCACGCGTCCGGCGACCGTGCGCCACTTGCCGCCGACGAGGACGGGGCCCGCGCCGGAGGCATGGCGCGGGATGCCGTCCGCGTAGCCGAGGGGGACCAGGCCGAGAGTGGTGTCGCCCGGGGTGACGTAGTGGTGGCCGTAGCTGACGCCGTGGCCGCCGGGGACGTGCTTGACCAGGGCGAGGGAGGCGGCCAGCGTCATCACCGGGCGCAGCCCGAAGTCGGCCGGGGCGCCCAGCTCGGGGCTGGGCGAGAGGCCGTACATCGCGATGCCGGTGCGGACCAGGTCGAAGTGGCTGTCGGGGAGGGTCAGCGCGGCCGGCGAATTGGCGATGTGCCGCACCTCGGGGCGCACCCCCCGCTCCTCGGCGTAGCCGACCATCTCGCGGAAGCGGGCGAGCTGGGGGACGACGGAGGGGTGCCCCGGTTCGTCGGCGCAGGCGAGGTGCGACCACAGTCCGGTGATCCGGAGCAGGCCGGCCGCCTCCGCGCGCAGCGCCTCGGCGACCAGTTCCGGCCAGTCGGCGGGCGAGCAGCCGTTGCGGCCGAGGCCGGTGTCGGCCTTGAGCTGGACGCGGGCGGGAACACCCGCGGCGCGGGCGGCGGCGGTGACCTCGCGCAGCGCCCACAGGCCGCTGACGCCCAGGTCGAGATCGGCCTCGACGGCCTCCCGCCAGGGCCCGCCCGGGGTCCACAGCCAGCACATGATGCGGCCCGGGATGCCCGCGGCACGCAGGGCGAGCGCCTCCTCGGGGGTCGCGGTGCCGAGCCAGCGGGCGCCGGCGGCGAGGGCGGCGCGGGCGCAGGGGAGGGCGCCGTGGCCGTAGGCGTCGGCCTTCACGACCGCCATGAGCTGGGCGCCGGGGGCGTGGGCGCGCAGGGCACGGACGTTGGCGCGGAGCGCCGCGAGGTCGATCTCCGCGCGGGCCCGGAGGGGGGCGGCTTCACTGGTCTTCATCGTGGGGTCAGTGTCTCAAAGCGGATGGGGTGGGTGGATTGCGGCGGGGCGGGCGGGGCCCGCGCCACCGCCCCCGGGAGCGCGAGCCCAACCGCGCGCCCCCGTTTCACTCCCCCACCGAGCGCCACGCCCGCGGAATCGCCTCGGCCACGTCGTGGGCGCCGACCGGGGCGCCCCGCGCGGCGAGCCGGCCGGCGAGGCCGTGCAGGTGGGCGGCGGTGCTGCCCGCGTCGCGCGCGGAGAGGCCGGCCGCGAGCAGACTGCCCGCGAGGCCGGACAGGACGTCGCCGCTGCCCGCGGTGGCGAGCCAGGGCGTCCCCGTCGCGTTCACCCGCACCGGCGCCTCCGGCTCCCCCGGCTCCCCCGGCTCCCCCGGCTCCCCCGGCTCCCCCGCGACCAGCGTCGTCGACCCCTTGAGCAGCACCGTCGCCCGGTACCGGGCCGCCAGTTCGCGCACCGCCGTCAGCCGGGCGCCCTCGACCTCCTCCCGGGAGACGCCCAGCAGGGCGGCGGCCTCACCGGCGTGCGGGGTCAGGAGGGTGGGCGCGGTGCGCGCGCGGACCGCGTCCCGCTCGGCCAGGCGCAGCCCGTCGGCGTCGAGCAGCACGGGGACCTCGGCCGCGAGGACCTCCGCCACCGGGCCCGCGTCCTCCCCCGCGCCCGGCCCGACCACCCAGGCCTGCACGCGCCCCGCCTTCGCGGGCCCCCGGTCGGAGACCAGCGTCTCCGGGAAGCGGGCGAGGACCGCCTCCCCCGCCGCCCCCACGTACCGGACCGCCCCGGCGCCGCCGCGCAGCGCCCCGGCCACCGCCAGCACGGCCGCCCCGGGGTAGCGCGCGGACCCGGCGGCGATGCCGACGACGCCCCGCCGGTACTTGTCGCTCTCCGCGCCCGGCACGGGCAGGAGCGCCGCGATCTCGGCGTGCTGCGGGGACTCCAGCACGGGCGTCCGTGGCAGCTCCGGGCCGAGCCCGATGTCGACGAGGCGCACGGATCCGGCGTACTCCCGCGCGGGGTCGATCAGGTGCGCCGGTTTGTGGGTGCCGAAGGTGACCGTGAGGTCGGCGCGGATCGCGGGCCCGCGCACCTCCCCCGTGTCGGCCTCGACGCCGCTCGGCAGGTCCACGGCGACGACGGCCGCGTCCCCCTCGGCCACGAGTTCCGCGAGCCGGGCCGCCTTCGGCCGCAGGCCGCCCCGGCCGCCGATGCCGACGATGCCGTCGACGACGAGGCGGGCCCGGCGCAGCGGCGGCCCGGCGTCCTCCGGGGCCGCCGTGGTGCCGCCGGCCCGGCGCAGGGCGGCGAGGCCACCGGGGTGGACGCGCTCGGGGGACAGCAGGACGGCGGTGACCCCGGCCCCGCGCGCGGCGAGCCGGGCGCCGGCGTACAGGGCGTCGCCGCCGTTGTCGCCGCTGCCGACGAGGAGGACGACGCGGGCGCCGTACACCCGGCCGAGGAGCTGGGCGCAGGCCGTCGCGAGTCCGGCGGCGGCGCGTTGCATGAGGGTGCCGTCCGGGAGCCGCTCCATGAGCGCGCGCTCGGCGGTCCTGACGGTGTCGACGCTGTACGCGGTTCGCATGGCACCGAGTCTGCCCCGTGTGCGCCCGGCATCACGCGGGGTGCGCTCCGACTGGCCCGTCGCCCGCGGGTCGCGGAGCATCGAAGGGAGGGTCGGGCGGCGCGGAGAAGGGTGAGGGGAGGAGCGGGCGGATGACCGTCGAGGGCGATACCGACAATGACGGCGGCGACGGCGGCGACGACGACGGCGAGCGGTGGCTCCAGGCCCTGGAGTTGCTGCTGGCCGAGCAGCGCTTCCGGATCGAGCGGTACGCCGAGGCGGGCTCCGAGGCCCCCGCACCGCCTCCGAAGGCCCCTCCGGGGAAGCCGTCCCGGCGGCCGCGTACGGCCCCCGAGCCGTCCGCGTCCGCCCTCTCGGCCCGGGAGCTGCTGAAGGCCGTGCCGCTCGCCGCCGTGGTGGTGCGCGCGCTGCCGGACGCACGGGGTGCGGGGGCGGAGTACCACTGTCTGGCGCACAACACGGCCGCGTGGGAGGACGCCGGACGGCGCTTCCCCCTGGTCGCCGCCTCGGCGTCCTCGCGCTCCTCCCGGCCGGCACCGCCGCCGCCCACGGCGGCCGCCTCCGCCGCGCCCGCGGAGGGCTCGTGGGGCGAGGCCGTCCCGCTGTTCGAGTGGTTCCCCGCCCTCGCGGCCACGCCCGTGCCACGTCTGCTCGACGCGGCACGCCGGACGGGACGGCCGCAGGGCCCCGAGCCCGCCGAGTGGCCGCACCACGCCCCGGACGGCCGAGCGGTGCGCTCCCGCGTCGAGGTCCACGTGGCCCCCGCCGGGGAGCTGCTGCTCCTCACCTGGGAGCGCGGGGAGCCGGCCCGGGCGCGGATGGCCCGGGCGGCGCAGCAGCTCGCGCGGGTCGCCTGGGCGGAGTGGGACCTTGCCCGGGGGACCGTCGAGGAGGCCGGGCTGCGCGCGTTGCTGGGGCTGCCCGCCCCGGCGCCGCTGCCGGACCTGCCCGGACTCGGCCGCATGGTGCTGCCGGAGCCCCGGGAGCAGCTGTACCGGGCGCTGCACGACGCGCTGCTGGGCGAACGGGACCACATCGACCTCGAACTGCGCCTCGGGCCGGACGCGCACAACGCGCGCGTGCTCCGCTTCCTCGCCGAACCGGTGCGCGCCGGGAGCGCGCCGGTTCGGACCGTGCGCGCGGTCTGCCGCGACGTGACCGCCGACGTGCGCGCCCGCGAGTCCGCCGAGCGGGCCCTGCGCGAGGCGCGGGCGCAGCGCGAGCGGGCGGAGGCGGTCGCCGAAGTGGCCGAACGGCTGCGGGAGGCGGTGCTTCCCGGCTTCCCGCCGGAACTCGCCCGGCACGGCCTGGAGGCGGCGGTCGTGTACCGCCCCGCGGGGCACGCGGCCCGGGTGGGCGGCGACTGGTACAAGACCCGCGTCCTGCCGACCGGCCGGGTGCTGGTCGCGCTCGGGGACGCGCGGGGGCACGGGCCCGACGCCGTCACCCTGATGGCCAAGCTGCGGTACGCGCTCGCGGGGCTGGCCTTCACCGGGGAGAGCGTGGAACGGCTGACCGGCTGGCTGAACCTGCTGGCCTGCGACGACGGCGAGGAGTCGACGGCCACCTCGGTCATCGCCCACTACTGCTCCGACCGGGGGCTGCTGCGCTGGACCTGCGCGGGCCATCCGCCGCCGCTCCTGGTGCGCCGGGGCGGGGTCCGCTTCCTCGACCCCCCGCCGGAGGGCCCGGGACTGCCGCTGGGCGTGCTGCCCGGCACGCCCTACACGGCCGCCGAGACGCCGCTGCGCCCCGGTGACGTGGTGCTGCTGTACTCGGACGGCCTGATCGAGCGCCGCGGCTCCGACCTGGACCGGGACGCCTGCCGTCTGCTGCGGGCGGTGCGCGGCGGCACCGGAGCCGGCATCCCGCCGGGCGGCGCGGCCCTCGACGCCTTCGCGCGCGGCCTCGTCGACGCCCTCATGGCGCCGGACGCGGAGGACGACGCGACGGTGCTGGCGTTCCGGCGGGTGGAGCCGGGCGCCTGACCGGGGGCCCGGCCCGGTCAGTCCTCGGCGATCACGACCGCCGAGGCGATCCCCGCGTCATGGCTCAGCGAGACGTGCCAGCGCCGCACCCCGAGCCGCTCGGCGCGGGCCGCGACCGAGCCCCGGACGCGCAGCCGGGGGCGGCCGCTGTCCTCGGCGTACACCTCGGCGTCCGTCCACAGCAGCCCGGCGGGAGCGCCCAGCGCCTTGGCGAGGGCCTCCTTGGCCGCGAACCGCGCGGCCAGCGAGGCGGGACCCCGGCGCTCGCCGCTGGGCAGCAGCAGTTCCTCCTCGGTGAATAGCCGCCGCAGCAGGCCCGGCGTGCGCTCCAGCGACGCCGCGAACCGTTCGATCTCGGCGACGTCGATCCCGACCCCGATGATTGCCATGCGGGCACCCTATGGCGTGCGCGGGGCGGCTACTCCACGGTCACCGACTTGGCCAGGTTGCGCGGCTGGTCCACCTCGTTGCCGCGTGCCGTGGCCAGCTCGCAGGCGAAGACCTGCAGGGGCACCGTCGCCACCAGCGGCTGCAGCAGGGTGGGGGTGGCCGGGATGCGGACGAGGTGGTCGGCGTAGGGGGCGACCGCCTCGTCGCCCTCCTCCGCGATCACGATGGTGCGGGCACCCCGCGCCCGGATCTCCTGGATGTTCGAGACGATCTTGTCGTGCAGGACGGAGCGGCCCCGCGGCGAGGGCACCAGCACCACCACCGGCAGGTCCTCCTCGATCAGCGCGATCGGCCCGTGCTTCAGCTCGCCCGCGGCGAAGCCCTCGGCGTGCATGTACGCGAGTTCCTTGAGCTTGAGCGCGCCCTCCAGCGCCACCGGGTAGCCCACGTGCCGTCCGAGGAACAGCACCGTGTCCTTGTCGGCGAGGGACCGGGCGAGCGCCCGTACCGGCTCCATGGTCTCCAGCACCCGGTCGACGGCCGCCGAGATCCCGGACAGGTCGCGGATCACGGCCCGGATCTCGTCGCCCCACTTGGTGCCGCGCACCTGCCCCAGGTACAGCGCCACCAGGTAGCAGGCCACGAGCTGGGTGAGGAACGCCTTCGTCGAGGCGACGGCGACCTCGGGGCCGGCGTGCGTGTACAGCACGGCGTCGGACTCGCGCGGGATCGTCGAGCCGTTGGTGTTGCAGATGGCCAGGACCCGGGAGCCCTGCTCACGGGCGTGCCGCAGGGCCATCAGCGTGTCCATGGTCTCGCCGGACTGCGAGATGGCGATGACCAGCGACTGCCCGCCGAGGATCGGGTCCCGGTAGCGGAACTCACTGGCCAGCTCGACCTCGCAGGGCAGCCGGGTCCAGTGCTCGATGGCGTACTTGGCGATCATCCCGGCGTGGAAGGCCGTTCCGCAGGCCACGATCACGACCTTGTCGATCTCGCGCAGCTCGGAGTCGTCGATGCGCACCTCGTCCAGGGTCAGCGACCCGCCGGCGTCGATCCGGCCCAGCAGGGTGTCCGCGACCGCCTTCGGCTGCTCGGCGATCTCCTTGAGCATGAAGTAGTCGTAGCCGCCCTTCTCCGCAGCCGAGGCGTCCCAGTCGACGTGGTAGGCGCGCACCTCGGCGGGGCTGCCGTCGAAGCCGGTGACCGTGACCCGGTCCCGGCGCAGCTCCACGACCTGGTCCTGGCCCAGCTCGACGGCGGACCGGGTGTGGGCGATGAACGCGGCGACGTCCGAGGCGAGGAAGGCCTCGCCCTCGCCCACGCCCACGACGAGCGGGGAGTTGCGGCGGGCGCCCACGACCACGTCCGGCTGGTCGGCGTGCGTCGCGACCAGGGTGAACGCGCCCTCCAGCCGCCGGCACACCAGCCGCATCGCCTCGGCGAGGTCGGCGCAGGAGGAGAACTCCTCGGCGAGGAGGTGGGCGACGACCTCGGTGTCCGTCTCGGAGGACAGCTCGTGCCCGCGCTCCTCCAGCTCGGCACGGAGTGCCGCGAAGTTCTCGATGATGCCGTTGTGCACGACGGCGACCCGGCCGGCGTTGTCCAGGTGCGGGTGCGCGTTGGTGTCGGTGGGGCCGCCGTGGGTGGCCCAGCGGGTGTGGCCGATGCCGGTGCTGCCGGTCGGCAGCGGCCGGTCCTTGAGCTCCTTCTCCAGGTTGATCAGCTTCCCGGCCTTCTTCGCCGCGGCGAGACCGCCGTCGGCGAGGACGGCGACACCGGCGGAGTCGTACCCCCGGTACTCCAGCCGCTTGAGACCGGCCACGACCACATCGAGCGCCGACTGCGCCCCCACGTATCCCACGATTCCGCACATGCAGGGCAGCCTATGCGGGGAGGGGGCCTCCCATCTCGTCGATCTTGCCCGATTTCGGAAACGAACGGCCCGGAACGGGTACCCGAAGGCGGCCCGGAACCGCCGGACACCCCCGGAGGACACGTGCTTTACACGATCCCCGGATCTGTGTTCCTTCCGTGTGCACGCTATGGACCTCTCCGGGCAGAAGGGATACGGTCGCCCATTCGGGAGCCCGCCACCTCCCGGGAGAGGGGGGAACGGCAGTGCGTCTGCGACTTCACCGGTTCGTGCGCCGGCGTCCCGCGCGGCCCTCCGACCTCGCCGGCCGGGTCTGCAGCGAGCTGGCGGACGACCTGCCCGAGGAGGACGTCGGGGAGGACCTCGACGACTGCCTCACGATGTACCGGCTCGGCAGCAAGCCGCGCTGCGAGGAGGTCGAGTACCTGGACCTGGTCCAGGACGCCATCGACCGCGTGGCCGAGGGCGAGTGACGCATCCCACCCGGGCTTTCCGTTCGTCTTCCCGTAACAATGGACTGTGATCTCTCCGGTCTCCCCGATGCCCAGGAGCGCCCACCGGTCCAGGCCGGAGGCGACTCCCTACGTCGACCTCACCCGCGCGGAGTGGAGCGCGCTGCGCGACAAGACGCCGCTGCCGCTCACCGCCGATGAGGTCGAGAAGCTGCGTGGCCTCGGCGACGTCATCGACCTCGACGAGGTGCGGGACATCTACCTCCCGCTCTCCCGGCTGCTCAACCTGTACGTCGGCGCCACCGACAAGCTGCGCGGCGCGCTCAACACCTTCCTCGGCGAGCAGGGTTCGCAGTCCGGCACCCCCTTCGTCATAGGTGTCGCCGGTTCCGTCGCGGTCGGCAAGTCGACCGTGTCCCGGCTGCTGCGCGCCCTGCTCTCCCGCTGGCCCGAGCACCCGCGCGTCGAACTGGTCACCACCGACGGCTTCCTGCTGCCCACCAAGGAGCTCCAGGCGCGCGGCCTGATGGCGCGGAAGGGTTTCCCCGAGTCCTACGACCGGCGGGCCCTCACCCGCTTCGTCGCCGACATCAAGGCCGGCAAGGACGAGGTCAGCGCACCCGTCTACTCGCACCTCATCTACGACATCGTCCCCGGCGACCGGCTCGTCGTACGGCGCCCCGACATCCTGATCGTCGAGGGCCTCAACGTCCTGCAGCCCGCGCTCCCCGGCACCGACGGCCGCACCCGCGTGGGGCTCGCCGACTACTTCGACTTCAGCGTGTACGTCGACGCCCGCATCGAGGACATCGAACGCTGGTACCTGAGCCGGTTCAGGAAGCTGCGCGCGACCGCCTTCCAGGACCCCTCCTCGTACTTCCGCAAGTACACCCAGGTGTCGGAGGAGGAGGCCCTCGACTACGCGCGCACCATGTGGCGGACCATCAACATGCCCAACCTGGTGGAGAACATCGCCCCCACCCGCGGCCGCGCCGCCCTGGTTCTGCGCAAGGGACCCGACCACACCGTGCAGCGCCTGAGCCTGCGCAAGCTCTGACGGCGGCGGCCCCGCGCCCGGCTACGCTGCGGGCATGCTGCACCTGCGACTGATCACCCCGGCGGAGCGGACCGAGGACGTGGTCCGGGTGATCGAGGAGAACGTCGGCACCACACACCTCGTGGTGCTCCCGGGCGCCGCCCGCGATCCGGCCGGGGACGTCGTGATGTGCGACGTGGCGCGCGAGGCCGGCGACGAACTCATCGCCTCCCTGCGGAAGCTGGGGCTCGACGAGGCCGGCTCGATCGCCGTCGAGTCCATCGACCTGTCGCTGTCCCGGCGGGCCGACGAGGCCGAGAAGGACGCGCCGGGCGAGGGCGCCGACGCGGTGCTGTGGGAACAGCTCAGCGAGGCCACCCACGAGGAGTCGACGCTGTCGGCCACCTACCTCGCCTTCCTCACGCTGGCCACGATGATCGCGGCGTGCGGTGTCGTCCTGGACAACGCCGTGCTGATCGTGGGGGCGATGGCGGTGGGCCCGGAGTTCGGCCCGCTGGCGGGCCTGTCCACGGCGATCGTGCGGCGCGCCCCGCGCCTGGCCCTGCGTTCCCTGCTCGCCCTGCTCCTCGGCTTCGCCGCCGCGATGGTGCTGACGGTCGGCTTCAGCCTCCTGATGGACGCACTCGGGCTGTTCAGCGAGGCCCGCCTGGAGGGGGAACGCCCCAACACCGGCTTCGTGTACGCCCCGGACGCCTTCTCCTTCGTGGTGGCCCTGCTGGCCGGCATCGCGGGCACCCTGTCCCTGACCTCGGCCAAGTCCGGGGCCCTGGTGGGCGTCGCCATCTCGGTCACCACCGTCCCCGCCGCCGCGAACGCCGCCGTCGCGCTCTCCTACGGCGACACCGGGCAGACGGCGGGATCGGCCTACCAGTTGCTGCTGAACCTCGCGGGCATCGTGCTCGCGGGCACGGCGACGCTGTTCACGCAGAAGTGGCTCTGGGCGCGCTCGCGCACCTGACCCGCACCCGCACGCCTGCTCCCAGGAAGAAGGGGGCGCGGGCTCCGTACGGAACCCACGCCCCCTCCGCGGAAGTCGGCGGATCAGCCCAGCGCGGACTTGACCGCGTCCGCGAGCCGGCCCGCCACCGAGCGGGCCTGCTCGATGTCCGCCGCCTCCACCATGACCCGCACCAGCGGCTCGGTCCCGGAGGGGCGGAGCAGCACGCGTCCGGTGGTGCCGAGCTCCCGCTCCGCGTCGGTCACCGCGGCCGCCAGCTCCGCGGACGTCTTCACCCGGGACTTGTCCACGTCCGGCACGTTCACCAGGACCTGCGGCAGCCGCTCCATCACGGAGGCGAGGTCCTTGAGGGTGCGGCCCGTCCCGGCGACCCGGGCGGCGAGCAGCAGGCCGGTCAGCGTACCGTCGCCGGTCGTCGCGTGGTCGAGGACGATGACGTGTCCGGACTGCTCGCCGCCGAGGGCGTAGTCCTTGTCCTTCATCTCCTCCAGCACGTAGCGGTCGCCGACCGCGGTCTGCACCAGCGTGAGTCCCTCGCGCTCCATGGCCAGCTTGAAGCCGAGGTTGGACATGACGGTGGCGACGACCGTGTCCCCGCGCAGCGTGCCCTGCTCGCGCATGGCGAGGGCCAGCACGGCGAGGATCTGGTCGCCGTCGACCTCGGCGCCCTCGTGGTCCACGGCCAGGCAGCGGTCGGCGTCGCCGTCGTGCGCGATGCCGAGGTGGGCGCCGTGCTCGACGACGGCGGCGCGGAGCTTGTCCAGGTGGGTCGAGCCGCAGCCGTCGTTGATGTTGAGGCCGTCGGGCTCGGCGCCGATGGTGACGACGGTGGCCCCGGCCCGGGTGAACGCCTCCGGGGAGACGCGGGAGGCGGCGCCGTGGGCCTCGTCGAGGACGACGGTCAGCCCGTCGAGGCGGTTGGGGAGGACACCGGTGAGATGGGCGACGTAACGGTCGAAGCCCTCCTCGTAGTCGGTGACGCGGCCGACGCCGGCGCCGGTGGGGCGCTCCCAGGGGGCCCCGGTGCGGTGCTCGGCGTACACGGACTCGATGCGGTCCTCCAGCTCGTCGGCGAGCTTGTGGCCGCCGCGGGCGAAGAACTTGATGCCGTTGTCGGGCATGGCGTTGTGGCTGGCGGAGAGCATCACGCCGAGGTCGGCGCCGAGCGCGCCGGTCAGGTACGCCACGGCCGGGGTCGGCAGCACGCCCACGCGCAGGACGTCCACGCCCGCGCTGGCGAGACCCGCGACGACTGCCGCTTCCAGGAACTCCCCCGAGGCGCGGGGATCGCGCCCGACGACCGCCTTCGGCCGGTGGCCCTCGAACGAGCCCACCTCGGCCAGTACGTGTGCCGCCGCGACGGAGAGGCCGAGCGCGAGCTCCGCCGTCAGATCCGCGTTGGCGACACCGCGCACGCCGTCCGTGCCGAAGAGTCGTCCCACAGTGGTGCCTCCGAAGTGCTCAGAAAGTGCGGCTCGTGCGAGTGTCGGGCACTGTCCGGGGCCCGCACATCCCCCGGACATACGTCTGACCGCCGGGCCCGCCCTCAGGTTGTACCGCGCGAAGCCGCGCCGGAGGGTTCATACCGGAAAGTACCGGAAGTTACGGGAAGGCCATACCCCAAGCCGCATAAACCTGTGGTAAGGCCACTCCCCGGCAAACGAACCGCCCCGGCGGCACGGAACGTGCCTCCGGGGCGGATTCGGCGGTACGGCGTCCGGACGCCGGTGGAGGCGGTCCGGGGCGCGACTAGCGCTTGCTGTACTGCGGGGCCTTGCGGGCCTTCTTCAGACCGGCCTTCTTGCGCTCGACCGCACGGTCGTCGCGGCGCAGGAAGCCCGCCTTCTTCAGCGCGCCGCGGTTGTTGTCCACGTCGGCCTCGTTCAGCGCGCGGGCGACACCGAGACGGAGCGCACCGGCCTGGCCGGAGACGCCGCCGCCGGCGATGCGGGCGATGACGTCGTAGCGGCCCTCGAGCTCCAGCACCTTGAAGGGCTCGTTGACTTCCTGCTGGTGCACCTTGTTCGGGAAGTAGTCCTCGAGGGTGCGACCGTTGATCTTCCACTTGCCGGTGCCCGGGACGATCCGGACACGGGCGATGGCGTTCTTGCGACGGCCCAGGCCGGCGGCCGGCTGGGGCTCACCGAAACGGGACGACAGCGACTCGGAGGTGTACTCGCCCTCGACGGGCACCTCGGACTCGCTGGTGTAGCTCTCGATGTCAAGCTCTTCGAGCGGCTGCTCGGCAGTGGTCTCGGCCACGATTCTCCTCAGCTTCTCTTCAGTCTTAGGGGGTGGCCGGACTTACTGCGCGACCTGGGTGATCTCGAACGGCTGCGGCTGCTGCGCGCCGTGCGGGTGCTGGTCACCCTTGTAGACCTTCAGCTTCGAGAGCATCTGACGGCCCAGCGTGTTCTTGGGGAGCATGCCCTTGACGGCCTTCTCGATGGCCTTCTCAGGGTTCTTGTCCAGCAGGTCGTCGTAGCGGACCGAGCGCAGACCACCCGGGTAACCGGAGTGGCGGTACGCCATCTTCTGGGTCCGCTTGTTGCCGGACAGGTGCACCTTGTCGGCGTTGATGATGATGACGAAGTCACCGGTGTCGACGTGGGGCGCGTAGATCGGCTTGTGCTTGCCGCGCAGGATGGAGGCAGCTGTGGAGGCCAGACGGCCCAGGACGACGTCCTGAGCGTCGATGACGTGCCACTGGCGCGTCACATCGCCGGGCTTGGGGCTGTACGTACGCACGGTTCGTAGCCTTCGCTTCTTCAGTGAATGGTCCTGACAAGGTCACCGAAGACGATCACGACAGCCCTGACCGCACGGCGGCGACGCAAACCGCGTACATGGGGTCGCTGGTCATCGGTCCCGGAGACCGGTGTAAGGGCCCCTCACGTGAGAATGAGCAAGCCAATACACACAACGAACTAGAAGAATAACGGGGTGACCCCGGACGGGTCAAAACGGCCACCCGACCGGCACCCGAGCGGCACCGCACAGCCGTCCGACCTGGGCACACGCGCGGGGCCGGGCCCCGGGGCCCGGGGGATGGCCCGCGACACGCCGGGCACGTCTAAGATGCGGCGCATGAGTTATGGGCAGGGGGAGCCCCCGTGGGATCCCTGGAAACCGGGCTCCCAGCAACCGCAATGGGGCAATCAGAGCACCAGTGACACACCGGACTGGGCCGCACTCGCCGACGCCTCCGCGTCGCGCAACAAGCGGCGCCGGCTGTTGCTGATCGTCGGCGGCGCCGTCGCCACGGTCGCCGTCGGCACCGCCGTGGCGATCGCCGTGGTGTCCGCCAACAGCGGTTCCGACGGCAAGCCCACCAACAGCCTGCCCGGCAGCGCGGACCTCCCCGGCGGCTCCACCTCCGCCGCGGAACCCTCGTTCGACCCGACCTCCGCGCCACCGCCGCTGGACCCGCTGGAGTTCATATCCAGCGCCAAGAAGGACAAGGCCGCGCTCAGTCCGGACACCCTGTTCCCGGGCTCGCAGGTCACCCTCAACGAGCGCGTCTACACCAAGCACGCCCGCTCCTCCACCACCGACTGCGCCTCCGCCGTCCGCGGCACGCTCCCCAAGGCGCTGACGGCCAACGGCTGCACCCGTGTGATGCGCGTGACGTACACCACCAAGGGCGGCGTCGCGGTCACCGTGGGCGTGGCCGTCTTCGACACCGCGGACGACGCGACCAAGGCCCGCAAGGCCACGGACGACAAGAGCATCCTCACCTCGCTGCCAGGCTCCGGCATCGACTCCTTCTGCCGCACCTCGGTCTGCCGCACCACCCGCAACTCCGTGGGCCGCTACGCCTACTTCACGCTCGGCGGCTTCTCCGGAGGCAAGGACGTGACGACCAAGGACACCAAGGTCTTCACCGCCGGCGACGACCTCGCCGAGTACACCTTCCGCCAGATCCACCGGCGCGGCGAGAGCCAGGCCTCCGCCGCCGCGAGCAAGTAGGGCCTCTCGTTCGGATCACCCCGGCGTCGCGGGGTCCGGCACGCACTCCCCCACCGCCCTGAACGGGCGTGGGGGTGCCCCCAGCGGCGTTGTCGTCGGTTGCCAGGGCTCCGCCCCGGCGCCCTCCCCAGCCTTGCAGCGACACGCACCGGACCCCGCTCGGGTCGGCCGAAGTCGCAGCGCACCTCCCAGCCGGCCCGATCCGAACGAGAGACCCCGGCCCGCACGGGGCGGGAGGAGCGCGCCTCCCGCCCGGCCGCTCAGCAGCAGCCCGCGCCGGGCGCGGCCCCCGGCAGGGTGCGCCGGTTGCGCGCCTCCCGGCTGCGCGCGGCGAGCAGTTCGTCGGCCGGATAGCCGACCTCCTCCAGCGTCAGTCCGTGCGGCCGCACGACGTGCACCGCCGAGTCCCGCACGCCCGCCGCGAGCACCTTCGCCGGCCAGTCCGGGGCGCGGTGCCCGTCCCCCACGAACAGCAGCGCGCCGATCAGCGAGCGCACCATGTTGTGGCAGAAGGCGTCGGCGCGGACGGTCGCGGTGACGATGCCGTCCCCGCCCCGCGCCAGGCTCAGCTCCTGGAGGGTGCGGATGGTCGTGGCCCCCTCCCGCTTCTTGCAGTACGCGGCGAAGTCGTGCTCCCCCAGCAGCCCGCGCGCCGCCTCGTTCATGGCGTCGACGTCGAGCGGCCAGTCGTGCCACAGGACGTGCCCGCGCAGCAGCGGGTCGACGCCGCCCGGGTTGTCGGTGACCCGGTAGGCGTAGCGACGCCAGACCGCCGAGAAACGGGCGTCGAAGCCGGCGGGCGCCTCGCGCAGCGCCCAGACCCTGACGTCCCTCGGCAGCCGCCCCGCGAGCCGCTTGAGCAGCTTGCCGTGGTGCTCGGCCCACACCTCGCGCGGGAGGTCCACATGGGCGACCTGGCCGCGGGCGTGCACCCCGGCGTCCGTCCGCCCCGCCACGGTCAGTTCGAAGGTCTCCCGCGACCGGGTGACCGTCCGCAGCGCGTCCTCGACCTCCCCCTGCACGGTCCGCCGCCCGCCGGCCTGCTTGGCCCACCCGGAGAACTCGGTCCCGTCGTAGGAGAGGTCGAGCCGGACACGCACGAACCCGGGCCGCACTTCGTCACTCACGTACAGATCCTCTCAGCCACACGAAAGCGGGCCCGCCCCTCCGAAGAGGAACGGGCCCGCCCACACCCCTCGGGGCGCGAGACGCCTACGCGTCCTTCGACTCCTCGGCCTCGGCCTCGTCGCCGGCCTTGGTCGTGTCGACCTTGGTCTCGGAAGCCTCGGCGTCCTTGGCGGCGCGCTTGGTCGCGGCCTCGGCCTCGCCGGTCGCCTCCTGCGCCACGGTCAGCGCCTCCACCAGCTCGATGACGGCCATGGGCGCGTTGTCGCCACGGCGGTTACCGATCTTGGTGATGCGGGTGTAGCCACCCGGGCGGTTCTCGTAGCGCGGGCCGATCTCGGTGAAGAGCGTGTGGACGATGCTCTTGTCCGTGATCACCTGGAGCACCTGACGGCGGTTGTGAAGGTCGCCCTTCTTCGCCTTGGTGACCAGACGCTCGGCGTACGGACGCAGCTTGCGCGCCTTCGCCTCGGTGGTGGTGATGCGGCCGTGCTCGAAGAGCGCCTTCGCGAGGTTCGCGAGGAGGAGCTTCTCGTGCGCGGCGCTGCCGCCCAGACGGGCACCCTTGGTGGGCCTCGGCATGGTGTTTCTCCTAGGTGTCTGCCCCGGCCGTATCAGGTACCGGAGTCAGTATCCGAGCAGGCGGTCGCCTGTCGAAGATCCGGACACGGGCCCCGAGGGGCCGTGCCCGGAAGGGGCACGGGGAACTGCGCGACAAGCGACAGCCGCCCCGCGCCGAAGTACGGGCCGAAAGGCCCGAACTCCTAGTACTGCTCGGTCTCGACGAACCCGGCGTCCGCGTCGTCGTCGGCGCCGAAGGCGTCGGCGGCGGCGGTCGGGTCGAATCCGGGCGGGCTGTCCTTGAGCGCGAGGCCCATGCCGGCCAGCTTCGCCTTGACCTCGTCGATCGACTTCGCACCGAAGTTGCGGATGTCGAGCAGGTCCGCCTCGGACCGCGCCACGAGCTCACCCACGGAGTGGATGCCCTCGCGCTTGAGGCAGTTGTACGAGCGGACGGTCAGCTCGAGCTCCTCGATGGGGAGCGCGAGGTCGGCCGCCAGCGCCGCGTCCGTCGGGGACGGACCCATGTCGATGCCCTCGGCGTCGATGTTCAGCTCGCGGGCGAGACCGAACAGCTCGACCAGGGTCTTGCCGGCGGAGGCCATGGCGTCACGGGGACGCATCGCCTGCTTCGTCTCGACGTCGACGATCAGCTTGTCGAAGTCGGTGCGCTGCTCGACACGCGTGGCCTCGACCTTGTACGTGACCTTCAGGACCGGCGAGTAGATCGAGTCGACCGGGATCCGGCCGATCTCCTGGCCGACCTGCTTGTTCTGCACGGCGGAGACGTAACCGCGGCCGCGCTCGACCGTCAGCTCCATCTCCAGCTTGCCCTTGCCGTTGAGCGTGGCGAGGACCAGGTCGGGGTTGTGCACCTCGACACCGGCCGGGGGCGCGATGTCGGCGGCGGTGACCAGACCCGGGCCCTGCTTGCGCAGGTACATCACGACCGGCTCGTCGTGCTCCGAGGAGACGACCAGCTGCTTGATGTTGAGGATCAGGTCGGTGACGTCCTCCTTGACGCCCGGCACGGTGGTGAACTCGTGCAGGACGCCGTCGATCCGGATGCTCGTGACGGCGGCACCGGGGATCGAGGACAGGAGGGTACGGCGGAGGGAGTTGCCGAGGGTGTAACCGAAGCCCGGCTCCAGCGGCTCGATCACGAACCGGGAGCGGAACTCGTCGACGACCTCTTCGGTCAACGAGGGACGCTGAGCGATCAGCATGTGTGGATCAGATCCTTCTTTCGTGGACGCCCGCTATTTGACGCCCGACGGAAACCGCACTCGGTGAGAAGCGCGGGTACTGCAAGGGTACGGGCGGCACGGCCCTTGCGAGCCGTACCGCCCCTACCCCAAGCCGAACGAAGCGGCCGTGCGTCAGACGCGACGGCGCTTCGGCGGACGGCAGCCGTGCTGCGACCATGCGGGGGACGACCCCCGCACCCCCAGCCGGACACCCGTCCGCCCGAGCCGATGCGTCAGACGCGACGGCGCTTCGGCGGACGGCAGCCGTTGTGCGGGGTCGGGGTGACGTCCTGGATGGAGCCGACCTCGAGGCCCGTGGCCTGCAGGGAACGGATCGCGGTCTCACGACCGGAGCCCGGGCCCTTGACGAACACGTCGACCTTGCGCATGCCGTGCTCCTGCGCACGACGGGCGGCCGACTCGGCGGCCATCTGCGCGGCGAACGGCGTGGACTTCCGGGAGCCCTTGAAGCCGACGTGGCCGGCGGAGGCCCAGGAGATCACGTTGCCGGTCGGGTCGGTGATCGAAACGATGGTGTTGTTGAACGTGCTCTTGATGTGCGCGTGGCCGTGAGCGACGTTCTTCTTTTCCTTGCGGCGCACCTTCTTGGCAGCGCCCTGACGTCCCTTGGGGGGCATGTCTTCTCCTACGGGAGGTGGTCGGTCCTACAGCGAAGACCGCTGAACGGCGAAGTCGCTGCGGACTACTTCTTGCCCGGCTTCTTCTTGCCGGCGATGGCGCGACGCGGACCCTTGCGGGTACGAGCGTTGGTGCTGGTGCGCTGACCGCGGACAGGCAGACCGCGGCGGTGCCGCAGACCCTGGTACGTGCCGATCTCGACCTTGCGGCGGATGTCGGCCTGGATCTCGCGACGGAGGTCACCCTCGGTCTTGATGTTGTTGTCCACGAACTCGCGGATCGCGACGAGCTGCTCCTCGGAGAGGTCGCGAACGCGGGTGTTCGGGTCGACGCCGGTGGCGGCCAGCGTCTGCTGCGAAAGGGTCCGGCCGATGCCGAACACGTAGGTGAGGGCGATCTCCACGCGCTTTTCGCGCGGAATGTCAACACCGGAAACGCGTGCCATTCAATGGCTCCAGTTGATCTTCGGAGGTCTTCCACAGGACCGTCTCCCAGCCGCCGTACGAGGTACGAACTGGGTCCCCGGCCTCCGAACCGGGGGTGTCGGACCTGTGTGCCAGGTCCGGGCCCTGCGTATGAACGAATACTGCTCGCGTCGCGCGAAATTCTGCGAATCGCAGAGGGTGCGGTCCTGCGTCAGCCCTGGCGCTGCTTGTGGCGCGGGTTCTCGCAGATGACCATGACCCGGCCGTGACGGCGGATCACCCTGCACTTGTCGCAGATCTTCTTGACGCTCGGCTTGACCTTCATGGGTGTGAGGTTCTCCGGGTCAGTTGCCGGCGGACCCACGTGCAGCACACGCGGGACGTGGGCAAGATCTACTTGTACCGGTAGACGATCCGGCCACGCGTCAGGTCGTACGGAGACAGCTCCACCACGACCCGGTCGTCAGGGAGGATGCGGATGTAGTGCATGCGCATCTTGCCGCTGATGTGTGCCAGGACCTGGTGGCCGTTCTGGAGCTCGACCTTGAACATGGCGTTCGGAAGAGACTCGACGACAGTGCCCTCGATCTCGATGGCACCTTGCTTCTTGGCCACGCTTCGCCCTTCGAATCGACTACCTTGATCGACTCCGGTACGTCCGCATGCGGACATGCGGGTGCACGAGAGCCGACGAGTCAGTCTACGTCAGCGCACCCGGAAAGGCGAAACGAGGGATTCTGCCCTGACAGGGAGATCATCATGCCGAGGGATCCGGGTCCGCCGCGAAGCGGCGCGCGGTGCGGGCTCAGGCGAGCGGGTCCGGCGCCGCGGTGATGCCCATCTCCGCCAGCTTCGCCCGGCCCCCGTCGGGCGCCGTGAGCACCAGCGGGCCCTGCTCGGTGAGGGCGACGGAGTGCTCCCAGTGGGAGGACCAGGTGCCGTCCGTCGTGATGACGGTCCAGTCGTCCTGCAGGACCTCGGTCTTCGGGGTGCCGAGGGAGACCATCGGCTCGATGGCCAGGCACAGGCCGGGGACCAGCTTGGGCCCCTTGCCGCGCCGGCGGTCCACGTAGTTCAGCAGGTGCGGGTCCATGTGCATCTCGGTGCCGATGCCGTGGCCGCCGTAGTCCTCGATGATCCCGTAGCGGCCGCCGCCCGGCTTCGGCTGGCGGCGGATGTACGTCTCGACCGCGCGGGAGATGTCCACCAGGCGGCCGCCGGTCTTCATGGCGGCGATGCCGGCCCACATCGACTCCTCCGTGACCCGGGAGAGCTCGATCAGCTCGGGGGCGTGACCGGAGCCGACGAAAGCGGTGTACGCGGCGTCGCCGTGCCAGCCGTCGACGATCGCGCCGCAGTCGATGGAGATGATGTCGCCGTCCTTGAGGACGACCTCGTCGGACGGGATGCCGTGCACCACGACGTCGTTCACGGAGGTGCAGATGGTCGCCGGGAAGCCGCCGTAGCCGAGGAAGTTGGGCTTGGCGTCGTGCTCGGCGAGCACCTTGCGGGCGACCTGGTCCAGATCCCTGGTCGTCGCGCCGGGCACGGCCGCCTCACGCGTGGCCGCGTGAATGGCCGCGACGACCAGCCCCGCCTCGCGCATCTTCGCGATCTGCTCGGGGCTCTTGATCTGCACCATGACGGCAAGCGCCTTTCTGACCCGGAAGAGGTACGGACCCTGTCAACAATACGGCGCCGGAACGGCACCCCACACAACGACCGCGGCCCCCACCAGGGGGGCCGCGGTCGAGGAGCGTCGACGGCGCCGGTCTACTGCGGCGCCTCCTGGCGCTGGAGCGCCTTCATCGCCCGCCCGGTCACGTCCTCGACCTTGCCGAGGGCCGAGATCGTCACGACGAGCCCCTGCGCCTTGTAGTAGTCGATGATCGGCTCGGTCTGCGTGTGGTAGACCTCCAGCCGCGTCCGCACGGTCTCCTCGGAGTCGTCGTCGCGCTGGTACAGCTCGCCGCCGCAGGTGTCGCACACGCCCTCCGTCTTCGGCGGGGTGTACGTCACGTGGAAGACGTGGCTGGAGTCCTTGCGGCAGACGCGGCGCCCGGCGATGCGCTTGACGACCTCGTCCTCCGGGACCTCCAGGTCCAGCACCGCGTCCAGCTTCATGCCCTCGTCCTTGAGCATCTCGTCCAGCGCCTCGGCCTGCGAGACGTTGCGCGGGAAGCCGTCGAGCAGGAACCCACCGGCGGCGTCGGACTGCTCCATGCGGTCCTTGGCCATGCCGATGGTGACCTCGTCCGGCACCAGGTTGCCCGCGTCCATGTAGGACTTCGCGAGTTTGCCCAGTTCGGTCTGCCGGCTGATGTTGGCGCGGAACAGGTCGCCCGTGGAGATGTGCGGGATCGACAGGTTCTTGGCCAGGAACGCGGCCTGCGTTCCCTTCCCGGCACCGGGTGGCCCGACGAGGACAATTCGCATCAGCGGAGGAACCCTTCGTAATTGCGCTGCTGGAGCTGACTCTCGATCTGCTTCACGGTCTCGAGACCGACACCCACGATGATCAGGATGCTCGTCCCACCGAACGGGAAGTTCTGGTTCGCCCCGAAGCCCACCAACGCCATTGTTGGCACAAGAGCGATCAGACCCAGATACAGCGAACCCGGCCAGGTGATCCGGTTGAGTACGTAGCTCAGGTACTCGGCGGTCGGCCGGCCAGCCCGGATGCCCGGGATGAAGCCACCATACTTCTTCATGTTGTCGGCGACTTCTTCGGGGTTGAAGGAGATCGCGACGTAGAAGAAGGCGAAGAAGACGATCAGCAGGAAGTACAAAGTGATGTAGACCGGGTGATCACCCTTCACCATGTTGGCCTGGATCCAGGTCTTCCATCCGGAGTTGCTGTCGGAGAACTGGGCGATCAGAGCCGGGATGTAGAGCAGCGACGACGCGAAGATGACGGGGATCACACCCGCCTGGTTGACCTTCAGCGGAATGTACGTCGAGGTGCCGCCGTAGGAACGGCGGCCGATCATGCGCTTGGCGTACTGCACGGGAATGCGGCGCTGGGCCTGCTCGACGAAGACCACGAGGCCGACCATGACGAGGCCGACCAGGATGACCGTGCCGAACTCGATCCAGCCGTCGGCCAGCGAGCCCTGGGTCTTGATGGCCCACAGCGCGGACGGGAAGGTGGCGGCGATCGAGATGAACATCAGGATCGACATGCCGTTGCCGATGCCGCGGTCGGTGATCAGCTCACCGAGCCACATCACCATGCAGGTGCCCGCGGTCATGGTGATGACCATCGTGATGGTCATGAAGATCGACTGGTCGGGCACGATCGACGTGGCGACCGGGCAGCCGGTGAACAGCGCGCCGCTGCGGGCGGTGGCCACCAGGCCGGTGCCCTGGAGGATGGCGAGGGCGACCGTCAGGTACCGCGTGTACTGCGTGATCTTCGCCGTACCGGCCTGCCCCTCCTTCTTCAGGGCTTCCAGGCGCGGGATCACCACGGTCAGCAGCTGCAGAATGATGCTCGCCGTGATGTACGGCATGATGCCCAGCGCGAAGATCGTGATCTGCAGCAGCGCGCCACCACTGAACATGTTCACCAGACCGAACAGGCCCTGGTTGCCCTTGGCGACGTCGATACAGGTCTGGACGCTCTTGTAGTCGACGCCGGGGATCGGGACGTGGGTACCGACGCGGTACACCACGATGATCGCGAGCGTGAAGAGCAGCTTCTTGCGCAGGTCGGGCGTCCTGAACGCCCGGGCGAAGCCGGTGAGCACGGTGCCTCCTGCGACCCCCGCGCACGTGCGTCAGAGGTGACGATTGGTGAGGTTCGACGAATACATAACGGCTGTCGGCCTCTCCTGGTGCCCGAGTGGGGCATCCGGCGAAACTTGACAGCGCAGGCCACCTTACCGGCGACACTGCCCCCCTAGGAACGACCAACCGGGGATACCCCAAATGTGGGGTATCCCCGGTCGGATTCGTTCATGTCATCGGCGCGCCCGACGGGGTCAGACGAGCTCGGTGACCGTACCGCCGGCGGCGGTGATCTTCTCCTTGGCGGAGCCGGAGACGGCGTCGACCGTCACCTGCAGCGCCACGGAGACCTCGCCCTGGCCGAGGACCTTGACGAGGCTGTTCTTGCGAACGGCACCCTTGGCCACCAGGCCCTCGACGGTGACCTCGCCACCCTCGGGGTACAGCGCGGCCAGCTTGTCGAGGTTCACGACCTGGTACTCGGTCTTGAACGGGTTCTTGAAGCCCTTCAGCTTCGGAAGACGCATGTGGAGGGGCATCTGGCCACCCTCGAAGCGCTCCGGAACCTGGTAACGGGCCTTCGTTCCCTTGGTACCACGACCGGCCGTCTTGCCCTTCGACGCCTCACCACGACCGACACGGGTCTTGGCGGTCTTGGCGCCCGGGGCCGGACGGAGGTTGTGGATCTTGAGCGGGTTGTTCTCCGCCATGATCAGTCGACCTCCTCGACCGACACGAGGTGGCGGACGGTGTGCACCATGCCGCGGAACTCGGGGCGGTCCTCCTTGACGACCTGCGTGTTGATGCCCTTGAGACCAAGGGAACGCAGGGTGTCGCGGTGGTTCTGCTTGCTGCCGATGTAGGACTTGACCTGCGTGATCTTGAGCTGCGCCATGATTACGCACCTGCCCCGGCACGCGCACGCAGCAGGGCCGCGGGAGCGACGTCCTCGAGCGGCAGACCGCGGCGGGCCGCGACCTCCTCGGGACGCTGCAGGCCCTTGAGGGCCTCCACGGTCGCGTGCACGATGTTGATCTGGTTGTCGGAGCCGAGCGACTTCGACAGGATGTCGTGGATGCCGGCGCACTCGAGCACGGCGCGCACCGGACCACCGGCGATGACACCGGTACCGGGGGACGCGGGCTTGAGCAGCACGACGCCGGCAGCCTTCTCACCCTGGATCGGGTGCGGGATGGTGCCCTGGATGCGGGGGACCTTGAAGAAGTGCTTCTTGGCCTCCTCCACACCCTTGGCGATGGCGGCCGGCACCTCCTTGGCCTTGCCGTATCCGACACCCACGGTGCCGTCACCGTCGCCCACCACGACCAGCGCGGTGAAGCTGAAGCGACGACCACCCTTCACAACCTTGGCGACACGGTTGATCGCGACGACGCGCTCGACGTACGCGGTCTTCTCGGCGGCGGATGCTCCGCCGTCACGGCCCTTCCGGTCCCGCCGCTCGCCGCCACCGGCACCGCCACCGCGGCGCTGGGGTCCAGCCATTGGATTACCTCTCTCTTTCCGCTAGCTACAGCGGCTCAGAACTTGAGCCCGGCCTCGCGGGCGGCGTCCGCCAGGGCGGCGATGCGCCCGGCGTACTGGTTGCCACCACGGTCGAACACGACGGCCTCGACACCGGCGGCCTTGGCACGCTCGGCGACCAGGGCGCCGACCTGCTTGGCCTGCGAGGACTTGTCGCCCTCGCCGCCGCGGATCGACGTGTCCAGGGTGGACGCCGACGCCAGGGTGTGCCCCTTGAGGTCGTCGATCACCTGCGCCACGATGTGACGGTTGGAGCGGGTCACGACCAGGCGGGGGCGCTCGGCCGTACCGGAGACCTTCTTGCGGATCCGGATGTGGCGCCGCTTGATGGCGGTGCGCTTGTAGGCATCGCCCTTGGCGATCTTCTGCCCGTATGCCATGGCTTACTTACCCGCCTTTCCGACCTTGCGGCGGATGACTTCACCCTCGTACTTGACACCCTTGGCCTTGTACGGGTCGGGCTTGCGCAGCTTGCGGATGTTCGCCGCGACCTCGCCCACCTTCTGCTTGTCGATGCCCTCGACCGAGAAGCGGGTCGGGGCCTCCACCTTGAAGGTGATGCCCTCGGGTGCCTCGACGGTGATCGGGTGGCTGTAGCCGAGCGCGAACTCGAGGTTCGAACCCTTGGCCGTCACGCGGTAACCGACACCGCTGATCTCGAGCTTCTTCACGTAACCCTGGGTCACGCCGGTGATCATGTTCGCCACCAGCGTGCGGGACAGGCCGTGCAGGGCCTTGTTCTGACGCTCGTCGTTCGGGCGGGTGACGTTCAGGACGCCGTCCTCACCCTTAGCGATCTCGATCGGCGCCGCGATGGTGTGCGACAGGGTGCCCTTGGGCCCCTTCACCTGCACCTGACGGCCGTCGATGGTGACGTCCACGCCGGCGGGAACCGCGATGGGGAGCTTGCCGATGCGCGACATAGCTGTTTCCTCCGTTCCCTTCCGTTACCAGACGTAGGCGAGGACTTCCCCACCCACGCCCTTCTTGCCGGCCTGCTTGTCGGTGAGGAGCCCGTGCGACGTGGAGATGATCGCCACGCCCAGGCCGCCCAGCACCTTCGGCAGGTTGGTGGACTTCGCGTACACCCGGAGACCGGGCTTGGAGATCCGCTTGATGCCCGCGATGGAGCGCTCACGGTTGGGGCCGAACTTCAGCTCCAGGACGAGGTTCTTGCCGACCTCGGCGTCCTCGACCTTCCAGCCCGTGATGAAGCCCTCCT
This sequence comes from Streptomyces griseoaurantiacus, assembly GCA_014656015.1. Lineage (GTDB taxonomy): Bacteria > Actinomycetota > Actinomycetes > Streptomycetales > Streptomycetaceae > Streptomyces > Streptomyces griseoaurantiacus. The sequence goes on along the minus strand of BNBP01000009.1, from coordinate 92,261 downwards.
GCTGGAGGATCTCCGCGATGTGAGACTTGATCTTCGATGCCGGCATCGCCACGGAGTCGTGGTACGCCGAGTTCGCGTTACGCAGACGCGTGAGCATGTCTGCGATCGGATCAGTCATGGTCATGAATTGGCCTTCGGCCTCTCTCGCCGGGGTTTCCTGGTGCGCCATCCCTCTCCCCGATCCGAGACGGGACGGGTGCGGCGCGGTGGACCTACGGCGTAGTAAGCATTCATTGGCGGGCGGAGCCCGCGTACGTGCGGGGCACGGCAGGCGCCCAACCCCGCAAGCCTACGGCATGCGGAGCGGGCCTCCTGCCGACCCCAGTTGCTTACCGAGAGTCCTGGTTCACCCCAAGTGGGGTTTTACCAGGAGCTCTTGGTCACGCCCGGCAGCTCGCCGCGGTGAGCCATCTCACGGAGGCACACACGGCACAGGCCGAACTTGCGGTAGACGGAGTGCGGACGCCCACAGCGCTGGCAGCGGGTGTAGGCGCGCACGCCGAACTTGGGCTTGCGGGCAGCCTTCGCGATCAGAGCCTTCTTCGCCATCTCGCTCACGCCTCCTTGAAGGGGAAGCCGAGGTGACGGAGGAGCGCGCGGCCCTCGGCGTCGTTGGTCGCCGTGGTGACCACGGTGATGTCCATACCCCGGACGCGGTCGATCTTGTCCTGGTCGATCTCGTGGAACATGACCTGCTCCGTGAGACCGAAGGTGTAGTTGCCACGGCCGTCGAACTGCTTGGGGGACAGACCGCGGAAGTCGCGGATGCGCGGGAGCGCGAGCGACAGGGTGCGGTCCAGGAACTCCCACATGCGGTCGCCACGGAGCGTGACGTGGGCACCGATCGGCTGACCCTCGCGCAGCTTGAACTGCGCGATGGACTTGCGGGCCTTGGTGACGGCCGGCTTCTGACCGGTGATGGTGGTCAGGTCACGGACGGCACCGTCCATGAGCTTGGAGTCACGGGCGGCGTCGCCGACACCCATGTTGACCACGATCTTGACGAGCGCGGGGACCTGCATGACGTTCTCGTACTTGAACTCGTCACGCAGCTTGCCCGCGATCTCCTCGCGGTACTTCGTCTTCAGTCGCGGAGTGGTGGTGGTAGCCATCAGATGTCCTCACCCGTCCGCTTGGCAACGCGGATCTTGTTGCCGTCCTCGTCGAAGCGGTAACCGACACGCGTGACGACCTTGTTGCCGTCCTTCTCCACGACCAGCTGGACGTTGGAGACGTGGACGGGGGCCTCGGTGGTCACGATGCCGCCGGCCTGCGAGCCGCTGGCGGTCGGGCCGGCCTTGGTGTGCTTCTTGACCCGGTTGACACCCTCGACCAGGACGCGGTCCTCGCGGGGGAAGGCCGCGATGACCTTGCCCTGCTTGCCCTTGTCCTTGCCGGTGATGACCTGAACCAGGTCGCCCTTCTTGATCTTCATGCTCACAGCACCTCCGGCGCGAGGGAGATGATCTTCATGAACTTCTTCTCGCGCAGCTCACGGCCCACGGGGCCGAAGATACGGGTGCCGCGAGGGTCGCCGTCGTTCTTCAGAATGACGGCGGCGTTCTCGTCGAAGCGGATGTACGAGCCGTCCGGACGGCGGCGCTCCTTGACGGTGCGAACGATGACCGCCTTGACGACGTCACCCTTCTTCACGTTGCCACCGGGGATCGCGTCCTTGACGGTGGCGACGATGACGTCACCGATGCCCGCGTAGCGGCGACCGGAGCCACCGAGCACACGGATGGTGAGAATTTCCTTCGCACCCGTGTTGTCGGCGACACGCAGTCGCGACTCCTGCTGGATCACGTCTATCTCCTGTTTGTCTGCCGGTTCCCCACCGGGGCTGACGTGCTCTGATCGAGCGCAGCAGCCCCGGTGGAGCCTGGCGGAACTGTCCTGCGAGGAATGCCCCGCAGGAACGTACTGTTGGGAATTCCCTTGCGGGAATTACCTACTTGGCCTTCTCGAGGATCTCGACGACGCGCCAGCGCTTCGTCGCGGACAGCGGCCGGGTCTCCATGAGGAGGACGCGGTCGCCGACACCCGCGGCGTTCTGCTCGTCGTGCGCCTTGAGCTTGTTGGTACGGCGGATGACCTTGCCGTACAGCGCGTGCTTGACGCGGTCCTCGACGGCGACGACGACGGTCTTGTCCATCTTGTCGCTGACGACGAGACCCTCACGGGTCTTGCGGAAGCCGCGGGCCTCTGCAGTCTGCTCAGTCACGTTGCTCTCACTCATCAGGCGCTCTCCACCGTCTCGATGCCCAGCTCGCGCTCACGCATCAGGGTGTAGATCCGCGCGATGTCCTTCCGGACGGCCTTCAGCCGACCGTGGTTCTCGAGCTGACCGGTCGCCGCCTGGAAGCGGAGGTTGAACAGCTCTTCCTTGGCTTCGCGGAGCTTCGCCAGAAGCTCCTCGTCACCCAGTTCGCGCAGCTCGGACGCCTTGGTACCGGCCGACATCACGCTTCACCTGCCTCGCGCTTGACGATCCGGCACTTCATCGGCAGCTTGTGGGCCGCACGAGTCAGCGCCTCACGGGCGATCTTCTCGTTGGGGTAGGACAGCTCGAACATGACCCGTCCCGGGTGCACGTTCGCGATCCACCACTCGGGAGAACCCTTACCGGAACCCATGCGGGTCTCGGCAGGCTTCTTCGTGAGCGGGCGGTCCGGGTAGATGTTGATCCAGACCTTGCCGCCACGCTTGATGTGGCGGGTCATGGCGATACGGGCCGCCTCGATCTGGCGGTTGGTCACGTACGCCGGCGTGAGGGCCTGAATGCCGTACTCGCCGAACGAGACCGTCGTACCGCCCTTGGCCTGACCACGGCGCTTCGGGTGGTGCTGCTTGCGGTGCTTGACCCTACGGGGGATCAGCATGTCGGTCAGGCCTCCGTTCCGGTGCTCTCAGCCGGAGCAGCGGCGGGCGCGTCGGCCTTGGGGGCCTCGGCTGCCGGAGCCGACTGCTGCGGCTTACGACCGCGACCGCCACGCTCGCCACCGCGGCCACCGCGGGCCGGACGGTCGGCACCGCCACGGGCCGGGCGGTTGCCGGCACGGGCGGCGGCGTTCTCGGCGCGGACCTCGGCGATGTTCTTGACGTCGCCCTTGTAGATCCAGACCTTCACACCGATGCGGCCGAAGGTCGTCTTGGCCTCGAAGAAGCCGTAGTCCACGTTCGCGCGGAGCGTGTGCAGGGGCACGCGGCCCTCGCGGTAGAACTCCGAGCGGGACATCTCGGCGCCGCCGAGGCGGCCACCGCACTGGATCTTGATGCCCTTGGCGCCCGCCTTCATCGCCGACTGCATGCTCTTGCGCATGGCACGGCGGAAGGAGACACGGCTGGAGAGCTGCTCGGCGACGGCCTGGGCCACGAGCTGAGCGTCCGTCTCGGGGTTCTTGACCTCGAGGATGTTCAGCTGGACCTGCTTGCCCGTCAGCTTCTCGAGGTCACCGCGGATGCGGTCGGCCTCGGCGCCGCGGCGGCCGATGACGATGCCCGGACGAGCGGTGTGGATGTCCACACGCACACGGTCACGGGTGCGCTCGATCTCCACCTTCGAGATGCCGGCGCGCTCCATGCCGGACGTCATCATCCGACGGATGGCGACGTCTTCCTTGACGTAGTCCTTGTACAGCTTGTCGGCGTACCAACGCGACTTGAAGTCGGTGGTGATGCCGAGCCGGAACCCGTGCGGGTTTACCTTCTGGCCCATTACCGGGTTCCTTCCTTGCTGCTGACGACCACGGTGATGTGGCTGGTCCGCTTGCGGATCCGGTAGGCACGGCCCTGGGCACGCGGCCGGAACCGCTTCAGGGTCGGACCCTCGTCGACGTAGGCCTCGGAGATGAAGAGGCTGTCGGCGTCGGTGTGGTCGTAGTTGTGCGCGGCGTTGGCGATGGCGCTGTCCAGCACCTTGCCGACCGGCACGCTCGCGGCCTGCGGGGCGAAACGCAGGACCGCCTGAGCCTCCGTGGCATCCATGCCACGGATGAGGTCCACCACGCGGCGGGCCTTCATGGGCGTGACGCGGATGTACCGCGCCTGGGCCCTGGCTTCCATGGTTGTCCCTTCAGTGTTTGTCATGGTCATTCCACCCCGCTGTTAGCGGCGCTTCGACTTCCGGTCGTCCTTGACGTGACCCCGGAAGGTGCGCGTCGGCGAGAACTCGCCGAGCTTGTGGCCGACCATCGACTCGGTGACAAACACCGGGATGTGGGTCTTGCCGTTGTGCACCGCGATCGTGTGGCCCAGCATGGCCGGGACGATCATCGAGCGACGGGACCAGGTCTTGATGACGTTCTTGGAACCTGCCTCGTTCTGCACGTCCACCTTCTTCATGAGGTGGTCGTCGACGAAGGGCCCCTTCTTGAGACTGCGCGGCATCTGAACCCGCTCCTAGCGCTTCTTGTTCGTCTTGCGGCGGCGGACGATGTACTTGTTCGACGCCTTCTTGGGCGAACGAGTACGACCTTCCTTCTTGCCCCACGGGGACACCGGGTGGCGACCACCGGAGGTACGGCCCTCGCCACCACCGTGCGGGTGGTCCACGGGGTTCATGACCACACCACGGACGGTCGGGCGGACGCCCAGCCAGCGCTTGCGGCCGGCCTTGCCCCAGTTGATGTTCGACTGCTCGGCGTTGCCGACCTCGCCGACGGTGGCGCGGCAGCGCACGTCGACCAGGCGGATCTCACCGGACGGCATGCGGAGGTGGGCCATCGAGCCCTCCTTCGCGAGCAGCTGCACCGAGGCGCCGGCGGAGCGGGCGAACTTGGCGCCGCCGCCCGGCCGCAGCTCGATGGCGTGCAGCGTGGTACCGACCGGGATGTTGCGCAGCGCGAGGTTGTTGCCCGGCTTGATGTCGGCGCCGGGACCGTTCTCGACGCGGTCGCCCTGCGACAGGCCACGCGGGGCGAGGATGTAGCGCTTCTCGCCGTCCGCGTAGTGCAGCAGCGCGATGCGCGCGGTGCGGTTGGGGTCGTACTCGATGTGCGCGACCTTCGCCGGCACGCCGTCCTTGTCGTGACGACGGAAGTCGATCACGCGGTAGGCGCGCTTGTGTCCGCCACCCTGGTGGCGAACGGTCACACGACCGGAATTGTTACGGCCGCCCTTGCTGTGCAGGGGACGGACCAGCGACTTCTCCGGCGTGGACCGCGTGACCTCGACGAAGTCGGCGACGCTGGCGCCACGACGGCCAGGAGTCGTCGGCTTGTACTTGCGGATACCCATTGTCTCTCAGTCCTCGGAAAGTTCCGATTATCTGGACGTTCCGAACCTCCGTCAGGAGGTCGGTCCGCCGAAGATGTCGATACGGTCGCCCTCGGCAAGGGTCACGATCGCGCGCTTGGTGGCGGCACGCTGACCGAAGCCGGTACGGGTGCGCTTGCGCTTGCCCTGCCGGTTGATCGTGTTGACCCCGGTGACCTTGACCTCGAAGACCGCCTCGACGGCCTGCTTGATCTGGGTCTTGTTGCTGCCCGGCGCGACGATGAACGTGTACTTGTTGTCGTCGAGGAGGGCGTAGCTCTTCTCGGAGACGACCGGCTTCAGCAGCACGTCACGGGGGTCCGTGAAGGACTTGCTGACGGGGGTCTCGACGGTGTTCTTGCCTTCCGCGGCGTGGCGGCGCGCCTTGGCGACGCGCGCGGCCTTGGCGGCCTTCGCAGCCTTGGAGGCGATGCTCGGGTGACGCGTAGCCATCAGGCCTCGCTCCCTTCGGTGTCGTTGGCCTTGTTCGGGCCGGACACGAAGGACTCGAAGGCGGCCTGGGTGAAGACCACGTCGTCCGAGACGAGAACGTCGTACGTGTTCAGCTGGCCCGGCTCCAGGATGTGGACCTGGGGCAGGTTGCGGGCGGAGAGCCACGCGGCCTCGTCGGCGCGGTCGATGACCAGGAGCAGGTTCTTGCGCTCCGAGATCTTGCCGAACAGCGTCCGAGCGGCCTTGGTGGAGGCGGTCTCGCCCTCGACCACGCCGGTGACGACGTGGATCCGGTCGTGACGGGCCCGGTCGGTGAGGGCGTGGCGCAGGGCCGCCGCCTTCATCTTCTTCGGGGTCCGCTGCGAGTAGTCACGCGGCTGCGGGCCGTGGACGACGCCACCGCCGGCGAACTGCGGGGCGCGGGTCGAACCCTGACGGGCGCGGCCGGTGCCCTTCTGGCGGTACGGCTTCTTGCCGCCACCGCGGACCTCGCCGCGACGCTTGGTCTTGTGCGTGCCCTGGCGGGCAGCGGCGTTCTGCGCGACGACGACCTGGTGGATCAGCGGGATGCTGATCTTCTCCACGCCGAAGATCTCCGCGGGGAGCTCGACGCTACCGGTCTTCTCGCCGGCAGGCGAAAGGATGTCAACAGTGCTCATCGGTTCCTCAGGCCCCCTTGGCCGCGGTGCGGACCAGGACGAGGCCGCCGTTCGGACCGGGAACCGCGCCCTTGATGAGCAGCAGACCCTTCTCCGCGTCAACGGCGTGGACGGTCAGGTTCTGGGTGGTGACCCGCTCGTTGCCCATGCGGCCCGCCATGCGGAGGCCCTTGAACACGCGGCCCGGGGTGGCGCAGCCACCGATGGAGCCCGGCGAGCGGTGCTTGCGCTGGGTGCCGTGACCGGCGCCGAGGCCCTTGAAGTTGTGACGCTTCATGACACCGGCGAAGCCCTTGCCCTTGCTCTTGCCGGTGACGTCGACCTTCACGCCGGACTCGAAGACCTCGGCGGTGACTTCCTGGCCGAGCGTGTACTCGGCGGCGTCGGCCGTGCGGATCTCGACGAGGTGACGGCGGGGGGTGACGTCCGCCTTGGCGAAGTGGCCCTTGAGGGGCTTGTTCACCTTGCGGGGGTCGATGTCGCCGAACGCGATCTGGACGGACTCGTAGCCGTCGGCGTCGTTCGTGCGGACCTGGGTGACGACGTTGGGACCGGCCTTGACGACGGTGACCGGGACGACACGGTTGTTCTCGTCCCACACCTGCGTCATGCCGAGCTTCTCGCCCAGGATGCCCTTGATCTGCTTGGTCATCTTCAGATCACCGGCCTTCAGAGCTTGATCTCGATGTCGACACCGGCCGGGAGGTCGAGTCGCATCAGAGAGTCAACGGTCTTGGGGGTCGGGTCGAGGATGTCGATCAGGCGCTTGTGCGTGCGCATCTCGAAGTGCTCGCGCGAGTCCTTGTACTTGTGCGGCGACTTGATGACGCAGTACACGTTCTTCTCAGTGGGCAGCGGCACCGGGCCCGCGACCGACGCACCAGTGCGCGTCACCGTCTCGACGATCTTCTTCGCCGAGGAGTCGATGACCTCGTGGTCGTAGGCCTTGAGCCGGATGCGGATCTTCTGTCCCGCCATGGCTACTTCGTAGTCCTGTCTCTCGTAACGCTCTGGTACCCGGGGGGCGTGTGCTCCCCTTCCCGCCTCTGCCGACCCACGCGGTCGGGCGTGTCGCGCTCCCGCTGACACAGATGTCCCTTGTTCGAACATCCCTGCTCTGGGAAACACGGGCCCTTCCGGAACCGCGGACCGGGGGCGAGAGGCCCACCGGGCGCCTGGCCGGTACCCCGCTGACACTTCCCGGAAGATTCCCGTACGTCCGCCCCAGAGCCGCCCGAGGGCGGTTGGAACGACGAGTACTGTGGGACTCGCTTCCGGTCCTCCCGGCGGGAGGCGCGCAGCATCGGCACTCGACCGAGCAACCCCGCTAGTCTGCCATACGGGGCGCTTCGCGCGCCAATTGAGCGCAGGACAATACCCCGAAGGTGACGCGCATCAAACCAACGGGGGTCGCGCGGCGCCCGGGAGCGTCATCCGGACCCCTCACGAGGCCCGCGGGTGTGACGCGGTTCACGTGGCGGACGACGGCGGGCAGTGGGGCCGGCTCACCCGGCCGTGGGCCGCGAACAGGGTGCGCAGCGCCTCGGTGAGCACCGCGGCCGTCTCCTCGTCCAGGGGGGCCAGGAACTCGCGTTCGACCTGTAGCCGCGCCACGTCCGCCTCGCGGCGGCACCGCTCCCCCTCCGCCGTCAGCAGGACGACGTTGCGCCGCCGGTCACGCGCGCTGCGGCGCCGTTCGACCAGTCCCTTGCGCTCCAGGCCGTCGATGAGCGCCACCATCGTGGTCCGGTCCACCCCGAGGCGTCCGGCGAGCTCCATCTGCGACCACTCCTGGCCGCCCTCCTCGATGCCGCCCGCCTGGATCGCCGAGAGCACGCCGAGCTCGCGCGGGTTCATCCCGTAGGGGTCCAGCGCCGCCGTCATCCGTTCACTGAGCCGGAAATAGGCGTTCTTCAGCAGATAGCCCAGCCTCGCGGCCAGAGCGCCGTCGAGGTCACCCGGAAGTTGCGCGCCCGTCATACGGATAGCGTATCCTTTGGTGACGATCAGCGATACTGACGATCCGCGTAAGTGACGGTCCGGGCCAGGGGGCCCGAGTGAACAACCCTCACGAACCCAAGGAAGCGACACCCCGCGACATGAGCGACTCCTCATCCGCCGAGGCCATACGCACGGCCCCGGCACCCACCTCCGGCAGCGCCGTCGAGGCCCCGGACCCCCGCCGCTGGTGGGGTCTGGTCGTCATCGCGCTGGCCCAGCTGATGGTCGTCCTCGACGCGACCATCGTGAACATCGCACTGCCCTCCGCGCAGAAGGCGCTGGGCATGACCGACGGCAACCGCCAGTGGGTCATCACCGCCTACACCCTGGCCTTCGGCGGCCTGCTGCTGCTCGGCGGCCGCATCGCCGACCTGGTCGGCCGCAAGCGCACCTTCATCATCGGCCTGGTCGGCTTCGCCGTGGCCTCCGCGATCGGCGGCGCGGCCGGCAGCCCCGGCATGCTCTTCGGCGCGCGCGCCCTGCAGGGCGTCTTCGGCGCCGTCCTCGCGCCCTCCGCGCTCTCCCTGATGACCACGACGTTCACCGACCCGCGCGAGCGCGGCAAGGCCTTCGGCATCTACGGCGCCATCGCCGGCGCGGGCGCCGCGCTCGGCCTGCTCCTCGGCGGCGTGCTCACCTCGTACGCGAACTGGCGCTGGTGCCTGTACGTCAACATCCCGATCGCGGCCGTCGCGGTGATCGGCGCCCTGATCCTGCTGCACGACCGCCCCGGGCACAGCGAGTCCCGGCTCGACGTCCCCGGTGTCATCCTCGGCTGCGGCGGCCTGGTCGCCGTCGTCTACGGCTTCTCCGAGGCCGAGCCGCGCGGCTGGAGCGACGCCCTGGTGCTGACCCTGCTCTTCGGCGGCCTGGCGCTGCTCGTGGCCTTCGTGCTCTGGCAGGGCAAGGCCAAGCACCCGCTGCTGCCGCTGCGCATCCTCAGCGACCGCAACCGGGCCGGGTCCTTCCTGACGATGGCCCTCGCCACGATCGGCATGTTCGGCCTGTTCCTCTTCATGACCTACTACCTCCAGGGCATCCTCGGATACTCGCCGGTCAGGAGTGGTCTGGCCTTCCTGCCGATGTCCGCGTCGATCATCATCGGCTCCACGCAGATCTCCGCCCGGCTGCTGCCGCGCGTGCCCGCGCGGGCGCTGATGGTGCCCGGCATGCTGCTCGCGGCCTCGGGGCTGCTGGTACTGACCCAGCTCGGCGTCGACTCCGCGTACGCCACGCACATCCTCCCGGCGGAACTGCTGCTCGGGCTCGGCATGGGCCTGACCTTCATGCCGGTCTTCTCCACCGCGACCCACGGCGTGCGCCCGCAGGACGCCGGCGTGACCTCCGCGATGGTCAACACCTCGCAGCAGGTGGGCGGTTCGCTCGGTACCGCGCTGCTGAACACGATCGCCACCTCGGCGACCGCCACGTACATCAGCGAGCACCGCACCAGCGGCGCCGGGATGCGGCAGGTGGCGCGCGAGGGCATCGTGCACGGCTACACCAACGCCATCTGGTGGGGCGTGGCCGCGATGCTGATCGCCGCCGTGGCCTCGGGCGTCCTGGTGGTCGCCCGCCCGCAGGGCCGGGGCGCCCCGGCGGGCGCGGCCGCGCACTGACCGGCGCACCCGCCGCACGGCACGCGGTCCCGGACGGCCGCCGCACACAGGGCAAGTTCCCTGCGCGCGGCGGCCGTTCGCCGTCACCGCCCCCGCGCCGCGCGGTGATCGACATCACGCCCGCCGGTGAACGGAAGGCGTCCTCGCGGGGAACCGCATCCCTCCCGCTCCCCTCTCTTCTGTCGGAAGCCGCACGGACCGGCCCGCAGGGCGGGACGGGCTCCGTACGGCTCCGGGACCACTGAGCACGCAGCGCACCCGACCGCTGCAAGGCGGCGATCGGAGTGTGGAGCATGCGGTTCAGGCATGCCCGGGCTGCGTGGGCAGACAGGGCGAAACGGCACGCGAAGGACAGTACGGACAGCGGTACCGGGGGCTCCGGTACCGGCACCCCGGGGACCGGCAGGTCCGGGACCGCCCGGCGGGCCGTGCTCGTCGGTGGTGCCGTCGGGCTGGGCGGGGCCGTCGTCGGGTACGGCCTGACCCGGGCCGGCGACGCCTCCGCCAAGGCACCCACCGCCGGGCCCGCCCCCGTCTCGGGGCGTCCCGCCGTGCAGGGCCGGCGCGCGCTGCTGATGCAGGTGCTCGCGCACCCCGACGACGACCTGTACTTCATGAACCCGGACACCCAGTACGCGCTGGCCGCCGGCACCCCCCTGGTCTGCGTGTACGTCACCGCGGGCGAGGCCGACGGCGTCAACAAGACGCCCGGGCTCCCGCCCCCGCCCGCCGACAAGAACGCGTACTCCTCCGCCCGCCACCAGGGCCTGCGGCAGAGCTACGCGAGTCAGCTGGGGCTGCCCATCTTCACGCGATGGAATGAATCCTCCCTCGCCCTGCCGGGCGGGCACCACGCCGAGCTGAACACCCTCGAACACGAGGGCCGACGCATCGAGCTGATCCATCTCGACCTGGCCATGCACACCCCCTTCCGGCAGATGGGCGTGCCCGCGCTGTGGCGGCAGACCGGGCTGCGGCTGGCCACCGTCGTCCCCGACGGCTCACCCGTGCAGCGCGTGCGCTCCTACGACCACGAGGACCTTCTCGACGTCCTCGTCGGGCTGTTCGAGCACTACCGCCCCACCCTCGTGCACACCCTGGACCCCGACCCGGACATCCAGGTCAGCGACCGTCTCGCCCGCATCCGCGACAGCGAGCAGCCCGGCTACTCCGACCACGCCGACCACACCGCCGTCGCCTCCTTCACCTGGGCCGCACTGGCCCGCTGGGCACGGACGAGCGGACCGGACGGGCCGCCGGAGTTCAGCACCGTCGCCTACCGCGCCTACTACAACCGGCACTGGCCGGACAACCTCCCGCGCGCGGTCCTCACCCCCAAGGCCGCCCACCTGGTGCCCTACGGCGGCTCCCCCGAGTGGAACTGCGGCAACGAGGCCGGCTGCGGCGACTACAACGTGGGCGGCGACCGGCCGCTGCGCAACCGCAAGCGCTGGGTCCGCTCCACGCACTACCGCCACCCCGGCCCCCGGCTCGCGCTGACCGAGACGGCGGACGGGCGGCTCACCGCGTACGGCGTGCTCGGCATGCGCGCGGTGCGCTGGCAGGAGGGGGCGGACGGTACGTTCGGCGAGCCGTCCGACCTGGGCGGCGGCCCGCTCGCGCCCACGCTGGGTTCGGCGGTCCTCGACGACGGCCGGCTGCTGCTCCTGGGGCTGCGGTTCGCGTCCGTCCAGGGCCTCGGCGGAGCCGATACGCGGGAGATCGTGCTGCTGGAGCAGCGCGCGCCGGGCGGTGCCTTCAAGGCGTGGACCGGGCTCGGCAATCCCGAGGGCGTCGACGCCGACCGGGGCCGGCGCATCGGCGTCCCCGTCGCGGTGACCGCGCCCGACGGCCGCGTCCACCTCTTCGTGCGCAATGCCGACCAGGGCATCAGCACCCGGGTCCGGGAGACCGGCGGCGTCTGGTCGCCGTGGCGGAACCTGGGCGGCGGGCAGGTGCAGGACGGACTCACCGCCGTGGTGGGGGCGGACGGCGAGGTGCACGTGTACGCGCCGGGCCGCGAGGACGTGCACCACTGGACCCCCGAGGGCCCCTCCCCCGTGCCGGGGATGAAGAGCGGTCCGAGGGTCCCGGCGGACGCGATAGCCGTGGCGGACGGACACCTGTACTTCCGTCCGCCCGCCTCCCCCGCGCTCCTCGCCCCGGCGGGCGGCGCGGTGTCCTTCCCCGGCTACGGCCCCGTCGTCGCGGCCGGCGCCCATCTGCTGGGCCGGGCGCTGGACGGCCGGCTCCGCCTCGTCCACCGCACGACCGGCAGACACACCACGTCCACGACGGACTCCCTGGACGGCTTCGTCCTGCACGGCTCCCCGCGCCGGGGCCCGGTGGCCGCGGGCCTGACGCCGGAGGGTCAGCCCTGGCTGTGGCGGCCCGACCCGTCGCCCGAGGCCTCCGGCACGCCGGGGACGCCCGCCCGCAAGGTCTGAGACGGCGGCCGGGTCGCGCGCACCCCGGCCGCACCCCCGCGTCTCAGATGACTCCCTGCGCCAGCATCGCGTCGGCCACGCGTTCGAAGCCGGCGATGTTGGCCCCGGTGACGTAGTCGCCCGGGGCGCCGTAGCGCTCGGCGGTCTCGTCGCAGGTGGTGTGGATGGCGTTCATGATGCCGCTCAGCTCCTCCTCCACCCGCGCCGCCGTCCAGGTCGTACGGGCGTGGTTCTGCGCCATCTCCAGGGCGCTGACCGCGACCCCGCCCGCGTTCGCCGCCTTGCCGGGGCCGAAGGCGACGCCCGCCTGCCGCAGGGCGTCCACGGCCTCGGGGGTGGTGGGCATGTTGGCGCCCTCGGAGACCGCCTTGACGCCGTTGCGGATCAGGGTGGCGGCGGCGTCCGCGTCCAGCTCGTTCTGCGTGGCCGAGGGCAGCGCGAGGTCGGCCGGGACGTCCCAGACCCGCCCGCCGGGCACGAACCGCGCGGAGGCGCCCCGGCGCTCGGCGTAGAGGTCGACGCGGCCGCGCTCGACCTCCTTGACCTGCTTGAGCAGCTCGACGTCGATGCCCTTGTCGTCGATGACGTAGCCGGAGGAGTCCGAGCAGGTGACGGGGTTGGCGCCGAGGGCGGTGAGCTTCTCGATCGTGTAGATCGCCACGTTCCCGGAGCCCGAGACGACCGCCGTCTGCCCCTCCAGGTCCTCCCCGCGCCGGCGGCGCAGCATCGCCGCCGCGAACAGCACGTTGCCGTAACCGGTGGCCTCCGGGCGGATCAGGGAACCGCCCCACAGCGGGCCCTTGCCGGTGAGCACGCCGGCCTCCCAGCGGTTGGTGATCCGCCGGTACTGGCCGAACAGGTAGCCGATCTCGCGGCCGCCGACGCCGATGTCACCGGCGGGCACGTCGGTGTGCTCGCCGATGTGCCGCTGGAGTTCCGTCATGAACGACTGGCAGAACCGCATGACCTCCGCGTCGCTGCGCCCGTGCGGGTCGAAGTCGCTGCCGCCCTTGCCGCCGCCGATGCCCAGACCGGTCAGCGCGTTCTTGAAGACCTGCTCGAAGCCGAGGAACTTGATGACGCCCAGGTTCACGGTCGGGTGGAAGCGCAGGCCGCCCTTGTAGGGGCCGAGCGCGCTGTTGAACTCGACGCGGAAACCGCGGTTGACCCGCACATGCCCGTGGTCGTCGGTCCACGGCACCCGGAAGATGATCTGCCGCTCCGGCTCGCACAGCCGCTCGACGAGCCCCGGCTCCGCGTACTCGGGCCGGGCCTCCAGCACGGGCGCCAGCGTCTCCAGCACCTCGTGGACGGCCTGGTGGAACTCCGGCTGGGCCGGGTTGCGCTGCTCGATCTCCGCACGGAGGTGTTCGAGCGTGGACAGGGCGGACTGCTTCGTCACGGGTCGTGTCGCCACGGATTCCCTTTCTGGCACGGCTGCTACCGGTCGTACGACAGCGTCGTACGGAACCGGTCGAGAGCGCTCGGCGCCGTTGCCGCGCGCGGGGAAACGGCCGCCGTTCGGACGCACCCCACGGGGGCGGTCCGCGGAGCGGCCGACCCGTCAAGTGTTACGCACACGTAAACCGTATGGCCAGGGCCCTGCCCGACCTACTGACCGGCGGTCCCTGGCCGGCCCTGCGAGACGTACACCGTGAAACGCGCCCACACGGAGGGCGCGAGCGCGAGACGGGGCCCTTCGAGGTGCTTGGAGTCGCGGACGTGCACGGTGTGGGGGGTGAGGGCGAGTTCGACGCAGGAATTGCCATCGGTGCCGTCGCTGTAGCTGCTCTTGAACCACACCAGTGCTGAGCCCTCACCGGCGGAGGCATTGCGGATCATGTTTCTCCCAGTAGTCGCTCGACGAAGGCCAGGGACTCCCGGGGCGCGAGAGCCTGCGCCCGGATGCTTCCATACCGCAGCTCAAGGATGCGCAGCTGTTTCGGGTCGGACGTCGGCCGCCCGTTGAACGCACCGTCTGAGCGGCCCACCGCCGTACCGTCGGGGAACTTCAGTACCTCGATCCTGCCGTCCACACCGGGGTGGGCGTCGGTCTTCGTCGGCATCACCTGCAGCGTGACGTTGTGGAACCGCCCGACCTCCAACAGATGTTCGAGCTGCTGCCGCCACACCATTGTTCCCCCGACCTCGCGCCGAAGCGTCGCCTCTTCCAGCACGAAACTGATGGAGGGAGCCGGGTTCCGTTCGAAGATCGCCCTGCGGGCCATACGGGCGGCCACCATGCGGTCCACGTCATCCGGTGAGTACGGTGGCTGCGCGGCTTGAAAGAGTGCCCGCGCGTGATCCGGCGTCTGCAGCAACCCACTGATGCTGTTGCACACGTACACCCCGACCTCCGCAGCCTGAGCCTCCAGCTTCGCGATGTCACGAACCGTCTTCGGATACCGGACCTTCTTCACGTCCTCCCACGCCGCCGCGATCAGCCCATCCGCGCCCAGTACCTCGTCCGCCCTGGCCAGATAGTCCTGCCGGGGGATCCGCTTGCCGCCCTCCACCTTGTAGACGAGGTCCTCGCCGTACCCGACGGCGGTCCCGAACTCGGCTGCGCGCAGGCCCGCCGCCTCCCTCCGCAGCCTCAACTGCCGCCCCACCGTGGTGAGTACGGCGACACCCCACTCGTCGTCGGGGTCCACCTCCCACCCCGGCTCGTCCGCCTCACCGCTCTCCGCCCCCGGCCGTACCGCCTCGCCGTCCACCGACATGCCGCGCCCCTCCGTAGTCCGCGTCGTACCGCGACGCCCTACCCCTGGCAACGAGGCCGACCGTCCGGACAGCACTGGACAGTGCGCCGACAGTTCCCGGGGCAACGGCGGCGCCCGGCACCGGAATCCGCACGTGCGGGCTTCGGTGTCGCGGACGGTAACCACTCAAGGAACTCGGGGGGAAAGAAACCGCACCAAGCCCACCCTTCCCGCCGCCGGTCAGCGGCGCGGAGCCGCTCACTCACGCGGGTGAACATCACCGGCTCGGCTGGATTTCGGGGCCCCCGACTGCCCTACTCTCAGCGCGAAAGCCCCAAACATACGTCGGCCCCCGGCCGGGACCTGGAATCCCGAACGAGGGCCTGACCACCTAGGAAGCAAGCCTCTTCCCGATGGATACCCAAAACACTAACGTGCCCCCGCACGCCCCGTCAGCTCCCGCCGGACACCGGCCCCCCTCCCGGGCGAATCCCCGCCCTGGCGGGCACGCCTACGGCGTCACCCACGACAACACCCGCCACACCAGCCGCTTCACGGTGATCGGCAATCACCTCGCCCAGCACCCCACGCTCTCGCTGGTCGCCATCGCGCTGGCCGTGCACATCCAGTCGCTGCCGAGCAACACCCTCGTGGACATCAAGACGCTCGCCACGCGTTTCCCCGAGGGCCGCACGCGGATCGCGGCCGGTCTGCGCGAGCTGGAGGCCCACGGCTACCTGCGGCGCGAACGCGTACGCACACCCTCCGGCCGCCTCGTCACCCGCACAATCTCCTGCAACCAGCCGGGTGCGTCCCGCGCGCACGCCCCCGCCCGGACGACGCCGCCGAAGGCACCGCCACCGTCACCGGGACCCGAAGCGGCCCCGGAGGGCGTCCCCGGCGCCGAACCCCGCCGCAAGCGCGGACCACACCCCCTCCCGCCCGTGCCCCGGCCGCCCTGCCACTCCCCTGACATGCTGGAGAAGGCCGTCGACTTCCTCTGCGGCCTGCGCCGCCAAAACCCCCGTCTGGTGTTCTCGGCCTGCGACACGGCGCACCTCGCACCCGGTGTCGTCGCGTGGATGCAGTACGACGTGCCGCTGTCCGCCGTCCGTACTGCCCTGACAGCCGACCTGCCCGCGGAGGACGACCTGCGCCGCCCCGCGGCCCTGCTGGCCCACCGCCTCACCGCCCTGCTGCCGCCCCCGCCGCCGGTGCGCGCCCCGGCGGCCCCACCACCGACGCGGCACCCCCTGCACAACTGCGAGGGCTGCGACCGCGCCTTCCGCGCCCCGGAACCGGGCCTGTGCGGCGACTGCCGAGCGGCGGCGTCCTCCCCCGGCCGCGGGCTCGCGTACACCCACTGACCAGAAGGAACGGCACACCATGTTCGCGCACCCCTACCCCGGCAGTCCCACCCGGTTACCCTGGCCAGTGCGACCCCGGGAGGACTCCATGAGCACGCAGGCCGACCACGGACACGAGCTGGTCCCCCGCCCCGAGCAGACTCCGGAAGCCCTGCGAGCCGCCCTCGCCGTGGTCGCCCCCAGCCGCCTGCCGGAGATGCAGCGGACCAAGGACGAGGCCTTCGCCAAGGCCGTGGAGTGGCAGTCGCTCAGCCCGGTGCAGAGCTGGGTTCTGACATGGGCCAGGGACATCGAGATCGCCCGCCGCCCCGACCTCTTCGCCCGGCATGCCCGCGCCCAGGAGGATCTGGAACACGAGGACCCGACCGTCGCCGCCACGGCCTTGCGGGAGCTGAGCGCTGTTCTGGACGAGGCCATGAAGGCAGTACGCGCTTGAGCTGGGCCTGGGAATACGCCTTCGCCGCCGAGGAAGCCGCCCGCGCCGTCCCAGTGGGCTTCCGTACCGAGATGGAACGCAGAGCCGACGAGTTGGTCAGAGCGGCCGAAGCACTGCACGTGCACGGCCGAAGCCACGAGGGGCACGACCCGAAGGGCGGTGACGTCCTCCTTCCGGGCGGGATGTTCGCCTACCAGACCGTCGTACGCAGCGAACGCGTGTTCATCGTGCAGATCACTTACCTGGGCCGGTGAGTCGAGAGGACCTGGTGCCCGCGGGCCTCTCCGCCTGGACGGTCACGTCCGCGTGACCGTCCCGCACTCCTCCCGCGCGTCCGCCTCGCCCTCCAGGGTGGCGCTGCGGTCGTAGGGATCCGTCTCGGGGCCCGTGGCGGGGGCGCCTGTGGGGGTGTCGCCGGGGAAGACGGGGTGGATGTAGCCGTCGTACACGCCGCACTCGAAGTTGTAGAAGTGGGCGTCGTTCTCGGTCAGCGACAGCTTGCCCTTGGTGGCGATCCACTTGGCCGGGTCGTTGAGGGTCATGGTCAGCTCGCGGCGCACGATGGTGCGCGCGACCCGGCTGTCGCCGTCCGCCTCCGTGTGCACGAGCGGGTAGACGAAGCTGTAGTCCGCGTGCACCCGCACCTGGCCCGCCTTGCCCGCGTCGAAGGTGAGGTGGCCGCGCACCTTGACGGTGTCACCGGCGAGCACGACCTGCTGGGGGTCGAAGCGGGTGACGTAGTTCAGCGGGTCGTGCGTGCGGGCCGGGGAGCGCAGGGCGCGGCGGATCTCGGGCAGCAGGTCGGGCTGCTGGGGGTCGAGGAGCGCCAGCGCTCCGTCGGCGGAGCCGCCCCGCAGCACCTTCGGGTCCAGGTTGGAGGCGACCAGGAACTCCTTGGTGCGGCGCAGCGCGAGTGCCACCTCGTCCTTGCTCAGTCCCCCGGCCGCCTTGGCCGTCGGCAGCACGATGGCGTCCGCGCCGCCGGCCCAGGAGCGGGCCGGGGAGCCGAGGAAGGGGTGGGCGCGGGTGGGCGTCCCGGCCTGGTCGACGGCGCCGGGCGCACCGGTCGGCAGCGCGGTCTCGGCGGGCAGCGCGGAGGGGGCGGAGTCAGCCGCGGCGTCGTGGCCGGGCAGCCGGTCCGTCAGCAGGGAGGGGCGGACGGCGACGGCCACCAGTGCCACGGCCGCCACCACGCCGACCGCCGACCACAGTCCGCGCCGGCGCCCCCGGCGGCCGTTCATCTCCTGCCAGGCGGGGCCCGTACGCCAGCCGGGCGGGGTCGCCGGAGAGGGCCGGGCCGCCTTGCCGCCGCGGCGCCACCGCCGACGTCCCCCACCGCTCCGCTCGACCGCCGCGTCCTGCTCCCGCAGCCGCCGGGCCACCACCCGGGCCCGTGCCGAGGGCTCCTTCGGCGGGGCCGCGCCGCCGCCCTCCGCCGCGTCGCGCTGGAACGCGGCCCACTCCTGCTCGGAGAAGGAGGACGAGTCCTCGTCGGGCTGCTCGGGGGGCGGGACGGTGCTCACGGGCTCACTCTCATCGGGCTGCGCGGAAGGTGGGACGCTGAGGGCGGAGGGATCATTACTAAGCCGCGTCCTCGCAGTTCACAAGGGGTGCGGGACGTTCACGGCAGCTGTGATCCAACCGGTACGGGTCCGATGCCCTCCCGTACGGGCCGCCCGTACAACCCCCCTCGGCGCGGGACCGGCGGCCGCGGACCTGACCTCCGCGACCGCCGGCGTTCCAGGGGCCCCTCTCAGTGGCGCTTCGCCAGTTCCTCCCGCAGCGCCTCGTACGCCGGCTTGTGGCGGAAGTCCGCGTCGAGGATGTTCGCCTCGCCCTCGCCCTCGAAGGTGCCAGGCACCCAGGAGTACTTGTCGGTGAAGCCCCACACCGTGAAGGAGGTGCAGCCCTTCGTGGCGAGGCAGGCGGCGAGCAGCCCCCGGTAGTCGGAGGCCTGCCGGGCGAGCTTCGCCGGGTCGGAGGGGGTGAACATGCGCACGTCGGCCTCGGTGATCGCCGTCCGCAGCCCGAGCCGGTCGAAGCGGGCCAGGTTGGCGGCGAGGTCGGTCGGGAAGCCGTACTGGATGTCGAGGTGGGCCTGCACGCCCATGCCCTGCACGGGAACGCCCTGGGCGCGCAGCTTCTTCGCCAGTTCGTAGTAGGCGGTCGACTTCGCGTTGACGCCCTCGACGTTGTAGTCGTTCATGAACAGCTTGGCCCCAGGGTCCGCCCGGTGGGCCCAGCGGAAGGCGTCGGCGATGTACGAGGGGCCGAGCTGCTGGAGCCAGATCGAGTCGCGCAGGCTGCCGTCCTCCTCGAACACCTCGTTGACGACGTCCCACTGGTAGATCTTGCCCTTGAAGTGCTTGACCTCGGCGGTGATGTGCTCGCGCAGGATCTTCCGCAGTTCCTTCGCGTCGATGGAGCCGTCGGCGACGCCCTCGGTCAGCCAGGCCGGGAGCTGGTTGTGCCAGAGCAGGGTGTGGCCGCGGACCTGCTGGCCGTGGGCGCGGGCGAAACGGACCAGTTCGTCGGCCGCCGACCAGTCGTACCGGCCCCGCTCGGGCTCCACGACCTCCCACTTCATGACGTTCTCGGCGGTGACCGAGCTGAACTCGCGGGCGGTGGCGGCCCGGTAGGCGCCGTCCTCGGCGAGGGCCGTGGTGTCGACGGCGGTGCCGATCAGGACGTGCCTGCGGTCGGCGAGGTCGCGCAGCGAGGCGGCGGGCTTCGGGTGCCCCTTGCCGTGGTGGTGGCCCTTTCCGGGCCCGACCTTGCCGGGGTGCGCCTGCGCGGTGCCCGCGGCCGTCGCCACCAGGACGGCGCTCAGCACGGCGAGGGCGGCTCTTCGCAGGCCGGTGCGGCTGGAGTTCATGGGTGTGCCTCTCTGCGGAAGGGAGAAACGGGGAGGTGGGGGGTGTGTCCGTGGGCGCGTGGGTGCGTGCGCCTCAGCGCAGCCGCCTGCTCTCCGAGGGGCCCAGATACGTCGGCCGCAGCCCGCCGGTGTCGATCAGCAGGCGCTGCAGGACGACGGTCGGGTCGACCATCCAGAAGGTCAGGCGGTGCACACCGGCCGACCCGATCGTGTGGCGAGTGGCGGTGCGGTTGACGTTGTCCGAGGTGTGGCGGGCCCACTGCCTGTTCATGAGCCCGTCGTCCGCGCCGGTGGAGCCGATGACGTCCACGGTCTGCGGGGCGTCCTCGTCGAAGGACACCGCGTACCGCAGTCCCGCGTGGGCCAGGGCCGGGTTGCGCGGTGACAGGTACGCCCACACGGTGACCTCGCCCGGCGTCAGCAGGCTGACCTCGTACTCCAGGCGGGGCGCGTTCCCGCCGGGGGTCCGCGGCGCGGCCGTGACCGGCACCGGTGTCATGCCCGCGACGTCGCGGCCGATGCCGTCCACGCGCTGCCAGCCCACTCCGTGCGCGCCGACCGCGCGGCTGTGGTGCTCGGCGTCGATCGCCACGTACCCGCCCGCCTCGACGAAGCCGCGCAGCGCGCGGGCGGTGTCCCGGTCGGGCCGGCGGGCCACGGCGGTGACGGTGGTGATCCGGCCGCCGGGTCCGTGCACCACGAGCTCCGCCTCACTCCTGCCCTCCGGCGCCTTCGCCCAGTCGACCGACACGGTCAGACGCACCTGCTGCTCGACGCGGCCGTGCGGCCGGTCGACGCGCAGCCAGCGGGCGGAGGTCGTGACGCGGTAGTCGAAGGCCCGGCGGCCCCGGTTGAAGACCTCGATGTACTGGTCGGGGCGGGTCTGGTGGGGGCTGAACTCGGGCAGTACGGCCCGCTCCGCGGAGTGCGGCCACCAGTCGGCGGAGCCGTCGACGGCCACCGCGGGCTCCGCCCGGTCCGGCGGCTCGACGCGCCGGACCGCGGGGAAGAGCACGTCGGGGATGGCCACGTTGTTCAGCTCCGGCTGCTGCCAGGGCGCGTTGGGCCCGTACCGTTCGACGTCGCCGTAGTCGATGTGCGGCTGAGTCTGGAAGCCCTTCCACTTGCCGCCCGCCACCCGGGTGTTGAAGCGGTCCTGGAGGGCGAAGTCGTCCTTCAGCCGGGCCTCCGCACTGCTCGCCAGGTCGTTGGTGGCGGCCCGGCCCTGCGCGGCGTAGAGCAGGTTGGTGAACTCGGCCTCGCGCAGCGCGTAGAGGTTGGCGGTGGCCAGGACCTCGTAGCCGACGAGTTCGAAGAAGGCGTCCTGGTCGGCCCCGGGCAGCCGCCGGGCGGCCTTCTCCGCCCGCTCGGCGAGCCGCCGCCACCGGGCGGTGACGCGTTCGAGCTCGCGGTGCCCGGTGAGCGAGAAGGGGGTGGCCCGGTCGTCGTAGACGATCGCGGACTCGTCCTCGGTGGGGTCCTTGTCCGGGTCGAGGGTGATCCTGCGGTTGAGCAGTTCGGGCTTGCGCAGCGACTGGAGCCGCGCGTACTCGGCGAGGATCGAGGCGATCTCGCCGGCCTGGGCCTCGCCGAAGTTCTGCCGGGCGTAGCGGCGCTCCCACTCGGGGAGTGCGTCGAGGTCCCAGCGGTCGGGGTTCCAGGCGTAGTCGAGGAAGAACTGGGTGGGCAGTTCGTTGCCCTTGAGATCACCCGTATTGGTGACCCACAGTCCGTGGTTGCCGTAGGCGACCGCCTGGCGGAGCTGGTCCCACATGTTCGGCAGGGAGGTGGTGTCGACCCACTTGTAGTTGCGGCCCACGCCCACGTAGTCGAAGTGGTAGTACAGCCCGTATCCGCCGGGACGGGCGGGCTCCGCGGGGTCGGGGTGCTTGCGGATGTTGCCCCAGTTGTCGTCGGTGAGGACGACGGTCACGTCCTCGGGGGCACGCAGGCCACGGTCCCAGTAGCGCTGGACCTCCTTGTAGAGCGTCCACACCTGGGGGATCGTCGTGACGTCCTTGCCGGTGACGTCGGCGAGGATCTTCCGCTGGGTGGCGATGATCTCCCGCATCAGGTCGATGCCGTCGCCGTCGGGCAGGCCGGTGTCGCCGTTGCCGCGCATGCCGAGGGTGACCACGCCCTCGAAGTCCTGCTCGACCATCCGCCGGATGCCGTCCGCCCAGTACTTCTTCAGCGCCTCGGCGTTGTTGCGGAAGGACCACTCGCCGGTTCCCCCGTACGGGTCGTGCCCGGGGGTGACGATCGTGCCGTCCTTGTCGCGGACGGCGGCCACCGCGTGCCGGTTCCACTCCTCGATGCCGCGCATCATGGGCGCCTCGTGGGAGGTGCCCATGACGATGCCGTACCGGGTGGCACGGGCGTGGTTCTCCGGGTCGTCCTCGGCGAAGGCGCGGCCCCACACGGCCGGCCACAGGTAGTTCGCCTTCAGCCGGAGCAGCAGCTCGAAGACCCTGGCGTAGAAGTCGGCGTTGAAGCCGCCCTCGTGCCCCTCGGCCTTGCCGGGGCCGAAGTGGCCGGGGGCCCAGGTGCCGAGCGCGGGGTTCTCGTCGTTGAGGAAGACGCCGCGGTACTTCACGGCGGGGGTGCCCTGGGTGTGCCGGCCGGGCAGGACGTACAGGGCCTCGCGGTGCACCGGCCTGACGTCGTCCCACCAGTACCAGGGCGAGACGCCGATGCCGAGGCTGACGTCGTAGGCGCCGAAGACGGTGCCGCGCCGGTCGCTGCCCGCGATCACGAAGGCGCGGTCCACGCCGGGGAACGGGTGCTCGACGATCGTCTGCAGCGAGGTCTCCCACCTGCCCTCGACGCCGCCGACGTCCAGCTTCCCGCGCGCCACCAGGTCGTCGACGAGGGCGCTGCGGCCGAGGGTGCCGAGGACGACGAGTTCGCGGGCGGCGGGCCGCCTGCCCCCGCCGGTCCTCACCAGGGCGGGGCGGGTGCCGGTGACGCGCTCGACGTCGTCCCGGAGGTCGCCCGCGACCCGCAGCACACCGGGGTGGTCGCCGCTGTCGACGGCGATCGGCAGCGCGTGCCCGGCGCGCACGAGGGCGAGTGCGCCGGGCCTGGGAGTGAAGGAGACATAGGCGCCGGGGTCCGTAGGCCGCAGCCGCTCGCCGCCGACCCGCGTCGCGGACCGGGCCCGTGCCGTACCGGACAGGCCCGGCACCCCGCCGACCAGACCGAGGCCCAGCGCGCCGCCCGCTCCCGCCCCCACCACGGCCCTGCGGCTCGGCCCCCGGTCTGCATGCCTGTCCATGCGCTCCTCCGTCCGTCACGGGCCGCGAGCACACGATCACGACCGCGCCACATCATGGTTCGGAGAATTCCCCGAAACAATAGGCCGTCCGTAACGAAAGTTTTTCGAGGACGGAGAGCCATCGGGGGCGGCCGAACGGGTCCGGACAACGCGAAGGCCCGCACGACCGAAGTCGTGCGGGCCCTCACAGGTGCTCGCAGCGGAGCTACCAGGCCGAGGCCGTCAAGAGTTACTTGACGATCTTGGTGACCTGGCCGGCGCCGACGGTCCGGCCACCCTCACGGATGGCGAACTTGAGGCCCTCCTCCATGGCGACGGGCTGGATGAGCTCCACCTTCATCTCGGTGTTGTCACCCGGCATGACCATCTCGGTGCCCTCGGGGAGGGTCACGACGCCGGTCACGTCCGTCGTACGGAAGTAGAACTGCGGGCGGTAGTTGTTGAAGAACGGCGTGTGGCGGCCACCCTCGTCCTTGGACAGGATGTAGGCCTGCGCCTCGAACTCGGTGTGCGGGGTGACCGAGCCCGGCTTGATGATGACCTGGCCGCGCTCGACGTCCTCGCGCTTGATGCCGCGGAGCAGCAGACCGACGTTCTCACCGGCCTGACCCTCGTCCAGCAGCTTCCGGAACATCTCGATACCGGTGACCGTGGTGGAGGTCTTCTCCTGCTTGATGCCGACGATGTCGACGGTCTCGTTGACCTTGAGGACACCACGCTCGATGCGGCCGGTGACGACCGTACCGCGACCGGTGATGGTGAAGACGTCCTCGATCGGCATCAGGAACGGCTTGTCGACGTCGCGCTCGGGCTGCGGGATGGCCTCGTCGACGGCCTTCATCAGGTCGAGGACGGACTTGCCCCACTCCGCGTCGCCCTCGAGGGCCTTCAGCGCGGAGACCTTGACGACGGGAACGTCGTCGCCCGGGAACTCGTACTCGGAGAGGAGCTCACGGACCTCGAGCTCGACGAGCTCCAGGATCTCCTCGTCGTCCACCATGTCGGCCTTGTTCAGGGCGACCACGATGTACGGCACGCCGACCTGGCGGGCCAGGAGCACGTGCTCCTTGGTCTGCGGCATCGGGCCGTCGGTGGCGGCGACCACCAGGATGGCGCCGTCCATCTGCGCCGCACCGGTGATCATGTTCTTGATGTAGTCCGCGTGACCGGGGCAGTCGACGTGGGCGTAGTGACGCGACTCGGTCTGGTACTCGACGTGCGCGATGGAGATGGTGATACCGCGCTGGCGCTCCTCAGGAGCCTTGTCGATCTGGTCGAAGGCCGAGGCCTCGTTCAGGTCCGGGTACGCGTCGTGCAGCACCTTGGTAATGGCGGCCGTGAGGGTCGTCTTACCGTGGTCGATGTGACCGATGGTGCCGATGTTGACGTGCGGCTTAGTCCGCTCGAACTTCGCCTTCGCCACTGGGGTCCTCCTGTGGAGTGGTTCTGGTACGCCTTACTCATCGGCGCCAGGATGATCTTTGCTGGGGTGCCGCCCGCCGGGATTCTCCCTCACCGGTCGAATCCCGGCGGTCGGTGTCAAGCCTAAAGCGTTGGAACGGGGTGCGTTACTCGCCCTTGGCCTTCGCGATGATCTCCTCGGCGACGTTCCGGGGAACCTCGGCGTAGGAGTCGAACTGCATCGAGTAGCTCGCGCGACCCGACGTCTTGCTGCGGAGGTCGCCGACGTAGCCGAACATCTCCGACAGCGGAACCAGGCCCTTGACGACGCGGGCGCCGGCACGCTCCTCCATGGCCTGGATCTGGCCACGGCGGGAGTTGATGTCGCCGATCACGTCGCCCATGTAGTCCTCGGGCGTGGTGACCTCGACGGCCATCATCGGCTCGAGCAGCACGGGGCTGGCCTTGCGCGCGGCCTCCTTGAACGCCTGCGAACCGGCGATCTTGAAGGCGAGCTCGGAGGAGTCGACCTCGTGGTAGCCACCGTCGATGAGCGTGACGCGGACGCCCGTCATCTCGTAGCCGGCCAGGATGCCGAACTGCATGGCCTCCTGCGCACCGGCGTCCACCGAAGGGATGTACTCCTTCGGGATGCGGCCACCGGTGACCTTGTTCACGAACTCGTACGAGGCGTCGCCGCCCTCGATCGGCTCGATCGCGATCTGCACCTTGGCGAACTGACCGGTACCACCGGTCTGCTTCTTGTGGGTGTAGTCCACGCGCTCGACGGCCTTGCGGATCGTCTCACGGTACGCGACCTGCGGCTTGCCGACGTTGGCCTCGACCTTGAACTCGCGCCGCATCCGGTCGACCAGCACCTCGAGGTGAAGCTCGCCCATACCGCCGATGACGGTCTGGCCGGTCTCCTCGTTGGTGTGCACCTGGAAGGAGGGGTCCTCCTCCGCGAGACGCTGGATGGCGACACCCAGCTTCTCCTGGTCGCCCTTGGACTTGGGCTCGATCGCGACCTCGATGACCGGCGCCGGGAAGTCCATGGACTCCAGGATCACCGGGTTCTTCTCGTCCGCGAGCGTCTCACCGGTGGTGGTCTGCTTCAGGCCCATGACGGCGACGATGTCGCCGGCGCCCACCGACTCGATCTCCTCACGCTTGTTGGCGTGCATGCGGTAGATCTTGCCGATGCGCTCCTTGCGGCCCTTGACCGAGTTCAGCACAGCGGTGCCGGACTGCAGACGGCCGGAGTACACGCGGACGAAGGTGAGCTTGCCGAGGTGCGGGTCGCTCATGATCTTGAACGCGAGGGCCGACAGCGGCTCGTCCTCGGACGGCTTGCGCTTGACGACGACCTCGGGGTCCTTGACGTCGTGGCCCTCGATGGCCTCGACGTCGAGGGGGGTCGGCAGGTAGCGCACGACCGCGTCGAGCAGGGGCTGGACGCCCTTGTTCTTGAACGCGGTACCGCAGAACACCGGGGTGACCGTGGTGTCGCTGGACTTGCCGGAGGCGATGGTGATGCGGCGGATCGCCGCGTACAGCTGCTCCTCGGTGGGCTCCTGGCCCTCCAGGTACAGCTCCATCATCTCTTCGTCGTTCTCGGCGACGGCCTCGACCAGCTTGCCGCGCCACTCCTCGGCGGCCTCGGTGTGGCTGGCCGGGATGTCGACGGTGTCGTACATCTCGCCCTTGGCCGCCTCGGCGGACCACACGAGCGCCTTCATGCGGACCAGGTCCACGACGCCCTTGAAGTCGGCCTCGGCACCGATCGGGAGCTGCATGACCAGCGGCTGGGCGCCCAGGCGGTCCGAGATCATGTCCACGCAACGGTGGAACTCGGCGCCGGTACGGTCCAGCTTGTTCACGAAGCAGATGCGGGGCACGCCGTAACGGTCGGCCTGACGCCACACCGTCTCGGACTGCGGCTCGACACCGGCGACACCGTCGAACACCGTCACGGCACCGTCGAGCACGCGCAGGGAGCGCTCCACCTCGACGGTGAAGTCGACGTGCCCCGGGGTGTCGATGATGTTGATGGTGTAGTCGTTGTCCTCGAGCGGCCAGTGACAGGTGGTCGCAGCAGACGTGATCGTGATGCCACGCTCCTGCTCCTGCTCCATCCAGTCCATCGTGGCGGCGCCGTCGTGGACCTCACCGATCTTGTACGAAACGCCGGTGTAGAACAGGATCCGCTCAGTGGTGGTCGTCTTGCCCGCGTCGATGTGGGCCATGATCCCGATGTTGCGGACCTTGGCCAGGTCAAGTGAAGTGGTAGCCATAAGGCTTCAGTCTTCTCTCGGTCTCGATGTGGGTAGCGACTACCAGCGGTAGTGCGCGAAGGCCTTGTTGGACTCGGCCATCTTGTGCGTGTCCTCGCGCTTCTTCACCGCGGCACCGAGGCCGTTGGAGGCGTCGAGGAGCTCGTTGAGCAGGCGCTCGGTCATGGTCTTCTCGCGACGGGCGCGGGAGTAACCGACCAGCCAGCGCAGCGCGAGCGTGTTGGCGCGACCGGGCTTGACCTCGATCGGCACCTGGTACGTGGCGCCACCGACACGGCGGGACTTGACCTCGAGGGTCGGCTTGATGTTCTCCAGCGCGCGCTTCAGCGTGATGATCGGGTCGTTGCCCGTCTTCTCACGCAGACCCTCCATGGCGCCGTAGACGATGCGCTCGGCGGTGGAGCGCTTGCCGTTCAGCAGCACCTTGTTGATCAGCGAGGTCACCAGAGGAGAGCCGTAGACCGGGTCGATGATGACCGGACGCTTCGGGGCGGGGCCCTTACGAGGCATTCTTACTTCTCCTTCTTGGCGCCGTAGCGGCTGCGGGCCTGCTTGCGGTTCTTGACACCCTGGGTGTCGAGGGAACCGCGGATGATCTTGTAGCGAACACCCGGCAGGTCCTTCACACGGCCACCACGCACGAGCACGATGGAGTGCTCCTGCAGGTTGTGTCCCTCACCCGGAATGTAAGCGGTGACCTCGATGCCGCTGGTCAGACGCACACGCGCGACCTTACGCAGGGCCGAGTTCGGCTTCTTCGGGGTGGTCGTGAACACACGCGTGCAGACGCCGCGACGCTGGGGCGAACCCTCGAGTGCGGGCGTCTTGTTCTTCTCGACCTTGTCCTGCCGGCCCTTCCGGACCAGCTGCTGGATCGTAGGCACTACTTCTCCGGTTTCTGTGTGCCGATGGGTACAGCTAACCTGGAACATCTCCGACCCACGCGGTCGGGTGTGTCGAATACTGCAGATCCCCGCCGCGAGGCAGAAAAGGCGCAGATTGCGGTGGCCGGTGACGGCTCCCCGTACGGGTGCAGGCACGCACGAGGGCCAGGGCACACCCCAGGCACAAGGTATGAGCGTACCTACCTCATTGGCTGCGGTCAAAACAACTCCGCCGCGGCCCCCGGCCACCTGCTCGGGGGACCCGGATTCCGCCGGTCGAGGCAGGGTGTGCCCGCCTCCCGCGCGAGAGTGCGCGGGGACGCGCGGTGGTCACGGGGTCACGGGGGGGGGCAGGGAGACACGGAGGGCGCGGAGGGCACCGAGCCGCCCGGTCACGGGTAGGTCGACGCCGCCACGATGACGAAGAGCAGGAACACGGCCCAGCCCGCGATCGACAGCCAGCCCAGGATCAGCCCGGCGACCGCGAAGCCGTCGCCCCCCTCGCCGGTACGGCGTATCTCGCTGCGGGCCGTGTGGCCCAGCACCACCGCGGGGATGCCGGTCAGCCCCGCCGTCATCGTGGTCAGGATGCCGCACACCAGGGAGCCCACGGCCTTGCCGTTGTTGCGCGGCGGCACCGGCGCCGGCAGGAAGGTGCGCGGTACGGGTGTCACGGCGGGCTGCACGGGCATCGGCCCCTGCGGCAGATCGGCGACGAGGAGTCCCAGCTCCCCCACCGTGCGCGCCTCGTAGGCCCGCGCGACGCGCTTCTCCAGCTCCGCCTGCTGCAGCCGGCCCTCGCTGAAGCCCGCTCTGAGCACGTCCACGGCCCGTTCGCGATCGGCGTGGGACGCGAGCATCGACGAGCCGTGCTGCGCGTTCTGCCCGCTCCACGGCTGCCACGGTGTCGGGTACGTCACGGAATACCTCCCCCGGCGGCAGTAACGCCTCCATCATCTCCAAACGCGCCCGGAAGCGCGATGGTTCCCTCCTGCCGGGAAGAAGGTCCCGGAGACCCCCTGGGGCGCGTGAGGGGGCCGCGCACGCCGACGGGCGGCCACCCCGAAGGGTGACCGCCCGCCCGCTGCTGCTGATCCCGAGGGACCTGCCGCCTACTGGTTGTACGGACCGTAGTCGTAGTCCTCCAGCGGCACCGCCTGGCCGGAGCCGGTGCCGAACGGCGAGTAGTCGATGTCGTCGTAACCGACGGCCGAGTACATCGCCGCCTTCGCCTCCTCGGTCGGCTCGACCCGGATGTTGCGGTAGCGGGACAGACCCGTACCGGCCGGGATGAGCTTACCGATGATGACGTTCTCCTTGAGGCCGATCAGGCTGTCGGACTTGGCGTTGATCGCCGCGTCCGTCAGGACCCTGGTCGTCTCCTGGAAGGAGGCGGCCGACAGCCAGGACTCCGTCGCCAGCGAGGCCTTGGTGATACCCATCAGCTGCGGACGACCGGAGGCCGGGTGACCGCCCTCCTGGACCACACGACGGTTCTCGGTCTCGAACTTGCCGCGCTCGACGAGCTCGCCCGGCAGCAGTTCCGCGTCGCCGGACTCGATGATCGTCACCCGGCGGAGCATCTGCCGGATGATGATCTCGATGTGCTTGTCGTGGATCGACACGCCCTGCGAGTTGTAGACCTTCTGGACCTCGCCGACCAGGTGGACCTGGACCGCGCGCTGGCCGAGGATGCGCAGCACGTCGTGCGGGTTGGTGGCACCCACGGTGAGCTTCTGGCCCACGTCGACGTGGTCGCCCTCGGAGACCAGCAGACGGGCACGCTTGGAGATCGGGAACGCCGTCTCGTCGCTGCCGTCGTCCGGGGTGACGACGATCTTCTTCGTCTTCTCGGTCTCCTCGATCCGCACGCGGCCGGCGGCCTCGGAGATCGGGGCGACACCCTTCGGGGTACGGGCCTCGAAGAGCTCGACGACACGCGGCAGACCCTGCGTGATGTCGTCACCGGCCACACCACCGGTGTGGAAGGTACGCATCGTCAGCTGGGTGCCGGGCTCACCGATGGACTGGGCGGCGATGATGCCGACCGCCTCACCGATGTCGACCAGCTTGCCGGTGGCCAGCGAGCGGCCGTAGCACATGGCGCAGGTGCCGACGGCGGACTCACAGGTCAGGACCGAGCGGGTCTTGACCTCCTCGACGCCGTGCTTGACGAGCTCCTCGATCAGGACGTCGCCCAGGTCGGTGCCGGCGGGGGCCAGCACCTTGCCGTCGACGACGATGTCCTCGGCGAGGCAGCGCGCGTACACGGACGTCTCGACGTCCTCCGTCTTGGTCAGCGCACCGTCCGCACCGCGCTCGGCGATCTTGAGGCGCAGACCGCGGTCGGTGCCGCAGTCCTCCTCGCGGATGATGACGTCCTGCGAGACGTCGACCAGACGACGGGTGAGGTAACCCGAGTCGGCCGTACGCAGGGCGGTGTCCGCCAGACCCTTACGGGCACCGTGCGTGGAGATGAAGTACTCCAGCACGGACAGGCCCTCACGGAAGGACGCCTTGATGGGACGCGGGATCGTCTCGTTCTTGGCGTTGGACACCAGACCACGCATACCGGCGATCTGACGCATCTGCATCATGTTTCCGCGCGCACCCGAGTCGACCATCATGAAGATGGGGTTCGTCTTCGGGAAGTTCGCGTTCATCGCCTCGGCGACCTCGTTGGTCGCCTTGGTCCAGATCGCGATGAGCTCCTGCGTGCGCTCTTCCTTGGTGATCAGACCGCGCTCGTACTGCTTCTGGACCTTCTCGTCCTGCGCCTCGTAGCCCTTGACGATCTCCTTCTTCGCCTCGGGAACGACGACGTCGGAGATGGCCACGGTGACGCCGGAGCGGGTGCCCCAGTAGAAGCCCGCCGCCTTCAGGTTGTCGAGCGTCGCCGCCACGATGACCTTGGGGTAGCGCTCGGCCAGGTCGTTGACGATCTCGCCGAGCTGCTTCTTGCCCACCGAGTAGTCGACGAACGGGTAGTCCTCGGGCAGCAGTTCGTTGAAGAGCGCGCGGCCCAGGGTCGTCCGCAGCCGGAACGGGTCGCCGGGCTGCCAGTCGGCGGCGTCGGCCTCGTCCTCGGTGGCCGGCGGGGTCCAGCCGCGCGGCGGGATGGTACCCACCGGGAAGCGGATGTCGATCGGCGACTGGAGCGCGAGCTCACCGGCGTCGAAGGCCATCGTCGCCTCGGCCGTGGAGCCGAAGGCACGCCCCTCGCCCTTGGTGTCCCGCATCTCGCCGTCGGTGGTGAGGAAGAACAGACCGAGGACCATGTCCTGGGTCGGCATCGTCACCGGACGGCCGTCGGCGGGCTTGAGGATGTTGTTCGAGGACAGCATCAGGATGCGGGCCTCGGCCTGCGCCTCCGCGGACAGCGGAAGGTGCACGGCCATCTGGTCACCGTCGAAGTCCGCGTTGAAGGCGGTGCAGACGAGCGGGTGGATCTGGATGGCCTTGCCCTCGACGAGCTGCGGCTCGAAGGCCTGGATGCCGAGGCGGTGCAGGGTGGGCGCACGGTTCAGCAGCACCGGGTGCTCGGCGATGACCTCTTCGAGGACGTCGTACACCACGGTGCGGCCGCGCTCGACCATGCGCTTCGCCGACTTGATGTTCTGCGCGTGGTTCAGGTCCACCAGGCGCTTCATCACGAACGGCTTGAAGAGCTCCAGCGCCATGGCCTTCGGCAGACCGCACTGGTGCAGCTTGAGCTGCGGGCCGACGACGATGACGGAACGCGCCGAGTAGTCGACTCGCTTGCCGAGCAGGTTCTGACGGAAGCGGCCCTGCTTGCCCTTGAGCATGTCGGACAGCGACTTCAGCGGACGGTTGCCGGGGCCCGTGACCGGGCGGCCGCGACGGCCGTTGTCGAAGAGCGCGTCGACGGCCTCCTGGAGCATGCGCTTCTCGTTGTTCACGATGATCTCGGGCGCGCCGAGGTCGAGAAGCCGCTTCAGGCGGTTGTTGCGGTTGATGACACGGCGGTACAGGTCGTTCAGGTCGGAGGTCGCGAAGCGGCCACCGTCCAGCTGCACCATCGGGCGCAGGTCCGGCGGGATGACCGGGACGCAGTCCAGGACCATGCCCTTGGGGCTGTTGGAGGTCTGCAGGAACGCGGAGACGACCTTCAGCCGCTTCAGGGCACGGGTCTTCTTCTGGCCCTTGCCGGTGCGGATGATCTCGCGGAGCTTCTCGGCCTCCTCGTCGAGGTCGAAGGACTCCAGGCGCTTCTGCAGCGCCGCGGCACCCATCGAGCCGTCGAAGTAGGTGCCGAAGCGGTCGCGCAGCTCGCGGTAGAGCAGCTCGTCGCCCTCGAGGTCCTGGACCTTGAGGTTCTTGAACCGGGTCCACACCTCGTCGAGGCGGTCGATCTCGCGCTGCGCGCGGTCGCGCAGCTGCTTCATCTCGCGCTCGGCACCCTCGCGCACCTTGCGGCGCACGTCGGCCTTGGCGCCCTCGGCCTCCAGCTCGGCCAGGTCGGTCTCGAGCTTCTTGGCGCGGGCCTCGAGGTCGGAGTCGCGGCGGTTCTCGATCTGCTGGCGCTCGACGGAGACGTGGGCCTCCAGCGAGGGCAGGTCGCGGGTGCGGCGCTCCTCGTCGACGTACGTGATCATGTACGCCGCGAAGTAGATGACCTTCTCGAGGTCCTTGGGGGCCAGGTCGAGCAGGTAGCCCAGCCGGCTCGGGACACCCTTGAAGTACCAGATGTGCGTGACGGGGGCGGCCAGTTCGATGTGGCCCATCCGCTCACGGCGCACCTTGGCGCGCGTGACCTCGACGCCACAGCGCTCACAGATGATGCCCTTGAAGCGGACGCGCTTGTACTTGCCGCAGTAGCACTCCCAGTCCCGGGTGGGGCCGAAGATCT
Organism: Streptomyces griseoaurantiacus; assembly: GCA_014656015.1. GTDB lineage: Bacteria > Actinomycetota > Actinomycetes > Streptomycetales > Streptomycetaceae > Streptomyces > Streptomyces griseoaurantiacus. The sequence goes on along the minus strand of BNBP01000009.1, from coordinate 59,720 downwards.
TCTCGCAGAAGAGCCCGTCCTTTTCCGGCTTGAGGGTGCGGTAGTTGATGGTCTCGGGCTTCTTGACCTCGCCGTGGCTCCACTGACGGATGTCGTCAGCGGTGGCCAGGCCGATCCGGAGCTCATCGAAGAAGTTGACGTCGAGCACTATGCGTCAATCCCTCTCAGGGTTGTAAGTCTGTGGTCTGAAACGGGGGTCGCGGGATCGGCGGGGCCTCCGGTCAGGAGGCCCCGCCTGACTCCCGTCAGACCTCTTCGACGCTGCTCGGCTCGCGCCGGGACAGGTCGATGCCGAGCTCCTCCGCCGCGCGGAAGACGTCCTCGTCGGTGTCGCGCATCTCGATGGACATGCCGTCGCTGGACAGCACCTCCACGTTGAGGCACAGGGACTGCATCTCCTTGATGAGCACCTTGAAGGACTCGGGGATGCCGGGCTCGGGGATGTTCTCGCCCTTGACGATGGCCTCGTAGACCTTCACGCGGCCGGTGACGTCGTCGGACTTGATGGTCAGCAGCTCCTGGAGGGCGTAAGCGGCGCCGTACGCCTCCAGCGCCCACACCTCCATCTCACCGAAGCGCTGGCCACCGAACTGGGCCTTACCACCCAGCGGCTGCTGGGTGATCATCGAGTACGGGCCGGTCGAACGGGCGTGCAGCTTGTCGTCGACCAGGTGGTGGAGCTTGAGGATGTACATGTAGCCGACCGAGATCGGCGCCGGGAACGGCTCGCCGGAGCGGCCGTCGAACAGCCTCGCCTTGCCGGTGGGCTGCACCATGCGCTCGCCGTCCCGGTTGGGGATGGTGTGCTGGAGCAGACCCGCCAGCTCGTCCTCGCGGGCACCGTCGAACACCGGGGTGGCGACGTTGGTGCCGGGCTGGACGTTGTCGGCGCCGATGCCCTGGAGCCGCTGCGCCCACTCCTCCGCGAGACCGGAGACGTCCCAGCCGCGGCTGGCCAGCCAGCCGAGGTGGATCTCCAGGACCTGTCCCGGGTTCATGCGGGACGGGACGCCGAGGGGGTTGAGGATGATGTCGACCGGGGTGCCGTCCTCCAGGAACGGCATGTCCTCGATCGGCAGGATCTTGGAGATGACGCCCTTGTTGCCGTGACGGCCGGCGAGCTTGTCACCGTCGGTGATCTTGCGCTTCTGGGCCACGTAGACGCGGACGAGCTGGTTCACGCCCGGGGGCAGCTCGTCGCCCTCCTCGCGGTCGAAGAGGCGCACACCGATGACCTTGCCGATCTCGCCGTGCGGGACCTTCAGCGAGGTGTCACGGACCTCACGCGCCTTCTCGCCGAAGATGGCGCGCAGCAGGCGCTCCTCCGGGGTCAGCTCGGTCTCACCCTTGGGCGTGACCTTGCCGACCAGGATGTCGCCGGCGACGACCTCGGCACCGATACGGATGATGCCGCGCTCGTCGAGGTCGGCGAGGACCTCCTCGGAGACGTTCGGGATGTCCCGGGTGATCTCCTCGGGGCCGAGCTTGGTGTCACGGGCGTCGACCTCGTGCTCCTCGATGTGGATCGAGGAGAGGACGTCGTCCTGCACGAGGCGCTGCGACAGGATGATCGCGTCCTCGTAGTTGTGACCCTCCCACGGCATGAACGCGACGAGCAGGTTCTTGCCGAGCGCCATCTCGCCGTTCTGGGTGGCCGGGCCGTCGGCGAGCACCTGGCCCGCGATGACACGGTCGCCCTCGTTGACGATGACCTTCTGGTTGACCGAGGTGCCCTGGTTGGACCGGGAGAACTTGGCCAGGCGGTACGTGATGTACGTGCCGTCGTCGTTGGTCGTGGTGATGTAGTCCGCGGAGACCTCCTGGACCACACCGTCCTTCTCGGCCTTGACCACGTCACCGGCGTCGACGGCGGAGCGGTACTCCATGCCGGTGCCGACGAGCGGGGCCTCGCTCTTGATGAGCGGCACGGCCTGACGCATCATGTTCGCGCCCATGAGGGCACGGTTGGCGTCGTCGTGCTCCAGGAACGGGATCATGGCGGTCGCGACCGACACCATCTGGCGCGGCGAGACGTCCATGTAGTCCACGTCGTCACCCGCGACGTAGTCGACCTCGCCGCCGCGGCGGCGCACCAGGACGCGGGTCTCGGCGAACCGCAGGTCGTCGGTGAGCGTGGCGTTGGCCTGCGCGATGACGAAGCGGTCCTCCTCGTCGGCGGTCAGGTAGTCCACGTCGTCCGTGACCTGGCCGTCGACGACCTTGCGGTACGGCGTCTCGACGAAGCCGAAGGCGTTGACCCGGCCGTAGGAGGCGAGCGAGCCGATCAGACCGATGTTCGGGCCTTCGGGCGTCTCGATCGGGCACATGCGGCCGTAGTGCGAGGGGTGCACGTCACGGACCTCGAAGCCGGCCCGCTCACGGGACAGACCACCGGGACCCAGTGCCGAGAGACGACGCTTGTGCGTCAGACCCGACAGCGGGTTGTTCTGGTCCATGAACTGCGAGAGCTGGCTGGTGCCGAAGAACTCCTTGATGGAGGCGACGACCGGCCGGATGTTGATCAGGGTCTGCGGCGTGATCGCCTCGACGTCCTGGGTCGTCATGCGCTCGCGCACGACGCGCTCCATCCTCGCCAGACCCGTGCGGACCTGGTTCTGGATGAGCTCGCCGACGCTGCGCAGACGGCGGTTGCCGAAGTGGTCGATGTCGTCGGTCTCGACGACGACCGGCTGGCCGTTGTCCCCGACGGTCTCGGTCTCACCGGCGTGCAGCTGCACGAGGTACTTGATCGTCGAGATGATGTCCTCGACGGTCAGGATGCCCGCGTCCAGCGGCGCGTCGGCGCCCAGCTTCTTGTTGACCTTGTAGCGGCCGACCTTGGCCAGGTCGTAGCGCTTGGGGTTGAAGTAGAGGTTCTCGAGCAGCGTCTGCGCGGCCTCACGGGTGGGGGGCTCGCCCGGACGCAGCTTGCGGTAGATGTCGAGCAGCGCGTCGTCCTGGCCCTGGGTGTGGTCCTTCTCCAGGGTGGCGCGCATGGACTCGTACTCGCCGAACTCCTCGAGGATCTGCTCGGTGGTCCAGCCGAGCGCCTTCAGGAGGACGGTGACGGACTGCTTGCGCTTGCGGTCGATGCGGACACCGACCATGTCGCGCTTGTCGATCTCCATCTCCAGCCAGGCGCCCCGGGACGGGATGATCTTCGCGGAGAAGATGTCCTTGTCGGAGGTCTTGTCGATGGAGGAGTCGAAGTAGACGCCCGGCGAACGGACCAGCTGCGACACCACGACACGCTCGGTGCCGTTGATGACGAAGGTGCCCTTGTTCGTCATGAGCGGGAAGTCGCCCATGAAGACGGTCTGGGACTTGATCTCGCCGGTCTCGTTGTTGGTGAACTCGGCGGTGACGAAGAGCGGGGCGGCGAACGTGAAGTCGCGCTCCTTGCACTCGTCGATGCTGTTCTTCGGCGGCTCGAAGCGGTGGTCGCGGAAGGTCAGCGACATCGACCCGGAGAAGTCCTCGATCGGGGAGATCTCCTCGAAGATCTCCTCCAGACCGGACTTGGTGGGGACGTCCTGACCGGACTCGAGAGCCGACTCGACGCGAGCCTTCCAGGCGTCGTTGCCGAGCAGCCAGTCAAAGCTCTCGGTTTGCAGCGCGAGAAGGTTCGGAACCTCGAGGGGCTCCTTGATCTTTGCAAAGGAGATGCGCAGCGGGGCGGTGCTGGCAGCGTTGTTCGTATTCGCGGTCGAGGCATTGCGCGAGGCGGCCAAGAGGGGGTCCTTCCGAGGGCTCGGACTCACTACGCGCGTCCCGGTACCTCACCGGACACCGGGACAGGGGTTCCTGAGGTCGGCCAAAAGGCCAGGTCAGGGACATCCAGTCGCCGGGCTCGAATGAGGGCATGCTCCTGGTGACGGGCAGGAGGCAGCTAACAGGCAGCGCAAAGGGACAGTGTAGCCACTTGGCACACTGATGTCCAGTGCGGTTCTACGGGCGCTGGAAGGCCCTCGTTGTTCCTCAACACCTGCGGCAAGCCACGCCCTCGATGCACATCGATACTGCCCTCTTCGTCGCCGATCCATGCCTCGGATTCGGATCGTTGTGACGACGCGTCCTGAGAATTGCGCGCTGCGTGCGGTTCGTCAAGGCCCCCCTTGCCCAAACCGGTTGCTGCCGTCGTCATGTGCAGCGGGCACCGAAGGGCGCCCGGAGGCACGACGAAGATCACCCTACTCCCCGGGGACCGGGGCGCAAGGCGGCCGTCGCCGGCGCCTCGGAATGCCGTTGAGCGACCACCCGATTGGATGATCGCTCATGGGGTCCCGGGCGTTACACCCCGGCGCGAGAGGCCCTCTTCCGGGGCTCCCGGGGGCCTCCGGGGAACACGGAAGGCCCGTGTGGAGCCACTGCTCCACACGGGCCTTCCGAAGAACGCGGGTGAGGTCTTACTTGACCTCGACCGAAGCGCCGGCGCCCTCGAGGGACTCCTTCGCCTTGTCCGCGGCCTCCTTGGTGACCTTCTCCAGAACCGGCTTCGGCGCACCGTCGACCAGGTCCTTGGCCTCCTTCAGGCCGAGGGAGGTCAGCTCACGCACGACCTTGATGACCTGGATCTTCTTGTCACCGGCGCCGGTGAGGACGACGTCGAACTCGTCCTTCTCCTCGGCGGCCTCGGCGGCGGCGCCACCGGCGGCACCACCCGCGACGACGACCGGGGCGGCCGCGGCGGCGGTGACGTCGAACTTCTCCTCGAAGGCCTTCACGAACTCGGAGAGCTCGATGAGGGTCATTCCCTCGAACTGCTCGAGCAGCTCGTCCTGGCTGAGCTTCGCCATGATGGCGGTCCTTCCACTAATTCGGCAGGTGCCGGATGTACATGTGAGGCGGGCGTACGTCTGGCCCGCGACGGTCCCCGCGTTCAGGCAGCGGCGACCGGGGTGCGAGCCGAGTTACTCGGCACCGCCCTGCTCGTCCTGCTTGGCACGGAGCGCGTCCACGGTGCGGACGAGCTTCGAGGGCAGCGCCTGGAAGACGGAGGCAGCCTGGGACTGCTTCGCCTTGAAGGCACCGGCCAGCTTGGAGAGCAGAACCTCGCGGGACTCGAGGTCCGCAAGCTTCTTGATCTCGTCGGCGGACAGCGCCTTGCCGTCAAGGACACCGCCCTTGATGACGAGGTTGGGGTTTTCCTTGGCGAAGTCACGAAGACCCTTCGCCGACTCCACCGGGTCACCGGTGACGAAGGCGACTGCCGTCGGACCGTTGAAGAGGTCGTCAAGCGTCGTGATCCCGGCCTCGTTGGCCGCAATCTTGGTCAGCGTGTTCTTCACCACGGCGTACTGGGCGTTCTCACCGAGCGAACGACGCAGCGTCTTGAGCTGCGCCACGGTGAGACCGCGGTACTCGGTCAGCACGGCAGCGCTCGAGTTGCGGAACTGGTCCGTCAGCTCGGCAACCGCGGCAGCCTTGTCGGGCCTCGCCATAGAGCCTCGGCCTCCTTCCGGGTGATTCGGACCGCGCGGACCCGAAGGAGGACTGGGAAAAACGAAACGCCCCGGCACAGATGCACGGGGCGTGGCTCGACCGGAGGCGTACCGTTCACACGGAACGATCCCGGGAGCAATCCACTGACACCTGCGCGGGTCGTCCGCTGTTCAGCGGATCCTTCGGCCACCGCGCCCTCTCACGAGCGCACGGCAACGACCAGCGGTCTTTGGCTTCCTCGGAAGCGTACGCGAACGGGGCGGCGCCAGGCAAATCCGCTCCGTTCTGCGGCTCGGAGCGTCCCTCAGGCGTCCTGGAGCCCCTTCAGCATCTCGGCCAGGTCGGCGGTCTTCCCGGCCGGCGGGGCGGTGACGTTCACGGGCTTGTTGTAGTCGAGGACCGTGAAGGTCATGTCCATCGGCCCCTTGTCGGCGTCACTCCGCACGCGGAACTGCTTCATCCGGTCGTCGCCGCCGACCCACATGTCCATGGTGAGTTCGTCGACGCCCATCTTCCGGTACTGCTCGACGGCCTTGCGGCGCTGCTCCTCGGTCACCCCGCTCTTCGTGAAGGCCGGCTCGTCCATGTCGTCCACGGCGATGGTGCCCCGGTAGTGCGTCGTCCTGACGCCGTCGACGGTCGCGGTGTCTATCTTCTTCACATCGTCGGCGCCGGCGAGGATGTTCGACTGGGCCGCCGGGTTCTGGTCTGCCTGGGAGGCCGCGCCCAGTCCGCCCATCTGATCCAACTGCTTCCCGGCATCCGTCCCGGAGAGATCGAACTTGATCCAGTTCTTGCCGTCCATCTCCTTGGCGGCATCAGCACCCCCATCGACATAGATGGCCTTGTCGATGAGCCGGACCTCCATGGGCAGGTCGGTCCGGCCGGGCAGGAACATCTTCATGCTCATCGCGGTCTCGGGCTTCATCCGCATGCTGGCCTCCGCCTCGATGCGGCCCTGCCCCGGGAAGTCACCCTTCATGCGGTAGCGCATGGACGTGATCCGCTCGGACTTCTTCGCGACCTTGGCCACGGCCGCGGCCGGGCTCATGGCGGGGGTCTTGTCCGCGTCCTCCCCCTTGCCGCAGCTCACCGCTCCCGCGGCCAGCAGCGCGGCCAGCGCCGCGCCGACGGGCAGACGTAAGGACTTCTTGTTCATGTTTCCCCCAGGGGCACAGGCGACCGATGGCTCACACACGGGCAAGACGCAGGATCGTCCTGGAAAGTTCGAATGGTTTTACGATTTTCCACCAGACGGATCCGCTCCGCCCCGCATTTACGCCAGTGCCCCCTCGCGAGAGAAAAACGACGGGCCCCGCACCTGCGAAGGTGCGGGGCCCGTCGGACTACCGCTGGGGCGAGCCGGAGGCTCAGACCGCGGCCGGGTCCTCCTCGACGAGGAGGTTGCGGGTGCGGTTCGGGTCGAGCTGGATGCCCGGGCCCATCGTGGTGCTCAGGGCGGCCTTCTTGATGTACCGGCCCTTGGCGGCGGACGGCTTCAGACGGAGGATCTCCTCCAGCGCGGCGCCGTAGTTCTCCACCAGCTTGGTGTCGTCGAAGGACGCCTTGCCGATGATGAAGTGCAGGTTCGAGTGCTTGTCGACGCGGAACTCGATCTTGCCGCCCTTGATCTCGTTGACGGCCTTCACGACGTCCGGGGTGACGGTGCCGGTCTTCGGGTTCGGCATCAGGCCACGGGGACCGAGCACGCGGCCGAGGCGGCCGACCTTGCCCATGAGGTCCGGGGTGGCGACGACGGCGTCGAAGTCCAGGCGTCCCTTGGACACCTCGTCGATGAGCTCGTCGGAGCCGACGATGTCGGCGCCCGCGGCACGCGCGGCCTCGGCACGGTCACCGGTCGCGAAGACCAGGACCCGGGCGGTCTTGCCGGTGCCGTGCGGGAGGTTCACGGTGCCACGGACCATCTGGTCCGCCTTGCGCGGGTCGACACCCAGGCGGAAGGCGACCTCGACGGTGCCGTCGAACTTCGAGGTGGAGGTCTCCTTGGCGAGACGGACGGCCTCGAGCGGGGCGTACAGCTTGTCCCGGTCGATCTTGGCGTCCGCAGCGCGGAGAGCCTTGCTGCGCTTGCTCACAACTGCTCCTGTGTGGTTTGAGGAGTCGTGGTACGGGCCGAGCAGGCCCTTCCACGGTTTCTACGAGGTACTACGGGGCTGTGACGGCCCGAGGGTGGTTCAGCCCTCGACCGTGACGCCCATGGAACGCGCGGTGCCCGCGATGATCTTCGAGGCGGCGTCCAGGTCGTTGGCGTTGAGGTCGGCCATCTTGGTCTCGGCGATCTCGCGGACCTGCGCCTGCGTGATCTTGGCGACCTTGGTCTTGTGGGGCTCGCCGGAGCCCTTCTCGACGCCCGCGGCCTTGAGGATCATCTTGGCGGCCGGCGGGGTCTTGGTGATGAAGGTGAAGGAGCGGTCCTCGTAGACCGTGATCTCCACCGGGATCACCCAGCCGCGCTGCGACTCGGTCGCCGCGTTGTAGGCCTTGCAGAACTCCATGATGTTGACACCGTGCTGACCCAGCGCGGGGCCGACCGGCGGAGCCGGGTTGGCGGCACCGGCCTGGATCTGGAGCTTGATGAGCCCCGTGACCTTCTTCTTCTTGGGAGGCATGGCTCTCCGGGTCCTTTCGGTTCGGGTCCTGCCCGCCCCCGGGGACCACCCGGACGCAGGCATACCGCACAACGATAACGGGTATACATGTGCGGCTGAAAACCGAGCAGGTCAGACGGTCACCGAGGCGACCGTCTGACCTGCTCGGACGTGAGGGGGAACCAGAAGGTCAGTTCTTCTGGATCTGGTCGAAGCTCAGCTCGACCGGCGTCTCGCGGCCGAAGATCTCGACGAGGCCCTTGACCTTCTTCGAGTCGGCGTTGATCTCGTTGATCGTCGCCTGGAGGGTGGCGAAGGGGCCGTCGGTGACGGTGACCGAGTCGCCGACCTCGAAGTCCAGCACCTGGACCTCGACCTTGCGCTGCGGGGCCGGCTTGCCCTCGGCCTCGGCGGCCTCGCGGGCGGCCTTCTCCTCGGCCTCCGGGGCGAGCATCTTCACGATCTCGTCCAGGGACAGCGGGTACGGGTCGTAGGCGTTGCCCACGAAGCCGGTGACGCCGGGGGTGTTGCGGACGACACCCCAGGACTCGTTCGTCAGATCCATCCGGACGAGGACGTAACCGGGCAGCTTGTTCTGCCGCACGGTCTTGCGCTCGCCGTTCTTGATCTGGACGATCTCCTCCTCGGGCACCTCGGCCTGGTAGATGAACTCCTCGACGTTCAGCGAGACGGCGCGCTGCTCCAGGTTGGCCTTCACGCGCTTCTCGTAACCGGCGTAGGTGTGGATCACGTACCAGTCGCCGGGCAGCGTGCGCAGTTCCTCGCGGAGCGCGGTGACCGGGTCCACCACGGGCTCCGGCTCGGCCTCGACGGCCTCGTCCTGCGCGGCTTCGTCCTCGGCGGCTTCGTCTTCGGTGTCCGCCTCCGCCGTGTCCGTCCCGCCCTCGGTGCCGGCCTCGTCGGCTGCGGCGTCCTCGGCGGCGGCCTCGCGTGCGGCGGCTTCGGCAGCCTGGGCCTCGGTGGACTCCTCGGCGTCCCCGGTGTCCGCGCCCTCGACGGTGTCGAGCTCGTCCTCCGCGGACTCGACCGGCTCGATGGCGTCGTTCAGGTTCGGGTCAGACACTGTGGCTGCTTCTTCCTGGATACAGAGGGGTGGAACATGCGAAAGGGGCGCCGGACACGGCGCCCTTCGCTCCGGGCTCAGCCGAAGACGTACTTCGCTGCGTGGTTGAGGCCATAGTCAATCACGGTCACCAGACCGATCATGATGGCGACGAAGAAGATCACCACGGTGGTGTACGACGTCAGCTGGTTGCGCGAGGGCCAGACGACCTTGCGGAGCTCCGCGACGATCTGGCGGTAGAAGAGGGCCAGGCGCTTGAGGGGGCCCTTCTTGCCCCGCTTGCCGCCCCTGCGCTGCTTCCGCTTGCTCTCCGTCACCTCGTCCTGGGCGTCAGGCGTGTCGAGGGAGCCCACGGCGTCCGTCATTCATCCTCACCTGATCCCGGGTCGTGGCCGTGCCGCGCCCGGTTGAGCCGCACGGCGGGTGCATGAAGTACGTACTCTGCAGCACACATCCTCGGTGAAGGAGTGTGTAGCAGGGCCGGAGGGACTTGAACCCCCAACCGCTGGTTTTGGAGACCAGTGCTCTACCAATTGAGCTACGACCCTTTGTCCGTCCCCCAACGTACCGCATCCGACCGAGTGCCAAGCGTGCACCGGCTCGACGCGGCCCGTCAGAGGCCAACGACGTAGGAGTGTACGTGGTCCGCGGCCGGGCGTCGAACGGGAAGCGCCCGTACGGTGATCGGGGCGCGCCGGGCTCCCTCGTGTCCCGTGCCGCGCGCGGGGCGCATACGTACGGGTGTCCGGGCCGGGGCCTTCCCGTGTTCAGTCCGTGAAACCCGCGTGCCGGGGTTCTTTCCGGTCTGGAACGATGGGTGCATGAGCGCTGCAACCCCTCCCACCGAGCGCCGGGTCTCCGCGCGCATCGGCGCGATCTCCGAGTCCGCCACCCTCGCCGTGGACGCCAAGGCGAAGGCCCTGAAGGCCGCCGGGCGCCCGGTGATCGGCTTCGGCGCCGGTGAACCCGACTTCCCGACGCCGGACTACATCGTCGAGGCCGCCGTCGAGGCGTGCAAGAACCCGAAGTACCACCGGTACACGCCGGCCGGCGGGCTGCCCGAGCTGAAGGCCGCGATCGCCGCGAAGACGCTGCGCGACTCGGACTACGAGGTCGACCCCTCGCAGATCCTCGTCACCAACGGCGGCAAGCAGGCCATCTACAACGCCTTCGCCGCGATCCTCGATCCGGGCGACGAGGTCATCGTCCCGGCCCCGTACTGGACGACGTACCCCGAGTCGATCCGGCTGGCCGGCGGTGTCCCGGTGGAGGTCGTCGCCGACGAGACCACCGGGTACCGGGTGAGCGTCGAGCAGCTCGAGGCCGCGCGCACCGAGAAGACCAAGTGCGTGCTGTTCGTCTCCCCGTCCAACCCGACCGGCGCGGTCTACGGCCGGGACGAGGCGGAGGCCATCGGCCGCTGGGCCGTCGAGCACGGCCTGTGGGTGCTCACCGACGAGATCTACGAGCACCTCGTCTACGGGGACGCCACCTTCACCTCGCTGCCGGCGCTCCTGCCCGAGCTGCGCGACAAGTGCATCGTCGTCAACGGCGTGGCCAAGACGTACGCGATGACCGGCTGGCGGGTGGGCTGGATCATCGGCCCGAAGGACGTCGTCAAGGCGGCCACCAACCTCCAGTCGCACGCCACCTCGAACGTGAACAACGTCGCCCAGGTGGCCGCCCTGGCCGCCGTCTCCGGCGACCTGGAGGCGGTCGCGCGGATGCGCGAGTCCTTCGACCGGCGCCGCCAGCTCATCGTGCGCATGCTCAACGAGATCGACGGCGTCCTCTGCCCCGAGCCGGAGGGCGCGTTCTACGCGTACCCCTCGGTCAAGGCGCTCCTCGGCAAGGAGATCCGCGGCAGGCGCCCGCAGACCTCGGTGGAGCTGGCCGCGCTCATCCTGGAGGAGGCCGAGGTCGCGGTCGTCCCGGGCGAGGCCTTCGGCACCCCGGGCTACCTGCGGCTGTCCTACGCGCTCGGCGACGAGGATCTCGTCGAGGGTGTGAGCCGGATCCAGAAGCTGCTGGCGGAGGCGCGGGACTGACCTCCCCCGACCCCACACATGACCGCGGGCCCCGTCCACTCCAAGGAGCGGACGGGGCCCGCGGTCATGTGTGCGAGCAAGGCCACTATCGGGGAAAGCGGTACCGGGACGGTCCGAACGTACGGCAGGATCATGCAATGGAGCGTGTACGTGAACTCTCCGAGCAACGCGGTGCCCGCGATGTCTCCGAGCTGCCGAAGGCCCATCTGCACCTGCACTTCACCGGGTCGATGCGGCCCGCCACCCTGCTGGAACTCGCCGACAAGTACGGCGTGCGTCTGCCCGACGCGCTGACCGAGGCACTCCTCGGCGGCGAACCGCCGAGACTGCGGGCCACGGACGAACGCGGCTGGTTCCGCTTCCAGCGGCTCTACGACGCGGCCCGCGCCTGTCTGCGGGAGCCGGAGGACATCCGGCGCCTGGTCCGCGAGGCGGCGGAGGAGGACATCCGGGACGGCTCCCGGTGGCTGGAGATCCAGGTCGACCCCACCTCGTACGCCCCGCGCCTGGGCGGGCTGATCCCGGCCCTGGAGATCATCCTGGACGCGGTCGACTCGGCGCGCCGGGAGACGGGCCTGCACATGCGGGTCCTGGTGGCCGCGAACCGGATGAAGCACCCGCTGGACGCCCGCACCCTGGCCCGGCTGGCCGTGCGGTACGCGGACCGGGGCGTCGTCGGCTTCGGGCTGTCGAACGACGAGCGGCGCGGCATGGCCCGCGACTTCGACCGCGCGTTCGCCATCGCCCGCGAGGGCGGTCTGCTGTCGGCCCCGCACGGCGGCGAGCTGAACGGCCCGCCCTCGGTCCGCGACTGCCTCGACGACCTGCACGCCAACCGGCTCGGCCACGGCGTCCGGGCGGCGGAGGACCCCCGGCTGCTGCACCGCCTCGCCGAGCGCGGCGTGACCTGCGAGGTGTGCCCGGCCTCGAACGTGGCGCTGGGCGTCTACGAGAAGCCGGAGGACGTCCCGCTGCGCACGCTGTACGAGGCGGGCGTGCCGATGGCGCTGGGCGCCGACGACCCGCTGCTGTTCGGCTCGCGCCTGGCGGCCCAGTACGAGATCGCCCGCCGCCACCACGGTTTCACCGACGAGGAGCTGGCCGAGCTGGCCCGTCAGTCGGTGCGGGGCTCGGCGGCGCCGCAGGACGTGCGGGCCGGGCTCCTGGCGGACATCGACGCGTGGCTCGCGGCCCCGCCGTCCGGTGCGCCCGGCCGCACGCCCCTCCCGGCCTCACGCCTGTAGGTCGACCCCGACCATCACCGGCTCGTTGACCAGGGTGACTCCGAAGGCCTCGCGGACTCCGGCGACGACCTCCCTGGCCAGCGCCAGGAGGTCCTCGGTGGTGGCCCCGCCCCGGTTGGTGAGCGCGAGGGTGTGCTTGGTGGAGATGCGGGCGGGGCCGCTGCCGTAGCCCTTGGTGAAGCCGGCCCGGTCGATCAGCCAGGCCGCCGAGGTCTTGGTGCGGCCCTCCCCCGCCGGGTAGGCGGGCGGCTCGGCCTCCTCGCCCAGCCGCTCCCGCACCCGCGCGCGGAAGGCGGCGAAGGCCTCCTCGTCGAGGATCGGGTTGGTGAAGAAGGACCCGGCCGACCAGGTGTCGTGGTCCTCGGGGTCGAGCACCATGCCCTTCCCGGCGCGCAGCTTCAGCACGGTCTCGCGCGCGGCGGCGAGCGGCACGCGCTCCCCCGCCCCGACGCCCAGCATCCGCGCGGTCTCGGCGTACCTCAGGGGCGCCGACAGCCCGTCGGCGTCCTCCAGCGCGAACCGCACGCGCAGGACGACGTACCGCTCGGGCTCGGCCTTGAAGCGGCTGTGCCGGTAGGAGAAGGCGCACTCCTCGTTGGTGAGGGTCACCGTCTCCCCCGCGCGGCGGTCGTAGGCGAGCACCTCGGTGAGGGTGGCGGAGACCTCCTGGCCGTACGCCCCGACGTTCTGCACCGGGGTGGCGCCGGCGGAGCCGGGAATCCCGGCGAGGCACTCGATGCCGGCGAGCCCGGCCTCGACGGTGCGCGTGACGACGTCGCTCCACACCTCGCCGGCCGCCACCTCCAGCCGGTTGCCGTCGAGCGCGATCCCGCGGGTGGCGAGGCGCAGGGCGGTGCCGGCGAAGCCCTTGTCGCCGACGAGCAGGTTCGATCCCCCGCCGATCAGCAGCAGCGGCGTCCCGGAGGCGTCGGCCTCCCGCACGACCTCGATCACCTCGGCGTCCTCGGTCGCGGTGACCAGCCGGTCCACCGGCCCGCCGAGCCGAAAGGTGGTCAGGGGGGCGAGCGAAGCATCATGAAGTACCTGCACGCGACAAGCCTACGGTCCCCCTCGGGGGGCGCGGCCGGTAAGGGGGCGCGGGGAGCCGGGTGAACGACGGACGCGCAGGAGAGAACCCCCCGGGCCCGAAGGCCCGGGGGGGGTCGAAGGCCCGGGGGGGGTCGAAGGCCCGGGGGGGGCGAAGGCCCGGGGGGGGCGAAGGCCCGGGGGGGGTCGAAGGCCCGGGGGGGGGCGAAGGCCCGGGGGGGGCGAAGGCCCGGGGGGTCGAAGGTGCACAGCCCCTGGCGATCTGAAGGGCGCGGGTGCCGGGGGCGCCACCCCACGTCGCGCGTGCCCCGTCCTCACACCCGCGTCGCCACCGGCACGCCCTCCGGCATCGCCGTTTCCTCCCGCGCCACCGTCTCCTCCTGCACGAGCGCGCTCTTCCCCGACCGCCGTCGGCCCGGGATGACCAGGGCCGCCGCCCCCGCGAGTGCCACGGCCCCGGCTCCCACGACGAGCGCGGGCCGCAGCCCGTCCACGAAGGTCGCCGCGGTCTCGTAGCCGCCCTGGGCGGAGAAGATCGAGGCCATCACGGCGACGCCGAGGGCGCCTCCCACCTCGCGCAGGGCGTTGTTCGCCCCGGAGGCGATCCCCTGCTCCTCGACCCGCACGCTCGACATCACGAGGTGCGAGGCCGGCGCGAAGTACAGGGACATGCCGATCCCGCTCATGATCAGCCCGGGGAGCTGCGTCCCGTAGGACGCGTCGGCGGTGACCACCGCGGCGAGCCAGCCGAGCCCCAGCGCCTGGAGGAAGAGCCCCGCGGCGACGACCGGCCGTCCTCCGACCCGGTCGGCGAGGTATCCGGCGACCGGCGCGACCAGCATCGGCATGCCGGTCCACGGCAGCATCCGCAGCCCCGCCTCGGTGGGCGAGTAGCCGAGCACGCCCTGCATGTACTGGCTGAGCAGGAAGATCGAGCCGAACATGCCGAGGAACATCAGCAGGCTCGCCGCGTTGATCCCGGCGAAGGCCCGGGAGCGGAACAGCCGCATCGGGAGCATGGGGTGCGCGGCCCGCGAGCCGTGCACGACGAATCCGGTCAGCAGGGCCGTCCCCGCGAACAGCCCGGTCAGCACCAGCTGGTCGGTCCAGCCGTCGGCGGGGCCGCGGACCAGCCCGTAGACGATGCCGAAGAGGCCGCCGCTGGCGAGGACGGTACCGAGGGGGTCGAGTCGGGCGCCGGTGCCGCGGGACTCGGCGAGGCGGAGCCGGGCGAGCGGCAGCAAGGCGAGTCCCACCGGCACGTTCAGCCAGAAGATCCAGTGCCAGGACACGTGTTCGGTGAGACTGCCGCCGATGAGCGGCCCGGAGGCGACGGCGAGTCCGTTGACGGCGCCCCAGATGCCGAAGGCCATGCCGCGCTTGGCGGCGGGGACGGCGACGGTGAGCAGGGTGAGGGTGAGCGGCATCATGATCGCCGCGCCGACGCCCTGCACGGCCCGGGCCGCGATCAGGGAGTCGATGCCGGGGGCCATGGCCGCGGCGGCCGAGGCGCCGGTGAAGACGGCGAGCCCGGTGAGGAAGAGCCGCCGCCGGCCGAACCGGTCGCCGAGCGCGGCGCCGAACATGAGCAGGACGGCGAAGGTGAGCGTGTAGGCGCTCACGGTCCACTCCAGGTCGTCCAGCGCGCCCCCGAGATCCTCCCGGATGGAGGGCAGGGCGGTGGTGACGACGAGATTGTCGAGCGCCGCCATGAAGCCGGCGGCACTGGTGAGGAGGAGGGCCCAGACGGCCCCTCCCCGGATCGCGGTCTTCTCCGACTCGACGGTCCCTGACACGACGGTCCCCCTCATCCCTTTCGATGTCTTCTTAGTGATCGACCACTAACTTCTGCGGACAGACGTCGGGGCGGTCCGGAGCCCTGCCCCTCGCCACCCGGCGGCCCGGCGCCGGGGCCATGCCCCGTCCGCTTCCCTACCGCTCCCCCAGGCGGCGCTTGGCCCGCGCCGAGGGGTACAGCCCCTCCCACACCCGGTGCTCGGGCGGGAAGCCCATGGCGACCAGGCAGTTGACCAGCATCCCGTACGCCAGGAAGGTCGTCGTCTCGTCGACGTCCGCACCGAGCGGCAGATGCACGGTGTCCCAGAGGTGCATCCACTGGGCCCGCACGGCCTCGCCGAACTCGTGGTCGCCCTCCCGCTCGGCGGCGGCCACGGCGACGTACATCTGCATCTGCAGCTGCAGCAGCTCCGGACGCTCGGCGATGACCTGGGTGTAGGCCTCGGCCATGGAGTGCAGTGCCTCCTCGCCCCGCAGTCCGTCGGCCGCCTTCTCGAACGTCTCGATGATCTCCTTCGTGCAGCGTTCGGTCGCCGCCCGGAAGATCGCCCGCTTGTCCGGGAAGAGCCGGAAGAGATACGGCTGCGAGACCCCGACGCGCTTGGCGATCGCGTCGGTGGACGTGCCGTGGTACCCGCCGCGGGCGAACTCGCTCGTCGCCGCGCGAATGACGCTCTCGCGCCGCTCTTCCGCGCTCATCCTGACCATGCGAGAAAGTTAGTGCTCAATCACTAACTTCGTCAAGGGAGTGCACGGTCGGGCCCGCACCCCCGTGAGGGGTGCGGGCCCGTCCGGCGTCGTGCGGGGGCTGCCGTCAGGCCAGCCGGACGACCGCGCGGGACATGCCGAGGACCTTCTGCCCGGCGCTGGTCGCCGTCAGGTCCACGCGCACGGTGTTGTCCTCGAGCTTGGCGGCGACCTTGGCGCTGACCTCGACGAGGGCACCCTTGTCGTCGTCCGGGACGACGACCGGCTTGGTGAAGCGGACGCCGTACTCGACGACCGCCCCCGGGTCACCGGCCCAGTCGGTGACCACGCGGATCGCGGAGGCCATGGTGAACATGCCGTGCGCGATGACGTCCGGCAGCCCGACCTCCTTGGCGAACCGCTCGTTCCAGTGGATCGGGTTGAAGTCGCCGGAGGCGCCGGCGTACCGGACCAGCGTGGCCCGGTTCACCGGGAACGTCCTCGCGGGCAGTTCGGTGCCGACCTCGACCTCGGCGTACGCGATCTTCGCCGTCATCGTCCTCACGCCTCCCCTTCGGCCGCGCGGGCCACGAGCTTGGTCCAGGCGGTCACGACGTGCTCGCCCGACTCGTCGTGCACCTCACCGCGGACGTCCAGGATGTCGTTGCCCGCCATGGACCTGACCGCCTCGATGGTCGAGGTGACCGTGAGCCGGTCGCCGGCGCGCACCGGGCGGGTGTAGGCGAACCTCTGGTCGCCGTGCACGACGCGGCTGTAGTCCAGTCCGAGCTGCGGGTCCTCGATGACCAGGCCCGCGGCCTTGAAGGTGATCGCGAAGACGAAGGTCGGCGGGGCGATCACATCGGGGTGCCCGAGCGCCTTGGCGGCCTCGGGGTCGGAGTACGCCGGGTTGGCGTCCCCCACCGCCTCCGCGAACTCGCGGATCTTCTCCCGGCCCACCTCGTAGGGGTCGGTGGGCGGGTAGGACCGCCCCACGAAGGACTGGTCGAGCGCCATCGGCTCGGCACCTCCTGCTGATGTCTGGACGAGCGGGGAGAACGGTCCCCGGCTAAGAGCCGGGAAGACCGGTGGGCTGAGCGTACAAAACGACACGAGGCCGCCCCCCGAACTGCGGGGGCGGCCTCGTGTACGAGCCTTGTTATCGCGTTTCGCGGTGCGCGGTGTGCGCATTGCAACGCGGGCAGTGCTTTTTCATCTCCAGACGATCCGGGTTGTTACGCCGGTTCTTCTTGGTGATGTAGTTCCGCTCCTTGCACTCCACGCAGGCCAGCGTGATCTTCGGGCGGACGTCGGTGGCAGCCACGTGAGTGCTCCTTGACGAACGGTTGACTTGAATGAACGCAGAAAAGAGTAGCCGATCGAAGGACCGACCCCGCAATCGGCTACTTGAAGTAGCGGTGACCGGACTTGAACCGGTGACACAGCGATTATGAGCCGCTTGCTCTACCGACTGAGCTACACCGCTGCAGGTGCGATCGGCGCCCGCCTCGCGACGGGAACCTCACTCACCAGAGCCCCAAAACGGAATCGAACCGTTGACCTTCTCCTTACCATGGAGACGCTCTGCCGACTGAGCTATTGGGGCGAGCGAGGAAGACATTACACGGTCGCCCGCCGTTCGCCCAAATCCGTTTCGTGCCGCCGGGCCCGACCTGTTCCCTCCCCGCCCGGCACCCCGTTCCGCGGGCACGTCGCATCCCGCTCCCGGCCGGTTCGACGGCGCCTCCGATGCCCTCCCGGCCGTCTCACCAGCACCGGGGACCACACCGGTACGACTATTTCGCTCCTCCCCGGCGCGGCCCGGCCACCGTCCTAGGCTCGGCCTCACTCCGCGTGACTTCGGTCTCCCCCCGTCTTCCGTCATCCGTCTCACCCGTCCGCCGCGCCGCCCCGTGCCGCCCGATCCCAGGAGTGCGATGCCCGACGACCGTCCGCAGCCGCCCCGCTCCCCCTTCCCGGCCCCCTCGGGGGCCCCCGGGTCCGCCGTCGGACCGACGGGACTGCTGCTGTGCGGAGCACGGCTCGCCGACGGCCGCACGGTCGACGTACGGCTGGGCGGCGAGCGGATCGAGGCGGTCGGCACCGCGGGCAGCCTGGTGCCCGGGCCGGCCGGCTCCCGCGTCGACCTCGGCGGCTATCTGCTCCTCCCCGCCCCCGCCGAACCGCACGCCCACGGCGACACGGCCCTGTCCGCCGACGGCCCGCCCGCCTGCGAGGCCGAGGAGGTCCAGCGCCGGGCCACCGAGGCGGCGCTGCTGCAGCTCGGACACGGCGCCACGGCGCTGCGCTCGCACGTCGGGATCGGCGAGATGCAGGGGCTCGACGCACTCGCCGCCGTGCTGCGGGCCCGTCACTCCCTGCGCGGGCTGGCCGAGCTGACGGCGGTGGCGATGCCCCGCGTCCTGACCGGAGCGGCCGGCGCGGACGGACGCGCCCTGCTGCGGGACGCGGTGAAGACGGGCGCCGCCGTGGTGGGCGGCTGCCCGGACACCGACCCCGACCCCGCCGGGCACGTGGAGGCGGTCCTGGAGGTCGCCTCCGAGCACGATCTCCCCGTCGACCTGCACACCGACGCCGCCGACCCGGCGCGGCTCACCCGGATCGCGGCGATGGCGGGCGGGCTGCGGCCCGGCGTGACGCTGGGCCCCTGCGGCGGCCTCGGCCGACTGCCCGAGGAAGCCGCCGCTCGGGTGGCCGACCAGCTCGCGGCGGCAGGCGTCGGCGTGGTCTGCCTGCCGCAGGGCGGCTGCGGCGCGGCCGGACGGTACGGCACCCCTCCGGTACGGCTGCTGCGCGCGGCCGGGGTGCGGGTCGCGGCGGGCAGCGGGGCGCTGCGGGACGCCTCGAACCCGGTCGGCCGGGGCGATCCGCTGGAGGCCGCCTACCTGCTGGCCTCACGGCAGGGGCTGCGCCCGGAGACGGCGTACGGGACGGTGAGCACGGCCGCGCGGGCCGTGCTGGGGCTGCCGGAGGTACGGGTGGAGGCGGGCTTCCCCGCCGAGCTGCTGGCGGTGCGCGGCACGGACATGGCGGGCGCGCTGTCGCTCGCGTACAGCAGGGTCGTGGTGCACCGGGGGCGCGTGGTGGCGCGGACCAGCGCGGTGCGCGAGTACTGCGACTCGGCGGCGACGGCTGCGCTGGGTCTGCCCAGGCAAGGGCGGGGCGGGGCGTCGTAAGGGGCGGAGCGTCACGGGGGGCCGGGGTGCCGTGAAGGGGCGGAGCGTCACCGGAGCCGGGATGCCGTACGGGCCGGAGCGTCACGGGGGCCGGGATGCCGTGGGGGCGGGCCCCGGTCGGGCTCCTCCGCCGGGGCGGCGCCCGGTGCCGGGGCCCGTGGCCGTGTGACGCGGCGGGAGCGGCGCTCCCGGCGTACCGTCTACCTCATGCGCATTGTCATCGCTGGTGGACATGGTCAGATCGCGCTGCGGCTGGAGCGGCTGCTCGCCGCGCGCGGCGACGAGGTGGCGGGCATCATCCGCCGGGCGGAGCAGGCCGAGGACCTGCGGGCGGCCGGCGCCGAACCGCTCGTGTGCGACCTGGAGTCCGCTTCGGAGGACGAGGTCGCGGAGCTGCTGCGGGGCGCGGACGCGGTGGTGTTCGCGGCGGGCGCCGGCCCGAACAGTGGGACGGAACGCAAGGACACGGTGGACCGGGGCGCCGCGGTGCTGGTCGCGGACGCGGCCGCGCGCGCGGGCGTACGCCGGTACGTCGTCGTGTCCTCGATGGGCGCCGACCCCGAGCACCGCGGGGACGGGGTCTTCGACGTGTACCTGCGGGCCAAGGGCGAGGCCGACGCGTATGTGCGCGGCCACGCGGCCCTGGACTGGACGATCCTGCGCCCCGGCCAGTTGACGGACGAGGCCGGCACGGGCCTGGTGCGTCTGGAGGCGGCGACGGGCCGCGGTCCGGTCCCGCGCGACGACGTGGCGGCGGTCCTCGCCGAACTCGTCGACACCCCGGCGACGGCGGGCCTGACCCTGGAGCTGATCAGCGGTTCGGCCCCGGTGTCGGTCGCGGTGAAGGCCGTCGCCGGGAACTGACGGGGCGACGAGACCTCAGAAGAGGGGCAGCTGCCCGGGGAACTCCGGGACGGTGTAGCCGTCCAGGGCGGGCTGGGCGGCGTTCGGCCCGACGGACCGCCGGGAGCCGGGGCACGAGACGAGTTCCCCGGCGGCCCGTGCCCCCGGCGGATCGTGCCGTGCGAACCGCCCGGCCACCACGGCGATCTCCCGACGGCACTCCGGGCAGGTCCTGCGAGGTGACGACATGGGTCCAGCGTACGAGCGGGACCGCATCCGGCACGGCGGCTTTCCCGCGGCCGTCCCCTCGTGCGGGCACATGTGAGGCGCGGGCCGCAGGCGGGCCCGGCCGGTGTCCACCGGCGGTGGGCGCGGTGAACGCCCCCTCCGGAGGTGGCGGCCCCTGGGCTCAGGCCTCTCGGCGCGCCACCGCCCAGGCGATCTCCCGCAGTTGCCGGTGCGCCTCCGCCGTCGGCCGGACGCGCGACAGCGCGCGCAACGCGGCGGACAGCTGCCGCTCCGCCTCGCGTTCCGCCGCCTCCCGGCCGCCGGCCTCCTCGACCAGTTCGCGCGCCAGGGCGACGTCCTGTTCACCAAGGGCGTCCGGGGAGTCGTACAGGGTCCGCAACCGCCGGGCCGCCGGGCCGTCACTCTCCAGGGCGGTCACCACCGGCAGGGACTTCTTCCGCGCGGCCAGGTCCCCGCCCACCGGCTTGCCGCTGCGTGACGTGTGCCCCCAGATGCCCAGCACGTCGTCCGCGCACTGGAACGCCACCCCGAGCCGGCGGCCGAACTCCCGCAGCCCGCGCACCCGCACCTCGTCCGCCCCGGCCAGCACACCGCCCAGAGCGGCGGCGCAGCCCATCAGGGAACCCGTCTTGCCCTCGGCCATGGCCAGGTACTGCGCGACCGAGACCTCGGGCGCCTTCTCGTAGGCGACGTCACGGCTCTGGCCCTCCACCAGCTCCAGCAGCGCGTCCACGAGTTCCTTCACGGCGACGGCCATCCGCTGCTGCTGCGTATCCGTCAGCACCCGCATCGCCGCCACCAGGAGGGCGTCACCGGTGAGCACCGCCGCGGGCGTGCCGAACACGGACCAGGCGGCGGGGCGGTGCCGGCGCAGGTCGTCGCCGTCGATGACGTCGTCGTGCAGCAGAGTGAAATCGTGCACGAGTTCGACGGCGACGGCGCCCGGGACCGCGCTCTCGGCGCTGCCGCCGACGGCCATCGCCGACAGCAGGGTCAGCGCCGGGCGGACGGACTTGCCCCCGCCGGCCGTCGAGAGGGTCGGTGTCCCGTCGGCCTCGCACCAGCCCTTGTGGTACCCGGCGATCCGGCCCTCGTCCGGTGGCAGCGCTGCCAGGGCCGCCCGGAGGGCAGGAGACAGCAGCTCGTCGACCCAGCCCAGCCGAGGAAACGTATCGACCTGCGCGGGGGCGGTGATCTGCGACATGCACTGCTCCTCAAGAGGACTGCGAACCGTGGACCACGCCGGCATGACCTGGCGCCTCACGTACGCGCGCCAGTCAACCGGGTGCCCCGCAACACGCAGAAGTCACGCCCCACCGCCGGCCCGAGGATCACCGGGGCGGCCCAGCCCCGCGCCGCCCCACCCACGGCACCGGGAGGAGCGAACGGCGTCCCCGACCCGCCGGGCACCCGACGAAGGGCCCGTGACCTGCTTCTGGAGCAGGTCACGGAGCGCGTGATTCAATGCCCCACATGGAGGCGGACGGTACACATCTGGGACCGTTGGAACTGGTCAGCGGGCGTTGGGCGGTCGGAGACGCCACCCGCCCGGACACCCACTGGGTGGAGCTCCGCCCGGACGGGCTCCACCAGCGCGAGCCGGACTCCGAGGGACGGTTGATCCCGTGGTCACGGATCATGACCGGCATCCGGCTCACCTGGGGCAAGCACTCCTGGAACACGGACCGCAGGGGCATGTACACGCTCAAGGGAACGGTTGCGGGGCGTGACGGAGGTTGGATGCACATGACGCTTCGCCACCCGTACGAGGACCACCAGCTGCGCTTCGACCAGCACGCGCGCCCGTACCGGGCGGTGGATGCCCTCCGGCTGGAGAGTCTGCTGCGGCAGCTCGTCGACGAAGGGAAACCCCACCTCCTCGGCGACCCGGAATGGGTGGGACGTGCCGTGGCCTGCCTGACCGGCGGGAAGAACAGCCGGCTTACGCAACGTGCGCTGCGGCGGGCGGCGACCGAGGCCGTGGCAACGGCGGGCCCCGGCAACCTCTGACGGCCCGCGCGCGGTGCCTGGACGGCGCCGCCGCCACGGCGTACGCGCGCATCGAGCAGGCGCCGCGGAACGACGGTCAGGGCCCGGAAACTGCCCCACACCCGCAAAACGGCCACCCGCTCCACTGGAACTCCACTGGAACGACGAAAGGGTCTGCGATCAGCATTGCTGCTGGTCACAGACCCTTTCGGTCGTGTGGCGGCGCCAGGATTCGAACCTGGGAAGGCGAAGCCACACCGCCGGGGTGATCGCCGTGGAGGCCGCTCGTGCGGGTGCTCCCTGGCAACGACGTAAACGATACCTGATGCAGGGGGGTGCTCCGCCACCTGGTTGATCAGTACCGCAGGGGGCCGGGGTGACTAGGCTTATGCGGATGCGGCGCAGGCCCGCCGGTGCGGGCCGGGCCGCCCGCGTACGCCCCCGATCCACCCGATCCACCCGATACAAGGAGCCACAGGACATGGCCGACTCCAGTTTCGACATCGTCTCGAAGGTCGAGCGGCAGGAGGTCGACAACGCCCTCAACCAGGCCGGCAAGGAGATCTCCCAGCGCTACGACTTCAAGAACGTCGGCGCCTCGATCGCCTGGTCCGGCGAGAAGATCCTGATGCAGGCGAACTCCGAGGAGCGGGTGAAGGCCATCCTCGACGTCTTCCAGTCGAAGCTGGTCAAGCGCGGGATCTCGCTGAAGGTGCTGGACGCCGGTGAGCCGCAGCTCTCCGGCAAGGAGTACAAGATCTTCGCCTCCATCGAGGAGGGCATCTCGCAGGACAACGCCAAGAAGGTGGCGAAGATCATCCGCGACGAGGGGCCCAAGGGCGTGAAGGCCCAGGTGCAGGGGGACGAGCTCCGGGTCAGCTCGAAGAGCCGGGACGACCTCCAGGCCGTCATCGCCCTCCTCAAGGGCAAGGACTTCGACTTCGCCCTGCAGTTCGTCAACTACCGGTGAGTCCGGTGGCCTTCGGCACCTGACGAGCCGAAGCGAGAGGGCGGGCGCCCCCGGTGGGGGTGCCCGCCCTCTCGCGTGGCCGGTGCGCGGTCAGCGGCGGGAGTCGCCGAACAGGATGCGGTAGACGATCAGCAGCACCAGGGAGCCGCCGATGGCCGCCGCCCAGGTCGGGCCGTCGAAGAAGTGCTTGCTGATCGAGTGGTCCAGCCACCGGGAGGAGATCCAGCCGCCGATGAAGGCGCCCGCGATGCCGATGAGGGTCGTGCCGACGAGGCCGCCCGGGTCCTTGCCGGGGAGCAGCAGCTTGGCGACGGCCCCCGCCAACAGTCCCAGAATGATCCAGCTGACGATGGTCATGCCCTCGACCTGCCCTTCCCCGTCGTCCTTCTACCGTGCCCGTACCGTACCGCCGGCCGTGTCCTCACCCGACAGGACGATCTCGCCGCCCCGGCGGTTGCGGAGGGCGGGGCCCCTCGTCGGCGTGCGGGCCGTCAGCGGGCAGCGAACGGCCGGTCCGTGGGGACGATCTCGCGTCCCAGCGGCAGCAGCGAGACGGGGATGAGCTTGAAGTTGGCGATGCCGAACGGGATGCCGATGATCGTGACGCACAGCAGGATGCCGGTGGTGATGTGGGCGAGCGCCAGCCACCAGCCGGCGAGCAGCAGCCACAGCACGTTGCCCACGCAGGACGGGGCGCCGGCGTCGCGTCGCTCCACCGTCGTGCGGCCGAAGGGCCACAGCGCGTAGACGCCGATGCGGAAGGACGCCAGGCCGAACGGGATGCCGATGATCGTCACGCAGAGCAGCGCGCCGGCGAACAGATAGCCGAGGAACAGCCAGAAGCCGCTGAGTACCAGCCAGATCACGTTCAGGATCGTTTTCACCGCTGTCGACCTGCCATCTGTTCGAGTCGGGTGATGCGCTCACCCATCGGCGGATGGGTGGAGAAGAGTTTCGAGAGACCCTGGCCGGGCCGGAACGGGTTGGCGATCATCATATGGCTGGCCGTCTCGATACGCGGCTCGGGCGGCAGCGGGAGCTGCTTGGTGCCCGTCTCCAGCTTGCGCAGGGCGCTGGCCAGGGCCAGTGGGTCGCCGGTGAGCTGGGCGCCGGAGGCGTCCGCCTCGTACTCCCGGGAGCGGCTGATCGCGAGCTGGATGAGGCTCGCGGCGAGTGGGCCGAGGAGCATGATCATCAGCATGCCGACGAGCCCGGGGCCGTCCTCGTCCTCCGAGCGGCCGATGGGGATCAGCCAGGCGAAGTTCACCAGGAACATGATCACGGAGGCGAGGGCGCCGGCGACGGAGGAGATGAGGATGTCGCGGTTGTAGACGTGGCTCAGCTCGTGGCCGATCACCCCGCGCAGTTCGCGCGGTTCCAGCAGGCGCAGGATGCCGTCGGTGCAGCAGACCGCGGCGTTGCGCGGGTTGCGGCCGGTGGCGAAGGCGTTGGGGGCCTCGGTGGGCGAGATGTACAGGCGGGGCATGGGCTGGCGGGCCTCGGTGGAGAGCTCGCGCACCATGCGGTACAGCTCGGGGGCCTCGAACTCGCTGACCGGGCGGGCGCGCATCGCGCGCAGGGCGAGCTTGTCGCTGTTCCAGTACGCGTACGCGTTGGTGCCGAGGGCGACGAGGACCGCCACGACCAGGCCGACCCTGCCGAAGAGCGAGCCGATGACGATGATGAGCGCGGACAGTCCCCCGAGGAGAACTGCGGTCCTGATCCCGTTGTGCCGGCGGTGCACGGTAGGCCCTCCAAGTCGTGCGGCAGGGGAACCCTTTGTCTGGGGATGCTGTCGACGGATGCCGTTGACGCCACTTCTCAGTGGATCCTCCCGGTCTGGTCAACGCCAGGCGGGTTGGGCGAGTTCCCTTGTGCGCGCACGGGCGGCCTCGTGGCGTACGGGTGAGGCGCCCCGGCGGGCGGGGGCCCGCGGGGGCGTACCGGGTCGTGCCGGGGGCGTGCGGTGTCCTGTCGTGCGGTGCGCCGGCCTGCCCCGTCCGGTCAGAACAGTCCGGTGTCGGCGAAGCGCAGGACGAGCTGGGGCGCGCCGGACAGGGCGATGCCGACGATGCCGGTGAGGGCGAGCGCGGCCGTGAGCGGGGCCGGGAGCGGGTGCCGCACGGGCTCGCCCTCGGGGGCGCGGAAGAGCAGGGCCGTCCACTTGAGGTAGTAGAAGAGGGCGATGACCACGTTGACCGCCATGACCACGGCGAGCCAGCCGAGGCCCGCGTCGACGACCGCGGAGAAGACGGTGACCTTGGCGAACAGGCCGATCACGCCCGGCGGCAGTCCGGCCAGGCAGAGCAGGAAGAAGGCCAGCAGCAGGGCGGTGAGCGGGTTGGTGGCGTACAGGCCGCGGTAGTCGGCGACGCGGTTGCGGGCGTGGGCGCGGCCCACGAGGGCGGCGACGGCGAAGGCGCCCAGGTTGACGGCCGCGTACATGAGGGCGTAGGCGACGGTCGAGCCGACGGCGTGGCCGGCTTCCCCGGAGTCGTCGGTGTAGGCGGCCGCGGCGATCGGCACCAGGAGGTAGCCGGCCTGGCCGACGGAGGACCAGGCGAGCAGGCGTACCGCGCTGTGGGCGCGCGCGACGCCCTGCCGCAGGGCGCCGACGTTGCCGACGGTCATGGTGAGCGCGGCCAGGGCGGCGAGGGCGGGGCCCCAGACGTCGGCGTACGAGGGCAGGGCGACGACGGTGACCAGGATGAGGCCGGTGAAGCCGACCGCCTTGCCGACGACCGAGAGGTAGGCCGCGATCGGCAGGGGGGCGCCCACGTAGGTGTCGGGCACCCAGAAGTGGAAGGGGACGGCGGCGGTCTTGAAGGCGAAGCCGATGAGGGTGAGGACGACGCCGGCCTGGGCGAGGGTGTGGAACTGGCTGTCCACGTGCTGGACGCGATCGGCGATCTCGGTGAGGTAGAGGGTGCCGGTGGTGGCGTAGAGGAAGCTGATGCCCATGAGGGTGACGGCGGTCGCGGTCACCGAGGAGAGGAAGAACTTCAGGGCCGCCTCGGAGGACTTCCGGTCGCCGTGGCGCAGGCCGACGAGGGCGAACGCGGGCAGCGAGGCGACCTCCAGGGCGACGACGAGGGTGGCGAGGTCGCGCGAGGCGGGGAGGAGGGCCGCGCCGGCCGCGGAGGACAGCAGCAGGAACCAGTACTCGCCCTCGGGGAGCCCGCGCGCGGAGTCCTTGAGGGCGGTGACCGAGAGCAGGGCCGTGAGCAGGGCGCCGCCGAGGACGAGGAACTGGATGACGAGGGTGAAGGTGTCCACGGTGTAGCTGCACGCACGCGTGGCGGCGTCCGCCTCGCGGACGCAGAAGGTGGCGCGGTCGCCGTCCAGGAGGGGCAGCAGCAGGAGGCCGGAGGCGGCGAGGCCGGCCACCGAGACCCAGCCGAGCAGGGGCTTCCTCGCCTCGGCGAGGAAGAGGTCGGCCACCAGTACGAGGAGTCCCACGGCGGCGGTGAGCACGGTGGGCGCGAGCGCGAGCCAGTCGACGGACTGGACCGCGGAGGCGGCGAGGGGACTCATCGGGTGCCTCCTGCGAGGAGCTGCTGCACGGCCGGGTCGGTCAGGCCGAGGAGGGCCCTCGGCCACAGGCCGGCGAGGACGGTGAGGACGACGAGCGGGGCCCAGGCCGCGTATTCGAACGTGTGAACGTCGGTGAGTTTCGAGGCCTCCTGCGGTACGGCTCCCATGCAGACGCGGCGGACCACGACGAGCATGTACGCGGCGGTGAGCAGGGTGCCGAACGCGGCGATCGCCATGAAGGTGAGGAAGGCGGGGCGGCTGAGTCCCGCGGCGGGGTCGAAGGCCCCGAACAGCGCGAGCATCTCGCCCCAGAACCCGGCGAGCCCGGGCAGGCCGAGGGAGGCGACGGCGGCGAAGGCGAGCAGGCCGCCGAGGCGGGGCGCCCGGCCGTAGAGCGCGGCTCCCGCGCCCTTGGCCAGGGCGTCGAGGTCGACGGTGCCGGTACGGTCCTTCAGGCCGCCGACCAGGAAGAACAGCAGGCCGGTGATGAGGCCGTGGGCGATGTTGGCGAAGAGGGCGCCGTTCACGCCGGTCGGGGTCATGGTGGCGATGCCGAGCAGCACGAAGCCCATGTGGCCGACGGAGGAGTAGGCGATCAGACGCTTGAGGTCGCCCTTCGCGCCCTCCCTGGCGAGGGCCAGGCAGGCCAGGGAACCGTAGATGATCCCGGCGACGGCGAGGGCGGCGAGGTAGGGCGCGAAGGTGTGGAAGCCGTGGGGTGCGGCCGGCAGCAGGATGCGGACGAACCCGTACGTGCCCATCTTCAGCAGGACGCCCGCCAGCAGGACCGAGCCGACGGTGGGCGCGGCGGTGTGCGCGTCGGGCAGCCAGCTGTGCAGCGGCCACATCGGCGTCTTGACCGCGAGCCCGACGCCGATCGCCAGAACGGCGACGACCTGCACGGACGCGGTGAGTGACCGGCCGTTGTCAGTGGCGAGTGCCACCATGTCGAACGTGCCCGCCTTGATCCCGATCAGGAGCAGGCCGAGCAGCATGATCACGGACCCGAGCAGGGTGTAGAGGATGAAGCGCCAGGCGGCCCGGGCCCGGTCCGCACCGCCCCAGCGGGCGATGAGGAAGTACATCGGGATGAGCACGGTCTCGAAGGCGAGGAAGAACAGCAGCAGGTCGAGGACGGCGAAGGTGGCGAGGGTGCCGCCCTCGAGCAGGAGGAGCAGGGAGACGAAGGCCTTCGGGGCGGGGCCCGCGGCCGGCTTGAAGTAGGAGTACAGCGCGCAGAGGAAGGTCAGCAGCGCGGTGAGGACCAGAAGGGGGAGGGAGATGCCGTCGACACCGAGGTGGAGGCGCACGTGGAGTGCGGGGATCCAGCTGATGTCGGTCGTGGCCTGCATCTTCGAGGGATGGTCGTGGTCGAAGCCGAGCGCCAGGGCGATCGCCGCGAGGAGGACGACGCCGGTGACGGTCACGCCGTGCCGCAGTACGGCCTGCTCGGGTGATCTCCCCTTCAGTCCGGGGGGCGCCGGCAGGAGGGCGGCGAGCGCGCCGAGGAGCGGGGCGAGGAGAAGGAACGCCAGAAGGAACTGCATCACGGACTCGCTCATATCGATCACGCCTGCTCACGCTCCCGTGGCGACGAGGACGGCGGCGACCGTCAGGACGACGGTGCCGGCGAGCAGCGCGCTCACATAGGTCTGCACATTGCCGGTCTGGGCCCGCCGTACGGCACCGCCCAGCAGGCGGGGCGCGGCGCCCGCGGCCTGTACGTAGGTCTCGACGACCGCGCGGTCGAGGAAGCGGACGAGTCGTGCGCCGGCCTGGACGGGGCGGACGAAGAGCACCGTGTAGACGGCGTCGAGGTGGAAGCCGGCGGCCGCGTGGCGGTGCAGCGGGCCGAGCAGCAGCCGTCCGGGGTCCGCGGGGTCGGGCGCGGAGGCCACGTCCCCGTAGACGGGGGTGTGACTGGCGATCGCCTCGGCCTCGACCTCACCGGCGTCGCCCCCGGGATGGGCGGCTACGGCGCCGAGCGGGGTACCGGCCGCCAGGGCGGTGGTGTGGCGCCAGGTGCCGTAGGTGACGAGGACACCGACCAGGGCGAGGCCGGTGCCGAGGACCGCGGTCTGCAGGGTGGGCGCCAGATCCCGGCCGTCGAACCAGTCGGGCAGCGCGCCGTAGGCGAGGCCGAAGGCGAGGGAGGGAACGGCGAGCACCCAGAGCACGGCGTTCATGACGAGGGGCTGCCGGCCGTGGTCGGGGGCCTCGGCCCCCCGGCCGCGGAAGGCGAGCAGCCACAGGCGGGTGGCGTAGGCACCGGTGAGGAGGGCGGTGAGCAGACCGGCGACCAGGACGATCCAGCCGGCGGCGCCGGGGGCGTGCTCGGTGTGGCCGGTGGCCACGTGCTCGGCGGCGCCGAGGACCGCCTCCTTGGAGAAGAAGCCGCTGAAGGGCGGGATCGCGGCGAGCGCGAGCAGCGCCACGGTCATCGTCCAGAAGGCGTCGGGGACGCGGGCGCGCAGGTCGCCCATGCGGGACATGGCGGCCAGCGAGTTGGTGCCGGCGGCGTGGATGATCACGCCGGCGGCGAGGAAGAGGAGCGCCTTGAAGGCGCCGTGGGCGAGGAGGTGGAAGACGGCGGCACCGCGGTCGCCGACGGCGAGGGCGCCGCTGAGGTAGCCGAGCTGGCCGATCGTCGAGTAGGCGAGGACGCGTTTGATGTCGTCCTGGGCGAGCGCGGCGAGTGCCGAGCCGGCCATGGTGACGGCGGCCATCACGGCGAGGACGACCATCGCGGCCCGGGATGCCTCGAAGACCGGGAGGAGGCGGGCGACGAAGTAGATGCCGGCGGCGACCATGGTCGCCGCGTGGATCAGCGCGGAGACGGGGGTGGGGCCGGCCATCGCGTCGGGGAGCCAGGTGTGCAGCGGGAACTGCGCCGACTTGCCCGCCACGCCGGCCAGGAGCAGCAGGGCGACCACGGTCGGGTGGTCGAGGCCGCCGTGGGAGACGGCGCCGAGGATCCGCGTGAGGCGGAAGGAGCCGGTGTCGTGGGCGAGGGCGAGCAGGCCGATGAGGAAGGGGACGTCGCCCAGCTTGGTCACCAGGAAGGCCTTGATCGAGGCGGCGCGGGCCTCGGGGGTCTCCCAGTAGTGGCCGACGAGGAAGTAGGAGCAGATGCCCATGATCTCCCAGCCGACCAGCAGCACCATCAGGTCGCCGGAGTAGACGACGAGCAGCATCGCGGAGGTGAAGAGGGAGACGAGGGCGGCGTAGGAGGGGTAGCGCGGGTCGTGGCGCAGGTAGCCCGTCGAGTAGAGCTGCACGCAGGTGGCGACGGTGCCGACGAGGACGGCGACGAGGGCGGCGAAGCCGTCGATGTGCAGGGCGAGCTCGATGGGGACCGAGCCGGTGGGGGCGAGCTCGGTGGCGGCGTCGAGGGCGCCGTCGCCGCCCTGGCGGGCCGCGACCAGGACGGCCAGGACGAACGCCGCGAAGGTGGGCAGCACGGCGAGGGGGCGCGCGAAGCCGGGGGCGGTGCGGCCGAGGAGCAGTCCGGCGAGGGCGCCGAGGAAGGGGAGGACGGGGACGAGGACGGCGAGGGTGGTCGTAGTCACGCGGTGGCCTCGGCCTTCTGGGCCGCGGTGGCTGCCGGGCCGTCGCTGTCGTGGGCGTCGCCGTCGGGGTCGTCGGGTCCGCCCGGTCCTTCGGGGTCGTCGGGTCCGCCCGGTCCTTCGGGGTCGTCGGGTCCGCCGTCCTCACCGTCCGGGCCGTCGGGGCCCCCGGGGGTCTCGGCGGTGTCGCGGAGGCGGTCGATGTCGGAGGTGCCGCGGTTGCGGTGCACGGCGAGGACGATCGCCAGGCCGATGCCGATCTCGGCGGCGGCGACGGCGATGATGAAAAGGGTCAGGGCCTGGCCGGAGTGGAGGGTGTCGCGGGCGGCGCGGTCGAGCCAGACGTCGAAGGCGACCAGGTTGAGGTTGACGGCGTTGAGCATCAGCTCGACCGACATCAGGACCAGGATCGCGTTGCGCCGGGCGAGGACGCCGTACAGGCCGGTGCAGAACAGGAGGGCGGACAGCACGGCGGGATAGGCGAGGTGCATCAGCGGGCACCTTCCTCGGCCGGCCCCCGGCCGTTGCGGGCGCCCGGGACGGCGGGGGGCGCGGCCTCGGCCTTCGCCTTGCGGGACAGCACGATCGCGCCGACGAGGGCGGCGAGGAGGAGGACGGAGAGGGCCTCGAAGGGGAGGACCCAGTTCTGGAAGAGGGCCTGGCCGGTGACCTCGGTGGAGCCGGAGGGGGCGCCGTCCAGGTCGACCCAGGTGGTGCGGAAGGCGTCGGCGACCACCCAGACCAGGGCGGCCGCGGCGGCGAGGGCCACGGTGAGGGCGGCCCAGCGGTTGCCCGAGTCGGTGTCCGGGGAGCGGCCGATGGGGGCGCGGGTGAGCATCAGCCCGAACAGGAGGAGGACGACGACGGAACCGACGTAGATGAGGACCTGCACCCAGGCGATGAACTCGGCGGTGAGCAGGAGGTATTCGACGGCGAGGCCGCCGAGGGCCACCACGAGCCAGAGAGCGGCGTGCACCAGTTGCCGGGTGGTGACGGTGACCAGGGCGGCCCCGAGGGTGACCAGGCCGACGAGGAGGAAGGCGATCTCGACGCCGGTCGGGGAGAGGAACCCGTGGGTCTGCGTGGCGGCGGTGGTCGTGGCGTGCGCCGCGGGAGCGGCGGCTGCGGCGAGGGTCACGACTCACCTTCCTGCGGGGTGTCGGGGCCGGTCGCGGGCGGGGTGGCGGGACCCGTTGCCCCCGGGGTGGCGGGGTCCGCGTCGGCGGAGGCCGTGGGACCGGCGTGATCGGCCTGCTCTGCCTGGGCGGCCTGCTCGGCTTGGGCGGCCTCGGCGGCGGCCAGCTTGTCGGCGGTCTTGCGGGCCGCGGCGATCTCCTTGGGCTCCTCCGCGCCGGGGTCGAGGGCGGGCGGGGCGGGGACCGTCCACATCCACTCGCGGAGCTTGTCGCGCTCGTGGGTGAGGTCGCGGATGTCGGTCTCGGCGTACTCGAACTCCGGGGACCAGAACAGTGCGTCGAAGGGGCAGACCTCGATGCAGATGCCGCAGTACATGCACAGGGAGAAGTCGATGGCGAAGCGGTCGAGCACGTTGCGGCTGCGCTCGCGGCCGCCGGGGTTCGCCGCCGGGACCGTCTCCTTGTGGGAGTCGATGTAGATGCACCAGTCCGGGCACTCGCGGGCGCACAGCATGCAGACCGTGCAGTTCTCCTCGAACAGGCCGATCACGCCGCGGCTGCGGGGCGGGAGGTGCGGCTGGGTGTCCGGGTACTGGGCGGTGACGGTCTTCCTCGTCATCGTGCGCAGCGTGACGGCCAGGCCCTTGGCCAGGCCGGAGCCGGGGATGCGGGACCGGGTGGAGGGGAGCGGCTCCGGCATCAGGAGATCACCACCTTGACGACGCCGGTGAGGGCGATCTGGGCGAGGGCGAGGGGGACGAGGACGGTCCAGGAGAGCTTCTGCAACTGGTCCTCGCGCAGCCGGGGGTAGGTGACGCGGAGCCAGATGACGACGAAGGCGAGGAGGGCGGCCTTCAGCAGGGTCCAGACCCAGCCGAGGCCGTCGGCGCCCCAGGGCCCGTGCCAGCCGCCGAGGAAGAGGACGGTGGTCAGGCCGCACAGGACGACGATCCCGGCGTACTCGGCGAGGAGGAACAGGGCGAAGCGCAGCCCGGTGTACTCGGTGTACGCGCCGAAGATGATCTCCGAGTCGGCGACCGGCATGTCGAACGGGGGACGCTGGAGTTCGGCGAGCCCGGCGACGAAGAAGACGAGCGCGCCGACGATCTGCCAGGGCAGCCACCACCACTCGAAGGCGTCGAGGATGCCGGTGAGCGAGACGGTGCCGGCCGCCATCGCCACGGAGGCCGCGGCGAGCAGCATCGGCAGTTCGTAGGACAGGAGCTGGGCGGCGGTGCGCAGGCCGCCGAGGAGGGAGTACTTGTTCGCGGAGGCCCAGCCGGCCATGAGCGAGCCGAGGACGCCGACGCCCATGACGGCGAGCACGAAGAAGATGCCCGCGCCGACGGACTGGCCGACGGCCCCCTCGCCGGGGCCGACCGGGATGACGAGCAGGACGAGGAGGTAGGGCAGCAGCGCGACGGCCGGGGCGAGCTGGAAGACGCGGCGGTCGGCCTCGGCCGGGACGACGTTCTCCTTCTGGGCGAACTTCACGCCGTCGGCGACGAGTTGCGCCCAGCCGTGGAAGCCGCCGGCGTACATGGGGCCGAGGCGGCCCTGCATGTGCGCCATCACCTTGTGCTCGGCCTGGCCGACGATCAGCGGGAAGGTCAGGAAGACGACGAAGACGACGAGGAGTCGCAGGGCGACGTCGAGGGCGTCGTTCACTGCGTGCCTCCGGTGGGGTGGTCGTCGTCCGGGTCGGGGGTGGGGCCGGCGGGCTTCGCGGGGTTCGGCTCGGCGTCCGGTCCCGGGGCCTCGGGGGTGGGCTCCGGGGCGTCCGCCGAGGGGACGTCCGCCTCGGGTGCGGGGTCCTCGAAGGCCGGGCGGGCGTGGTGCCAGGGAGCGTCGGAGCCGCGCGGGGCGGGGGCCGGCCTCGCGGCCGGGCCGGTCCCCTCGGTGGCCTTCGAGACATCCGAGTCCTTCGATGCCTTCGATGCCGTCGATGCCTTCGATGCCGTCGAGGGCCCTGTGTTCTCCGTGGCCTTGGTGGTCTCCGGGGCCTCGGTGGTCCCGGCGGTCTCCGTGGTCCCGGCGGTCTCCGTGGCCTTGGTGGTCCCAGTGGTCCCAGTGGTTCCGGTGGTCTCGCTGGACTCCGTGGGCCTCGTGGTTCCGGTGGCCGCGCTGGTTTCCGTGCTCTCCGTGGGGCCCGCGGCTCCCGTGTCCGCGCCGGTGTTCGTGTTCTCCGTGGGCCCCGTGGCCCCGGCGGCCTCGGTGCTCCCCGCGGCCTCCGTGGCCCCGGTCCCGTCCGGTCGCGTCGGTCCGGTGGCTTCGCCGGGGCCCGGGCGCTGGGAGGCCGAGCCCTCGCCCGCCGAGCGGGCGCGGCGGGGGGTGCGGGCGGGGGCGGTGCCTTCCGCCGGGGCCTGTCGGGCCGGCCGCGCGGGGGTCGCCTCCGACGGGGCCCCGGGCGCCTGGCCGACCGAGCCCTGGGACGCGGTGCGGGTGCGCCGCGGGGGGCGCTCGCCCGGGGTGCGGGCAGGGCGTTCGCCGGCCGCGCGGGCGCCGCGCGCCGGGCGGGCCGGGGCGGCCGGGAGCGTGCCCTTGAGCGGGCCCCACTCGTTCGGGTCGGGGACGCCCGGGGGCTGCATCTGGCGGCGCTTGGGCCCGCCGTGCTCGGACTCCCCCGGTTCCTTGGCGCCCGGCCACGCCTTGGCGACGCGGGCGGCGAGGACGAAGTCCTTGCGCAGCGGGTGCCCCTCGAAGGTCTCGGGGAGCAGCAGATGGTCCAGCGCCGGGTGGCCCTCGAAGCCGACGCCGAACATCTCGTGCGTCTCGCGTTCGTGCCAGCCGGCGCCCGCGTAGACGTCCACGGCGGTGGGCAGCACGGGGGCGTCGTGCGGGACGGTCGTGCGGACGAGGAGGCGCCGCACGGGGGAGAGGGCGACCACGTGGGCGGACACGCGGAAGCCGGTGCCCGGTTCGTCGACCGCGCTGAGCCAGTCGAAGTAGGTGCAGCCGAGGCCGTCCCGGGCGGTGCGCAGGGCGGTGATCCACTCGGTGGGCGGCACGTCGACGGTGAGGAGGTCGTACGACTCCTCGGCCGTGGCCTCCGGACCGAAGAGCTCGCCGACGGGGGCGGGCAGCCAGCCGGCCTCGGTCATCGCGCACCCTCCCCCGGACCCTCGGAACCGGCCGCGCGTCCCGAAGCCCCCGGGCCCTCGGAAGCCCCCGGGGTCTCGGACGTCTCCGAAGCCTCGGACGACTCCGGACCCCCGGAACCCCCGTCGCTTCCCGAACCCCCGGCACTCCCCGGAGCCTCGGCACTCCCCGGCCCCCCGGTGCCGCCCGCGCTTCCGGGCGTCTCCGGGGCCCGTACGAGGCCGGAGCCGAGCGCGGCCGTCGACGGGCGCGGCCCGCCGCTCCCGCCGTGCTGCGCGCCGTAGCGCTCGCCCAGCGACTCGCGGGCGATCTTCTCCTGGAGCTTGATGATCCCCTGCAGCAGCGCCTCGGGCCGGGGCGGGCAGCCGGGGACGTAGACGTCGACGGGGATGATCTGGTCGACGCCCTTGGTGACGGCGTAGGAGTCCCAGTACGGGCCGCCGCAGTTGGAGCAGGCGCCGAAGGAGATGACGTACTTCGGCTCGGGCATCTGCTCGTACAGCCGCTTCACGGCGGGCGCCATCTTGTCCGTCACCGTGCCGGAGACGACCATCAGGTCGGCCTGGCGGGGGCCGGGCGCGAAGGGGATCACGCCCAGCCGCATGAAGTCGTGGCGGGACATCGAGGCGGCGATGAACTCGATGGCGCAGCAGGCGAGTCCGAAGTTGAAGACCCACAGCGAGTAGCGGCGGCCCCAGTTGAGGACCACCTTCATCGGCTCGGGGGCGAGCCGGGCCAGTGTGCCGAGCCGCCGGGGCTCGAGCGTGCCCGGGGAGCCCGTCGGGTCCGGCGGGCCGGAGGGGCCGGTCACCGGCGCGGGGTCGGGCAGGAACACCGGCCGTGAGGCACCGGGAGCACCGGGGCCTCCGGAACCTGCCGCACCGTCGGCGCCTCCGGAACGGGTGGGGGTCACGTCCATGTCAGGACGCCCTTCTTGTACGCGTAGAGCAGTCCCACGGCCAGGAAGCCGAGGAAGAGGAACATCTCGACGAGGGTCGCCGCGCCGAAGCCGGGAGCGGAGAACACCGTCGCCCACGGGAAGAGGAAGATCGAGTCGACCGCGAAGATCACGTAGAGGAACGCGTAGACGTAGTAGCGGACCTGGGTGTGGGCCCAGCCCTCGCCGACGGGGTCGACGCCGCACTCGTACGTCAGGAGTTTCTCGGGCGTGGGCACGGCGGGGCGCAGCAGGCGGTTGGCGCCGAACGCCACGGTGACGAAGAGCACGCCGACGACGGCGAGCAGTCCGACGACCGAATAGGAGGAGAAGTAGTCCGCCGCGACGACGACCGTCTGTCCCGGCTGTTCCGGCTCCGGCACGCCCGCCCCTCGCTCCCTGACCGTGTGACTTCTGCGACCCTCGTGACCTTCGCGAACTGTGTGAGTCCGGCGATCCGTACGCACGGGAGTCTAGGCCCTGCTAAAGAGACGGTAAGCAGCCCGTCACACCTTGGGATGCGGGGGTACCCTCCGCGCGGGCCGGCACACCGCGCGAGAGGTGGGCCGGGACGGATGCGCGGGGCCGCCGCGGCGGCGCCGTGGCCGGGTTTCGGCGGGGCCGTGGTGGGGTTTTCCCCCGGTGGCGCGAGCCGGTCCGCCTCATGGCGTTCTCGGCTCCCGACCGGCACGCTGACGGCATGACGGAACACCTGACGACAGCGGCAGCGGGGACGGCGCGGACGGCCGGGGCGGGGCCGGAGGACGCGCGGCTGCCGCCCCCCGGGTTCGCCCTCACGGCAGGCACCTGGCGGGAGATCGTCCACCTGCTGGGCAACCTGCCGATGGCATTGATCGGCTTCGTCTACGCGGTGACGGTGCTGTCCGTCGGTTCGGCGCTGACGGTGACCGTGATCGGTCTGCCGCTGCTGGCCCTGGGGCTGGCCGGCTCCCGGCAGCTCGGCCGGCTGGAGCGGGCGAGGGCGCGGACGCTGCTCGGTGTGCGGGTGGCGGAGCCGACGCCGATCCCCGTGCTCGTGGGCGGCCGCCGGAGCCGCCGGCTGTGGCTGGCGCTGAAGGACCCGGTGGGCTGGCGGACGATGCTGTACGACCTGATCCGGCTGCCGTGGGGGATCTTCACCTTCACCACGGCGCTGGTCTCGCTGTTCGTGCTGTGGCCCGTGCTGCCCTTCGTGGCACGAGGGCTGACCAATGTGGACCGGGTGCTGGTGCGGGCGCTGCTCTCCCCCTCTGAGGAACTGGAGCGGCGCATCCGTGAACTGGAGTCCGACCGCGGCTTCGTGGTGGACACGGCGGCGGCGGACCTGCGGCGCATCGAACGCGACCTGCACGACGGGGCGCAGGCCCGGCTGGTGGCGCTGGCGATGGGGCTCGGTCTGGCGAAGGAGAAGCTGCTGGAGGACCCGGACGCGGCCGCGGTGATGGTGGACGAGGCGCACGGCGAGGTGAAGCTCGCCCTGCAGGAGCTTCGGGACCTGGCCCGCGGCATCCACCCCGCGGTCCTCACCGACCGGGGCCTGGACGCGGCGCTCTCCTCGGTGGCCACGCGCTGCACGGTGCCGGTGAAGGTCACCGTGGAGCTCCCGGCCCGGCCGGCGGCCGCGATCGAGGGCATCGCCTACTTCACCGTCTCCGAGCTGCTGCAGAACATCAGCAAGCACAGCGGGGCGCGCTCGGCGGCCGTCGACGTGTGGCGGGCCGAGGGGCGGCTGCTGATCCAGGTGTGGGACGACGGCCGGGGCGGGGCGCGGCTGGACGGCGGCACGGGCATGGCGGGGCTCGCGGACCGGCTCGACGCGGTCGACGGCCTGTTCGTCATCGACTCGCCGGAGGGCGGCCCGACGACGGTCACGGCCGAGTTGCCGTGGTGGGACCGGGAGGGCCACCGGGACCGGACGGGCCGCAGCCCCGTGACCCGGCACCCGTAGGCCCGTGCGGGCCCGTGCGGGCCCGGGGTGGGCCCGGGGTGGGCCCGGGGTGGGCCCGGGGTGGGCCCGGGGTGGGGAAAACCCCCGCATGAGGACGCCGACCCGCCGCATGGCCGCGCGGGCCCCCGACCGGGAGGCTTGTGCACAGCGACGGAGCACGACGACACGAACGGACGGCGGCGATGGCCACGCAGTACGGGCAGGGATACGCGCGGGAGTACGACCCGGGACACGACGTTCACGAGGTGTACGGCCGCGGGGGGCGCGGCGGCGGTGCCGAGGGGCGCGGGCACCGGCTGCCGGCCGGGCTGCGGGCACCGTTCGAGGGGCGGAGCTGGCGCGAGTTCTCGTACCTGATGCTCAGCCTGCCGCTCAGCGTCCTCATGTTCACGCTGACCGTGACGATGGTGTCGCTCGGGGCGGGTCTGCTGGTCACCTTCGTCGGCATCCCGCTGCTCGCGGCGACGCTCGCGACCTGCCGGGGCTTCGGCACGCTGGAGCGGGCGCGGGCGCGGGGCCTGCTGGGCCTCGACGTGGCCGAGCCGGAGCCGCTGCGGCCCCGGGAGCGGGGGGTGCTGGCCTGGACGGGGGCGATGTTCCGCAGCGGCTCCTCGTGGCGGCACCTGCTGTACGCGCTGGTGCACCTGCCGTGGGCGGTGTTCGCCTTCACCGTCGCGCTGACCCTCTGGGCGTACGGCTGGGCGACGCTCACCTACCCGCTGTGGTTCTGGGTCTTCCCGATGTGGGCCGGGCAGGGCGGCCTCCAGCTCTACGGTGACGGGACCCACCGCATCTACCTCGACAACCCGTTCGAGATCACGGTGACGGCGCTGGTGGGCCTGCTGTTCACGATGGCCACCCCGTGGATCGTTCGCGGGCTGACCACCGTCGACCGGGTGCTGGTGCACGGGCTGCTCGGGCCCTCGCGGCTGTCGGCGCGCGTGGTGGAGCTGGAGTCGGACCGGGGGGTCGTGGTGAACACGGCGGCGGCGGACCTGCGGCGCATCGAGCGCGACCTGCACGACGGGGCGCAGGCCCGGCTGGTGGCGCTGGCGATGGACCTGGGGCTGGCCAAGGAGAAGGTCACCGAGGACCCGGAGGCGGCGGCGCGCATGGTGGACGAGGCGCACGGCGAGGTGAAGACGGCGCTGCGGGAGCTGCGGGACCTGGCCCGCGGCATCCACCCCGCGGTCCTCACCGACCGGGGCCTGGACGCGGCACTCTCCTCGGTCGCCTCGCGCTGCACGGTGCCGGTGTCGGTGGACGTGGACCTGCCCTCGCGGCCGGCGCCCGCGATCGAGGGCATCGCCTACTTCACGGTCTGCGAGCTGCTGCAGAACGTCAGCAAGCACAGCGGGGCGCAGCGGGGGGTCGTGGACGTGTGGCGGGCCGAGGACCGGCTGATGCTGCAGGTGGAGGACGACGGGGTGGGCGGGGCCGATGTGGCCGGGGGGTCCGGGCTCGCGGGTCTCGCGGAGCGCCTGGACGCGGTGGACGGTCTGCTGGTGGTCGACTCCCCGGTGGGCGGGCCCACCCGGGTGACGGCGGAGCTGCCCTGGCGGGCCTGAGACCCGCCGGGCGCGACGCCCGGCGGAGGCAGGTCCCGGAGCGGGGCCGGGCGGGGAGGGGCGGAGCGGGGGCCGTCCCTCCCCGCCCGCCGCCGTCCCCTGCGATGCTTGGGCTGTCGCTGCGCGCGGGGCGCACATGGATCGCAGGGGGAACATCGCCGTGGAGGACAGGGTGCGAGTGGTCATCGCCGAGGATTCCGTGTTGTTGAGGGAGGGCCTGACCCGCCTCCTCACCGACCGGGGGCACGAGGTCGTCGCCGGTGTCGGCGACGGTGAGGCACTGATCAAGACGATCACCGAGCTGTCCGCCGAGGGCGCCCTCCCCGACGTCGTCGTCGCGGACGTGCGCATGCCGCCCACCCACACGGACGAGGGCGTGCGCGCCGCCGTCGAGCTGCGGCGCACCCATCCCGGGCTCGGCGTGCTCGTGCTCTCGCAGTACGTCGAGGAGCGCTACGCGACCGAGCTGCTGGCCGCCTCCAGCCGCGGGGTCGGCTATCTGCTCAAGGACCGTGTCGCGGATGTCCGCGAGTTCGTGGACGCCGTGGTCCGGGTCGCGCGGGGCGGTACGGCACTGGACCCCGAGGTGGTCGCGCAGCTGCTGGGCCGCAGCCGCAAGCAGGACGTGCTCGCCGGGCTCACCCCCCGGGAGCGGGAGGTGCTGGGGCTGATGGCGGAGGGGCGGACGAACTCGGCGGTCGCGCGGCAGCTCGTGGTGAGCGACGGCGCGGTCGAGAAGCACGTCAGCAACATCTTCCTGAAGCTGGGCCTGTCGCCGAGCGACGGGGACCACCGCCGGGTGCTGGCCGTGCTCACCTATCTGAATTCCTAGACTGCCCGGGCGGTCCTCGTTGACAATTTGTCAACAGGGATGCCGCACACACGGCCGTGCGGTCTCATTTCCACGTCCATCATGCGAACGGCCGAGGGAAGGCCACCCTTACCGACGTAGGGTTGTGCCGGAAAGGTCGGCGGGACGACCGCTCCCGGCCAGCCGCCTCGAGGGAGGTCCAGTTCAGTGACCAGCAAGGTCAGCAGCACAACGGAACAGGCCGACGGGGCCGACGGGGCCCTCGTGGGAGGACAGCGCAAACCGGCGGGCACCAAGGACGTCCGCCGGTTGGACCGGGTGATCATCCGGTTCGCGGGTGACTCGGGTGACGGTATGCAGCTCACGGGTGACCGTTTCACCTCCGAGACCGCTTCGTTCGGCAACGACCTGTCGACCCTGCCGAACTTCCCCGCCGAGATCCGGGCGCCCGCCGGGACCCTGCCGGGTGTCTCGTCGTTCCAGCTGCACTTCGCCGACCACGACATCCTCACTCCGGGTGACGCGCCCGATGTGCTGGTCGCGATGAACCCGGCGGCGCTGAAGGCGAACGTGGGGGACCTGCCGCGCGGCGCGGAGATCATCGTCAACACCGACGAGTTCACCAGGCGGGCGATGCAGAAGGTCGGCTACGCGGTCTCTCCGCTGGAGGACGGCTCGCTGGACGGCTACCAGATCCATCCGGTGCCGCTGACGACGCTGACGGTGGAGGCGCTGAAGGAGTTCGCGCTGTCCCGTAAGGAGGCCGAGCGCAGCAAGAACATGTTCGCGCTGGGTCTGCTGTCGTGGATGTATCACCGGCCGACGGAGGGCACGGAGCGGTTCCTGCGGACGAAGTTCGCGAAGAAGCCGGACATCGCGGCGGCGAACATCGCGGCGTTCCGTGCGGGGTGGAACTTCGGGGAGACGACGGAGGACTTCGCGGTCTCCTACGAGGTCGCCCCGGCGGCGACCGCGTTCCCGACGGGTACCTACCGCAACATCTCCGGGAACCTGGCCCTGTCCTACGGTCTGGTGGCGGCCTCGCGGCAGGCGGAGCTGCCGCTGTATCTGGGCTCGTACCCGATCACGCCGGCCTCGGACATCCTGCACGAGCTGTCGAAGCACAAGAACTTCGGTGTGCGGACCTTCCAGGCCGAGGACGAGATCGCGGGTATCGGGGCGGCGCTGGGGGCGGCCTTCGGGGGTTCACTGGCGGTGACGACGACCTCGGGGCCGGGGGTGGCGCTGAAGTCGGAGACGATCGGGCTCGCGGTCTCCCTGGAACTGCCGCTGCTGATCGTGGACATCCAGCGCGGGGGTCCGTCGACGGGGCTGCCGACCAAGACCGAGCAGGCGGACCTGCTGCAGGCGATGTACGGCCGCAACGGTGAGGCACCCGTGCCGGTGATCGCCCCGCGCACCCCGGCGGACTGCTTCCAGGCGGCGCTGGAGGCGGCACGGATCGCGCTGGTCTACCGCACACCGGTCTTCCTGCTCTCCGACGGCTACCTCGCCAACGGCTCCGAGCCCTGGCGGATCCCCGAACTCGAGGAACTGCCCGACCTGCGGGTGGAGTTCGCCCAGGGCCCCAACCACACCCTGGACGACGGCACTCAGGCGTTCTGGCCCTACAAACGCGACCCGCAGACCCTGGCCCGCCCCTGGGCCGTCCCCGGCACGCCCGGCCTGGAACACCGCATCGGCGGCATCGAGAAACAGGACGGCACCGGCAACATCTCCTACGACCCCGCCAACCACGACTTCATGGTCCGCACCCGCCAGGCCAAGATCGACAACATCGCGGTCGCCGACCTGGAGGTCGACGACCCCGGCAACACCGCCCGCACCCTGGTGCTGGGCTGGGGCTCCACCTACGGCCCCATCACGGCAGCCGTACGGCGGCTGCGCACCGCCGGCGAACACATCGCCCAGGCCCACCTGCGCCACCTCAACCCCTTCCCGAAGAACCTGGGCACGGTCCTCGCCGCCTACGACAAGGTCGTGATCCCCGAGATGAACCTCGGCCAGCTCGCCACCCTGATCCGCGCGAAGTACCTGGTCGACGCAGACTCGTACAACCAGGTCAACGGCATGCCGTTCAAGGCCGAACAGCTCGCCACGGCTCTGAAGGAGGCCATCGATGACTGAGACGACGACCGCACACGGCACGGGCGGGCCCGCCGGCCGCGGACCCGCCGCCGCGGGCACCCCCGCGAGCACGACGTTCGCCTCGCTCTCGCTGGTGCCGAAGGCCGCCGCCCGGCAGTCGATGAAGGACTTCAAGTCCGACCAGGAAGTCCGCTGGTGCCCCGGCTGCGGCGACTACGCCATCCTCGCCGCCGTCCAGGGCTTCATGCCCGAACTGGGTGTGGCCAAGGAGAACATCGTCTTCGTCTCGGGCATCGGCTGCTCCTCCCGCTTCCCGTACTACATGAACACCTACGGGATGCACTCCATCCACGGCCGCGCCCCCGCCATCGCCACCGGCCTCGCCACCTCGCGCCAGGATCTGTCGGTATGGGTCGTCACCGGTGACGGCGACGCACTGTCCATCGGCGGCAACCACCTCATCCACGCCCTGCGCCGCAACGTCAACCTGAAGATCCTGCTGTTCAACAACCGGATCTACGGACTGACCAAGGGCCAGTACTCGCCGACCTCCGAGATCGGCAAGATCACCAAGTCGACGCCGATGGGCTCCCTCGACGTGCCCTTCAACCCCGTCTCCCTCGCGCTGGGCGCGGAGGCCTCCTTCGTCGCCCGCACCGTGGACTCCGACCGCAAACACCTCACCGAGGTCCTGCGGCAGGCGGCCGCCCACCCCGGCACCGCACTGGTGGAGATCTACCAGAACTGCAACATCTTCAACGACGGCGCCTTCGAAGCCCTCAAGGACCAGCAGCAGGCCGAGGAAGCCGTCATCCGCCTCGAACACGGACAGCCCATCCGCTTCGGCCCGGACCGGGCCAAGGGCGTCGTCCGCGACCCCGCGACCGGAGACCTGCAGGTCGTCGAGGTGACCCCGGACAACGAAGCCCAGGTGCTCATCCACGACGCACACTCCGCCTCACCCACCACCGCCTTCGCCCTGTCCCGGCTCGCCGACCCCGACACCCTGCACCACACCCCGATCGGCGTGTTCCGCTCCGTGGACCGCCCCGTCTACGACACCCTCATGGCCGGACAACTCGACACCGCCGTCGAGCAGAACGGCAAGGGCGACCTCGCCGCACTCATGGCCGGCGGCGACACCTGGACCGTCATCGGCTGAACCGATCCGCCGGACCTCGCACCACGTGCGGGAGCCGGTACCTCAGGAAGCCCGGACCGCCGACGCGGTCCGGGCTTCCTCGTGCGCGGCGCGCGCCTCGTCGTAGACCACGCGGGCGCGCAGGACGTCGTCCATGCGCCGGTCCGCCCAGCGGGTGAGCGCGCGTACCTGCTCCGCCGCCTCCCGGCCCAGGTCCGTCAGCGAGTAGTCGACGCGCGGCGGTATCACCGGCTTGGCGTCCCGGTGGACCACGCCGTCGCGTTCGAGGGTCTGCAGGGTCTGCGTGAGCATCTTCTCGCTGACGGACCTGCCGCCGATCGCGTTGACCTCCCGGCGCAGTTCGCCGAAGCGGTAGGGGCGCTCCAGCAGCGCGACGAGCACGAGAACGGCCCAGCGGCTGGTCACGTGTTCGAGGACGAGGCGGTGGGGACACATCGTCCCGGCCTCTTCCGCAGCGCTCGGCACCTTGGTCATCACTCTGGTCGTCGCCATTCCCGTACCCTACCCCGACACCAGTACCTTACTTCAAAGTGGGTACTGTCATTTGGTTAGTGCAGCTCCTAGGGTGAGTGCAGCAGACGAACTTCCGACCATCCCCCGTAGGAGCGCACCCCCCATGAGCATCGTCGTCACCGGAGCCACCGGACACCTCGGCCGACTCGTCGTGGAACAGCTGCTGGAGAAGGTCCCCGCCGGCCAGGTCACCGCCGTCGTGCGCGACGAGTCCCGCGCCGCCGATCTCGCCGCGCGGGGGGTACGGCTCGCCGTCGCCGACTACAACGCGCCCGAGACCTTCGACGGCCTCTTCTCGGCCGGCGACAAGGTGCTGCTGATCTCCGGCAACGAGTTCGCCAAGGGCCGGGTCCAGCAGCACAAGGTCGTCATCGAGGCGGCCCGGGCCGCCGGGGTCGCCCTGCTCGCCTACACCAGCGCCCCCGCGAGCCTGACGGCCTCGCTGGCCGACGACCACCGGGGCACCGAGGAGGCGCTGCTGGCCTCCGGCCTGCCGTACGCGCTGCTGCGCAACGGCTGGTACCACGAGAACTACACCGAGCAGCTCGGCACCGTCCTGGAGCACGGCGCGGTCGTCGCCGCCGCGGGCGAGGGCCGGCTCTCCTCCGCCGCGCGTGCGGACTACGCGGCCGCCGCGGTGGCGGTGCTCACCGGCGAGGGCCACGAGAACAAGACCTACGAGCTGGGCGGCGACGAGGCGTGGAGCTTCGCCGAGTACGCGGCCGAGATCAGCCGGCAGACCGGCAAGGAGATCCGCTACACCCCCGTCTCCACCGAGCAGTACGCGGCCATCCTGACCGGCGCCGGG
The DNA here is from genome assembly GCA_014656015.1 of Streptomyces griseoaurantiacus. Taxonomy (GTDB): domain Bacteria; phylum Actinomycetota; class Actinomycetes; order Streptomycetales; family Streptomycetaceae; genus Streptomyces; species Streptomyces griseoaurantiacus. The sequence continues at coordinate 15,323 of BNBP01000009.1, read as the reverse complement.
GTCCCCGGGCCCTTCGCCGAGATGCTCGCGAACGTGGACGCCGCCATCGCCGAGGGCGAGCTGGAGGTCACGACCGGCGACCTCTCCCGCCTGGCCGGCCGCCCCACCACGCCGCTGGCCGACGCGATCGCGGTGGCGCTCAAGGACTGACCCCACGGCACTCCCCGGACACCCCGGACACCCGGGGCACCCGGGGCACCCGGGGCACTCCGACCTCCCCGGCGCCCCGGCTCTCCCGGTTGCCGCCCCCCCCCGCCTGTCATGACCGTATTCCGGTACGGACATGACAGGCGGGGGTTTCCGGCGTTACCTTGCGGAGGGTCGTACGGTCGGCCGTCCGTGCCGCGCGGTCGCGGAGGACGGAACCGGCGTACGGCCCCGAAGCCGCCGTGGAGCGGGAGAGCGTGGGAGAGGAGGCGCCGGTGTCCGGGCGGCCGACCAAGGGATCGACGGGGCACGGCGGCGAATCGCGCGCCGGCCTGTTCAACGGCTTCGCCGCGTACGGCATGTGGGGCCTCGTCCCCCTGTTCTGGCCCCTGCTGAAGCCCGCCGGCGCGGTGGAGATCCTCGCCCACCGCATGGTCTGGTCGCTCGGCATCGTGGGGGTGGCACTGCTGGTGATGCGCCGCTGGGCGTGGGCCGGAGAACTGCTGCGCTCGCCGCGGCGGCTGGGGCTGGTCACCATCGCCGCCGCCGTGATCACCGTCAACTGGGGCGTCTACATCTGGGCGGTGAACTCCGGGCACGTCGTCGAGGCCTCGCTCGGCTACTTCATCAACCCGCTGGTCACCATCGCGATGGGCGTGCTGCTGCTGAAGGAGCGGCTGCGCACCGCGCAGTGGGCGGCCGTCGGGATCGGCGCCCTCGCGGTGGTCGTCCTCACCGTCGGCTACGGCAGGCCGCCGTGGGTCTCCCTCTGCCTCGCCTTCTCGTTCGCCACCTACGGCCTGGTGAAGAAGAAGGTCAACCTGGGCGGCATCGAGTCGCTGGCCGCGGAGACCGCCGTGCAGTTCCTGCCGGCGCTCGCCTACCTGCTGTGGCTCGGCGCGCACGGCGGTTCCACCTTCGCCTCGCACGGCTTCGGGCACGCCGCGCTGCTCGCCGCGGCCGGACTGGTGACCGCGCTGCCGCTGGTGTGCTTCGGCGCCGCCGCGATCCGGGTGCCGCTGTCCACGCTGGGGCTGCTGCAGTACCTGACGCCGGTCTTCCAGTTCCTGCTCGGCATCCTCTACTTCCACGAGGAGATGCCGCCCGAGCGGTGGGCGGGGTTCGTCCTGGTGTGGGCTGCCCTCGTCCTGCTCACCTGGGACGCGCTGCGCACGGCCCGCCGGAGCGCCGTGGCGCTGCGCGCGCGCACGGCCCGCGAACGGGCCGCCGCCTCCGGTGACGCGACGACCACGGCGGCGACGGCGGTGGCGGAGCGGGAGGCGGAGCGCTCACCCCGGCCGTAGCCGGGGGCCGTCGTCCCTGTCCTGTCTAGCGCTCCTCGTCGAGGGCGCGGGCGCGGTCGGCGAGGCGGGTCATGCGGTTGCGTGCCGACTGGAGCTGTTCCAGGTCCTCGGCGGCGGGCCCCTCGTTCGCCGCGAGTTCGGTCCAGGTGCCGAGCAGGTCGCGGCCCAGGTGCAGACCCTGGAGCGGGTCGCGCACCGCGCGCCAGGCGGCGGCCGCGCTCTGCACGTTGCCGTACGCGGCCCGCGCGTCCCGCAGCCGGTGGTGGACCCGGGCGAGGTCGAGGGAGAGGTGGAACGAGCGGAGCGGATCCCCGGCCAGGTAGGCGATGTAGGCGCTCAGCTCGCGCAGCCGCAGCACCTCGGAGTGCTCCGCGCCGAGCGTGCCCGTGGCCTCCGCGACCGTCTCCTCGGCGAGCGCCGCGGCCTCGTCGATGCGTCCCTGCCGCACCGCCTCGCCGATGGTCGCCATGGGGACCGCGAAGGGCCCCTCGGGAGCGCCGGGCATGCTGTCGGGCTCGGCGGCCAGCACCACGTCGACCACGGAGTCGAACTCCCGCACGGGCGGCTCCTTGACCTCCTCCACGGGCACGGTGCGCGGCGCGGCGGTGGGCTTCCAGGCCGGGGCGGAGAACTCCGGGTCGGACTCGGGGTCGGGCAGCGGGAGGGACGCCTTCGGTGCCGGGGCCGGGGCGGCCGGGGCCGGAGCGGCCGGAGCCTGTGCCGGAGCGGCCGGAGCCGGGGCGGGTGCCTGTGCCTGCGCCGGGTCCGGCAGTACCGGCGGCGGGCCGAACTCGCCCCGCGGGGGCTGGACGGTGCCCGGCTCCGGGGGCCGGGGGCCGCTCGTGTCCCCGCTCGTGGGGGCGGCGGGGCCGGCGACGAGGTCCTGGGCGAGGCCGGGGGTCGTCGTGATCAGGGGCTGCTGCTCGGGAACCGCCCGCAGCATGAAGGTCGCCACGGTGTGGCCGGCGGTCGGCTCCTCGGGAGCCGGCGCCGGGGCGACCGGCGTGCCCCCGGTCTCCGCCTCCCCCACCTCCACCGCCCGCAGCGCACGGGTCGCCCTGTCGCGCGGGGGCTCCGGGGCGGCCGCGGGGGGTGCCGGGGCCACATGGGCCGCCGGCCTCGGCGTCGGCACATGTGCCGGTGCCGGTGCGGCCGTCTCGAACCGCTGCGGCTGCCCCGCGTACGTGCTCGATCCGTCCACATGGATCCGCAGCGGGATCACGTACCCGATCCGCTCGTCGCGCACCGTCGCGAGGACGGGATGCCCGGCGGCGAGGGTGAGACGGTGCAGATGGTTCAGGACGGCCTCCTGGACCGACTCCCCCGTGCCCGCGACCACCGGCATGCCGCCGACCGTCGCGCCCCCGCCCGGTCCCCGCTCCGGCTCCCGCTGCGCCGGCACCGGTACCCGGACCTCGATCGGGGTCACCGTAGCGCCGGTGCGCGCCGTGGACACGGCCCCCGCTGCGGAGCGGCTCCGCTTGTGTTCGCGGTGGAGTCGGGACATCGTTCCTCACTCGGGTCGTTCGGCACGGGCGCGGTGGGCGGGTGGTGGACTGCCGGGAACCGTACGCTCCCTCGGCCGCAAGATCCCCGTTCGCGTACGGTGTTGAGTCTCGCGGTTGTTTTCCGTGCCTGGCGTCACCGGGACGTGACATTTTCGTCCCAAGAACTCGTGCCCGAATCCGGGCGCCCCGCACCGCCGTGACGTCCACCGGCCCGACGAGGAGGAGGCGGTCGATGCAGCCCGACGCAGGGCGGGGAACCGGCGGTCCGACAGGCACCGGGCAGCCCCCCGGCGGACCTGACATCTGGCTGCGCGGGCCCGTGGGCGGCCCCCCGTCCCCGGCGCGTCCCGGTATGCCGCCCGCGACGGCCGGTCCCCGGCGGTTCAGCTGGGTGGCGACCCACGGCGGGGCGGGTGCCACCACGCTCGCCGCGGTCTTCGGCGGTCACGACGCCGGCCGTGCCTGGCCCCGGCCCGAGCAGGGCGAGCCGCCGTCGGTCCTCCTCGTCGGCCGGACGCACGCCACGGGCCTGGAGGCCGTGGCGAACACCCTCGACATCTTCCGCCGGGGTGACGCACCGCCCGGTCTCGACCTGGACGCCGTCGTCCTCGTCGCGGACGCGCCGGGCCGGCTCCCGCGCCCGCTCGCCCAGCGGATCAGGACGATCGACGCGGTGATCGACGTCTACCGCGTGCCGTGGGTGACGGCCTGGCGCACCAACGACCTGGCCGGCCGGCCCCCTCGCGAGTGCGAGCCTCTCGCCCGCCTGACCGGCCGGTCCGGTCCCGCCTAGGCGGTGATGTCCTTGGCCGCGAAGCGGGCCCAGGCGGCCGAGCCGAACACCGCGCCGTACAGAGCCTGCAGGCCGAGGTTGCGGAGCAGGTCGTCCCAGTAGACGGGATCCCGTACGAGGTCCGCGAAGGACAGCCAGTAGTGGGAGAACAGATACGGCTGTATCGCGTGGAGCTGCGGTATCTGGTCGAGGATCTGCACGGTGATCAGCAGCCCCACCGTCGTCGCCATCGCCGCGATGCCGCTGTTGGTGAGGGTGGAGACGAACAGCCCGAGGGCTGCCACACCGACCAGGGAGGCGGCGACGACCAGCGCGATGAGCAGCGCCCGCACGAGTCCCTCGCCGAAGCCGATACGGGTGCCCGAGATGGTGGTCAGCTCGCCCAGCGGGAACAGCAGCGCGCCGACCGCGAGCGCGGAGACCGCCACGACCAGGGTGGCGGCGAGGCAGAAGGTCAGCACCGTCGCGTACTTGGTGAGCAGCAGCCGGGTGCGGCCGGCCGGGGCGACCAGAAGGTAGCGCAGGGTCCCGGCGTTCGCCTCGCCCGCGAGGGAGTCGCCCGCGACGACGCCGACGGCCATGGGCAGGAAGAAGGGGAGCGTCGCGGCGAGGGCGGTGAACACCAGGAACAGGCCGTTGTTGGTGATCTGCGCGAGGAACGCCGGGCCGTCGCCGCCCCCGCTCGCGGAGGAGCCGTCGCGCGTCTCGATCTTCACGGCGATCCCGACGAGCACCGGTACCGCGAGGAGTACCCCCAGCAGCGCGAGGGTGCGCCAGCGGCGGAAGGTGATGCCCAGCTCGCTGCGGAACAGCCCGAAGGACCACAGCGGATTCAGCCGGGGCGCCCCCTGCGGAACGGCGCCGCGCACCGGCACGTCCGACACCGCCGCGTCCGACACCGCCGTGCCCGGCGCCTCAGCCCGCGACATCGAAGCCCTCCCCCGTCAGTGCCACGAACGCCTCCTCCAGCGAGGCCCGTTCCACGGCGAAGCCCCGCACACGCACTCCCGCCGTCACCAAGGCGGCGTTGAGCTCGGCGAGTTCGCCCTTCGGGGGTGCCGCGGTGACCGTGCCCCGGTCCTCGGCCGGGAGGACGTCGTCCACGCCCTGTTCCTTCAGTATCCGGGCCGCGTCCGCCACGTCCGGGGTGGTCACGACCAGCCGCCCCCGTGCGCCCGCCGCGAGTGCGGCCACCGGGCCCTGGGTGAGCAGCCGGCCCCCGGCCATCACGGCCACATGCGTGCAGACCTGCTCGATCTCGTCCAGCAGGTGGGAGGAGAGGAAGACGGTGGTGCCCTCGGAGGCCAACTCCCTGACCAGGGTGCGGATCTCGCGCATGCCCTGCGGGTCCAGGCCGTTGGTCGGCTCGTCAAGGACGAGCAGCCGGCGCGGCTGGAGCAGGGCCGCGGCGAGCCCGAGCCGCTGCTTCATGCCGAGCGAGTACGCCCTCGCCTTCTTCCCGGCGGCCGCGGTCAACCCGACCCGGTCGAGCGCGGCCCCGACCCGGGCCCGCCGGGTGCGCGGGTCGGCGGTGGGGTCGGCGGCGTCGTAGCGCAGGAGGTTGTCCCGGCCGGAGAGGAATCCGTACAGCGCCGGTCCCTCGATGAGCGCGCCGACGTGCGGGAGCACGGCGCGTCCCGCGCGGGGCATGGGCCGGCCGAGCACGTGTGCCGTGCCGGAGGTCGGCTCGATGAGGCCCATCAGCATCCGGATGGTCGTGGTCTTGCCGGAGCCGTTGGGCCCGAGGAAGCCGAAGACGCTGCCCGCCGGGACGGTCAGGTCGAGACCGTCCACGGCGAGCTGTCCGCCCCGGTACCGCTTGGTGAGCGCACGGGTGGCGATGACCGCCCCGGTCTCCTCGCCCTCACCGTCCCCGGCGTCGTGGGCCGGTGCCGCACCGGGCCCGGTCGCCGCGGTCGGGACGGCCGGGCCCGCCTCGCGCGGGACGGCCGGCCGTTCTTCCGCGGCGGACGGTTCCTCCATGCGTTCCCCCCTCCTGCCCTGCCGTCCGTCCGCCCGGGGCGGACCCCGTTCCTACTTGGCCGCGTCGGCCGCCTTCACCAGCGCGTCCTTGGTGACCGCGCCCGCGTACACCCTGCCGTCGTCCGTGACCAGCGCGTTCACCAGGCGGGTCGAGAAGACCGTGCCCGAGCCGAACCTGCCGGTCACCTTGTCCCCGAAGGAGCCCAGGAGGCCGGAGGCGGTACCGTCCTCGGCCCGGCCGCGCGAGGAGCCGGAGGGCTTGTCCCCCGCTTCTCCGAACACGGCTATCGCCGACCAGCCCTCGCCGATCGTCTTGGCGCCCTCCGTGCTGCCGAGGCTTCCCAGGCCGCCCAGGCCGGGAAGACCGCCGCCGAGCATGCCGCCCGGGCCCCTGTGCGGTGCCGACCTCTCGGCCTCGTCCTCCTCGGTAACCTTGGTGCCCTTGGGCGGGGTGAAGTCGAACGTCGACGCGGCCGGGCGGGCGAAGCTGACCTTGGTGAAGCCCGCGTCGACCACGGCGGCACCACCCGAGGAGGGCGTGAGCGTGAACTTCAGCGGCATGCCGGTGCGCGCGTCCACCGCGATGCTGACGGCACCGACCGTCGAACCGGGCTTCTCCGGCTTGACCAGCAGCTTGTAGGCGTCCCGGCCGGCCACGCGGACGGTGCCGTCGACCGAGACCGACGTCGTGCCGTCGGCCGCCTTCAGGACCTGCTCGGCGAGTTCCTTGGGGGTCACGGAGGAGTCCCCGGACCCGGGACCGTGATGCCCGCCGCCCCGCTTCCCCTCACGGTCGTGCTTCGCGCCGCCCGGTTCCTGGGCGTGGAAGGCCTCGTTGGACCCGCTGTCGTAGGCCCACACCTCGTCGCCGTTGTGGATGACGCTGTACTCGGCGGCCTTCTCGACGAGGGACAACTTGTGCTTGTCCGGGCCGTCCATCGCCACCCGCACGGTGTGCGTGCCGCTCGCCAGCTCCGTCAGCCTGGCGGAGGGGTCGGCGGTGGAGCCGCCCTGCGAGGAGACGCCGGAGAGCAGGCCGCTCTCCAGACCGCCCAGGTCCGGCAGGCCCAGGTCGGTGGTGACCTTGAAGGTGCCGGAGAGCCGGTCCACGTCCGAGGCGGCGATCTTCTCGACGAGTTCCTGTGCGCTGATCCTCGGCAGGTCGGGGTCGCCGGAGTCGGCGAGCGCCGGGACGAGCCCGATGGTCGCCGCCGCCACCCCCACCACGGCGGCCGGGACGACGTACCGCGAGGCCCTGCGCCGCGCCCCGCCCGCGTCTCCGGCGCTGCCACCCGTGTTCCCGCCGGGGGTCTGACCGGGGGTGATGTCGTCGGTTCCGTACGGTGCCATGTGTGCCTTACCTCCGTCGTCGGCGGCGGCTGCCGTGCTCGCGCTCCCCCTGGCTCTGCGTTTCGCCCTCGAGCCGGGACTTCCCACCCCGTGCCGCCATTGTCACCCGAAGTCCGGGGAGGTGGTCCTCTCCATATGACCAAAAAGTCCGCGGCACGGCGTCAACCCCCGGAGCCAACTCCGCGTACTCCTGCGGTATGACACGAGGGTGGAGAGCGTCCACCCACCCGTAGGGGTGGGAGAGTCGCCGGAGGACTTCACGAGGTCCCGACGGGTGAGCGGGCCGGGGCGTTCCGGGTGGCGGGCGGTCCGCGCCGACGGCCCGGCCCGGGGCTCATCCGGCCCGGTGCACGACCAGTTCGCACATCTCCGTCAGCGCCTTCTTCGCCGCGCACTCCGGCAGCGGGGCCAGCGCCGACCGCGCGTCCTCCGCGTAGCGCACGGTGTCCCGCCGCGCCTGCTCCAGGGCCGGGTGCTCCCGCAGCCGCTCCAGCGCCTCGGCGAGCCGGGCGTCCTCGGCCAGGTCGGAGTCGAGCAGCTCGCACAGGGCCACGTCCGCCGGCAGGCCGAGCCGCTCGGCGCGCTCCCGCAGCCGCAGCACCGGCAGGGTGGGGATGCCCTCACGCAGGTCGGTGCCCGGCGTCTTGCCGGACTCCCGGGAGTCGGAGGCGATGTCGAGCACGTCGTCGGCGAGCTGGAAGGCGACGCCGAGCCGCTCCCCGTACTGCGTGAGCACGTCCACGACCGTCTCGTCGGCGCCGGACATCATCGCGCCGAACCGGCAGGCGACCGCGACCAGCGAGCCGGTCTTGCCGGCCAGCACGTCGAGGTAGTGCTCGACGGGGTCCCGGCCGTCGCGCGGCCCGGCGGTCTCCAGGATCTGACCGGTGACCAGGCGCTCGAACGCCTCCGCCTGGATGCGCACCGCCTCGGGGCCGAGGTCGGCCAGCATGTGGGAGGCGCGGGAGAAGAGGAAGTCACCGGTGAGGACCGCGACCGAGTTGCCCCAGCGGGTGTTCGCGCTGTCCACCCCGCGCCGCACCTCGGCCTCGTCCATGACGTCGTCGTGGTAGAGCGTGGCGAGGTGGGTGAGCTCGACGACGACCGCCGAGGGCACGATTCCCGGGGCGTAGGGGTCGCCGAACTGCGCCGCCAGCATCACGAGCAGCGGACGGAAGCGCTTGCCACCCGCACGGACGAGGTGCTGGGCGGCCTCCGTGATGAAAGCGACCTCGCTCTTGGTGGCTTCGAGCAGGCCCTCCTCGACAGCCGTCAGACCGACCTGGACATCGGCTTCCAGAGCCTGGTCCCGCACGCTCAGCCCGAATGGCCCGACGACGGTCACGAGGGGTCTCCTGTCTGCTGGTGTCTGGTGACGGTTACACGGTTTGTCGATAGGTCGCTGCCCTCACTCAAGTCAGCGTATCCGGTCATGTTTCGATCACCACGAGCGCCCATGGTTCCAGGCCGGGACGTATCGGATCAGAGGCGGCATGTTCGTGATCGGGTGATACGCACGGCTATGTGCCGACACGCGCATGATCCACACCGTGTCACCCCTCCGGGCGAGTCCCCGCCGGCGCCCGCGAGACCCCCCGGCGCCCGGCCGGACGACCCCGACGTCCACCACTCCGCCGACTTGCACCATTGAGGGGTATTCCACACCATACGTCCGTCTCAGCTGCCCAGTGAATTGGGTCACGCGCGACTCCACCGGGGGCCGTCGTAGCGGAATCTGACATTCCCCTTACTTGGGCGCCCAGTTGAGCCCGGTGGCGCACAAAGGATCAACAGCCCAAAACACCCACCGCAAGATCAACCGGGGACAATCGCGTTTTCGTCACTTGTTCCTCACAGGTTTCCTCGCATAGCTTCCTCCCCGATCCGGACGGAACGCCGAGTCCTGCCGCTGTCCGGACACCCATGCACCCATCTCGTGCGGCAGGAGCGGGGGACCCAGGTAAGTCGCCGGTCCGGGGCCAAGTCCCGGCCCGGCTAGGGGTGAAGCCGGATCCGCGTGTGCGGGCCGGCCGGGCACCTCCCAGCCCGAACCCGACAGCTCACCTCGCAGGCGACGGAGAGGACATCCGCCATGCCCCGCTTTCCCCTGCCCACCCGCGCCCTGATCGCCGCCGGCACCGGTGCCGCCGCCCTCGCGCTCCCGCTGTTCGGCGCCACCCAGGCCTCCGCCGCCACGACCACGGCGGCCACCGCGAGCACGACCGCGGTGACGACCACCGCCACCACGGCCGGCTACGCCGACAACCTGGACGGCTGGATCCAGCAGTCGCTGGCGGTCATGGCGCAGAACGGCATCCCCGGCAGCTACGAGGGCATCCACCGCAACATCATGCGGGAGTCCTCCGGCAACCCGCTCGCCGTGAACAACTGGGACTCCAACGCCGCGAAGGGCACCCCCTCCAAGGGCCTGCTCCAGATCATCGACCCGACGTTCCTGGCCTACCACGTGCCCGGCACCTCGCTCGACCCGTTCGACCCGGTCGCCAACATCACGGCGTCCTGCAACTACGCGGCCGCGCGGTACGGCTCGATCGACAACGTGTTCGGCGCGTACTGAGCCGACCGTGCCGGGGGCCGGGGCCGGAACGCCCGGCCCCTCGCCGCCCCCGTGCGGGCCCGGGTTCAGGGCGCCGGCGGGAAGAGACGTTCGAGGACGACGGCGATGCCGTCGTCCTCGTTCGACGCCGTGACCTCGTCGGCGACCGCCTTGAGTTCGGGATGGGCGTTGGCCATGGCCACGCCGTGCGCCGCCCAGTCGAACATGGGGATGTCGTTGGGCATGTCCCCGAAGGCCAGGGTGCGCGAGGGCGGCAGTCCCAGCCGCTCGGCCGCCAGCGCCAGCCCGGTCGCCTTCGTCACCCCGCATGGCTGGAGTTCGACGGTCCCGGGCCCCGACATGGTGACCGTGGCCAGTGAACCGACCGCCCCCCGGGCCACCGCCGCCAGTTCGTCGTCGGAAAGGAAGGGGTGGCGCAGCAGCACCTTGCTGATGGGCTCGGCCCACAGGTCCTCACGCCTGCCGACCCGGACGGCGGGCAGCGTGGGGTGCGGCATCAGATAGCCGGGCTCGATCAGCGTCAGCCCGTCCGCCCCGTCCTGGTCGACGGCGGCGTACACCTCGCCGACCTCGGCCTCCACCTTGCCCAGCGCGGTCTCGGCCAGTTCCCGGTCCAGGGTGACGGACCACAGCAACCGGTCGGCGCCGGCGTCGTACAGCTGCGCGCCCTGCCCGCACACCGCGAGCCCCTCACCGCCGAGGTCCTCCAGGAGGGGGCGCACCCTCGGTGCCGGCCGCCCCGTCACCACGAGGTGTGTCGCCCCGGCGGCGGCCACCCGCGCGAGCGCGGCGAGGGACCGGTCGGAGAGCGTGTCGTCGCCGCGCAGCAGCGTTCCGTCCAGGTCAGTGGCGATGAGGGCATATGCGGTGGGTGCGGCCATGATCAGAGAATACGGATGCCGGGCCCCACCGACCCGCCCCGAACCGGCCGACGTCCGCTTTCTCAGGTACAACGCCCGCCTCGGCAACGACAGTTGACGCACGGCGCCTACGCCCTTGGCCAACACCCCTCACGCATACTGCCCATGACGGGCGACTCGGCCGTAACGTGTGGCCCGACCACCGGGACACGTCCCTCGCCACCAGCGGGAACGTGTCCCCGCCCGGCGCGCAGGAAAGCGAGGCAGCACCGCATGCCCCCGTTCGACGTCCCCGAGGGCGATCCCTTCGGCCCGCACAACCTTCCCTACGGCGTCTTCACCCCGCCCGGCGGCACCGCGCGGACGGTCGGCGTCCGGCTCGGCGCGCACGTGCTCGACGCGGGCGCCGCGGCCCTCGCCCTCGGTTCGCCCTACGCCTCGCTCCTCGCCCGGCCGACGCTGAACCCGCTGCTGGCGGCGGGCCGCACCGCCTGGTCCGACGTGCGGCGCGCGCTGACCGCGTGGGTCACCGTCCCCTCCCACCGGGAGGCGGTCGCCGGGCTGCTGCACCCGCTGTCCGAGGTGCGGCTGCACCTGCCGTTCGAGGTCGCGGACTACGTCGACTTCTACTCCTCCGAGCACCACGCGCGGAACGTCGGGCAGATCTTCCGTCCGGACGCGGCCGATTCCCTCACCCCGAACTGGAAGCACCTGCCCATCGGTTACCACGGGCGCGCGGGCACGGTCGTGGTGTCCGGAACGGAGGTCGTACGGCCCTCGGGGCAGCGCAAGGCGCCGACCGACCCCGAACCGGTGTTCGGCCCCTCGGTGCGGCTCGACATCGAGGCGGAGGTCGGCTTCGTCGTCGGCACGCCCTCGCCGCTGGGCCGGCCCGTGCCGCTGTCCGCCTTCCGCGACCACGTCTTCGGGCTGTGCCTGCTCAACGACTGGTCGGCCCGGGACGTCCAGGCCTGGGAGTACGTGCCCCTCGGCCCCTTCCTCGGCAAGTCCTTCGCCACGTCGGTCTCCGCGTGGATCACCCCGCTCGACGCGCTGGACGAGGCCCGGGTGGCCCCGCCGGCCCGCACGCACCCGCTACTGCCCTACCTGGACGACTCCGGCCCCGAGGAGGAGCCCGGCGGCTACGACCTGCGGATCTCCGTGGCGGTCAACGGCCATGTGGTCTCGGAGCCGCCCTTCGCGACGATGTACTGGACGGCCGCGCAGCAGCTCGCCCACATGACGGTGAACGGGGCCTCGCTGCGCACGGGCGACCTGTACGGGTCGGGCACGGTCAGCGGGCCGGGGGCGCGTGAGCGGGGCTCGCTGCTGGAACTGACCTGGAACGGCCGGGAGCCGCTGCGGCTGCCCGGGGGTGAGCGCGCCTTCCTCCAGGACGGCGACGAGGTCACCCTCACGGCCTGGGCCCCGGGCCCGGACGGCGCCCGGGTCGGGCTCGGCGAGGTGTCGGGGCGCGTGGTTCCGGGAGCGTGAGCCGGGCGACGGGAGCCTGCGGGGCGGCGCGCACGCGCGAGCAGTGACGCGGACGTGTGAGGTGCGGGGCGCACCCGTGAGAAGCGGAGCGCACGCGTGAGAAGCGGCGCGGACGCGGGGGCGCACGCACGAGCAAGGGCGCGGACGCGTAAGGCGGCGCGGACGCGTGAGAAGCGGAGCGCACCCGTGAGAAGCGGAGCGCACCCGTGAGAAGCGGCGCGGACGCGTGGGGGCGGCGCCAGTGGCGCATCTCACGCGTCTGCCGCCAACGTCGCGGGTCAGCAAGCGATCTGACGCCGTCCCACATGGCGCGACACTCCGGCAACACCCATACCCCACTGTTTCAGCAGGGTTCCCCGCATGCCGGCCACCGAGCGCATCCGGGACCACGCCGGGCAGGGCGCGACCACCGTCGCCGCCCGCCGGCGCCGGCTGCGTGCGGACCGGGCGCGCCAGCTCGCCGACCTGCTGCGCCGGCAGATCCTGACCGGCTTGCTTCCCCACCGGCACCCTCCCGGGGCGCCGGGAGCCGCTATATCCGCTCCTCCCCCGGCTCCGGCACGGAGGCCAGTGCCCCCAGCACGCCCTCCCCGTAGGTGGCCAGCTTCTTCTCGCCGACCCCGTTGATGGCGCCGAGTTCGGCCACCGTGCTCGGCCGGGCCGTCGCGATCTCCCGGAGGGTCGCGTCGTGGAAGATGATGTACGCGGGAACGCCCTGCTCACGGGCCTGCTCGGCGCGCCAGGCCCGCAGGGCCTCGAACGCCGGGACCAGCTCGGCCGGCAGCTCGGGCGCCGCCGCCCGTGCCTTGCGCTCGCCCCGGCCGCCGCCGGAGGCACGCGAGGCCGTCGGCCTCTTCGGCTCCTTGCGCAGCGGCACCTCCCGTCCGTGCCACAGGACCGTGCCGCTCTCCTCGGTGAGCACCAGCGCGCCGTACTCCCCCTCGACCGCGAGCAGCCCCTGGGCCAGCAACTGCCGTACGACGCCACGCCACTCGCCCTCGGCCAGTTCCTCGCCGATGCCGAACACCGAGAGCTGGTCGTGGTCGAACTGGATCACCTTGGCCGTGCGCCGGCCCAGCAGGATGTCGATGATCTGGCCGGCGCCGAATTTCTGCCGCCGTTCCCGCTCCAGCCGCCACACCGTGGACAGCACCTTCTGCGCGACGACCGTGCCGTCCCAGGTCTCCGGCGGGCTCAGACAGGTATCGCAGTTGCCGCAGGCCTCGGCGTCCGCGTCCTGGCCGAAGTAGGCTAGGAGCTGGCTTCGGCGGCACCGGACGGTCTCGCACAGCGCGAGCATCGCGTCGAGGTGGGCGGCGGCCCGTCTGCGGAACGTCTCGTCGCCCTCGCCGGACTGGATCATCTTGCGCTGCTGGATGACGTCGTTGAGGCCGTACGCCATCCAGGCCGTGGACGGCAGTCCGTCACGGCCGGCCCGGCCCGTCTCCTGGTAGTAGCCCTCGACGGACTTGGGCAGGTCGAGGTGGGCGACGAAGCGGACGTCCGGCTTGTCGATGCCCATGCCGAAGGCGATCGTCGCGACGACCACCAGGCCGTCCTCCCGCAGGAAGCGCGCCTGGTGGGCGGCGCGCGTCCCGGCGTCCAGACCGGCGTGGTACGGCACCGCCTCGACGCCGTTGGCGCTCAGGAACTCGGCGGTCTTCTCCACCGAGTTGCGCGAGAGGCAGTACACGATGCCCGCGTCACCCGCGTGCTCCTCGCGGAGGAAGGACAGGAGCTGCTTCTTCGGCTCCGCCTTCGGCACAATGCGGTACTGGATGTTGGGCCGGTCGAAGCTGGCGACGAAGTGCCGGGCGTCCGGCATGCCGAGCCGCTCGGTGATCTCCCGGTGGGTGGCGTGCGTCGCGGTGGCGGTGAGCGCGAGGCGCGGCACGTCGGGCCAGCGCTCGCCGAGCAGGGACAGGGCGAGGTAGTCGGGGCGGAAGTCGTGGCCCCACTGGGAGACGCAGTGCGCCTCGTCGATCGCGAACACCGAGATCTTGCCGCGGGAGAGCAGTTCGCGCATCGGCTCCAGGCGCAGCCGCTCCGGGGCCAGGTAGAGCAGGTCGAGTTCGCCGGCGAGGAACTCGGCCTCGACCATCCGCCGCTCGTCGAAGTCCTGCGTGGAGTTCATGAACCCGGCGCGCACGCCGAGCGCGCGCAGGGCGTCCACCTGGTCCTGCATCAGCGCGATCAGCGGGGAGATCACGACACCCGTGCCCGGTCTGACCAGGGCGGGGATCTGGTAGCACAGCGACTTGCCGGCACCCGTCGGCATGAGCACGACGGCGTCACCGCCCGCCACGACGTGCTCGATGACCGCTCCCTGCTCACCGCGGAAGGAGTCGTAGCCGAAGACCCGGTGCAGCGCGGCCAGCGCCTCGCTGTCACCGCCCGCCGCCGGTGTCTCCACGTCGGTACTCACAGCCGTCCCGCCCATCCCGTGCATCGCTCGTCCCCCGTACGTCGTCCCTCGACCACTCCGCCCACGATAGGCGCCCGCGCCGACAACCCCGGAGTTGTCCACAGGCCCGGGCCGACACGGCAGGTCAAGGAAACGACAGTCGTTCACACGTACGTGTGGAGCCTGTCCGTTTCCGGCCGATAGTCTGAATGCACCGGCGAGACTCCGTCCCATGGGAGCACTGATGAGCGTCGCACCGAAGGCCTCCGAGCCCAGCTGGCCGATGCCACCCGAGGGCGGCTGGACCGCCGACGACCTGGACCGGCTTCCGAATCTGCCTCCGCACACGGAACTGATCGACGGGAGCCTGGTCTTCGTGAGTCCGCAGACCTTGTTCCACACGCGCACCATCGACTTCTTCACCTGGCAACTACAGTCTTTGGCGCCGGCCGCCTTCGAGGTCATCCGCGAGTTCACCATCGACATCGACCGCCAGAACCGGCCCGAGCCGGACGTGGTCGTAGTGCGTGCGGACGTGGTGCGGGACCCCGAGCAGACCCGGTTCCCGGCGGAAGCCGTCCTGCTGGCCGTGGAGGTCGTCTCGGAGGACTCCGTGTCCCGTGACCGCGAGACGAAGCCCCTGAAGTACGCCCGGGCCGGGATCGCCCACTACTGGCGGGTGGAGAACGAGAAGGGCCGGGCCGCGGTGCACGCCTTCGAGCTGGAGCCCACCACCGGCGCGTACACCAGTGTGGGCATCTTTCGGGAGCGTATGAAGGTGGACGTCCCCTTCCCCCTGGACCTCGACCTCACCAGCATCAGGATGCGCCGGGAGCGGAGCGAATAGCTCTGCGCCACCGGCTTACGGCCGCGGCCCGGCATCCCCTGGGGATGCCGGGCCG
>BNBP01000008.1:74790-149890 GCA_014656015.1 Streptomyces griseoaurantiacus | reverse complement strand
GTCGCCGCCACCCCCGTGCGCGGCGACCGCCCGGCCCTCGGAGGCCATCCGGCTTCACCCTCCGGCGATCCGCCGGACGGCCTCCAGCACCCGGGCCGCCCCGTCCTCCTGCGCCATGTGCCGTGCCACCCCCGCCGCGGCCCGCCCGTACGACTCCCGCCCCACCACCTCCGCCAGGGCCGAGGCGAGCCCTTCGACGGTCAGCGCCCGGAAGGGGATCGGGGCGGTAGCCGTGCCGAGAGCGGCGAGCCGGCCCGCCCAGAACGGCTGGTCCGCGGTGACCGGCACGGTGACCGCGGGCACCCCCGCGCGCAGGGCGGCCGCCGAGGTGCCGGCCCCCGCGTGGTGCACCACCGCCGCCAGCCGCGGGAACAGCGGGGCGTGCGGCAGGTCCCCGACGGTGAGCACGTCCGCACCGCCGTCCGCCGCGAGCCCGGCGCTGCCGGACTGAAGGATTCCGCGCAACCCGGCCCGGCGCAGCGCCCGCACGGCGATCCCGCTCAGCCGTTCCCCCTCGCCCGCCGCCATGCTCCCGAAGCCGAGGAGGACGGGCCGGGGCCCCGCGCCGAGGAAGTCCTCCACCTCAGCCGGAAGCCGCTCGGCCGCACGGAGAGGGGGCCACCAGGTGCCCACGACCTCCAGACCCGGGCGCCAGTCCGAGGGGCGTGGCACCAGGGCCGGGCTGAACCCGTGCAGGACCGGCCAGCGCTCCCGCTCCCGCCGCCGGCGCATCGCGGACGGGGCCAGCGGCGGCAGTTCCAGGCGCCGGCGCAGATCCCCGACCGCCCGTGTGTAGACCCGGTCGGCCATGCGGAGGGCGAAGCACCCGGCCAGGCGGTTGCCGGTCCGCCCCAGTGAACGGGAACCGGTGACGACGGGCGGGAAGTCGCCGGTCGGCGCGGTGGGCTGGAGGTACAGGCCGAGGCTCGGGATGCCGCGCGCCTCGGCGAGGTGCCAGCCGAGCGGGGCGGTCGTGGCCGAGAGCAGCAGCAGTTCCGTGCCCCCGTCCACGGCCTCGGCGAACCCCCGGCCCAGCTCGGTCACGAACGCGGCGGCCGTCCGCATCAGTTCACGTCGGCCCTCGACACCGCCGTCCCCGCCGCGCTCCCGCGAGTGCGCGGGCAGCGGGCGGAACTCCAGCCCCGCCTCTCGCACGAGGGGCGCGAACGCCTCCGTGGTGGCGAGGACGACCTCGTGGCCCGCCCCGCGCAGTGCGACTCCCAGGCCCGCGAAGGGCGCCACGTCCCCGCGTGATCCGGCCGCGGCGATCAGCACCCTCATCGCCGGCCCTCCCCGCCGAGGCGGGCCGCGTTGGCGTGCACCGCTCGGCACATGTAGGCCGCCAGGCCGGGGCGCTGCTGCGAGGGCGGGACGACCAGGGCGAAGGCGCGCGGATCGGCGAGGAAGTCGTCCGCGATGCGCCGGTGCATGTCGGGCGGGCAGGCGGTGAACCAGCGCGAGATGTGCAGACGGTGCTCCTCGGCCAGGTCCATCGCCCGCTCGCCCTCGCTCGGCTCCCCCTCGTCGAAGGCCGCGAGCAGCTCCGCCCGCCAGGCCCCGGCCTCGCCCATGAGCTGCCGCCAGTCCTCCTTCGTATGGGTGGCGGCACGGGCCATCGACTCGCGCTGCCCCTCCGAATCCGCCCACTTCAGCTCCGCGTCGGTGGCGTAACTGAGATCGAAGGCGATCTCGCCGAACACCTCGAAGCGTTCCTCGGGGGTCAGGGACACCCCCGTCTGCTGCACCTCGATGGCGCGCTCCGCCACCTCCGCCAGCCGCCGGAGGCGGGCGATCTCCTCGCTCAACTTGGCCTGCCGCGCCCGCAGATGCTCCAGCGCGTTGGTCCCCGGGTCGTCGAGGATCGCCCCGATCTCGCCGAGGGAGAAGCCGAGCTCGCGGTAGAAGAGGATCTGCTGCAGCCGGGCCAGGTCCGCCTCGCCGTAGAGCCGGTACCCGGCGGCACTGCGCTCACTGGGCGAGAGCAGCCCCGCCTTGTCGTAGTGGTGCAGCGTCCGCACCGTGACCCCGGCGAACGCCGAGACCTGTCCCACGGAGTAACTCATCCACCTCCCCTTTCGTCCGCGCCCAGCTTCGGACCTGACGCAAGGGGAGGGTCAACTCAGCGACGCATCCCGCCGCCGCCCACCGCGCCGACGAAGTCGGCCCAGCGGTTCGCGGGGAAGAGCAGGACGGGGCCGTGCGGGGTCTTGCTGTCCCGCACGGGGACGAGGGCGCCGAAGCCGTCGGCGACTTCGAGGCAGGCGCCACCATCGGGGTTGCTGTAGCTGCTCTTGCGCCAGGCCGCCACGCTCAGGTCTATGGTTCGCACGGTGCTTCCTCCAACATGCGCAGGATGAACTTCCGCGACTCGGTAGGGGACATGGCCATGTCGCGCACCACATCGTAAGCACGCTGCAAGCGCTCGACACGTGAGCTTTCTTCCACGAGTTCGCCCCAGTAGGCGTTCTCGGTGTAAGCGATGGGGCGTCCGTCCGCAAGGCGCAGGAACCACACGTCGGTGCCGACCAGGCCGTGCACCCCGGCGGCAAGCGGCAGTACCTGGATCGTGACGGCCGGGCTCTCCGACAGCTCCGTCACGTAGTCGAGTTGGGCTCGCCACTCCACGGCGTCACGCAACGGTGTCCGTAGCACGGCCTCCGAAAGGATCGTTCGGAACGGTGGCGCGTCGTCACCCGCGAGCAGTTCCCGTCGCCCCATGCGGGCTTCGACCTGCCGTTCCAGGTCCTTGCCCCGCCACCCGCCGACCGCCAGTACCTCCCTCGCGTACCCCGGCGTCTGCAACAGTCCCGGCAGCACGCTCACCGCGAAGTGCCACAGGCTGACCGCCTCCGCCTCCAGCGCCATGTACCTCCGGTACCGCTCGCGGAACTGGGTGTGGTCGCCCGCGGCCAGCTCCCAGAGGGCGAGCAGCAGTCCGGGCGTCCCGTAGTGCTGGTCCAGGGCCTGGACCACCTCGGGGCTGCCCAGGGTCTCCCCCTTCTCCATCTTCCCGAACAGCGACCAGTCCCAGCCGAGCCGTTCGCCGAGCTGCCGCAGGCTCGTCCCGCCGGAGGTCCGGAGCGTGCGCAGTTCCTCGGCGAAGCGTTGGCGCGGTTCCTGGCTGCGGCCGGTGACGGCGCGTCGTTGCGGCATACGGCTGGCTCCTTCGCGAGCGGCTCACGGGATCGGTGTGGAAGGTGTGGCACCGGCTCCGTCCGGCGGGGAAGCACCCGCCCGCCCACGGTGTGACCGGCCACCATCGGGCGCATCCTCGTAACGCCCGCGCTACGCAGAGTAATTCAGTCACCGCGGTCGTCGGGTGCGTATCGTGAAATCACCGGAATCCACTGACAAGGACGTTCATGCCCTCTTCGTCGAAGATCCAGGAAGCTCTCGAGGCCCGCGACGCCCTGGCCGCGGCGCTGGGCGGGGCCGGCATCCAGCTCCCCGCCATGGACGTGCGCACCCCCTGGGCGGACGACCGGGGGAGGGACGCCGGGTACGCCCTGGTCCACCTCGGGGTCTGCTCCGCCCCGGTCGCGCTGCTGCTGGCCGACGTGATCCGGAAGGGCAGCGCCTCGTGACGGAGGGCGACGCGGTGCCCGGTGTCGGGGCGGCCGTCCACGACACCGCCCGGGACCGATCCGGGCGGGTCGAGGAGCACGTGGGTCCGCGCTGCCGGGTGCGCCCGTTCTCCGGCGGCCGCACCTGGGACGCTGACCCGGCGGAGCTGCGGCCGCTGGGCCAGGACGAACTGCTCAGAATCCTGGTCGCCGAGGCCAACGCCCGCAGCAGCCGTGACATGTAGGCGTGCCGCTCACGGGCGGCCGCCCGGCGGACCCGTGCCTCAGTGGGCCTCGGGTGCGGCGGACCGCTCGATCAGTCCGTGGTGCGAGGTGTCCCCGTGCTCGTCCATGGGGGTCTACTCGTGCGGAGGACGCAGGGTTGTAGTGATCACCTCATCCGGATGCCTTCTCGTATGCGAGGAATCGACTCCGGGCGGATGGGCGCCCGTACCCTTTTGCTCTGACATACCGACCGGTTAGTCTGCCCAATGGAGCCGTTTCCCCTCGAAGGAGGCCCAACGTGGAAGCCGTGCAGGATGCCGGAGTGGTCGTCACCGGAGCCGGGGGCGGGATCGGGGCCGCGTTGGCCCGGCGGTTCGCGGCCGAGGGGGCGCGGGTCGTGGTCAACGACCTGGACGCCGACCGGGCGCGTGCCGTCGCCGAGGAGATCGGGGGCATCGCCGTCCCCGGCGACGCCTCCCGGATCGTCGAGGAGGCGCGGGACGCCCTCGGCGGCACCGTCGACGTGTACTGCGCCAACGCCGGCCTCGGCTCCGGCGGTACCGAGGCGGCGCCCGAGGAGGTGTGGGCGAACGCCTGGGACGTCAACGTCATGGCCCACGTCCGTGCCGCCCACGCCCTGATCCCCGCCTGGCTGGAACGCGGCAGCGGGCGGTTCGTCTCGACCGTCTCGGCCGCCGGGCTGCTCAGCATGATCGGCGCCGCCCCCTACAGCGTCACCAAGCACGGCGCGTACGCCTTCGCCGAGTGGCTCTCGCTCACCTACCGCCACCGCGGTCTCAAGGTGCACGCGATCTGCCCGCAGGGCGTGCGCACCGACATGCTCACCGCGGCCGGCAGCGCCGGCGAACTCGTGCTCGCGCCCACCGCCGTCGCCCCGGAGGCCGTGGCGGACGCGCTGTTCGAGGGGATCGCCGAGGACCGCTTCCTGATCCTGCCGCACCCCGAGGTGGCCGCCTACTACCAGGCGCGGGCCGCCGATCCCGACCGATGGATGACGAACATGAACCACCTCCAGCAGAAGTGGGAGGCCGACGCGTGACCGCCGCCCCCTCCCGCTACGCCGACAAGCCCTGGCTCGCCCTGCTCACCGAGGCGCAGCGCGCCCCGCTCACCCCTCCGGACACCCTGCTCCACGCCCTGCGGGAGACGGTCGCCGCCCACCCGGAGCGCCCCGCCCTCGCCTACTTCGACGGGCGGCTCACCTACCGCGAGCTGGACGGGCTGAGCGACTCCGTCGCCGGCCGCCTCGCCGCCCGGGGCCTTCGGCGCGGCGACCGCGTGGCGGTCCTGCTGCAGAACTCCCCGCACTTCGTGCTCGCCCTGCTCGGCGCGTGGAAGGCGGGCGCGATCGTCGTGCCCGTCAACCCGATGTACAAGTCGGGCGAGGTCACCCACGTCCTCCACGACGCCGGGGCCACCGCGCTGATCTGCTCCGACCGCGCCTGGGAGGAGTACCTGCGCGAGACGGCGGCCGGCTCCTCCGTGCGGATCGTGCTCACCGCCTGTGAACTCGACTTCCAGACGCGGAACGACCCCCGCGTGCTCACCTTCGAGCGGCTCGCCCAGGCCCCGGACGCCGAGGACCTCACCGCCGTCGCCCGGCAGGGGAACGCCGCCCCCGAGGACCGCACTCCCGGCCCCTCGGACATCTCCCTCATCAGCTACACCTCCGGCACCAGCGGCACCCCCAAGGGCGCCACCAACACCCACGGCAACATCATGTTCAACGCCGAGCGGCAGCGCACCGGCCTCGAACTGCCCGAGGCTCCCGTCTACTTCACGCTGGCGCCGCTGTTCCACATCACCGGCATGGTCTGCCAGCTCGTCGCCTGCCTCGACAGCGCCGGCACGCTCGTGCTCACCTACCGCTTCGAGGCGGGCGTCGTCCTGGACGCCTTCGCCGAGCACCGGCCCGCCTACACCGTCGGCCCCTCGACCGCCTTCATGGCGCTCGCCGCCCACCCCGCCGCCACCCCGGACCACTTCTCCTCCTTCCACACGATCTCCTCCGGCGGCGCCCCGCTGCCGCCCGCCCTCGTGGAGAAGTTCCGGGCCGGCTACGGGCCGTACCTCCACAACGGCTACGGGCTCACCGAGTGCACCGCCCCGTGCGCCTCCGTGCCCCCGCACCGCGAGGCCCCCGTCGACCCGGTCTCCGGGACGCTCGCCGTGGGTGTGCCCGGCCCGGACACCGTCGTCCGCATCGTGGACGACGCAGGCGAGGAGGTGCCCTTCGGGGAGCAGGGCGAGATCACCGTCCGGGGGCCGCAGGTCGTGCCCGGCTACTGGCACCGCCCCGAGGCCACCGCCGAGACCTTCCCCGGCGGCGAACTGCGCACCGGCGACATCGGGTTCATGGACGAGCGGGGCTGGCTCTACGTGGTCGACCGCAAGAAGGACATGATCAACGCCTCCGGCTTCAAGGTGTGGCCCCGCGAGGTGGAGGACGTCCTCTACACCCACCCAGCGGTCCGCGAGGCCGCCGTCGTCGGGGTGCCCGACGGCTACCGGGGGGAGACCGTCCGGGCGTACATCAGCCTCCGCCCCGGCGCGGAGACCGACCCCGGGGAACTCGCCGCGTACTGCCGGGAGAGACTGGCCGCCTACAAGTACCCGAGGCAGGTCGAAATCCTGCCCGACCTGCCCAAGACGGCGAGTGGGAAGATTCTGCGCCGGGAACTGCGTTCCCGAACCGGTGCGGGAACCGTTGAGCCCTCGCAGACGTGATCGTAGGCAGCGACGAGGAAAGGCAGGTGGCGGCAGTGCCGAGAACCACGGACGGAGACGGCACGCCCGTGCCGCAGCGGCTGCTCGCCGCCGCCACCCGGCTCTTCGCCGAGCAGGGCTACGACCGCACGTCCGTGCAGGAGATCGTCGAGGCGGCCGGCGTCACCAAGGGCGCCCTCTACCACTACTTCGGCTCCAAGGACGACCTGCTGCACGAGGTGTACGCCCGGGTGCTGCGCGTCCAGCAGGAACGCCTGGACGCCTTCGCCGGCGCCGACGAGCCGGTCGAGAAGCGGCTGCGGGGCGCGGCGGCGGACGTCGTCGTCACGACGATCGAGAACCTCGACGACGCGATGATCTTCTTCCGCTCGATGCACCACCTCAGCCCCGAGAAGAACAAGCAGGTGCGGGCGGAGCGCCGCCGCTACCACGAGCGCTTCCGGGCACTGATCGAGGAGGGGCAGCGCGAGGGCGTCTTCTCCACGGCGACCCCGGCGGACCTGGTCGTGGACTACCACTTCGGCTCCGTCCACCACCTGTCCACGTGGTACCGCCCCGGAGGCCCGCTGACCCCGCAGCAGGTCGCCGACCACCTGGCCGACCTGCTGCTGCGCGCGCTGCGCCCCTGAGGACGAGGCCCCCGGGCGGCGGGCGTGGGCCCGCCGCCCCGCCGGTCACAGGTACTTCTTCAGCTCCCGCCGGGCCAGCGAACGCTGGTGCACCTCGTCGGGACCGTCCGCGAGCATCAGGGTGCGGGCCGAGGCGTACAGCTCCGCCAGCGGGAAGTCCTGGCTGACGCCGCCCGCCCCGTGGAGCTGGATCGCCCGGTCGAGGATGTCCACCACGGTCCGCGGCGTCGCGATCTTGATGGCCTGGATCTCCGTGTGCGCGCCCCGGTTGCCCACCGTGTCCATCAGCCACGCGGTCTTCAGCACCAGCAGCCGCAGCTGCTCCACGGCCACCCGGGCGTCCGCGATCCAGTTCTGCACCACGCCCTGCTGCGCCAGCGCCTTGCCGAACGCGGTGCGGGACACCGCCCGGCGGCACATCAGCTCGATGGCCCGCTCGGCCATGCCGATGAGCCGCATGCAGTGGTGGATCCGCCCCGGCCCCAGCCGCGCCTGGGCGATGGCGAAGCCGCCGCCCTCCTCGCCGACCAGGTTCGACACGGGCACCCGGACGTGGTCGAAGAGGACCTCGGCGTGACCGCCGTGGGAGTGGTCCTCGTAGCCGAAGACCCGCATCGCGCGCTTCACCGTGACCCCGGGGGTGTCCCGCGGCACGAGCACCATGGACTGCTGCCGGCGCACGTCGGCGCCGTCCGGGTCGGTCTTGCCCATCACGATGAAGATCCTGCAGTCGGGGTTCATCGCCCCGGAGATGTACCACTTGCGCCCCGTGATGACGTACTCTCCCCCACCCTCCCGCTCGATCCGGGTCTCGACGTTCGTGGCGTCCGAGGAGGCCACCTCCGGCTCGGTCATCGCGAAGGCCGAGCGGATCTCACCGGCCAGCAGCGGCTCCAGCCACTGCTTCCGCTGCCGCTCGTCGCCGAACTGGGCCAGCACCTCCATGTTGCCGGTGTCCGGCGCCGCGCAGTTCAGCGCGGTGGGCGCGAGGTGCGGGGAACGGCCGGTGATCTCGGCGAGCGGCGCGTACTGGAGGTTGGTGAGTCCGGCGCCGTACTCGGCGTCGGGCAGGAAGAGGTTCCACAGACCCTGCCGGCGGGCCTCCGCCTTCAGTTCCCCGACCACCGCCGGGGTGTCCCAGGGCGAGGCGAGCCGCGCCCGCTGCTCCTCGGCGACCGCCTCGGCGGGGTACACGTGCTCGTCCATGAAGGTCAGGAGCCTGCCGCGCAGCTCCTCGGTGCGTGCGTCGAACGCGAAGTCCATGTCGGGTTCAGCCCTCCTCGGAGCCGTGCTTCAGGGTGGTCAGGCCGTGTTCGATGAAGACCGGGACGAGGTCGCCGATCCGGTCGAAGCCGGCGCCGACCGTCTGGCCGAGCGTGTACCGGTAGTGGATGCCCTCGAGGATCACGGCGAGCTTGAACCAGGCGAAGGCCGTGTACCACGAGACGGCGGAGACGTCGCGCCCCGAGCGCGCGGCGTACCGCTCGATCAGCTCGGCCGGGGCCGGGTGCCCCGGGGCCGTGGCCGTGGTGGAGACGGGGGAGTCGGGCAGACCGAGCGGCACGCTGTACATGACCAGCAGGCCCAGGTCGGTGAGCGGGTCGCCGAGGGTGGACATCTCCCAGTCCAGGATGGCGGTGATCCGGTCGTCCTCACCGAGCAGGACATTGTCCAGCCGGTAGTCGCCGTGCACGACGGCGGGCGCGGGGGAGTGCGGCAGCCGGCGGCCGAGCGCGGCGTGCAGCTCGTCGATGCCGGCCAGCTCCCGGTTGCGGGAGGCGTCGAGCTGCTTGCCCCAGCGGCGGAGCTGCCGGTCGAGGAACCCCTCCGGCCGGCCGAAGTCCCCGAGCCCGACCGTCACCGGGTCCACGGCGTGCAGTTCGACCAGCGTGTCGACCAGGCCGAGCAGCGCCGCCCGGGTGCGCTCGGGGCCGAGCGGGGCGAGCTGCTCGGCCGTCCGGTACGGGGTGCCCTCGACGAACTCCATGACGTAGAACGGCGCTCCGGGTGCCGCCTGGTTCTCCGGGTCCTCGCACAGCAGCACGGGACGCGGGACGGGCACGGCCGTCGGGTGCAGCGCGCTGATCACCCGGTGCTCGCGCCGCATGTCGTGCGCGGTGGCGAGGACGTGGCCCAGCGGCGGGCGCCGGACGACCCAGCGGGTGGCGCCGTCGGTGACCGCGTACGTCAGATTGGACCGTCCGCCCTCGATCAGCCGGCCGCTCAGGGGGCCGTGCACGAGTCCGGGCCGCTCGCGGTCGAGCAGCTCGCGCAGCCGGTCGGGATCGAGACCTGGCGGATGGTCTGGACTCATCGTCGCTCCTACGCCGGAAAAGGTGACCCGCTCATGATGCCGACTGGTCGGTATGCCGTCCAGTGCGCGACACCCGGGTGAGGGCCGACGTGACCGGAACCACGGTCGCACGCGCACCCCCGCGAAGTCCCGGAGCAACCGGCCCGAACCCGTGACGTGTCCCGAACCCGTGTCGTGTCCCGGCCCCGTACGTGTCCCGGCCCCGTACATGTCGCCGACCCGCAGGCACCGGCCACCGCGCGGAGGGCTCCGTCGGCCGCTCGCGCCACCGGGAGGCGAGTGCACCGAGGCTCGACGGCCGCTCGCGCCACCGGGGAGACGAGTCCACCGCGGCTCACACCACGAGGACGGCCGCGCACACGGCGAGGGCCACCGTACCCAGCGCGGCCAGCGCGGCGTGCCGGGCGGGCAGCCGCCGCGGACCGGCGGCCGGCGCCGAGGCCAGGGCGCGGATGCGCACCTGCGCCAGGGCGAGGAAGGCCGCCCACAGCGCACAGCACGCCGGCCCCACCACGTAGCCGCTCACGGAACCGTGGTGCAGCGCGGTCCTGACGGCCAGCACGGCCGCGACGGTGCACGACAGGGTGGTGCGCCGCCAGGCGAGCCGGGTGCGCTCGGGCTGCAGCCCGGGATCGCGCCCCGGGCGCCCGGCCGGGCCGGTCATCCTTCCCGGCCGAGCATCACGACGACGACCATGACCACGGCGACGGCACCGATCACCAGCCCGAGCAGCGCGGGGAACCGCGACACCGGGAGGTCCTCGCCGCGCCGCATCGCCCGCTCGCACCGCACCCAGTGGTTGACGGCCCGCAGCGCGCACAGCACACCGGCACCGAGCAGGGCGAGGGCCAGCCCGAGCCGCCAGGGCCGGCCCAGGTCCGGCAGGAACTGGTCCACGGCGAAACCGCCGCCGATCAGGGCCAGCGCGGTCCGCAGCCAGGCGAGGAAGGTCCGCTCGTTGGCCAGCGAGAACCGGTAGTCGGGCGTGCTGCCCTCCCCGCGCACCTCCTCCGGCACGAACCACGACCGGACGTTCCGCACCAGATCACTCACGTACGGGACCCTATCCGCCGGCGCTCACGCGGGACCGCCCCGCCACCGGCGCAGCCGCTCCCAGGCCGCCAGCCCGTCGGGCACCCACTCCCACTCGCCGAGCCGTCCCGCCAGTTCCTCCTCGGTGAGGAAGCCGTGCCACGCGACCTCCTCCACCTGCGGCCGCACCGGCAGTGCGCACCGCACCTCGTACACCGCCGACCACCAGCTCAGCCCGGTCTCCGGTGCCTCGTACAGGAACCGGAACAGCGGCTCGGGGCGCGGCAGTCCGCTCACCCCCAGCTCCTCCTCCGCCTCCCGCAGCGCCGCCTCGTCGTAGGACTCGCCGGCGCCGACGACACCGCCGACGAACATGTCGTGGAGGGAGGGGAAGACCAGCTTCGTCGGTGTGCGGCGGTGCACGAAGACGCGGTCCTCCGCGTCGCGCGCCAGGACGAACACGCACCGGTGCCGCAGTCCCCGGGCGTAGGCCTCGCCCCGGGGCGCCTGCCCGAGGACGCGGTCGTGCTCGTCGACGATGTCGAGGATCTCGTCGGCCGGATCGCTGCGGGGGCTCTCGCCGGGCGTGCGGCTCTCGCCGGGCGTGCGGCTCTCGCCCGGTGTGGAGGTCTCGCCCCTCGTGGGGGTCTGGTCCGAGGCAGTCATGGGCCCATCCAAACACCGGCACACCGGGCGACGAAGAGGGCGGGACGCGGAGGAGGCGGGGCGCCGGGGGCGCGCCCAGGGGGGCACGCGCGGCTCAGTACGCCTGCAGGTCCCGGTCCTGCTCCGACGGGCGGTCCGCCTCCGGGCTCCCGCACGGCATCGCCGGATGCGCCCCCAGCAGCACGATGCCGGCGACGATCGCCGCCAGGCCCGCCGCCTCCCAGGTCAGCGCGGCCACATCCGTGCGCAGGCGGTCGCCGAGGAAGCCGACCCCGCAGGTGATCCCGGCCAGCGGCTCCGCCGCCGTCAGCGCCGGGAGCGACACCCGCAGCGAGGCCGTCTCGAAGGCGCTCTGCACCAGCAGCAGCCCCGTCACCCCGCACACCACGACCGCGTACGGCTGCCAGCCGGTGACCAGCTCCGTGAGACCGCCGTGCGTGAAGCGCTGCCCGCTCACCCGGGTCAGCGCGTCCTGCATGCCGTACAGCAGCCCCGCCGCGAGGGCCAGCAGCACCGGCGCCGCACTCATCCGCGAGCGCTTGGCCGCCGTCGTCAGCAGCAGGACCAGCCCCGTCATGGAGCCGATGATCGCCCAGTGCCGCACGGGATCGGCGACGGCCTGCCCGCCGCTCGGCCGGCCCGCGACGATGAACGCGGTGACGCCTCCCGCCAGCAGGGCGAGCCCCGACCAGCCCTGCCGGCCCAGCGGCCGCCGGGTCTCCGCGGTGCGCGGCCAGTGCCGGGACAGCACCAGCGCGAACAGCAGGTTCGTCGCGAGCAGCGGCTCGACCAGGGACACCTCGCCCCGGGACAGGGCGACCGCGCCCAGCACCATGCCGACGATCATGCATCCGATGCCGCCCAGCCAGCGCGGCACCCGCATCAGGTCCAGCAGCAGCCGGGGGGAGAGGAAGTCGCTCAGCGGCGCCTGCCGGGCGGCGTTCTGCTGGAGCACGAACCCGACGCCCAGGCAGACGGCGGCGCTCACCGAGAGAACCAGGACCAGTACCGACACGCTGTGCACCTCGACAACTCAGCGGGGTCACGGAAGGCGTATCCCGCCGACTGTAGCGGCCGCCGCCGTACCCCGCCCCCGAGTGTCGCGGGGTGTGACGCGCTCGTCGGCAACCCTCTCCGGCACCGCGCGGCGAGGCCCGGCGTGCGGCACATGCGGGCCGACGGTTGACGCGGTCACCCGTGTGCCCAAGGATCTGACCAGTCGGTAACCGGGGCCGGCGGTGCGGTACGCGGATGGGGCGAGAGGACGCGCGGATGGCCTACGACGCTGATGTCATCGTGATCGGGGCGGGCCTCGCCGGTCTCGCGGCGACGGCGGAACTCGTCGACGCCGGGCGCACGGTGCTCCTCCTCGACCAGGAGCCCGAGCAGTCACTGGGCGGGCAGGCGCACTGGTCCTTCGGCGGCCTGTTCCTCGTCGACTCGCCCGAGCAGCGCCGCATGCGCATCCGGGACAGCCACGCCCTCGCCCTCCAGGACTGGATGGGCACCGCCGGCTTCGACCGCCCCGAGGACCACTGGCCCCGCCGCTGGGCCGAGGCGTAC
Source organism: Streptomyces griseoaurantiacus (assembly GCA_014656015.1). Classification (GTDB taxonomy): domain Bacteria; phylum Actinomycetota; class Actinomycetes; order Streptomycetales; family Streptomycetaceae; genus Streptomyces; species Streptomyces griseoaurantiacus. The sequence goes on along the minus strand of BNBP01000008.1, from coordinate 137,150 downwards.
GTCGACTTCGCCGCCGGGGAGAAGCGGGCCTGGCTGCACCGGCAGGGCATACGGTTCTTCCCCCTCGTGAGCTGGGCCGAACGCGGTGGCTACGGTGCCATCGGGCACGGCAACTCCGTACCGCGCTTCCACATCACGTGGGGGACCGGCCCCGGGGTGGTCGAGCCCTTCGAGCGACGGGTGCGGGAGGGCGTCGCCCGCGGCCTGGTGCGCCTCGCCTTCCGCCACCGCGTCACCGGGCTGTCCCGCACCGGCGGCGCCCTCGACACCGTCACCGGGGAGCTCCTCGAACCCTCGGGCGTGGCGCGCGGGAAGGCCAGCAGCCGCACCGTCGCCGGCGCCTTCGAGTTCCGGGCCCAGGCGGTGATCGTCACCTCGGGCGGCATCGGCGGCAACCACGACCTGGTCCGCGCCAACTGGCCCGAGCGCCTCGGCACCCCGCCCGCGCACATGATCTCCGGCGTCCCGGCCCACGTCGACGGCCACCTGCTCGGCGTCGCCGAGGCGGCCGGCGCCCGCATGATCAACCGCGACCGGATGTGGCACTACACCGAGGGCATCCAGAACTGGAACCCCATCTGGGACAAGCACGGCATCCGCATCCTGCCCGGCCCCTCCTCGCTCTGGCTCGACGCCCGCGGCAAACGGCTCCCGGTGCCGCTCTTCCCCGGCTTCGACACCCTCGGCACGCTCGAACACATCATGCGCACCGGGTACGACCACACCTGGTTCGTCCTCGACCGGAAGATCATCGGCAAGGAGTTCGCCCTCTCCGGCTCCGAGCAGAACCCCGACCTGACGGGGAAGTCGGTCCGCGAGGTGCTCGGACGCGTCCGGCAGGACGTGCCGGGGCCGGTGCGGGCCTTCATGGAGCACGGCGCCGACTTCGTCGTCGAGAAGGACCTGGGCGTGCTGGTGCGCCGCATGAACGCGCTCACCGAGAAGCCGCTGATCGACGAGGCGGACCTGCGCCGCGAGATCGTCGCCCGGGACCGTGAGGTCGCCAACCCCTACACCAAGGACCTCCAGGTCACCGCGGTCCGCGGGGCCCGCAGGTTCCTCGGCGACCGGCTCGTCCGCACCGCCCCTCCGCACCGCATCCTCGACCCCGCCGCGGGCCCGCTGATCGCCGTCAAGCTGCACATCCTCACCCGCAAGACCCTCGGTGGCCTGGAGACCGACCTGTCCTCGCGCGTCCTGGCCGAGGGCGGCGCACCGATCCCGGGCCTGTACGCGGCAGGCGAGGCCGCCGGCTTCGGCGGCGGCGGCGTCCACGGCTACCGCGCCCTGGAGGGCACGTTCCTGGGCGGCTGCCTCTTCTCCGGCCGCACGGCGGGCCGCGCGGCGGCACGCACGGTGGGCTGAGGGGCGGCACGCACGGCGGGTTGAGCGGCACCCCGCGGTGGGAGCCCTGCTCAGCCCGCACGCCCCCACCCGTCAACTCCCGCGCCGCACAACCTCGTTGACGCGTGTAACGCGGGAGCCGCTCTTGACGCCGAGCCGTGCCGCCCGCTTGGCTGTCAGTGATCAGACACTGACAGCCCGCACCCGCCCACCCGCACCCGTGAGGAACCTCCGCGGTGTCCCCACCCCCGCCGCCCCCCTTGGGGCGCGCCCGCAGACGCGCCCACCACACGTTCGACCCCGCACTCGACGACACCGAGCTCGTCTCCGCCCGCGCCGCCCTCGCCCAGGGCCGGTGGACCGCCGCCCGCGCACTGCTCGCCACCACCGGCGACGACTGGGACCGCCGCGCCCACCGCGTCACCGTCCTCGCCCAGTCCCCCGCCGCCGTGCCCTGGGCCCGGGACTGGCAGGTCGCCGAACCCGACTCGCCCGCCGCCGCGCTCCTGCTCGCCCTCGCCCGCGTGCACCGCGCCCTCGCCGGCAAGGAGCGCCCCGAGCGGGCGCGCGAGGCCTGCCGCGCCCTCGCCGCCGCCGAACCCGAGGACCCCACCCCCTGGTTCGGCCTGCTCCTGCTGGAACGCACCCTGGGCACCGAGGAGGACGTCGTCCGGCTCTTCGACGAGGTCCGGCTGCGCCACCGCGACCACCACCACGCCCACCACCTGATGGTCGCCCGGCTCGCCGAACGCCGCGCCGAGGCCGGTCAGGACCCGCTGCACGAGGTCTACGACTTCGCCAACTGGGCCGCCGAACAGGCCCCCGCCGACTCCCCGCTGGCGATCCTCCCGGTCGTCGCGCACGCCGAGCGGTACCGCGTGCTGGCCGCCGCCGGCCAGGAACCCGCCGACCCGGTCGCCTCCGGGCACTGGGTCGGACGCCGGGCCCGGCAGGTGATGAAGGCCGCGTTCGACTGGTGGCTGGAGTGGGAGCACGACGACCACCCCCGCCGCCTCGTCGACCTCAACTTCCTCGCCCACGCCAAGTTCTGCGAGGGCCGCGGGGCCGAGGCCGCCGCGCTCTTCCACCGCATCGGCGAGCACGCCACACCGGCCCCGTGGTCCTACCCCGACCGCGACCCGTACCGGGCCTTCCACGCCGCCCGCGAGAGCGCGCTCGGCCCGGGGTGAGAGGCCCCGCCGAGCCGCACGGCCCCGCCTCACGCCCCTGCCACCCCTCACCCGCACGGCACGCACCACCCGCACGGCACGCCAGACGGAACCGAACCCGACCGAGGAGACGATCCCGCGATGACGACGGGCAGTTCTAGCACGAGCCAGAGCGGAAGCGGCGCGGCCGCCGGAACCCGCCCGCCGCGCCGCGGCGAGCGCATCAGCACCTTCAAGGGCCAGGAGAGGGCCCTGCGCGCCGACCGCCTGGGCACCGTGGGACTGCTGCTCTCGGTCCTCGCCGCCACCGCGCCCCTCATGGTGGTCGCCGGCGTCATGCCCACCACGTTCGGCGTCATGGGCATCGAGGGCCAGCCGCTGCTCTTCGTCGTCCTCGGCCTCGTCCTCGCCCTGTTCTCCCTCGGCTACGCCGAGATGAGCCGCCACGTCCACAACGCGGGCGCCTTCTACGCCTACATCTCCCGCGGGCTCGGCGGCACCGCGGGCGCCGCCGCGGCCCTCGTCGCCCTCGTCGCCTACAGCGCGCTGCAGGTCGGCATCTACGGCATCTTCGGCTTCGAGGTCTCCGGACTGTTCACCACCTACCTCGACACCGACCTCGTCTGGTGGATCCCCTCGCTGGCCGCCGTCCTCCTGGTCGGCGCGCTGGGCTGGCTCAAGATCGACCTCAACGCGCGTGTCCTCGGCGTCCTGCTGGTCATCGAGGTCGCCCTCGTCGTCATCTTCGACGTGGCCGCCGTCGGCGACCCCGCCAAGGAGGGCCTGTCCCTGCACGCCTTCAACCCCGACACCCTCTCGGGCGCGGGCGTCGGCACCGCCCTGTGCTTCTGCATCGCCGCCTTCCTCGGCTTCGAGCAGGCCCCCGTCTACGCGGAGGAGACCAGCCGCCCGCACATCCTCGTGCCACGCGTGATGTTCCTCGCCGTCGGCTTCGTCGCCGTCTTCTTCGCGCTCAGCTGCTGGGCTCTCACCGTCGCCGCCGGGCCCTCCGCCGTCGTCCCCACGGCGCGGAAGCAGAGCGCGGGACTGCTGTTCTTCCTCACCGAGGACGTCCTCGGCTCCACCTTCACCGACGTGCTGCACGTCCTGTTCGTCACCGGCATGTTCGCCGCGATGCTCAGCTTCCACAACGTCGTCGCCCGCTACGCCTTCGCGATGGGACGCGAGCGGCTGCTGCCCGCCGCGTTCGGTCGCACCGGGGCCAGCGGCGCGCCCGGTACCGGCTCACTGCTCCAGACCGCGGTGTCGCTGCTGGTCGTGGTGGGCTTCGCGGTGGCCGACGACAAACCGCACGGCGACCCCACCGCGCCCGTGCTGCACCTGTTCACCTGGGGAGGCAGCGTCGGCGCCCTCGGCGTCACCGTGCTGATGGTCGCCGCCTCCCTCTCGGTGATCGTCTTCTTCGCCCGCCGCGGGGCCGCCCGCGCCCAGGGCTGGCGCCTCGCGACGTCCGCGCTCTCCGGCCTCGCCCTGCTGGTCATCGTCGGCTACACGGTCAAGGACTTCGACGTCCTCGTCGGCTCCGGACCCGGCTCCGCGCTGAGCTGGGCGCTGCCCGCGATCATCGCCGTCGCCGCGCTGGCCGGCGTCGTCCAGGGCCTGCTCATCCGCGCCCGGAGCCCCGAGGCGCACGCCCGCATAGGCCTCGGCAACGAGGCGTTCCGACTCGAGAAGGCCGCGGGGGACACGACGGACGCGTAGAGCCGACGGGGCGCACGCGCGTAGAGCCGACGGGGCGCACGCGCGCAGAGCCGACGGGGCGCACGCGCGCAGAGCCGACGGGGCGCACGCCGGCCGAGGTTCCGGCGAGCCGCCCCGCCCCCGAAGCGATGACCAATTCCTTACGGGACCCCCCGTCCACTGGCCCCGGAGGGGGCACCGGTGCTCGAATCGGGGGGTGAGTCCTCTACGTCCCGAACCCTCCGGCCCGCGGGAAACCCCGGGGTCCCCGACACCCCCGGAAGCCGAGGAGGGCGGCGGCACCCCCGTCGGGCGGCGCGTGCTGCTCGCCACCCTCGGCCTGGGCGCCCTCGGCGTGGCCGCCGCGCCCCCGCTGCAACGCGGCCTCGAAGCCTTCCTCGGCGGGATCTCCGGCAAGGACCCCACGGGCCTGACCGGGCTCCTCCCCAACGGCGGCGGCTTCCGCTACTACTCGGTGACCTCCTCCGTCCCGCACAAGGACGCCGGGAACTACCGGCTCACCGTGAGCGGCATGGTCGACCGTCCGAGCACGTACACCCTGCCCGAACTGCGCCGCCTGCCGCAGACCCGGCTCGTGCGGGATGTGCAGTGCGTCACCGGCTGGCGGGTGCCGGACACACCCTTCGAGGGCGTCCGGCTCTCCGACCTGCTCGACGCCGCCGGCGTCCACCCCTCCGCCAAGGCCGTCCGCTTCACGTGCTTCGACGGCGCCTACACCGAGAGCCTCACGCTGGAGCAGGCCCGCCGCGCCGACGTCCTCGTCGCCCACCGCATGCAGGACAAGCCGATCGGCCACAACCACGGCGGCCCCGTCCGTCTCTACGTCGCCCCCATGTACTTCTACAAGTCCGCGAAGTGGCTCTCCGGCGTCGAGGTCACCGACCGGGTCCGCCCCGGTTTCTGGGAGGAACGGGGCTACGACGTGGACGGCTGGGTCGGCCGCTCGAACGGACGTGACGATGTCCCCACGACCTGACACCGCCGCACGGCAGCAGCCCTCGCCGTCCTCGCCGCCCTCGGACCGGGTGCGCCGCTTCACCCGCGCCGAACGCTGGGTCCACCGGACGACGGCCGCGCTGATGGGCGTCTGCGTCGCCACGGCCGCCTGCCTCTACCTCCCCGAATTCGCCGAACTCGTCGGCCGGCGCGACCTCGTGGTCCGCCTCCACGAGTGGGCGGGACTGCTGCTGCCCCTCCCGCTCCTGGCCGGACTCGCCTCCCGCGCCCTGCGCGCCGACCTCGGCCGCCTGAACCGCTTCGGCCCGCACGACGGGACCTGGCTCCGCGAAGCCCTGCGCCGCCGCAGGGGCCCGGCGGGCAAGTTCAACGCCGGGCAGAAGATCTACGCGTCCTGGCTGGCCGGCGCGACCCTGGTGATGCTCGGCACGGGCCTGGTGATGTGGTTCACCCACCTCACCCCCCTGATGTGGCGCACCTCGGCGACCTTCGTCCACGACTGGCTCGCGCTGACCCTCGGCGTCGTCCTCGCCGGCCACATCGGCATGGCCCTCCGCGACCCGGAATCCAGAACCGGCCTGCGCACCGGCACGGTCGACCGCGCCTGGGCCGAACGGGAACACGAACTCTGGCGCCCCTAGGGTCTGTCCGACAATGCGCGCCTGCCGCCCTTCGGCCGGACGACGGGAATCGTCGGACAGACCCTAGCGAGACCACGGGGCCCCCGCCGATGGACGGGGGCCCCGCTCGCGGGACTTCGGGAACAGGCGCTAGATCACGAGCGACAGCAACAGCACCAGCCCGCCCGCGACCACGGAGATGATCGTCTCCATCACGGACCAGGTCTTGAGCGTCTGCCCGACACTCAGCCCGAAGTACTCCTTCACCAGCCAGAACCCCGCGTCGTTGACATGGCTGAAGAACAGCGACCCGGCACCGATCGCCAGCACCAGCAGCGCCGCGTGCGTCGTCGACATGTCCGCCGCCAGCGGCGCGACCAGCCCCGCCGCGGACACCGTCGCCACCGTCGCCGACCCCGTGGCCAGCCGGATCGCCACCGCGATCAGCCACGCGAGGAGCAGCGCCGGGATGGACCAGTCCTTGGATATCTCGAGGATCATCTGCCCGACACCGCAGTCGATCAGCGTCTGCTTGAAGCCGCCGCCGGCGCCGACGATCAGCAGGATGCCCGCGATCGGCATGAGCCCCTTCTCGACGGTCTCGGATATCCGCCCCCGCGTGAACCCGGCCGGCCGGCCCAGCGTGAAGATGCCGACGAGCACCGCCGCGAGCAGCGCGACCAGCGGCGAGCCGACGACGTCGAAGACCCGCTGCACCGTCTGCCCGGAGTCGTCGACGACGATGTCCACCAGGGCCTTGGCCAGCATCAGCACGACCGGCAGCAGCACCGTGAACATGGTCGCCCCGAACCCGGGACGCCCCTTCAGTTCCTCCGAGGCTCGCGGCGGCAGCATCCGGTCCGGCACCGGCACGTCCGCCCAGCGGGCCGCGAACTTCGAGAACACCGGACCCGCGATGATCACCGTGGGGATGGCGACGAGAACGCCGAGCGCCAGCGTGACGCCCAGGTTGGCCTTGACCGCGTCGATCGCGATCAGCGGCCCGGGGTGCGGCGGCACCAGACCGTGCATGACGGACAGACCGGCCAGCGCCGGGATGCCGATCCGCATCAGCTTGTAGTCGCCGCGCCGGGCGACCATCAGCACCACCGGGATCAGCAGCACGATGCCGACCTCGAAGAAGAGCGGCAGCCCGACCACGGAGGCGATGAGCACCATCGCCCACGGCATGGCACGCCCACTCGCCTTGGCAAGGATCGTGTCGACGATCTGGTCGGCGCCGCCGGAGTCGGCGAGCAGCTTGCCGAGGATCGCGCCCAGCGCGATCAGCACGCCGACGCCCGCGACCGTGGACCCGAGACCGGCGGTGAAGCTGGTGATGACCTTGTCGAGCGGGGCGCCGGCGAAGGCGCCGAGCGCGAGCGAACCGATCGTCAGGGAGAGGAAGGCGTGCAGTTTGAACTTGGTGATCAGCAGAACAATGACGGCGATGCCCGCCAGGACGGCTATGCCGAGTTGAGCGTGGCCCGCCGAGGTGATCGGTTCGACGGTGTCCGCTGCCAGCATCTCGACTCTGAGACTGGTCACGGTGATCCCTTGCGTTGGGGAGTGGGGAAACAGGGGGGAGTGGACCCGAAGGGGAAGTGGATCCGGGGGAGGGGAAGGGAGGCGGGAGCCGGGGGCGGCGCCCCCGGGCACGGGCGGACCCGGCCCCCGGGGACGTCAGGACCCGTGGTGCGGGAGCCCGCGACGCGGAGGTCCGTGGCACGGGAGTCCGAGGGAACGGAGCCGGTGGGAACGGAGCGCGTGGGGAAGGACCCCCGCGACGAGGGCGGGCCCGCCGGTGCGGGGCTCAGCGCGAGGGCGCCTCGACGCCGGCCAGCGCGGCCGAGGCCCGCTCCGTGATCTCCTCCGGGGAGCCGGTGACGCTCACCGTGACCCCCGCCTCGTCCGCGCCCAGCGGCTGCAGGGTGGCGAACTGGGAGTCCAGCAGCGTGGTCGGCATGAAGTGCCCCTGGCGGTGGGACATCCGGTCCTCGATGAGCGTCCGGTCGCCCGCCAGGTGCACGAACACGACACCGGGCGCCGCGTCCCGCAGACGGTCGCGGTACGACCGCTTCAGCGCCGAGCAGCTCACCACCCCGCCGAGTCCCTCCCGGTCCTGGGCCCAGGCGCCGATGGCGTCCAGCCAGGGCCACCGGTCCGCGTCCTCCAGGGGGACACCCGCCGACATCTTGGCGATGTTGGCCTGGGGATGGAAGTCGTCGCCCTCGGCGTACGGAACGCCGAGCCGGGCCGCGAGCAGGGGACCGATCGTGGTCTTTCCCGTGCCCGAGACGCCCATCACCACGACGACGTGGGGGGTGTGCATCGCTGCCTCGCTGTCTTCGTCGACACCTGATGTCGACGACACTGAAACCCATAAGGTAGGACTTTTTCAAGACCCTGTGATGAATAAGTCTGACTTTTGCGTGCTGTGAACACCCCCGTACGCTGTGCCCATGACCATTGGGGGCCGAGGACTGCACGGACACGTCCTGGACACTCTCGGACCGTCCATCACCGCGGGCGAGTACCCGCCGGGCAGTGTGCTGCGCACCGACGAACTGGCCCAGCGCTTCGAGGTGTCCCGCTCCGTGATGCGCGAGGCCGTCCGTGTGCTGGAGTCGATGCACCTCGTGGAGTCCCGCCGCCGGGTCGGCGTCACCGTCCGCCCCAAGGACGAGTGGAACGTCTACGACCCCCAGGTCATCCGCTGGCGGCTGGCCGGCGCCGACCGCCCCCAGCAGCTGCGCTCGCTCACGGTGTTGCGCTCCGCGATCGAACCGGTCGCCGCGGGTCTCGCCGCCCGGCACGCCACCTCCGAGCAGTGCGCCGCGCTGACCGACTGCGCCCTCGGCATGATCGCCACCTCGCGCGGCCACCAGCTGGAGGGCTACCTCCTCCACGACGTGGCCTTCCACCGGATCATCCTCACCGCGTCGGGCAACGAGATGTTCGCCCGCCTCGGCGACGTCGTCGCGGAGGTCCTCTCGGGGCGCACCCACCACGACGTGATGTTCGAGGACCCCGACCCGGCCGCCGTCACCCTGCACGTCCGCCTCGCCGAGGCCGTCCGCGCGCGCGACGCCGGGGCGGCCGAGGACCTCACCCGCGAGATCACCGTCGGTGCGCTCCACGAACTGGACATCCTGGCACCGTAGGGGTGCGGAGCCCGGCCGAGGAAGCCCCCGTCGGCGAAGTCCCGTCGGCGAAGTCAGTCGAGGAAGTCCCCGTCGACGTACGCCCATGCCCCGTCGACCCGCTCGAAGCGGCTCCGCTCGTGCAGCGAGCCGCCCCGGTAGGAGGCGCGGAAGGTCACCGTCGCGGTGGTGTGGAAGGTGGAGCCGCCGGTCGTCCCCAGCACCTCCAGCCCCGTCCACCGGGTCCGCGGGTCGAGTTCGACGCGCGGCGGCCGGGTCCGCGGATGCCAGGTGCGCAGCAGATACGCCTCCTCGCCCACCACGAACGCGCTGTAGCGGGACCGCATCAGCGCCTCGGCGGTCGGCGCCGCGGCCGCCCCGGACACGTACCGCCCGCAGCACCCCGCGTACGTCTCACCGCTGCCGCAGGGACACGGACGTCCGGACCGGTCTGCCATCGAAGGAACCCCCTGGGTCACGAAGGGCACGACAAGAGGACCCCCGGCGGCCGGAGGCCGACCGGGGGTCCACTTGAGCAACGTGTCCGAGGGGGGACTTGAACCCCCACGCCCGATAAAGGGCACTAGCACCTCAAGCTAGCGCGTCTGCCATTCCGCCACCCGGACAAGGTGTGTGTCGTGCGGGTTTCTCCCCGCGGCGACGAAGGAAACATTACCAAACTTTCCGGGGCCCCCGATCACCTCCCAGCCGTCGCTCCCGGTGAACGGCGTGTGACGGGCCGGGCGCGGCCTTGGGGACCGGACGGGGTCGGGGGCAGGATGGCAGGGACCAGCACCAGGCACCCGGCGGCGGCGAACCCAGCGGCGGGGACAGTGGGAGGAAGCAGCGTGAGCGACACGGGCACGGCCGGGACCGTCAGGGGCGAGGACGAGGTCGTCGACCTCTGCCGCGACCTGATCCGGATCGACACCAGCAACTACGGCGACCACTCCGGGCCCGGCGAGCGGAAGGCGGCCGAGTACGTCGCCGAGAAGCTCGCCGAGGTCGGCCTCGAACCGCGGATCATCGAGTCCCACAAGGGCCGGGCCTCCACCGTGGCCCGCATCCAGGGCGAGGACCCCTCCCGCCCCGCGCTGCTGATCCACGGCCACACCGACGTCGTCCCCGCCAACGCGGCGGACTGGACCCACGACCCGTTCTCCGGCGAGATCGCCGACGGGTGCGTCTGGGGCCGGGGCGCGGTCGACATGAAGGACATGGACGCCATGACCCTCGCGGTCGTCCGCGACCGGCTGCGCAGCGGGCGCCGGCCGCCGCGCGACATCGTGCTGGCCTTCCTCGCCGACGAGGAGGCCGGCGGCACCTGGGGCGCCCGGCATCTCGTCGACAACCACCCGGACCTCTTCGAGGGCGTCACCGAGGCGATCGGCGAGGTCGGCGGCTTCTCCTTCTCGGTCAACGAGCAGCTGCGGCTGTATCTGGTGGAGACGGCCGAGAAGGGCATGCACTGGATGAAGCTGACCGTGGACGGCACCGCCGGCCACGGCTCGATGATCCACAAGGACAACGCCATCACCGAGCTGTCCGAGGCGGTGGCCCGGCTCGGCCGGCACGAGTTCCCGGTCCGCGTCACCAAGACCACCCGCCACTTCCTCGACGAACTCGGCGACGCCCTCGGCCTGGAGCTCGACCCCGAGGACATGGAGGCGACGATCAACCGGCTCGGCGGCATCGCCAAGCTGATCGGCGCGACCCTGCGCAACACCGCCAACCCCACCCAGCTCGGCGCGGGTTACAAGGTCAACGTCATCCCGGGCCAGGCCACCGCGTACGTCGACGGACGCTTCCTGCCGGGCCACGAGGAGGAGTTCCTCGCCGATGTCGACCGCCTCCTCGGCCCCCGCGTGCGGCGCGAGGACGTGCACGCCGACAAGGCCGTGGAGACCACCTTCGACGGCGCGCTGGTCGAGGCGATGCAGACGGCGCTGGTCGCCGAGGACCCGATCGCCCGCGCCGTGCCGTACATGCTCTCCGGCGGCACCGACGCCAAGTCCTTCGACGACCTCGGCATCCGCTGCTTCGGCTTCGCCCCGCTGAAGCTGCCGCCGGAGCTGGACTTCGCGGGCATGTTCCACGGCGTCGACGAGCGGGTGCCGGTGGACGCGCTCCAGTTCGGCGTACGCGTGCTCGACCGCTTCCTCGACGCCTCCTGAACTCCCCGCTCCGCGCGGCCGCACGTCCTGGAGCGGGCCGTGGGGCGCGGGGGAGCGCGTGGGGCGGCGAGCCGATTCGCCAGTGCGTACGAAGATCACCGGGACGGGTGAATGCGACCATAAGCTCGTAGCCTCATTAGTTCCTCCTCGTTACAGGTACTGCGATCCGAGGTCGGGATCGCCTATGCCAAAGGGTTTGTGAACGAGGAGGAATTCATGATCAAGAAGGTTGTCGCCGCTGCCGCCGCCACGAGCGGCCTGGTTCTCGCCGGTGCCGGTCTGGCCGTCGCCGACTCCGGTGCCCAGGGTGCCGCCGTGCACTCCCCGGGTGTCGTCTCCGGCAACGTCATCCAGGTGCCCGTGCACGTTCCGGTGAACGTCTGCGGGAACACGATCTCCGTGATCGGGCTGCTCAACCCGGCCTTCGGGAACGCCTGCGTCAACAAGTGACGTCGCGGCCCCGTCTCACGAGGGTCTGAGTCCGCCGGCCCCGGGGCGCGCGCCGCGCACCCCGGGGCCGACCGGTTCCCCACGCCTCCCGCGGCACGTCTGTCACTCTCCGTCGCCGCGTCCCCCACCGCTCTTCGTCCCGACCCGCCACGGCGTCCGGCACCTCCGGGGCGGCCGGCTCGGTCCGGGACAACCAGGACAAGGTCGAAAGCAGGAATCAGCAATGCGACAGGTCACCCGCAAGGGCCTCATGACCGTGGCCGCGGCGACCGGCGTACTCGCCGTCACCGGTGGCTACGCGCACGCCGACTCGGCGGCCAACGGCGCCGCCTCGGACTCTCCCGGCGTGCTGTCGGGCAACTCGGTGCAGGCGCCGGTGCACGTGCCGGTGAACGTCTGCGGCAACACCGTGAACGTGGTCGGACTGCTCAACCCGGCGGCCGGCAACGCCTGCGTCAACCAGGGTGGCGGCAACCACTCGGGCGACCGCCACGGCGGCCACCGCGGCGGCGGTCACGGGCAGGGCCACGGCGGACACGGCGGCTACGGCGAGGACGACCGCTCCGGCGGCGGCCACGGCGGCCACGGCGGCGGCTCGGGCGCCCACGGACACACCGGCGGCTCGCCCGGCGTCGGCTCCGGCAACCACGTCGAGGTGCCCGTCGACGTCCCCGTGAACGTCTGCGGCAACAACATCACCGCCGTCGGCCTGGGCAACCCGGTCACCGGCAACGACTGCGTCAACACCCCCGGCGAGGACACCCCGGCCCCGCCGGTGCGCCACACCCCGCCCGGCCACACCACGCCCCCCGGCGGCGGCGAGGGCGTCACGCCCCACACGCCGGCCAAGCCGGGCGGCGGCAGCGCCGTGCAGGCCCACCACCCGGGCTCCCGGTCCACCCTGACGCAGCCCGCGGCCGAGGCACAGCTCGCGCACACCGGCAGCGAGTCGCTCGGCCTGCTGGTCCCGGCGGGCGCCGCCGCGCTGCTGGGCGGCACCCTGCTCTACCGCCGCTCCCGCGCGGGAGCGCGCTGACCCCGGCCCGGTACTGACACCGGAGCCCGACGGGCACCAGAGTCCGACGGGCACCGGAGTCCGACGGGCACCGGAGTCCGACGGGCACCGGAGCCTTACGGGCACCAGAGCGGCACGGGCACCGGAGCGGCCCGGCCGCCGGAGCGGCAAGGACAGCGGAGCGGGCCCCGCACTCGCGGGGCCCGCTCCGGTCGTTCCGTCCGTTCCCTGTCCGGTCCCTGTCTCGCCCGTTCTCCGTCCTGGCGCCGTCCGTCCCTGGGCTGTCCGTCCCCGCTCACCACGTGGCCCGCACCTGGCGGATGATCCGCCGGCGCAACCGCACCCTGCGGCTGCCGTCCCGCATGAGGCTCAGACGGTGCAACTCCCAGTGTCCGTACTCGGCATGGTCCGTCAGCAGACGCGTCGCCTCCTTGCGGGAGACCCCGCGCGGCACGTACACGTCGACAAATTCGTATTCCGGCATCGCATCTATTGTGCGGGCACGGGCCCGGTACGGATAGCGTCTGCACTATGTCTGATGCAGTGCAGCCCACCGCTGCCGAGGTACGCGCCGCCGCCGAGGCGGTCAAGACCGCGCTCGACCGCCATCTGGCCGCGGTCGAACGCAGGTCGGGTGAGGACGACCCGGCCGTCTACGAAGCGTTCAACGAGCTCGCCGCCGCGGCCGAGCAGTACGACGAACTGCTCTACGACCGCTACGACGAGGTCACGCCCTTCGAGATCCCCGGCACCGAGGACATGCCGCCGTACACGGGCCCGGAGGAGCCCCACGCCCTGAGTGTGCTGATCCGCCGCGACTACGTCGTGGCCGAACCGCGGCGGCTGCTCGCGCAGGCGCAGCGCATCGAGGCCGCCGAGGAACCCGCGGACGAGGTGTCGGGCACGGTCCACGGCGCGCTCGGTGTCCTCTTCGGCGAGTACGAACCGGACGAGATCGCCTCCCGTCACAAGGAGTTCGGTCTGGGGGAGGGCGACTCCACCCTGTGGGTCACCGCCACCGACGACCCGCCCGAGCCCGGTGAGTGGCTCGATTCCCCCTTCGACCAGGCCGACACCGCCCAGGTCGTCTGCCGCTTCGACATCAGCGCCGTCTTCGACGACGACCCGGACGACGACCCCGCCCCGGCCCCCCTGCCCTGACCCGGCGGCCCCGCGCCCCCGCCGGGGACGCGGGGCCGTACCGGCCCGGGCCCGCGCTCATGCGGCCCCGCGTATCGGCGTTCCCGCGTCCTCCCGGGTGCCCGGTGCCGAGGCGGGCCGAGGCCGGCGCGCGACGTACCCGTCAGGGGCCCGGCTCACCGCTCGGTACCCGATCCCAGCAAGACCCCGAGCCGCGTCGTCCGCGGCTTCGCCCCCACCTCGGCCACCGCCCGCGGCAGGGCCTGCTCCACCCCGTGCACCACGGACAGATGCCGCTCCGCCCGGCCGAAGGCCGTGTACACCCACGGGCGCGACAGGGCCGGCACCGCGTCCCCGGGCAGGACCGCGACCACCGCCGGCCACCGCTCCCCGACCGCCTGGTGCGCGGTCAGCGCCCAGCCGTGCCGGACCACCTGCTCCACCCGCTCCCGGGGCACCACCACCGGCAGCCCCGCGCACTCCAGCCTCAGCCCCTCCGCGTCGGCCCCGAGGACCCGGCCCGGCACCGCGCGCCCAGGCCCCGGCGTGTACACCACACGGTCCCCGGGGTCGAAGCCGCCGAACCGCCCCGGCCCCGGGTTGAGCCGCTCCTTCAGCGCGGTGTTCAGCACCCGGGTGCCGACCGCGCCGCCGTGCCCCGGCGTCACGACCACCGTCTCCTCGGGCGGCACCCCGAGCGCACGCGGCACCGAGTCCGCGACCAGCTGCACGGTCCGGTGCACCGCCTCTCCGGCGTCCCGCACCGGCACGATCACCACTTCCTTGCCCGGCGCCGCCACCTGGTTGAGCTCCCCGATGCCGATGCCCGAGACCAGCTCGCCGAGCGGACCGGGATCCGGGGTGCGCGAGGCGACCTGCGGACAGATCTTCGCGGCCAGCAGGTCCGCGAAGACCCGGCCGGGCCCGGCCGACCACAGCACCCCCGGGTCACCGGAGAGGACGAGACGCGCTCCGTCCGGCATCGACTCCACGAGCAGTGCCGCCGTCTCGACGTCGAGCTGCGGCGCGTCCAGCACGAGGAGCAGGTCCAGCGCGAACGCCCCCTCGGTGTCCCGGCCCGGCCCGCCCGGTCCTCCGGACAGCAGGTCGGCGACGGTGACCGCACCGGGCGGCACCTCGCCCGCAACGTCCACGCCAGACGCACTCCCCTCACCGGAGCCGGAGCCGGCCGAACCCGAACCGGCCGAACCGGCCGTGCCCGCCGGGCCGTCCCCGGCCACCTGCGCGGCGAGACGCTCCCGGCCGCCCGCGCCGTGCGTCGCGCCCCAGGCCCGCAGGCCCAGCCCGGGCGCCGCCCGCAGCAGGGCCGCCGTCTCCTGCCGGGCGGCCTCCCCGCCGGTGTGCAGCACCAGGCCGTGCCCGGCCACGGCCCGGATCAGCTCCGCCGCCGACCGGCCCGCGGCCTCGGCCGCCCGCTCCCAGCCCTCGGCCGTCCCGTCCTGCTTCGGCACCGAGTTCACGAGCCGTCCGAGCCCGTCCGCGAGGCTCTCCTCGGCCAGCGCGTACCGCTCCAGGCCGACCAGGACGCGCACCGGACGCTCCTGACCCTCCTCCTCGGCCCCGTCCTCCCCGCCGCCGTCGTCCGCCCGCACGGCCCGGCTCTCCGCGGCCCCCGTCCCGGTACCGCCGGGGGTGTCGAGGGCGTCCTGGAAGACCAGCGCCTCGCCCTCCGCGAGGCTCTCCCGCACCGCCGCGTCCGGGTCCGGCACCGCGTACCGCCCGAGCGCGGTGAGCAGTGCGGGCAGTTCCAGGGCCGTGTGTCCGGCGAGCGCCGCCTGTTCGAGCAGCCACCCGGTGACCGCGCGGCCCCGCCGCTCGTCGCCGGGGTCCGCCTCCCCGCCCAGCAGCGCGCGGGCGAACCCGTCGGCCTGCTCGGGCCGTACCCCCGGCACGCGCAGGAGCTGCCAGGGGTCCTCACGCAGCACTCCTTCGGCGCCCGCACCGAGCGCGGCGGCGGCGCCCTGCGCCAGCGCGGCCGGGGCGCCGCCCTCGGCGAGCACCGACCGGACCGCCGTGACGGCCTCCTCGGGCGGCACCGGAGCCGCCGTCGGCGTGGCTACGGGAGCCACCGGCCGCTGGGGCTGCCGTACGGGTTCGGGCGCGGCCCTGCGTGGAGCGGGCGGCGGCTCGCTGAACGCGCCGGCCACCGGCTTGGCCCCGCTCTCCACCGCCCGCACCGCGGCCAGCAGGTCCGCGGCGGTGCCACTGAGCTTGGCCCCGCTCTCCACCGGACCCTGCTTGGCGGCCTTGCGCCGCTCGATCCGCTCCCTCTCCTGCCGCTGCGCCTCCAGCTCGGCCTCGGCCTCGGACAGTTCCGGGGACGGGTTCCCGGCGTTCTCCGCCTTCCCGGGGCCCTCCGTGTCCTCCGCCTCCGCCGAGGTCGCCGGTTCCGCCGACGCCGTCGGCGCGGCCGAGTCCGCCGGCTCCGCCGTCTCCGCGGCCGTCTCCGTGGTCTCGGGGTCCGTGCTCACAGCGTGCTCCAGTCGTGATCGGGATAACGGTGCACCGGGGCCGACACGTCGTCCAGCGCCCGGCAGATCTCGTCCGGAAGACTAAGCGTCTCCACTGACAACGCCGCCGTGAGCTGCTGCGCCGTGCGCGCGCCGACGATCGGCGCGACCACTCCGGGGCGGTCCCTGACCCAGGCGAGGGCCACCTGGAGCGGCGTGGCCGACAGGCCGTCCGCCGCCGTCTGCACCGCGTCGACGATGCGTCTCGCCGCCTCGTCCAGGTAGGGCGCGACGAACGGGGCCATGCGCTCGGAGGCGCCCCGCGAGCCGGGCGGGTTGCCGTCCCGGTACTTGCCGGTCAGGACGCCCCGGCCCAGCGGCGAGGAGGGCAGCAGCCCGACCCCGAGGTCCAGCGCGGCCGGCAGCACCTCCCGCTCCACCCCGCGCTGGAGGAGCGAGTACTCCATCTGCGTACTGCCGATCCGGGTCCGCGGGCCCGGTGCGGCGAGCTGCCAGGTCGCGGCCTTGGCCAGTTGCCAGCCGCAGAAATCGGACACGCCCGCGTACCGCGCCCGCCCGCTGCTGACCGCCAGGTCCAGTGCCCCGAGCGTCTCCTCCAAGGGGGTGTGGGGATCGAAGGCGTGCACGTGCCACACGTCGACGTAGTCCGTGCCCAGCCGGCCGAGCGAGGCGTCCAGGGCGGCCAGGAGATGGCCGCGGGAGCCGTCGGACCGCCGCTCGGGGTCGGGGACGCTGCCGGCCTTCGTGGAGATGACCAGGTCACGCCGGGGAACCAGCCCCTCCGTGAGCCGGCCGAGCAGGTATTCGGCCTCGCCGTCGCCATAGACGTCGGCGGTGTCCACGAGGGTGCCGCCCGCCTCCCAGAACACCTTCAACAGGTCCGCCGCGTCGTGCTCGTCGGTGCCGCGGCCCCATGTCAGGGTGCCCAGCCCGATGCGGGACACGCGCAGGCCGGTGCGGCCGAGATGCCTCTGCTCCATGAACGCCGACATTACTGGCCGGGGCCCGCACGTGGGGGGCCTGTGGACAACCGGAAACTCCGGAAACAGGGCCCCCGCCGCCGCGGCGCACGGGCGGTCCGTGAGGCGAGCGGCTGCCGCGGGGGACGGTCGCGCGCTACTGTTCCCGCAAGGGACGTTACTGATCAGTAAGGGGAACCGTATGCGGCTCGGCATCAACCTCGGTTACTGGGGCGCCGGAATGGACGCGGACAACCTCGCCGTCGCCCAGGAGGCCGACCGGCTCGGCTACGCGGTCTGCTGGGCCGCCGAGGCGTACGGCTCCGACGCGGCCACCGTGCTCACCTGGGTCGCCGCCCAGACCGAACGCATCGACGTCGGCTCGGCGATCTTCCAGATCCCGGCCCGCCAGCCGGCGATGACGGCGATGACCGCCGCGACCCTCGACTCCCTCTCCGGCGGCCGCTTCCGGCTCGGCCTCGGCGTCTCGGGACCGCAGGTCTCCGAGGGCTGGTACGGGGTCAGGTTCGACAAGCCGCTGGCCCGGACCCGCGAGTACGTCGAGATCGTC
Organism: Streptomyces griseoaurantiacus; assembly: GCA_014656015.1. Taxonomy (GTDB): domain Bacteria; phylum Actinomycetota; class Actinomycetes; order Streptomycetales; family Streptomycetaceae; genus Streptomyces; species Streptomyces griseoaurantiacus. The sequence continues at coordinate 119,394 of BNBP01000008.1, read as the reverse complement.
CGCAGGGCCATGACCCGCGAGCGCCTCACGTTCGAGGGGGAGCACTGGACGCTGCCGCTCCCGGACGGCCCCGGCAAGCCGATCAAGCTCACCGTGCACCCGGAGCGCACCCACATCCCGCTCTACATCGCCGCCATCGGCCCCAGGAACCTGGAGCAGACCGGCGAGATCGCCGACGGCGCCCTGCTGATCTTCCCCTCCGCCGAGCACCTGGAGGACACCGCGATCCGGCACCTGCGGGCCGGCCGGGAGAAGGCGGGCAAGACCCTGGACGGCTTCGACGTGTGCCCGACCGTGCCGCTGGCGCTCGGCGAGGACAAGGACGTCACCGCGCTCGCCGACACCTTCCGCCCCTACACCGCGCTGTACGTCGGCGGGATGGGCAGCCGCAAGCAGAACTTCTACAACCGGCTGGCCGGCCGCATGGGCTACGAGGAGCAGGCCGCCGAGATCCAGGACAAGTACCTGTCCGGTGACAAGCAGGGGGCCGCGGCCGCCGTGCCGCACGAGCTCATCGACCGCACCACCCTGCTCGGCTCCGTCGACCGCATCGCCGACCGCATGAAGGAGTACGCGGCCGTCGGCGTCACCACCCTCACCCTGGCCCCGGCCGGCTTCACCCTCGAGGAACGCCTGGCCGCCCTCCGCGCCGGCACGGAGGCGCTGGAGCGCGCGGGACTCGCGTAGGAGCGCTAGGGGAAGCGGAGGCGAGGGGGGGAAGTCCCCCCGGCGCCCCGCCGAACGTCTCGCGGCCGTGGTGGGGGCTCGGGGGATCTTCCCCGCCACGGCCGTCAGGGAGAACAACGCGCCCGCCTCCCGCCGGTTACGCGCGATGGCCCCCGCCCCCTCCTCCGTTCGACGGAGTCGACCGACACGTCGGGTTGCCGGGACCGTATGCGCCCGCTTTGACTCGGTTCCGGCAGATTCCGCAGAGAGGTAGGGCAGACGTGCTTTCGACCAAGAGTCTCTTCCGGGAGATCGTCGACAACGACGAGTCGTTCCGGCTGCTCTGCTCGATCGCGGCGGGCGGCGAGGCCCAGGGCGGCTGGGAGAACGCCCGCATCGCCGCGCTCGTCCCACCGGGGGAGCGGGAACTCGCCCCGAAGATCGCCCGGCACGGCGCCGACGAGGACAAGCACGGGCGCATCTTCCACGCCCTGCTCGGGAAACGCGGGCTCGCCGCCGTCGAGGTCCCCGCCGAGACGGACTACACCATGCTCCTGGAACGGCGCGGCATCGGCCTGTCCCACGAAAGACTGAAGACCGGGCGACCGCTCACGGTGCGGGACATCATCACCTACCTCGCCCACAGCCGCGTCACCGAACAGCGCGCCTCCGAGCAGATGCGACTGCTGCTCCGGCACTTCGCCGACCACCCCGACCTCGGCCGGGCGGTACGGATGATCTCCGAGGACGAGGACAACCACCTCGCCTACTGCCACGAGGAACTGCTGAGGCTCTCCCGCGCCGGTCACGAGCGCGCGATCCTGCGCACGCTCCACGAGTGCGCCCGCGCGGAGATCCGGGTCCACCGGGACGTCAGCCTCGCCGTCATGCGCCACATGGGCCGCATCCTCGGCTGGTCCCGGGCCAAGGGGGCGGTGCTGGCCGCCGGCATCCACACGGCGTACGCGTACGAACTGCTGATCGGACGGCGGCGGATGGTCGCCCTGCGGACGCCCGAACGCCGTAACGCCCTCGGCGGGCCTACAACCATCCCCGTCGCTTGAACTGCCGGTACAGCAGTACCTCCAGGACCACCATCACGGCGATCACCACCGGGTAGGACCAGAGCCAGTGCAGCTCCGGCATGTGGTCGAAGTTCATGCCGTAGATCCCCGCGATCATCGTGGGGACCGCGGCCATCGCGGCCCAGGCGGAGATCTTCCGCATGTCGTCGTTCTGCCGGACGCTCATCTGCGCCAGATGCGCCGAGAGGATGTCGGAGACCAGCCGGTCCAGGCCCTCCACCGACTCGTTCACGCGGGTGAGGTGGTCGCTGACGTCACGGAAGAAGGGGCGCGCGGAGTCGTCCACGTACGGCAGCACGCTGCCGAACGAACCGGTGTTCGCCAGCCGGGTCAGCGGCAGCGCCAGCGGGTTGGTCGCCCGGCGGAACTCCAGGATCTGCCGCTTGAAGGTGTAGATCCGCGAGGCCGTGTTGCGCGAGCCCCCGCCCTCGGGCGAGAAGACCTCCGCCTCCAGTTCCTCCAGGTCGGTCCCCAACTCCGTGGCCACGTCCAGGTAGTGGTCGACGGAGGCGTCCGCCAGGGCGTACAGGACCGCCGTCGGCCCCTTGCCGAGCATCTCCGGCTGCTGCTCCAGGCGCTTGCGGACGACACCGAGGGGCGCGCCCTCACCGTGCCGGACCGTCACCACGAACCCGTCGCCGAGGAAGATCATCACCTCGCCGGTGGAGACGGCGTCGCTCTCCGGCTCGTAGACGACCGGTTTGAGCACCATGAAGAGCGAATCGTCGTACACCTCCAGCTTCGGCCGCTGATGCGCCTTGAGCGCGTCCTCCACGGCCAGCGGATGCAGTCCGAACTCCTCGGTGACCTTCCCGAACTCCCGTTCCGACGGCTCGTGCAGCCCGATCCACACGAAACCGCCCGCGGCCCGTGCGTTCGCGAGTGCGTCCGAGAGGTCCTCGGGCCCCTCGGAACGGCGCCCGTCACGGTAGATGGCACAGTCGACGATCACGGAAGTCGTACTCCCCTCTCGGAACGGACACGGAACCGCGGCGGAAGCGGGCGAGGGCGGACGGGGCGGCCGGGCCCGACGGGGCGAACGGGGCCGGCGCGACAGGACCTAGGCTGGACGCCATGCCCACGTTGATCCTCGTACGGCACGGACGCTCCACCGCCAACACCTCGGGACTGCTCGCCGGGTGGACCCCCGGCGTCGCCCTCGACGAGCGCGGCACCGCCCAGGCGGCCGCCCTGCCCGGCCGGCTGGAGGGCATTCCGATCGCCGAGATCGTCACCAGCCCCCTCCAACGCTGCCAGGAGACCATGCGGCCCCTGCTCGAGGCCCGCGGCCTCGAGGCGCACAGCGACGACCGGATCGGCGAATGCCACTACGGCGACTGGTCCGGCCGCAAACTCGCCGAACTGGCGGACGAACCGCTGATGGAGGTCGTGCAGGCGCACCCCTCCGCGGCCGCGTTCCCCGGCGGCGAGTCCATGCGGGCCATGGCGACCCGCGCCGCGGAGGCCGTGCGCGAGTGGAACGCCCGCGTGGAGCGCGACCACGGCGCCGACGCCGTCTACCTGATGTGCTCGCACGGCGACATCATCAAGTCGCTCGTCGCCGACGCGCTCGGACTTCATCTCGACCTCTTCCAGCGGATCTCTGTTGAACCTTGTTCCATCACCGCGATCCGTTACACCCGGTTGAGGCCCTTTCTCGTGCGGCTCGGCGACACCGGGGACCTCTCCTCCCTGGCGCCGCCGGAGCGGGCGCCCTCGGAGGGCAGCGGTCCCGGAGCGGGCGGGGACGACGGTCACGCCACGGTCGGGGGCGGTGCTGGCGCACCGTGATCGTCGGCCGCAGTAGGGTGAAGCGGTCGAAACAGCGCAGTAGTTGTCAAGCAATGGAGACAGGACGTGTCCCGTCAGGTGTTCCTCTACGACCCACCGGACCGTTTCGTGGCCGGCACGGTCGGACTGCCCGGGCGCCGTACCTTCTTCCTGCAGGCCATCGCCGGGACCCGGGTGACCAGTGTGGCACTGGAGAAGACCCAGGTCGCCGCGCTCGCCGAACGCATGGACGAACTCCTCGACGAGGTCGTGCGGCGCAGCGGCGGGAACGCCGCGGTGCCCGCCGTGACCCCCTCCGAGGTCACCGACACCGAGCCGCTCGAGACGCCGGTGGAGGAGGAGTTCCGGGTCGGCACCATGGCCCTCGCCTGGGACGGCGACGAGGAACGGATGATCGTCGAGGCCCAGGCGCTGGTCGAACTGGACGCCGAGTCCGAGGAGGACCTGGCGGAGGCCGAGGAGCGGCTGCTACAGGACGAGGAGAACGGCCCGCCGATGCTCCGCGTCCGGCTCACCGGGGCGCAGGCACGGGCGTTCGCCAAGCGGGCCCTGGAGGTCGTCAACGCCGGTCGGCCGCCGTGCCCGCTGTGCAGCCTCCCGCTCGACCCGGAAGGACATGTATGTCCGCGCCAGAACGGATACCGCCGCGGAGCGTGACGAGGTGACCACCAGCGACGAGGCCGGCCTCGGCACGACGGCCGCGGGCACCCCCGCGGCCGGCGGCGCCGCCCCGGCGGCGGACCCCCTGCCGGCCGCCGAGGCCGTACGGCTGCTCACCGAGGGCGAACTGACCGTGCGCGGCCGCATCCGCGAGGCCTCCAACGCCGCGCTCTACTGCACGGTCGCCCTCGACGGACGGGAGGCCGCCTGCGTCTACAAGCCCGTCGCGGGGGAGCGCCCGCTGTGGGACTTCCCCGACGGCACCCTGGCCGAGCGCGAGGTCGCCGCCTACGAGGTCTCCGAGGCGACCGGCTGGGCCCTCGTGCCGCCCACCGTGCTGCGCGAGGGGCCGTACGGCCGGGGCATGTGCCAGCTCTGGATCGAGGTCCTGCCGGAGTCCGAGCTGCTCGCCCTCGTGGACGCGGAGGAGCCGGAGCCCGGCTGGAAGGCGATCGGTCTCGCGGAGGTCGAGGAGGGCCGCACCGCCCTCCTCGTGCACGCCGACGACATGCGCCTGCGGCGGCTCGCCGTCCTCGACGCCGTGATCAACAACGCCGACCGCAAGGGCGGCCACCTGCTGCCCACCGAGGGGGAGCGCCTCTACGGCATCGACCACGGGGTCACCTTCAACGCCGAGAACAAGCTGCGCACCCTCCTGTGGGGCTGGGCCGGCGAGAGCCTGCCCGGGGAGGCCCTGGACGTGCTGCGGGGCCTGCGGGAGGCCCTGGCGGAGGGCGGGCCGCTGGCGCTGCGCCTGGGCGAGCTGCTCACGCCGGCGGAGGTCGGGGCCACCCGCGCCCGGGTCGAGGACCTCCTGGCCTCGGGACGGCACCCGGAGCCGAGCGGGGAGTGGCCGGCGATCCCGTGGCCACCGGTGTGACGACCCGGGCGTGAGCACGGCGGTGGTCCCGTCGGCGCGGGCGAGGAAAGACCGCGCCGACGGGACCACCGCCGTGCCGGGGACCAGGCACATCGGGGCGTCCCGCGCAAGAACGGCTTCCCGGCCATCTCACCGTCCGTGTGCCCGATCCGGTTCGTGCAGGGAACATCCATCCGGTTAGGCTCATGACATGCATGCCTGGCCCGCTTCCGAGGTCCCCGCCCTGCCTGGTCAGGGCCGCGACCTGAGGATCCACGACACCGCCACCGGCGCTCCGGTCACCCTCCAGCCCGGTCCCGTCGCCCGTCTCTACGTCTGCGGCATCACGCCGTACGACGCCACCCACATGGGGCACGCGGCGACCTACAACGCGTTCGACCTCGTACAGCGTGTGTGGCTCGACACCAAGCGCCAGGTTCACTACGTCCAGAACGTGACGGACGTCGACGATCCCCTGCTGGAGCGCGCCGAGCGCGACGGCCTCGACTGGACCGCGCTCGCCGAGCAGGAGACCAAGCTCTTCCGCGAGGACATGACCGCGCTGCGGATGCTGCCGCCGCGGCACTACATCGGCGCGGTCGAGGCGATACCCGGGATCGTCCCGCTCGTGGAGCGGCTGCGGGAACTGGGCGCCGCCTACGACCTCGAGGGGGACGTCTACTTCTCCGTCGAGTCCGACCCGCACTTCGGCGAGGTGTCCCACCTGGACGCCGCGGCGATGCGGCTGCTCTCCGCCGAGCGGGGCGGCGACCCCGACCGCCCCGGCAAGAAGAACCCCCTCGACCCCATGCTCTGGATGGCGGCCCGGGAGGGCGAGCCGAGCTGGGACGGCGGCTCGCTCGGGCGCGGCAGGCCCGGCTGGCACATCGAGTGCGTGGCCATCGCCCTCGACCACCTCGGGATGGGCTTCGACGTGCAGGGCGGCGGCTCCGACCTCGCCTTCCCCCACCACGAGATGGGCGCCTCGCACGCCCAGGTGCTCACCGGTGAGTTCCCCATGGCCAAGGCGTACGTGCACGCCGGCATGGTGGCGCTCGACGGCGAGAAGATGTCCAAGTCCAAGGGCAACCTGGTCTTCGTCTCGCGGCTGCGCCGGGACGGCGTGGACCCCGCCGCGATCCGGCTCGCGCTGCACGCCCACCACTACCGCTCCGACTGGGAGTGGACGGACCAGGTGCTGCGGGACGCGGTCGCGCGGCTGGAGCGGTGGCGCGCGGCGGTCTCGCGGCCGGACGGACCGGCCGCGGAGGACATGGTCGAGGCGGTGCGGGCGGCGCTCGCGGACGACCTGAACGCGCCGGAGGCGCTGGCGGCGGTCGACCGTTGGGTGACCCGTCAGGAGGAGGCCGGCGGCACGGACGGGTCCGCGCCGGGGGTCGTCTCGCGCACGGTCGACGCGCTGCTGGGCGTGGCGCTGTAGGCACCAGGACCCGGGAGGAGCTGTGAGCAGCTGAACCCGGGAGATCCGGGAGCCCCTGAAGACCAGGCAGAACCCGGGGGAAGGGACGGCGGGGACGGGAGAACCCGGCCCCGCCTCCTCACTCCTCCGGCGGCTCCTCGTCCGCCTCGTCCGACCGCGGCGGCCTGGGTGCGCGGCCCCGGCCGCCGCCGGGCGGGCCACTGCCGAAGGGACCGGCGGACGGACCGCCCGGCGCGCCCCCGTCCCGGCGGCGCAGGTACCGCTCGAACTCCCGGGCGATCGCCTCCCCGGAGGCCTCCGGCAGCTCCGCCGTGTCCCGCGCCTCCTCCAGCGTCTGCACGTACTCCGCGACCTCGCTGTCCTCGGCCGCGAGCTGGTCCACACCTGTCTGCCACGCCCGCGCGTCCTCGGGCAGCTCGCCCTGCGGGATGCGGAGGTCGATCAGGTCCTCCAGCCGGTTGAGCAGGGCCAGCGCCGCCTTCGGGTTGGGCGGCTGCGAGACGTAGTGCGGCACCGCCGCCCACAGCGACACGGCCGGCACCCCCGCGTGCGTGCACGCCTCCTGGAGGATGCCGACGATGCCCGTCGGACCCTCGTACTTGGTCTCCTCCAGGTCCATCCGCTGGGCGAGTTCCGCGTCGGACGTCACCCCGCTGACCGGAACCGGACGCGTGTGCGGGGTGTCCCCGAGCAGCGCGCCCAGGATGACGACCATCTCCACGCCCAGCTCGTGCGCGAAGGCGAGCAGCTCGTTGCAGAACGAGCGCCACCGCATCGACGGCTCGATCCCCCGGACCAGTACCAGGTCGCGCGGTCTGTCCCCGCCGACACGGACCACCGAGAGCCGGGTCGTGGGCCAGGTGACCTTGCGGACCCCGGCCTCCATGAACACCGTGGGGCGGTTGACCTGGAAGTCGTAGTAGTCCTCGGCGTCCAGCGCCGCGAACACCTCGCCCTTCCATTCCCGGTCCAGATGCGCGACCGCGGTGGAGGCGGCGTCGCCGGCATCGTTCCAGCCCTCGAACGCGGCCACCATGACCGGGTCGATCAGCTCGGGAACCCCCTCGAGCTCGATCACCCAGCGCCTCCTTCCGACGTGCCTGTTGTACGCCCCAACCTTACGGCCCCGACAGGCCGTCACCGCAGCCCCGTGCACCGCTGAGTGAACGGATGACTGCCCCGTTCGACCGGCTCGAACACCTTGATCGTCGACCTGTACCCCCCGGCTGTACCCCCGGCCCGGGCCGCCGCGCCGGAGGGGGCGGCCCCGTCCGGGAGCCGCCCCCTCACCGTCCGCCCGAGGGCCGGGACGCCGCTCACTTCCGGTCGAGCAGCTCCCGTACCCGGGCCCGGACGTCGTCCGTGGCCAGGCCCCGGATCGTCAGGGTGGTCCGGCGGCGCAGCACGTCGTCCTCGGTCTCGGCCCACTCGTGGTCCCGGGCCCACACGACCTGTGCCCAGATCTCGGGCGCGTCCGGGTGGATCCGCTCGGACAGCGCCGGGTCCTCGTTGGCCAGCCGCGCGATGTCGAAGGCCAGCGAGCCGTAGTGGGTGGCCAGGTGCCGGGCGGTCTCGGGAGCCATCCGGGAGGCGGGCTCCGGCCGGTCCACGAGCAGCCGGTGGGCGACCGCGCGCGGGTTGGCTATGCCGGGCAGCGGGAGCTTCCTCGGCAGCGAGGCGATCGGCTCGAAGTCCTCGCCCAGCGGATGGCCGGGCAGCGCCTCCAGCTTCTTCATCACCGTGCGTCCGATGTGCCGGAACGTGGTCCACTTGCCGCCCGCCACGGACAGCATGCCGCCCCTGCCCTCGGTGACCACCGTCTCCCGCCGGGCCTTGGCGGTGTCGCCGGGCCCGCCCGGCAGCACCCGCAGTCCGGCGAAGGAGTAGGTGATGAGGTCCCGGTCGAGCTGCTGGTCGCGGACGGAGAACGCGGCCTCGTCCAGGATCTGGGCGATGTCCTTCTCGTCGACGGCGACCTCGCCCGGGTCGCCCTCGTACACCTCGTCGGTCGTGCCGAGCAGCAGCATGTCCTCCCAGGGGAGGGCGAAGGTGATGCGGTACTTGTCGATGGGGGTGGCGAGCGCCGCCTTCCACGGGGAGGTGCGCTTGAGCACCAGGTGCGCGCCCTTGGACAGGCGGATGGACGGCGCGGCCCCCGCGTCCTCCATCCGGCGCAGGTGGTCGACCCAGGGCCCGGTGGCGTTGAGCACCAGGCGCGCGTCGACCCCGAACTCCTCGCCGGAGAGCCGGTCCTTCAGCTCGGCGCCGGTGACCCGGCCCCGGGTGAAGCGCAGACCGGTCACCTCGGCGTGGTTGAGCACGACGGCGCCGGAGTCGACGGCGGCACGGACCGTCATCAGCGCCATGCGCGCGTCGTTCATCTGGTCGTCCCCGTAGACGGCGACGGCCTTGAGGTTCTCCGTGCGCAGCTCGGGCACGTCCTGCGCGGCCTTGGCCGGGCTGAGCAGGTGGCCCACGCCGTCGCCGAAGGCGGAGAGCGCGGAGTAGGCGAAGACGCCCGCCCCGAGCTTCGCCGCGCCGTGCGGCCCGCCCTTGTACACGGGCAGGTAGAACGTGAGCGGGTTCGCCAGGTGGGGGGCCACCTGGCGGGAGACGGCGCGGCGCTCGAAGTGGTTCTCCGCGACCAGCTTCACGGCGCCGGTCTGCAGATAGCGCAGACCGCCGTGGAGCAGCTTGGAGGAGGCGGAGGAGGTGGCGCCGGCGAAGTCGCCGGCGTCGACCAGTGCCACCCTGAGCCCGGACTGCGCGGCGTGCCAGGCGGTGGAGATGCCCAGGATGCCGCCGCCGATCACGAGGAGGTCGTACGTCGCCTTGGAGAGCTGCTCCCGGGTCTCCGCCCGGCTCGGACCCGTGCCGGTGGCCGGGTGCGTTCCGAGGGCGGGCACGGACTGCAGGGTGGACTGACTGGTCATGGCTCTACTTACTCCTCGTCCTCGAGCCAGCCCATGGTCCGCTCGACGGCCTTGAGCCAGTTCTTGTACTCACGGTCGCGGGTGTCCGCGTCCATGTGGGGGGTCCACTCGGCGGCCCGGCGCCAGTTGGCGCGCAGGTCGTCGATGCTGTTCCAGAAGCCGACGGCCAGGCCGGCGGCGTAGGCGGCACCGAGGCAGGTGGTCTCGGCGACCATCGGGCGCACCACGGGCGCGTCCAGCACGTCGGCGAGGGTCTGCATCAGCAGGTTGTTGGAGGTCATGCCGCCGTCGACCTTGAGCGCGGTGAGCTCCACGCCCGAGTCCTTGGTCATGGCGTCGGCGATCTCCCGCGTCTGCCAGGCGGTGGCCTCCAGGACGGCGCGCGCGAGGTGCGCCTTGGTGACGTACCGGGTCAGGCCGGCGATCACACCGCGGGCGTCGGAGCGCCAGTACGGGGCGAACAGGCCCGAGAAGGCCGGCACGAAGTAGGCGCCGCCGTTGTCCTCGACGGTCAGCGCGAGGGTCTCGATCTCGGCGGCGGTGGAGATCAGGCCCATCTGGTCGCGCATCCACTGCACCAGGGAGCCGGTGACGGCGATCGAGCCCTCCAGGGCGTACACCGTCTTCTGATCACCGATCTTGTAACCGACGGTGGTCAGAAGTCCGCTGTAGGAGTTGATCAGCTTGTCGCCGGTGTTCATCACCATGAAGGTGCCGGTTCCGTAGGTGGACTTCGTCTCGCCCTCGGCGAAGCAGGTCTGTCCGAACAGGGCCGCCTGCTGGTCGCCCAGCGCGGAGGCGACGGGAATGCCGCCCAGCAGGTCACCGAGGGTGCCGCCCTTGATCTCGCCGTAGACCTCGGCCGAGGAGCGGATCTCGGGCAACATCGCCGTCGGAACGCCGATGGACTCGGCGATCTTCTCGTCCCACGCCATGGTGTGGAGGTTCATCAGCAGGGTGCGGGAGGCGTTCGTGACGTCCGTGACGTGCCGGCCGCCGTCCGCACCGCCGGTCAGGTTCCAGATGACCCAGGAGTCCATCGTACCGAAGAGGATGTCCCCGCGTTCGGCGCGCTCCTTGAGCCCGTCGACGTGGTCGAGCAGCCAGCGGGCCTTGGGTCCGGCGAAGTAGGAGGCGAGGGGCAGACCGGTCTCGCGGCGGAAGCGGTCCTGGCCGACGTTGCGGCCGAGTTCCCGGCACAGGGCGTCGGTGCGGGTGTCCTGCCAGACGATCGCGTTGTGGACCGGCTCACCGGTGTTCTTGTCCCACAGCACGGTGGTCTCGCGCTGGTTGGTGATGCCGATGGCCTTGATGTCGTCCCGCGTGATGCCCGCCTTCTGGACGGCGCCGGCGACGACCTCCTGGACGTTGGTCCAGATCTCCGTGGCGTCGTGCTCGACCCAGCCCGGCTTGGGGAAGATCTGCTCGTGCTCCTTCTGGTCGACGGAGACGATGCGGCCGTCCCGGTCGAAGACGATGCAGCGCGAGGATGTCGTGCCCTGGTCGATGGCGGCGATGAACGGCCCGGCAGTGTGTGCGTCGGTCACTGTGTGCTCCTGGGAGTTTCGTGCGATTCCGTGAGATGCGCTTTTCCGGGTTTCCTCTAAGCAAAGGCGACGTTGTAGACGCCCGCAGCGATCGCACCGCCGATCAGCGGACCCACCACCGGGACCCAGGCGTAGCCCCAGTCCGAGCCGCCCTTGTTGGGGAGGGGGAGCAGGGCGTGCACGATGCGGGGACCGAGGTCACGGGCCGGGTTGATGGCGTACCCCGTGGGGCCGCCGAGAGACAGGCCGATGGAGACGACCACCAGGGCGGTGATCAGCGCGCCCAGGGTGCCGAGCCCCTTGCCGTCGGCGTTCAGTCCCTGGGTGAGGACGGCGAGGCAGAGCACGAAGGTGCCGATGACCTCGGTGGCGACGTTCATCAGCGGGTTGCGGACCTCGGGGCCGGTGGAGAAGACGCCGAGCACCGGACCGGCCTGGTTCTCCTGCGCCTCGACCGCCTTGGCCCGGGTGTCCTGTGCCCCGGGGCCGCCGACGATCTCGCGGTCGGTGAGGTGCGCGTGGAACTGGCCGTAGTACGCGATCCAGGTGAGGGCGGCGCCGATCATGGCGCCGAGAAGCTGCCCGCCCCAGTAGACGGGGAGGTCGCCGAAGTCGTTGTCCTTGATCGCGATGGCGAGGGTGACGGCCGGGTTCAGGTGGGCACCGGAGAGCGGTCCGGAGATGTAGACGGCCGTCAGCACGGCGAAGCCCCACCCGAAGGAGATGGCGAGCCAGCCGGCGTTGCGGGCCTTGGAGGCCTTGAGTGTGACGGCGGCGCAGACGCCCGCGCCGAGCAGGATGAGTATGGCGGTACCGATGGTCTCGCCGATGAAGATGTCGGAGCTGGACACCCGCGACTCCTTTGTCCTTCGTCCAGGGGAAGGCGAACCCCGGGTCCCTCCGGTGGTCCGCGCCCTCAGGGGTGAGGGCGTTTGCCGGCCCATGGCATTGTCACACTGTAACGCGTATTGCCGGTAAGTGTTCGACAATGCCGACCGATGGACGCGAGTCTCGTCGCGGGGTGCGGGCTAGTCAAGAGTTCGGTTATCGCTAACCCGATCGTTATTGAGAGGGCCCGCTTATCGATCGCGAGAGGGCATGCCCGTTCACGGGCGCGGGGAACCGTCCGGGCTGTCGCGGGCATGACGAAGAGCCGCTTTTGACGGCCCCGGTCCGGGACGCGAGGGGTTGCGATGCGGGGGGGGAGGAGGAGGTGGGCGCCGTGAGGGCGGAGGGGGGCCGTCAGAAGCGGCTGGCGCCGAGGTCCCGCGAGACCGCGCGGGCGCAGTCGCGCACCGCGGCGATCAGCTCGGCCCGGATCTCGCCCTCGTGGCAGAGCCGCTCCACGGCCCCCGTGATCCCGACCGCGCCGACCGGCATCCGCCGCCGGTCGTGGATGGGCGCGGCGATCGAGGCGACGCCCTCCCAGGTCTCCTCGACGTCCGCGGCGTACCCCCGGGCCCGTGTGAGGTCGAGTACCTCCTCGAACCGGCCCGGATCGCTGATCGTGCGGTCGGTGAAGGCCTTGCGGTCGGCCTCCAGGGCCTCGCTGTGGGCCACCGGGTCGTAGGCGGAGAGCACCTTGCCCAGGGCCGTGGAGTGCAGGGGCTGCATCGCCCCGATCTCCAGCACCTGCCGGCTGTCGTCGGGCCGGAAGACGTGGTGCACGATCAGCACGCCCTGCTGGTGCAGCACGCCCAGGTAGACGCTCTCGCCGCTGGAGCGGGCCAGGTCGTCCGTCCACACCAGCGCCCGCGCCCGCAGTTCGTGCACGTCGAGGTAGGTGGTGCCCAGGCGCAGCAGTTCGGCGCCGAGCTGATAGCGGCCCGAGGCGTCGTCCTGCTCGACGAAGCCCTCCTGCTGGAGCGTGCGCAGTATGCCGTGGGCCGTGCCCTTGGCCAGGCCCAGCGAGGAGGCGATGTCCGACAGGCCCAGCCGTCGCTCGCCGCCCGCCAGCAGCCGCAGCATCGCGGCCGCCCGCTCGAGCGACTGGATGTTCCGTGCCATCGCCGTCCTGCCCTCCGTCCCTGTCGACCGCCGGTCCGCCGGCCGAGGCTCCAGTACCGCGTTCGGCATTGTCGAACACTACCGGTCCCCGCCGACCTCCCGCCAACGGGAGGGCACGGCGATTTCCGGCCGGAAACCGCCCGAATGCCACGCGCCGGCCCCCGCGGGGACACCCGTCCGCCCCGTGGACGCCTCTGACCGTACGGCGTGCCGAGGGCTACCCTGACCGGGTGCGCCTTCCGAGGGAGGCCGCAAAGCCGACAGCCGTCGCACTCCAGGGAGCATCTTCCATGGCCTCGTCGCCGAACCCGTCCGCCTCGTCCGCCCCCTCCGAGCGCCCCGGGGGCACGCCCGCCGCCGATGCCCGGGCCCGCACCGACGCCCTCCGCGAGGCCCTCGCCACGCGGGTCGTGGTGGCCGACGGAGCGATGGGCACGATGCTCCAGGCCCAGGACCCGACGCTGGAGGACTTCCAGGGCCTCGAGGGCTGCAACGAGGTCCTCAACATCACCCGTCCGGACATCGTCCGTTCGGTGCACGAAGCCTACTTCTCCGTCGGCGTCGACTGCGTCGAGACCAACACCTTCGGCGCCAACCACACCGCGGCCACCGAGTACGAGATCGCCGACCGGGTGCACGAGCTCTCCGAGGCCGGCGCCCGCATCGCCCGCGAGGTCGCCGACGAGCACGGTGCCCGCGACGGCCGCCAGCGCTGGGTCCTCGGCTCCATCGGCCCCGGCACCAAGCTGCCCACCCTCGGCCACGTCGGCTACACCACCATCCGCGACGGCTACCAGGCCAACGCCGAGGGCCTGCTGGCGGGCGGCGCCGACGCCCTCATCGTCGAGACCACCCAGGACCTGCTGCAGACCAAGGCCTCCGTCCTCGGCGCCCGCCGCGCCATGGCCGCCACCGGCACCGAGGTCCCGCTGCTGGTCTCCATGGCGTTCGAGACCACCGGCACCATGCTGCTCGGCTCCGAGATCGGCGCCGCGCTCACCGCGCTGGAGCCGCTCGGCATCGACATGATCGGCCTGAACTGCTCCACCGGCCCCGCCGAGATGAGCGAGCACCTGCGCTACCTCACCCGGCACTCCCGCATCCCGCTGCTGTGCATGCCGAACGCGGGTCTGCCGGTGCTCACCAAGGACGGCGCGCACTTCCCGCTGGACGCCGAGGGGCTCGCCGACGCGCAGGAGACCTTCGTCCAGGACTACGGCCTGTCCCTGATCGGCGGCTGCTGCGGCACCACCCCCGAGCACCTGCGCCAGGTCGTCGAGCGGGTCCGGGAGACCACCCCGGCCGAGCGCAGCCCGCAGCCCGAGCCCGGCGCCGCCTCGCTGTACCAGACCGTGCCCTTCCGCCAGGACACCGCCTACCTCGCCATCGGGGAGCGCACCAACGCCAATGGTTCGAAGAAGTTCCGCGACGCCATGCTGGAGGGCCGCTGGGACGACTGTGTGGAGATGGCCCGGGACCAGATCCGCGAAGGCGCCCACATGCTCGACCTCTGCGTCGACTACGTGGGCCGCGACGGCGTCGCCGACATGCGGGAGCTGGCCGGGCGCTTCGCCACCGCCTCCACCCTGCCGATCGTGCTGGACTCCACCGAGGTCGACGTCCTGCGGGCCGGCCTCGAGATGCTCGGCGGCCGCGCGGTCATCAACTCCGTCAACTACGAGGACGGCGCCGGACCCGAGTCGCGCTTCGCCAAGGTCACCGCCCTGGCCAAGGAGCACGGGGCGGCACTCATCGCCCTGACCATCGACGAGGAGGGCCAGGCCCGCACCGCCGAGAAGAAGGTCGAGATCGCCGAACGCCTGATCGAGGATCTGACCGGCAACTGGGGCATCCACGAGGAGGACATCCTCGTCGACTGTCTGACCTTCACCATCTGCACCGGGCAGGAGGAGTCCCGCAAAGACGGCCTGGCCACCATCGAGGGCATCCGCCGGCTCAAGGAGCGGCACCCGAAGGTGCAGACCACCCTCGGCCTGTCCAACATCTCCTTCGGCCTCAACCCGGCCGCCCGCATCCTGCTCAACTCCGTCTTCCTCGACGAGTGCGTCAGGGCCGGCCTGGACTCGGCGATCGTCCACGCCTCCAAGATCCTCCCCATCGCCCGCTTCGACGAGGAGCAGGTCACCACCGCCCTCGACCTCATCCACGACCGCCGCCGCGAGGGCTACGACCCGCTGCAGAAGCTGATGCAGCTCTTCGAGGGCGCCACCGCCAAGTCCCTGAAAGCCGGCAAGGCCGAGGAACTGGCCGCCCTGCCGCTGGACGAGCGCCTCAAGCGGCGCATCATCGACGGCGAGAAGAACGGCCTGGAGGCCGACCTCGACGAGGCCCTGGAGAGCCGGCCCGCCCTGGCGATCGTCAACGAGACCCTGCTGGACGGCATGAAGGTCGTCGGCGAACTCTTCGGGTCCGGGCAGATGCAGCTCCCGTTCGTGCTGCAGTCCGCCGAGGTCATGAAGACCGCCGTCGCCCACCTCGAACCGCACATGGAGAAGTCCGACGAGGCCGGCAAGGGCACCATCGTGCTCGCCACCGTCCGCGGCGACGTCCACGACATCGGCAAGAACCTCGTCGACATCATCCTGTCCAACAACGGCTACAACGTCGTCAACCTCGGCATCAAGCAGCCCGTCTCCGCGATCCTGGAGGCGGCCGAGGAGCACAAGGCCGACGTCATCGGGATGTCCGGACTGCTCGTCAAGTCCACGGTGATCATGAAGGAGAACCTGGAGGAGCTCAACCAGCGCGGGATGGCCACCGACTTCCCGGTCATCCTCGGCGGAGCCGCCCTGACCCGGGCCTACGTCGAGCAGGACCTGCACGAGATCTACGAGGGCGAGGTCCGCTACGCCCGTGACGCCTTCGAGGGGCTGCGCCTCATGGACGCACTCATCGGCGTCAAGCGCGGCGTGCCCGGGGCGAAGCTGCCCGAACTGAGGCAGCGCCGGGTGCGGGCGGCCACCGTCGAGATCGAGGACCGCCCCGAGGAGGGTGCCGTCCGCTCCGACGTCGCCACCGACAACCCGGTGCCCGAACCCCCCTTCCGCGGATCCCGCGTCATCAAGGGCATCCAGCTCAAGGAGTACGCGGGCTGGCTCGACGAGGGCGCCCTGTTCAAGGGGCAGTGGGGGCTGAAGCAGGCCCGCTCCGGCGAAGGACCCACCTACGAGGAACTCGTGGAGCGTGAGGGCAGGCCCCGGCTGCGCGGGCTCCTCGACCGGCTCCAGACCGACAACCTGCTCGAAGCCGCCGTGGTCTACGGCTACTTCCCGTGCGTCTCCAAGGACGACGACCTCATCGTCCTGGACGAGGACGGCAACGAGCGCACCCGCTTCACCTTCCCGCGCCAGCGCCGCGGACGCCGGCTGTGCCTCGCCGACTTCTTCCGGCCCGAGGAGTCCGGGGAGGTCGACGTCGTCGGCTTCCAGGTCGTCACCGTCGGCTCCAGGATCGGTGCGGAGACGGCGAAGCTGTTCGAGGCCAACGCCTACCGCGACTACCTCGAACTGCACGGACTGTCCGTCCAGCTCGCCGAGGCCCTCGCCGAGTACTGGCACGCCCGCGTCCGCGGTGAACTCGGCTACGCCGGCGAGGACCCCGCGGCCATGGAGGACATGTTCGCCCTCAAGTACCGCGGCGCCCGGTTCTCGCTCGGCTACGGTGCCTGCCCCGACCTGGAGGACCGCGCCAAGATCGCCGAGCTGCTGCAGCCGGAGCGGATCGGCGTCCACCTGTCCGAGGAGTTCCAGCTCCACCCCGAGCAGTCCACCGACGCCATCGTCATCCACCACCCGGAGGCCAAGTACTTCAACGCCCGGTGACGCACCGCGCACGGGCGCCACACGCTCCGAGACGCACTCCGGACGGCCAGGACGTACACTGGTCGGTCCACCGCAGGCCGGTTCCTCTTCGGGAACCGGCCTGCTCGTCCCCCAAGGAGGTCCGTCGGATGACGACAACCGTCCCCGCGCTCGGAACCCACTCGGCGGAGGGCTCGTCCCTGCAGGCCGTCCTCCTCGACATGGACGGCACCCTGGTGGACACCGAGGGCTTCTGGTGGGACGTCGAGAGAGACGTCTTCGCCGGTCTCGGCCACTCCCTCAAGGACGACTGGCGCGAGGTCGTGGTCGGCGGCCCCATGACCCGCAGCGCGGGCTTCCTCATCGAGGCCACCGGCGCGGACATCACCCTCGCCGAACTCACCGTGCTGCTCAACGACGGCTTCGAGGACCGCATCGACAGCGCCCTGCCGCTGATGCCCGGCGCCGCCCGGCTGCTCGCCGAGCTCGCCGCGCACGACATCCCCACCGCCCTGGTCTCCGCCTCCCACCGGCGCATCATCGACCGCGTCCTGGCAGCCCTCGGGCCGCAGTACTTCGCCCTGACCGTCGCCGGCGACGAGGTCGACCGGACCAAGCCGTTCCCCGACCCCTACCTGCTGGCCGCCTCCGGGCTCGGCGCGCGGCCCGAGCGGTGCGCCGTCGTCGAGGACACCGCGACCGGCGTGGCCTCCGCCGAGGCCGCCGGGTGCCGTGTCGTCGCCGTCCCGTCCGTGACGCCCATCGCGCCCGCCCGCCGGCGCACGATCGTCACCTCCCTGGAAGAGGTCGACCTGCCCTTTCTGCACGGTCTGATGAGGAGGGACGGCCCGTCCGGCGCGAGGTGAGCCGAAGGGACGGACCAGGTCGGCACGAACAGCCCCCGACGCCCGCACGAGAGCCGTCCCCCCGCCTCCTTCCCGCCAATTTTTCGCGCCGGACGACCGGATTCCGGTCCCCGCCCCTACAGCCCCGGATGTGACGTTCGCCACGTGCGCGGGGGTCGACAGCGGGCTGCGCCTGTGCTGTTCACCCCATTTCGGGGCGCCGGGGCGCGCCCTTGTGTCCCGTTTGGTGGGACGCTGCGCTAATCCTCCCCCTGTCGGGTTTTCGGTGTGTCCGCACCCGGTTTCGCTCCGTGATGGGGTCCCGGCTCCGGCGGCTGCGAGTCCCTGAGGCGGCGCCTACTAATCTCATCGCGGTAAACACCGTCACTACCCCCGTGATCCGCCGCGACACCCCTGCATGCCGGGTACACGGACTCGACCGCTCTGGAGAATCTCGAGCATGAACCGCAAGACTCTGGTGCTGCCGGCCCTCGTCGGCCTGCTCGCTCCTGTGCTCGCCGCCTGCGGTGGTTCCGACAGTGGGAGCAGCGGCGGCGACGCGATCGTCGTCGGCACCACGGACGCGTTCAGTCAGAACAAGAACAAGCCCGCGCCCATGGACCCGGCGTACGCCTACGACGTGGGCACGTGGAACATCCTGCGGCAGACCGTGCAGACGCTGATGGCCTACCCCAAGGGTGACGGGGCCCCGCAGCCGGACGCCGCCGAGAGCTGCGGCTTCACCGATTCCGGCAACGAGCGGTACGCGTGCACGCTGCGCAAGGACCTGCAGTTCTCGGACGGTTCCCCGGTCACGGCCGACGACGTCAAGTTCTCCATGGAGCGAGCGCTGACGATCAAGGACCCCGAGGGCGTCTTCGCGCTGCTGTCCACGATCGACACCATCGAGACCAAGGGCGACCGCGAGGTGATCTTCCACCTCAAGACGGCCGACGCCACCTTCCCGTTCAAGCTGTCCACTCCGGTCGCGGGGATCCTCAACCCCAAGGACTACGAGAAGGACAAGCTGCGCGAGGGCTTCTCGATCGACGCCTCCGGCCCGTACACCATGAAGGCCGAGGTGAAGAACGACTCGATCGTCAAGGCGGTCTTCACCAAGAACCCCCACTACAAGGGGATGCTGAAGCTCAAGAACGACAAGGTCGAGCTGAAGACCTTCCCCGACGCGGACTCCATGGGCGACGCGCTGGCCAAGGGCGACATCGACGTCATGACCCGTGCCATGACGCCGGAGCAGATCGACAAGCTGTCCGCCAAGACCAACGGCGACATCGACCTCGTCGAGATGCCCGGTCTCGAGGTGCGCTACCTCGGCTTCAACACCGAGGCCGACACGGTCAAGAACACGGCCGTGCGCGAGGCGATGGCCCAGATCATCAACCGCGGTCAGCTCGTCTCCGAGGTCTACGGCAGCCAGGCCGAGCCGCTGTACTCGATGGTCGCGGCGACCGTCACCGGCCACAACAACGCCTTCCTCAACAAGTACGGCGACCCCAGCGTCAGCAAGGCCCGCAACCTGATGACCAAGGCGGGCATCACCACGCCGGTCAAGCTGACGATGCACTACACGACCGACCACTACGGTGCGGCGACCAAGAAGGAATTCGAGGTCCTGCAGAAGCAGCTCAACGCCAGTGGTCTGTTCGACGTGTCCATCAAGGGCACTCCGTGGGACGACTACAAGAAGCTCGAGCAGTCGGGCAAGTTCGACGTCTACGGCATGGGCTGGTTCCCCGACTTCCCGGACGCCGACAACTACCTGGCGCCGTTCCTGGACAAGGACAACACCCTCAACTCGCCGTACGTGAGCACCGAGATACGCAACCAGCTCCTCCCGCGCTCGCGTCGTGAGGCCGACCGGCTGAGCGCGTCCAAGGACCTCGGCGCGATCCAGAACAAGATCGCCAACGACGTCCCGCTGCTGCCGCTGTGGCAGGGCAAGCAGTACATCGCCGCCCGCGACAACATCACGGGCTCCGAATGGGCCATCAACTCCTCCTCGACCCTCCAGCTCTGGGAGCTGGGCCGAGGCGTGAGCAGCTGACCCGACGGCCCCCCGGGCCGGATGCGCGAAGGGCGCCCCTCCACTTCGGAGGGGCGCCCTTCGCGCATCCCGCTGCCACGGCCCGAGAGGGGGACGCGGACGGACGCGGCTACTGCGCGCCGGGCCGCACCAGCCCGCTCTCGTAGGCGTACACCGCCGCCTGCACCCGGTCGCGCAGCCCCAGCTTGGTGAGCACGTGCCCGACGTGGGTCTTCACCGTCGTCTCGCTGACGAACAGGTCCGCGGCGATCTCCGCGTTCGACAGTCCGCGCGCCACCAGCTTCAGCACCTCGACCTCACGGTCGGTCAGCGTGTGCAGGGTGTCGGGGACCGGCTCGTCCCCCGAGGGCAGATGCGTGGCGTACTTGTCCAGCAGCCGGCGGGTGATGCTGGGAGCCAGCATCGCCTCCCCGGCCGCGACCACCCGGATCGCCTGCACCAGTTCGTTGGCCGGGGCGTCCTTGAGGAGGAAGCCGCTCGCGCCGGCGCGCAGCGCCTCCACCACGTACTCGTCGAGGTCGAAGGTGGTCAGCACCAGCACCTTGGCCGGTCCGTCCCGGCCGGGCCCGGTGATCTGACGGGTCGCCTCCACCCCGTCCATGCGCGGCATGCGAATGTCCATCAGCACCACGTCGGGCTGCAGCGCCCGCACCTGGTCGAGGGCCTGGAGGCCGTCCCCGGCCTCACCGACGACCGCGAGGTCCTGCTCGGCCTCCAGGATCATCCGGAACCCGGTGCGCAAGAGCGGTTGGTCGTCGACCAGTAGGACGCGAACGGCCACGTGGAACTCCCTCGGTAGGCTATTGCGGCCCCATTCTGCCCTGCGTGTCCTCCTCGGAACCGGCCGCCCCGAAGGGCAGCGCCAGGGGCAGCGGGTAGGGCGGGGGCGTGCCGTCGAACTCCGGGCAGAACTCCTGGTGGTCGCACCAGCCGCACAACTTGGTGGGCCGCGGCCGCCAGTCGCCCGTCTCCGTGGCAGTTCTGATCGCCTCCCAGAGGGCCAGGAGCTTCCGCTCGACCCCCTGCAGGTCCTCGATCACCGGGTCGTACGTCACCACGTCGCCGCTGCCCAGGTAGACGAGCTGGAGCCGGCGCGGGACGACCTTCTTCAGCCGCCAGATCACCAGGGCGTAGAACTTCATCTGGAACAGGGCGCCCTCGGCGTACTCGGGCCGCGGGGCCTTGCCCGTCTTGTAGTCGACGATGCGCACCTCGCCCGTCGGCGCCACGTCCACCCGGTCGATGATGCCGCGCAGGGTGAGCCCCGACTCCAGCCGGGTCTGGACGAACATCTCCCGTTCGACGGGCTCGAGCCGCGTCGGGTCCTCCAGGGCGAACCAGCGTTCGACCAGTTGCCCGGCCTCCTCCAGCCAGCCCGCCAGCCGGCTGCCGTCCTCGTCGTCGGCGAACAGCTCCGCCAGTTCCGGGCGGTTCTTCAGCAGCCGGTCCCACTGACCGGGGACGAGCGACCGGGCCCGCGGGGCGGTGCGCTCGGCGGCCGGTGCGTCGAACAGCCGCTCGAGCACCGCGTGCACCAGGGTGCCGCGGGTCGCCGCGGGACTCGGCTTCTCCGGGAGCCGGTCGATCACCCGGAAGCGGTACAGCAGCGGGCACTGCATGAAGTCACCGGCCCGGGAGGGCGAGAGCGAGGTCGGCCGCGCGGGCGCCCGCCGCGAGGCGGCCGGGGCAGCGGCCGGGGCGGGGGCCGGGGCGGGGGCCTGGGCGGGTATGACGGGAGCCGGCGTGGTCCCGGGCGTGGTCGCACCGGCCGCCGGTACGGCGGACTCCGCCACCGAGTCCGCTCGCGTCGTCGTCTCCGCCGGTTCCGTGCCGGCCGGCGCCGCCGCGCCGCCCTCCGTGCTGGTCTCCATGCCCACAGACCATACGGCCCACCACTGACAGACTGAGGGGGTGCCGGGGCGGAACACCGCGTGAGGGCCGCATACCATCGACACCGGACCCTCCCTCCCGGTCACCACCGGGACCGGGAGACGCTTCGAACAAGGGGACACCGTGGACGAGAGCGGCGGGAGCGGGCAGCCGCGCTCCGGCAACGACCGGGCGACCGATCGCCACGAGGGGCAGCCGCCCCGCACCGACCCCTCCCACCCCGAGGCGACCCCGGACACCACCGGTTCCGGGCCGGCCCCGGAGGAGCAGGCCCCGGCCGAGGACGCGCACGGCCGGGACACCGGCGCGAAGCCGTCCGACGTCTCGGACAGCTCGGACAGCTCCGTCAGCCCCGGCGTGTCCGGCACTCCCGACCCGTCCGGCACCCCCGTCCCCCCGGCGGGCCGGGCCCCCGCCGCCCCCCGCGGGCGCACCGAGGCCTCGTCCGGCAACACCGGCGGGGGAGCGGGAACGGGCGCCGGCGGTCCCCGCGGGCCGCGCCGGCCCAAGGACCCCGGGGGCGGACTGCTCATGGGCCGCCCCTTCGGCGTGCCCGTCTACGTCGCCCCGAGCTGGTTCCTCGTCGCCGCCCTGATCACCTGGGTCTTCGGCGGACAGCTCGACCGCGTCCTGCCCGAGCTCGGCGCCGCCCGCTACCTCGTCTCCCTCTTCTTCGCGGTCGCCTTCTACGCCTCCGTCCTCGTCCACGAACTCGCGCACACCGTGGCCGCGCTCCGCTTCAAGCTCCCCGTCCGCCGCATCCAGCTCCAGTTCTTCGGCGGCGTCTCGGAGATCGAGAAGGAGGCCGAGACGCCCGGCCGCGAGTTCGTCCTCGCCTTCGTCGGCCCGCTGCTCTCCCTGGTCCTGGCCGGCGTCTTCTACCTCGCGATGAGCCCCGTCGAACCCGGCACGGTCCCCGGGGTCCTGCTCGCCGGGCTGATGATCTCCAACCTGATCGTCGCCGCCTTCAACCTGCTGCCCGGCCTCCCGCTCGACGGCGGCCGCATGCTCCGCGCCGTCGTCTGGAAGATCACCGGCACCCCCATGAGCGGCACCGTCGCCGCCGCCTGGGTCGGCCGCGCGCTCGCCATCGCCGTCCTGATCGGGCTGCCGCTGCTCACCCAGACCGGCGCCCTGGGCGGCGATCCCGAGGACATCGGCGGCATGGACACGGTCACCGACGCACTGCTCGCGGCCATCCTCGCCGCGATCATCTGGACCGGCGCCGGCAACAGCCTGCGCATGGCCCGGCTGCGCGAACACCTGCCCGAACTGCGCGCCCGTGCCCTCACCCGGCGGGCCGTCCCCGTCGAGACCGACACCCCGCTCTCCGAGGCGCTGCGCCGTGCCAACGAGGTCGGCGCCCGTGCCCTCGTCGTCGTCGACGCCGAGGGCGAGCCGCTCTCCCTGGTGCGTGAGGCCGCCATCGTCGGCGTGCCGGAGCACCGCCGCCCCTGGGTCGCGGTCAGCGGGCTCGCCCAGGACCTCACCGAGGGCATGCGGGTCTCCGCCGAGCTCTCGGGGGAGGAACTGCTCGACGTCCTGCGGGCCACTCCCGCCACGGAATACCTCGTCGTGGAGGACAGCGGCGCGATCTACGGCGTCCTGTCGGCGGCCGACGTCGAACGCGCCTTCGTGCGGGCGATGGCCCGGCCGTCCTGACGGCGCCCGTTTCGACTGCCACTCCGACCGCGCCCGCGTCCCGGTCCCCGTCCCGACCGCGCCCGCCGTCCCGGCCGCACCCCGTGCGACGGCGGCCCCGTCACGGGCAGTCCCCGACAGAGGCTAGGCTGGGCACATGTCCGAACCGACCGGTGCCGCCCGCCGTCGCGGGCCCTTCAAAGTCGGGGACCAGGTACAGCTGACCGACCCCAAGGGTCGCCACTACACGTTCACGCTCGAAGCCGGGAAGAACTTCCACACCCACAAGGGTTCCTTCCCGCACGACGAACTGATCGGCGCCCCCGAAGGGAGCGTCGTCCGTACCACCGGGAACGTCGCCTACCTCGCGCTGCGTCCCCTGCTCCCCGACTACGTCCTGTCCATGCCCCGCGGGGCCGCCGTCGTCTACCCCAAGGACGCGGGGCAGATCCTGGCCTTCGCCGACATCTTCCCCGGCGCCCGCGTCGTGGAGGCGGGCGTGGGCTCCGGCTCGCTCAGCAGCTTCCTGCTGCGCGCCATCGGCGACCAGGGCATGCTGCACAGCTACGAGCGCCGCGCGGACTTCGCCGAGATCGCCCAGGGCAACGTGGAGCGCTACTTCGGCGGCCCGCACCCCGCCTGGCAGCTCACCGTCGGTGACCTCCAGGACAACCTGTCCGACACCGACGTCGACCGCGTCATCCTCGACATGCTCGCCCCCTGGGAGTGCCTGGAGGCCGTCTCCAAGGCGCTCGTGCCCGGCGGCATCCTCTGCGCCTACGTGGCCACCACCACCCAGCTCGCGCGGACCGTGGAGTCCATCCGCGAGATCGGCTGCTTCAACGAGCCGACCGCCTGGGAGACGATGATCCGCAACTGGCACATCGAGGGCCTCGCCGTCCGTCCGGACCACCGCATGATCGGGCACACCGGGTTCCTGCTCACCGCCCGCCGCCTCGCCGACGGCGTCGAGCCGCCCATGCGTCGCCGCCGCCCCGCGAAGGGCGCCTACGGCGAGGACTACGCCGGCCCGAACGCCGACGGAGGCACCGCCGGCCGCTGACCCCGGCCGCCGGACCGCCCCGGGCGGCCCGGCGCCGCGTACAACGCACAAGGGCCGTGGCCGAGTTCCCCGACACACCGGGGGACTCGGCCACGGCCCTTCACCGTTGACGGCCGCCGCGGCCGCGCCCGCCCCGTGGCGCCGGGGAAAATCCGGACCCCGCCGTTCCCCGGGACTGTGACGTGTGGCACGATGCCGAGCACCCCCGCCGGCTCAGCCCTCACAGGAGACGCCGTCCTCGTGCAGCAATCCGCCGTCCCGGAACTGGCTCACGCCACCACCCGCCCGATCCACTGGGTCGCCACGGCCACGGCCCTGGCGGGCGTGATCGCCCTCTCCGCCGTGTTGCAGCCCGGCCATGCGACGGCGGCCCAGACCTCCCACACGGCCGCGAAGGCCGCCCCCGTCACCGCCCCGGCCCCCGACCCCGCCAAGGCCGCCTTCCCTCTCGACTGCGGCCCCGACAAGCTCGTCGTCGCGAAGAAGGCCGGCGGGGACCTGGACGGGGACGGGCGGCCCGAGACGACCGCCGTCGTCCACTGCGAGTCGGGCATGGGGACACCGCCCGACGGCGTCTACGTCCTCACCCAGGGCGCCGGCGACAGCCGTCCGCGCGTGGTCGCCACCCTCGTGAACCCGAAGGACCGGGACACCGTCACCGACTTCACGGTCGCCGACGGGGCCGTCACCGCGACCCTGCTCGGCTACTCCTCGTCCGAGGTGCCCAGTTGCTGCCCCGACGTCACCGAGCACGCCAAGTGGCAGTGGAAGAACGGCGTGTTCGAGCGTTCCACTCCGGCGCCGACCGAGCGGGTCTGAGGCACCGGCCGTCTCCGACCGCCCGTCCACGGACCGGACACGGGCGCATCAATGTGAGAAAACAGACAGAAGTCACGTATCGCTACGCCCGGGTCACCTGGCGTCCGCGGTCTCCACGGCGTCCGGCCCGTAGACCTCCACCCTGTCCGAAACCCGGCGCACATGGATGCACTCGCCCGGGCACTCCCTGGCCGAGTCCACCACGTCCGTCAGCAAGGGCAGCGGCACGGGCGTCGTCGCGCCCCTGGCCTGCAGCAGTTCGTCCTCGCCGTCCTTGACGTAGGCCAGGCCGTCGATGTCCAGCTCGAAGACCTCCGGGGCGTACTGGGCACAGATCCCGTCGCCGGTGCACAGGTCCTGGTCGATCCACACCTCCAGCGCCTCGCCCCCGCCGGTCGCCTCCTGCTGCACGGTCATCTTCCCTGCCCTTTCTGTGCCGGGCCGGGCGGGAATCCGGCCAGCTCCGGCGGGTGTTGAACACGTCGACCCTACCCGGGGCGGCTTCCCCTGCGCGTTCGGTGGGTATTCCCCTGGCGTGAGGGAGAGCGCAAGGGTGAAGATCGGACACACCCCGACCGTCTTTGTGATCTAGGGGTTTCAATCGACACCCACCCAGGTAGGGTCTGGAAGCGTCCAGCTCCCCTTGGAGGAGGTGAGGACCGTGGCAGCCCACGACGACGACATGAACCGCGGCATCCGCCCGGGACGCGGGTCCGACGACCCGGCCGGGCAGATCGCCTATCTTGAGCAGGAGATCGCCGTCCTGCGACGCAAGCTCGCCGATTCTCCGCGACACACGAGGATTCTCGAGGAGCGGATTGTCGAGCTGCAGACCAACCTGGCCGGCGTGTCCGCCCAGAACGAACGACTCGCCAATACGCTCCGCGAGGCCCGCGACCAGATCGTCGCCCTCAAGGAGGAGGTCGACCGGCTCGCCCAGCCGCCGGCCGGCTTCGGCGTCTTCCTGCAGGCCAATGAGGACGGCACCGCCGACATCTTCACCGGCGGCCGCAAGCTCCGCGTCAACGTCAGCCCCTCGGTGGAGCTCGACGGACTCAGGCGCGGTCAGGAAGTGATGCTCAACGAAGCTCTCAACGTGGTCGACGCCATGGAGTTCGAGAGCGTCGGGGACATCGTCACCCTCAAGGAGATCCTCGAGGACGGCGAGCGGGCCCTGGTGATCGGGCACACCGACGAGGAGCGGGTGGTGAGGCTCGCCGAGCCGCTGCTGGACATCACCATCCGTCCCGGCGACGCCCTGCTGATGGAGCCCCGTTCCGGATACGTCTACGAGGTCGTTCCCAAGAGCGAGGTCGAGGAGCTCGTCCTCGAAGAGGTCCCCGACATCGGCTACGAGCAGATCGGCGGTCTCGGCGGCCAGATCGAGGCCATCCGGGACGCGGTCGAACTGCCCTATCTCTATCCCGACCTGTTCAGGGAGCACGAACTGCGGCCGCCCAAGGGTGTGCTGCTCTACGGGCCGCCCGGATGCGGCAAGACGCTCATCGCCAAGGCGGTGGCCAACTCGCTGGCCAAGAAGGTCGCCGAGGTCACCGGCCAGGCCGCGGGCAAGAGCTTCTTCCTCAACATCAAGGGCCCCGAGCTCCTCAACAAGTACGTCGGTGAGACCGAGCGGCAGATCCGACTGGTCTTTCAGCGGGCCCGTGAGAAGGCCAGCGAGGGCACGCCCGTCATCGTCTTCTTCGACGAGATGGAGTCCCTCTTCCGCACCCGCGGCTCCGGTGTCAGCTCGGACGTGGAGAACACCATCGTCCCGCAGCTCCTCGCCGAGATCGACGGCGTGGAGGGCCTGCAGAACGTGGTCGTGATCGGCGCCTCCAACCGTGAGGACATGATCGACCCCGCGATCCTGCGGCCCGGCCGGCTCGACGTGAAGATCAAGATCGAGCGTCCTGACGCCGAGGCGGCCAAGGACATCTTCGGCAAGTACCTCACCGAGCGCCTCCCGCTGCACGGCGACGACGTCGCCGAGCACAGCGGCGACAAGTCGTCCACGGTCCAAGGAATGATCCAGACCGCGGTCGAGCACATGTACGCCGAATCCGAGGAGAACCGCTTCCTGGAAGTCACTTACGCCAATGGAGACAAGGAAGTCCTCTACTTCAAGGACTTCAACTCCGGCGCCATGATCGAGAACATCGTCGGGCGCGCCAAGAAAATGGCGATCAAGGACTTCCTGGAGAAGAACCAGAAGGGTCTCCGCGTCTCCCATCTCCTCCAGGCATGCGTGGACGAGTTCAAGGAGAACGAGGACCTGCCCAACACCACGAATCCGGACGACTGGGCCCGCATCTCCGGAAAGAAGGGCGAGCGGATCGTGTACATCCGTACGCTCATCACCGGGAAGCAGGGTTCCGACACCGGCCGCTCCATCGACACCGTGGCCAACACCGGGCAGTACCTGTAGCACAAAAAGAGGCTGCGGGTGCCCACGGCGGGTACCCGCAGCCGATTGCTTTACCGGCCACGGTCGGACCACCAATGACGCAAATGATCTCCCCCCCAGCGCAGAGGCGTTCTAGGCTCTTTCGTACCGCCGCGTCGCGCCGTGCGGGGACGGGCACCGCACGCGCACCGGAGCACCAGCGGTACTTGAGCGCCGCCCCCGACCGAGGGCGCCGCCGGGCTAGGAGGGCCGCATGACCGTACGGCGAGTAATGGGCATCGAGACGGAGTACGGGATCTCCGTCCCCGGTCACCCCAACGCCAATGCCATGCTCACCTCGTCCCAGATCGTCAACGCCTACGCGGCCGCGATGCACCGGGCCCGCCGGGCCCGCTGGGACTTCGAGGAGGAGAATCCGCTGCGGGACGCGCGGGGCTTCGACCTCGCCCGCGAGGCCGCCGACTCCACCCAGCTCACCGACGAGGACATCGGCCTGGCCAATGTGATCCTCACCAACGGCGCGCGCCTCTACGTCGACCACGCCCACCCCGAGTACAGCGCCCCCGAGGTGACCAATCCGCGCGACGCCGTGCTGTGGGACAAGGCCGGTGAACGGATCATGGCCGAGGCCGCCGAACGGGCAGCCCAGCTCCCCGGCGCCCAGCCGATCCACCTCTACAAGAACAACACCGACAACAAGGGCGCCTCCTACGGCACGCACGAGAACTACCTGATGAAGCGGGAGACCCCCTTCTCGGACATCGTGCGCCACCTGACGCCCTTCTTCGTCTCCCGCCAGGTGGTCACCGGTGCCGGCCGCGTGGGCATCGGACAGGACGGTCACGAGCACGGCTTCCAGCTCAGCCAGCGCGCGGACTACTTCGAGGTGGAGGTGGGTCTGGAGACGACGCTCAAGCGCCCCCTCATCAACACCCGCGACGAGCCGCACGCCGACGCCGAGAAGTACCGCCGGCTGCACGTGATCATCGGGGACGCGAACCTGTCGGAGATCTCGACGTACCTGAAGCTCGGCACCACGGCCCTGGTGCTCTCCATGATCGAGGACGGCTTCATCGCCGTCGACCTGGCCGTCGACCAGCCGGTACGCACTCTGCACCAGGTCTCCCACGACCCGACGCTGCAGCACCTCGTCACCCTCCGCAGCGGCCGCACGCTCACCGCGGTACAGCTCCAGATGGAGTACTACGAGCTGGCCCGCAAGTACGTGGAGGAGCGCTACGGGGCCGACGCGGACGAGCAGACCAAGGACGTCCTCACGCGCTGGGAGGACACCCTGAACCGGCTGGAGAACGACCCCATGAGCCTGGCCGGCGAGCTCGACTGGGTCGCCAAGCGGGAGCTCATGGAGGGCTACCGGCGCCGCGACGGCCTGGACTGGGACGCCGCCCGGCTGCACCTCGTGGACCTGCAGTACGCCGACGTGCGCGCCGAGAAGGGGCTGTACAACCGTCTGGCGGCCCGCGGGCGGATCAAGCGCTTGCTGGACGAGGGCGAGGTGGAGCGGGCCCGGACGCAGCCTCCGGAGGACACGCGGGCCTACTTCCGCGGCCGGTGCCTGGAGCAGTACGCCGACGACGTGGCCGCCGCCTCCTGGGACTCGGTGATCTTCGATCTGCCGGGTCGGGACTCCCTGCAGCGGGTACCCACGCTGGAACCGCTTCGCGGAACGCGTAATCACGTCAAGGAGCTGCTCGACCGCTGCCGCACCGCCGAGGACCTGGTCAAGGTGTTGTCGGGCGGATGAGCGGCCCGCCCGGCCGATCACTTCGGGCGGGGTGGAAACCGCGGTGCGGGGGAATGATCCGATCGCGGGGCCGATGTCGGACCCGGCGAGTAGGGTCTGATCATCACCGATCGGCAGGAATGCCGACCATGTCGGGCGAACCGAACTGAGCGGGGTGAGGGTAATGGCGACCAAGGACACCGGCGGCGGCCAGCAGAAGGCGACGCGCTCCACGGAGGAGGTCGAGGAGCAGGCGCAGGACGCGCAGGGCTCGGAGGACCTCAAGGAGCGCCAGGAGAAGCTGAGCGACGACGTGGACGACGTCCTGGACGAGATCGACGACGTCCTCGAGTCCAACGCCGAGGACTTCGTGCGGTCCTTCGTGCAAAAGGGCGGCGAGTAACACCGGCGCACCACCCGGTGCCGGCCCCCGGCGGGTACGCCGGCACCGGGCGGACACCGGGGCGGATGACCGGCCCCGGTGCGGGTAGGGTCCGTGCACGGATTTGATGATCGGCTCGGCTGATCCAGGCGGGGCCGCAGTCTCACGTGGAAGGAAACGCGTGGAAGCCAACACTCGTAGCACCGGGCGTCTGCCGGCTGCCTTCCTGACGCCCGGGTCCTCGTCCTTCATGGACTTCCTCTCCGAGCACCAGCCGGAGATCCTGCCCGGCAGGCGGCAGCTGCCTCCCACCCAGGGAGTCATCGAGGCCCCGCACGGCACGACGATCGTGGCCGTCACCTTCCCCGGCGGCGTGGTGCTCGCCGGTGACCGGCGGGCGACCATGGGCAATGTGATCGCCCAGCGGGACATCGAGAAGGTGTTCCCCGCGGACGAGTACTCCGCGGTGGGCATCGCCGGCACGGCGGGCCTGGCCGTGGAGATGGTGAAGCTGTTCCAGCTCGAGCTGGAGCATTTCGAGAAGGTGGAGGGCGCCCAGCTCTCCCTGGAGGGCAAGGCCAACCGCCTGTCCACGATGATCCGCTCCAACCTCGGCATGGCCATGCAGGGTCTGGCCGTGGTCCCGCTCTTCGCGGGGTACGACGTGGACCGCGACCGGGGCCGGATCTTCTCCTACGACGTCACCGGCGGCCGTTCCGAGGAGACCAATTACGCGGCCACGGGCTCCGGCTCGGTCTTCGCCCGGGGCGCCATGAAGAAGCTCTTCCGCGAGGACCTGACCGAGGAGCAGGCCACGACACTCGTGGTCCAGGCCCTGTACGACGCGGCGGACGACGACTCGGCGACCGGCGGTCCCGATGTCGCACGCCGGATCTATCCGATCGTCACCGTGATCACCGAGGACGGCTTCCGTCGGCTGACGGAGGAGGAGTCCTCCGAGATCGCCCGCTCGATCCTCCAGCGGCGTCTGGAACAGCCCGACGGCCCCCGGGCCGCGCTGCTCTGACGGCGCCCGGTCTTGTTCGAGGTGTTCGAGTGACTTCCACAGAAAGGGACGGATAACCGGTGTCGACGCCGTTCTATGTTTCCCCTCAGCAGGCGATGGCGGACCGGGCGGAGTACGCCCGCAAGGGCATCGCCCGCGGCCGCAGCCTGGTGGTGCTGCAGTACGCCGACGGCATCGTCTTCGTCGGTGAGAACCCGTCCCGCGCGCTGCACAAGTTCAGCGAGATCTACGACCGGATCGGCTTCGCCGCCGCCGGCAAGTACAACGAGTACGAGAACCTCAGGATCGGCGGTGTGCGCTACGCCGACCTGCGGGGCTACACCTACGACCGGACCGATGTCACGGCCCGGGGCCTGGCGAACGTGTACGCACAGACGCTGGGCACGATCTTCTCCAGCGCGGCCGAGAAGCCCTACGAGGTGGAGCTGGTCGTCGCCGAGGTGGGGGAGACCCCCGAGGGCGACCAGATCTACCGGCTGCCGCACGACGGTTCCATCGTGGACGAGCACGGCTCGGTCGCGGTCGGCGGCAACGCGGAGCAGATCAGCTCCTTCCTGGACCAGCGGCACCGCGACGGCATGACGCTCGCCGAGGCGCTGAAGCTGGCCGTGCAGGCGCTGTCGCGGGACACCAACGGCAGCGAGCGGGAGATCCCCGCGGAGCGCCTGGAAGTGGCCGTCCTGGACCGTACGCGGTGGCAGAAGCGCAAGTTCAAGCGGATCGTCGGCAACAGGCTCTCGCGGCTGCTGGCGGGCGACTCCGACGCGGGGGAGGCCTCCGAGACGGACGGCACGGACGGTGCCGGCCCGAGCGGCGTCGAGAAGACGGACCCCGAGGCGGACTGACCGCCCACCGGCGCCAGGTGCCCCGGACCGCGTGTGCGCGGCCGGGGCGCCGGGCGTTCCGGGGTGCCCGAGGGCGTCTCAGGGCCTCTCGGCGCCTCTCCGCGTCTGTCAGCGCCTTTCAAGGGGTGTGTCCCCCCTCGTTCCCGGCCGCTCCCGGCGGCGCCGTGGAGCCGCGTACGACCAGCTCCACCGGGATGTCGCCCACCGCGGGCGGACGGCCCTCCAGTACGGCGAGCAGGGCCTGCATGCCGCGCTCGCCGAAGAGCTCGGCGTCCAGGCGGACGGTCGTCAGCTCGGGTTCGAGAGCCGAGGCGAGCCCCAGGTCGTCCACCCCGGTGACCGAGAGGTCCTCGGGAACGCGCAGGCCGAGCCTGCGGGCGGCCTTGCAGGCGCCCGCCGCGAGCAGGTCGTCGTCGCACACCAGCGCGGTCGGCCGGGGGCCGGGTGCGGTCAGGGCGGTCCGCGCGGCGGCCACGGCGCCCTCGATCGAGAGGGGGGCGCGCGCGGTGCGCAGCTCGGCGCCCGGTATCCCGCCCAGGTGCGCGGCCAGCTCCCGCGCGCGTACCTCGAAGGTCCAGGACGGCACGTCGGCCGCCAGGTGCAGAAAGCGGCGGTGTCCGAGACCGAGCAGGTGACCGGCGACCGCGCGCATGCCGGCCGCGATGTCCAGGTTGACGGTGGTGGCCCCCGGACTGCCCTGCGGGTCGCTGTCCAGCATGACCAGCGGCAGTTCGTCCCCGCGCAGCGCGGTGAGGGCCTCGGCGGCCATCGAGGAGGCGATGACGCCGTCCAGGGCGGCCCGGGCGGAGGGGAACGGGTCACGGGCGGGTCCCACGCCCTCGGGGGAGGGGTAGAGGACCAGGCCGAAGCCGTGCTCGGCGGCGACCCGGGCGGCGCCGGTGTAGACGCCGCCGAAGAACTCGGTGGTCAGCGCGGGCACCACCAGCAGCACGGTGCGGGTGCGGCCGAGGCGGAGGTTGCGGGCGGCGAGGTTGGGCCGGTAGCCGAGCCGGCGGGCGGCGGCCCGGACCCGCTCGGCGGTGGTCTCGGAGACCCGTCCGCGCCACTTGTCGCCGAAGACCAGGGAGACCGCCGCCTGAGACACCCCCGCCGCCCGGGCGACGTCCCGGCTGGTCGGGCGCGTGCTGTTGCGTGCCACCGCGGGGCCGCTCCTTCGTCTGGACCAGTGAACAGCGCACATGGTACGTATACGGGGTCACGTTATACGTAACACTCTACGAGCGCCGAGAGAGGTGCGGCATGGCCGCGGGGTACCTGGAGATCCTCCGTACGAAGCACGCCGCGCGCCTGCTGGCGGGCACCCTGACCGGACGGCTGCCCAACGCGACCGCCGCGATCGCGCTGGTGCTGTTCGTCCGCGGTCAGGGCGGCAGCTACGGCCTCGCCGGGGCCCTGGCCGCCGTGAACGGCATCGCCAACGCCGTGGGACAGCCCTCGCTCGGCCGCCTCGTGGACCTCTACGGGCAGCCGCGCGTGCAACTGCCCGCCGCGCTCGCCTCCGCCCTCGCCATGACCGTCCTGGCCGTCTCCGGCACCGACCCGCTGCCGCTCGCCTTCGCCGCCGCCGCGGCCGGGGGAC
This sequence comes from Streptomyces griseoaurantiacus, assembly GCA_014656015.1. Lineage (GTDB taxonomy): Bacteria > Actinomycetota > Actinomycetes > Streptomycetales > Streptomycetaceae > Streptomyces > Streptomyces griseoaurantiacus. The sequence goes on along the minus strand of BNBP01000008.1, from coordinate 86,256 downwards.
TGTTCAGCCCGCCCCTGGAGGGCGGACTGCGCGCCCTGTGGCCCAGCGTGCTGCGCCGCGAGGAGCAGGTGCCCACGGCGTACGCGATGGACGCCGTCGCACAGGAGGTCATGTTCACCGCCGGACCGCTCCTGGTGACCCTCTGCGTGTCCCTGTGGTCGGGGCGGGCCGCGCTGCTCGTGCTCAACGTCCTGGGCGTGCTGGGCGCCCTGTGGGTCGTCGCCTCGCCGCCCTCGCGCGCCTGGCGCTCGGCACCCCGGGAGGCGCACTGGCTCGGCGCCCTGCGCTCGCCCGGCCTGCTGGCCCTGCTCGGCGCCTTCCTCTTCGTCGGCCTCGCCCTCGGCTCCATCACCGTCGCCGCGGTGTCCTACGCCGACGGCCACGGCGGCGACGCCGTCTACGGGTGGCTCATGGCCGCCCTCGGCCTCGGCGCCCTCATCGGCGGCACGGTGTACGGGGCGCGGCAGTGGAGCGGGACACCGGAACGGCGGCTGCGCCTCCTGGTGGCCCTGCTGGCGGTCTGTTACCTGCCGCTGACGCTGACGCCCGGCGTGCCGGGGATGGTGGCGCTGGCGGCGGTCTCCGGCGTGTTCCTGGCCCCGTGCGTCGCCTGTGCCTTCGTCCTCGTCGATCGGCACGCCCCGGCGGGCACGGTCACCGAGGCGTTCTCCTGGCTCGTGACGACGTTCACCGTGGGCTCCTCCCTCGGGACCGGCCTCACCGGGCCCGTGGTCCAGGCGGGCGGCGCGGTGGCCGGTTTCGCGGTGCCGGCGGCGGCGGGAGGCGTCTCGCTGCTGGTGCTGCTCGCCACCGCGCGGGTCCTCGCAGCTCCCGCGCGGGGCACGGCCGTCGGGGCTTCACCGGAAAATGATCCGAACCGTGCTGCCCAACCCCGTTTCAGTTCGGGTGATCGGGCGTAATGTTCAGTCATGGACCGCCGCATTTTCGGGCTGGAGAACGAGTACGGCGTCACGTGCACGTTCAGGGGACAGCGCCGTCTGTCGCCTGACGAGGTGGCGCGGTACCTCTTCCGCCGTGTCGTGTCATGGGGCCGCAGCAGCAATGTGTTTCTGCGGAACGGAGCCCGTCTGTATCTGGACGTCGGCTCCCACCCGGAATACGCGACACCCGAATGTGACAACGTGACCGAACTGGTCACTCACGACAAGGCCGGCGAGCGCATTCTCGAAGGACTGCTGGTCGACGCCGAACGCCGCCTGCACGAGGAGGGAATCGCGGGCGACGTCTACCTCTTCAAGAACAACACCGATTCCGCCGGAAACTCCTACGGCTGCCACGAGAACTACCTGGTGGCCCGGCACGGGGAGTTCTCGCGGCTCGCGGACATCCTCATTCCGTTCCTCGTCACGCGGCAGCTGCTGTGCGGCGCCGGCAAGGTGCTGCAGACCCCGCGGGGTGCGGTGTACTGCGTCAGCCAGCGTGCCGAGCACATCTGGGAGGGCGTCTCCTCGGCGACGACACGCTCCCGGCCCATCATCAACACGCGCGACGAACCGCACGCGGACGCCGAGCGCTACCGCCGGCTGCACGTCATCGTGGGCGACTCGAACATGTCCGAGACGACGATGCTGCTCAAGGTCGGCGCCACCGACCTCGTCCTGCGCATGATCGAGGCCGGTACGGTGATGCGCGACCTGACCCTGGAGAACCCCATCCGGGCGATCCGCGAGGTCAGCCACGACATCACAGGCCGGCGCAAGGTGCGCCTGGCCAGCGGCCGCGAGGCCTCCGCCCTGGAGGTGCAGCGCGAGTACTACGAGAAGGCACTCGACTTCTGCGAGCGCCGCGGCATCCGCACCGGCACCGTCGAGCAGGTGCTGGAGCTGTGGGGCCGCACCCTGGACGCCATCGAGGCCGAGGACCTGGACCGGATCGGCACCGAGATCGACTGGGTCATGAAGTACAAGCTCATCGAGCGGTACCGGGCCAAGCACAACATGACGATGTCGCACCCGCGGGTCGCCCAGATAGACCTCGCGTACCACGACATCCACCGGCGTCGCGGTCTGTACTACCTGCTGGAGAAGAAGGGCCAGGCCACCCGGATCTGCAACGACTTGAAGATCTTCGAGGGCAAGTCGGTACCTCCGCAGACCACTCGGGCGCGGCTGCGCGGCGACTTCATCCGGCGGGCACAGGAACAGCGCCGCGACTTCACCGTCGACTGGGTGCACCTCAAGCTCAACGACCAGGCACAGCGCACCGTGTTGTGCAAGGACCCCTTCCGTTCGGTGGACGACCGGGTGGAGAAGCTGATCGCCGGCATGTGAGACCGGACTCGTGGGCCCGGACCTGTGGACCGGCCGGGTGAGACCTGACGGGTGAGCGGGGGCGCGGGAAACCGGCCCCGGAACGCCACACGGGCGCCGCACGTTAACCGTGCGGCGCCCTTCTCACGTCGTAGAGTTGCGCGCACTTCCGTCCGTGGCACCCGGCTCCGCCGCCGGTGAGGCCGTCGCAAGACCGATCGATTGAGGCACCCAAGTGCGCCGACGTTCCCTCCTTCTCGCCGCCCTGCCCGCGGGGCTGGTCACGCTCGCCGGCTGCGGCGACGACTCTTCCGGCAGCGGGAGCGAGGAGGCCTCGCCCTCCGCGTCGGCCCCCTCCGCCGCGCCGCCGCCGAAGATCGTGGACGGACCGCTGCCGGCCATCACCGCGGGCAAGGAGTTCGGCGAGAAGCCCACCGTGGCCAAGGGCAGCGGCGAACCCTCGAAGAACCTCGCGGTCCGCACGGTCATCGCGGGCAACGGCCGCACCGTCGCGGAGGGCGACTTCGTGCAGGCCCACTACCTGGGCCAGATCTGGGACAGCGCGAAGGTCTTCGACAACTCCTACGACCGCAAGACACCGCTGCTCATCCAGCTCTCCCAGGGCAGCGTCATCGACGGCTGGCGTTACGCCCTCGCGGGGAAGAAGGCGGGCAGCCGCGTCGAGACGGCCGTGCCGCCGACCTGGGGCTACGGCAAGGACGGCAACAGCCAGGCGGGCATCAAGGGCACCGACACGCTCGTCTTCGTCATCGACGTCCAGGAGACGTTCAACTCCAAGAGCTCCGTCAAGGGCGAGAAGGTCCCGCAGGACGACGCCGCCCTGCCCACCGTGGGCACGAACACGGACGGCAAGGAGCCCTCCGTGAAGGTCCCGAAGGGCGACCCGCCGAAGAAGCTCGTCTCGGCGTACGTCCTCGAGGGCGACGGAGCGGCCGTCAAGAAGGACCAGACCGTGCTGGTGCAGATGGTCGGCGTGGTGTGGAAGGGCGGCGAGAAGTTCGAGTCCACCTACGCGCGCAAGTCGCTGAACCAGTTCGCGCTGCCCCAGATGGAACAGGTCCTCAAGGGCGTGGCCCAGGGGCTGACCGGCAAGAAGGTCGGCAGCCGCGTGCTCCTCGTGGTCCCGCCGGACCTGGGGTACGGCGACACCCCGCCGGGCGGCGACGTCATCAAGAAGGACTCCACCCTCGTGTTCTCCGTGGACATCCTCGCGGCGATGTAGCGCCGCGGAAGATGCGAGACTGTCCACCGATGTCCTGTGGACGTCCGTAGTTCTGCGTTCTGCCCTATCGACATGCGGGAGCTGGAGAAGTGAGCATCGACAAGCCCGAGATCGACTTCCCGGGCGGCGAGCCGCCGGCCGACCTCGAGATCAAGGACCTGTGGGAGGGCGACGGCCGCGAGGCCAAGGCGGGTGACGTCGTCCAGGTCCACTACGTGGGCGTGGCCTTCTCCTCCGGCGAGGAGTTCGACGCCTCCTACAACCGCGGCAACCCGCTGGAGTTCAAGCTCGGCGTCGGCCAGGTCATCCAGGGCTGGGACCGGGGTGTGCAGGGCATGAAGGTGGGCGGCCGCCGCCAGCTGATCATCCCCGCGCACCTGGCGTACGGCGACCAGGGCGCCGGCCGCGCGATCGGCCCGGGCGAGACGCTGATCTTCGTCTGCGACCTGGTGGCCGTGCGCTGAGGCCGTGACGCGGGACGGGCGGCGCCGGAACGGCGTCCCCCACCGCGGTGGGCGTGCCCGACCGGTTCCGGCCGGTCGGCGCACGACCTCGACCGGAGCCGGGACCGTACGCGATCACTCGGGGCCCATGCCCGTGCGGGCGTGGGCCCTCCGCTTTTGTCGCGCGACCAAGGAGCGGTACGGTCGTCGCTCAGAAGCACATAGGGGAAGGGCGTAGGGCGTCGATGGCCATTGCCAAGGCCGAGCGGCTGATGAACCTGGCGCTGTGTCTGCTCGGGACGCGGCGGCCGCTCAGCAAGCGCGAGCTGCGCGAGTCCATCGAGGCCTATGTCGAGGCGTTCGGGCCGGGCAACGGCGCGGCCCCCGGTTCCGGCGGTCCGAGCACCTCGGACGACTCCTTCAACCGCATGTTCGAGCGGGACAAGGACGACCTGCGCGAGCTGGGCCTGGTCATCGAGACCGTGGAGAACCTCGACGGCGAGGTCGGCTATCTGGCCCGCCGCGACAGCAACCGGCTGCCCCCGATCACCCTCGACGCCGAGGAGGCCGCCGCCCTCGGCCTGGCCGCCAAGGTCTGGCAGCAGGCCCGCCTCGCCGGCGCGGCCAGTGGCGCCCTGCAGAAGCTGCGCGCGGCCGGTATCCCCGAGGACGTCGACCCCTACGAGGCGCACGGCGCGCTGGAACCGCGCATCCCGGTGCACGAGGCCGCCTTCGAACCGCTGATGCTGGCCTGCCGCGACCGCCGCCCGGTGGTGTTCGACTACCGCAAGGCCTCCGCCGCCCGCCCCGAACCCCGGCAGGTCGAGCCCTGGGCGCTGGAGTGCTGGCGCGGCCACTGGTACCTGGCCGGCTTCGACCGCGACCGGGGCGCCGAGCGGGTCTTCCGGCTGTCCCGGATCACCGGCCGGGTGCGCAGCCGCGCGGGCCGCTTCACCGCGCCCGTCCCCGACGCGGTGACCGTGCGCGAGACCGTCGCGGGCTGGGCCGGGGAGATCACCGACCGCTCGGCGCGGATCCGGCTGCGGTCCGGCTCCGGTTACCCCCTTCGGGCGAAGGCCACCGTGGCCCGGGAACTCGGGAACGGCTGGGACGAGTTGGAGATTCCGTACGGGCACGGGCTGGACGCCTGGCTGGTCGAGTTCGGGCCCGACGTGGTGGTCGTGGAGCCGGCCGAACTGCGGGCCGACGTGGTGGACCGGTTGCGTGCCGTGGCCGGGGTCCGAGGGGGGCGTTGAGGACAGTGGCAGGCAAGCCGGCCCGGCCGGTGAACGCGATCGACCAGACCCGGCGGATGCTGTCCCTGGTGACGTATCTGCGCGAGCGGCCGGGCGCCCGGATCGAGGACGTCGCCCGCGCCTTCGGGATCACCGAGGAGGAGCTCGTCTCCGACCTCGACGTGCTGCCCATGTGCGGCACCAGCTTCCGCGGCGGTGACCTGCTCGACATCGACACCGACGGCGACCGCATCTGGTGGCACAACCCGGCGGCGCTGGGCGCGGAGGCCGCCGAGCCCCTGCGGCTCGCCGCCGACGAGGCGACGGCGCTGCTGGTCGCCGCCCGCGCCGTCGCGACGCTCCCCGGGTTGCGCGAGAGCGACCGGCTGGCCCTGGTGCGCGCCACCGCCAAGGTGGAGACGGCCGCGGGCGAGGCCGCCGGCGCCAGCTCCCGGCTCTCGGTGACGTTCGAGTCCGAGGGCGGCGTCTTCGCCGACGTAGACCGGGCGATCTCCGAGCGGCGGCGGCTGTGGATCCGTTACTACTCGCCCGCCCGCGACGAGGTCACCGAACGCGAGATCGACCCGATCCGCCTGGTCAGCGTCGGCCACACCTACGTGGAGGCGTGGTGCCGCCGCTCGGAGGCACGCCGCACCTTCCGGCTCGACCGGGTCGCGGAGATCCGCGTCCTGGACGAGCCCTCCGCGCCGCCGGAGGTCGAGCTGCGGGACCTGTCCGAGGGACTCGTCCAGCCGGCGGCCGAGGACCCCGAGGTCGTCATCGAGGTCGGTCCGGGCGGGCGCTGGGTCGCCGAGTACTACCCGCACGACAGCGCCGATGAACTGGACGACGGCGGACTGCGTATCACTCTGCGCACCCCCGACCCGGCCTCGCTGCGCCGGCTCGCGCTCCGGCTGGGCCGGGACGGGCGGATCGTCACGCCGACGGACCTGGCGGAGAGCGCGCGGGAGGCGGCGCGGGCGGCACTGGCGGCATACGACGACGAGGCCGCCGGGAGCGACGAGAACGGCGAGAACGACAAGAGCGACAAGAGCGAAGAGAGCGACGGGTACGGGGACGGCTCCGGGGCGAACGGCGCGACGGCGCCCGGCGCGGCACCGCAGGACGCGGTGCCCGCGGCCCACGGAGCCCGGGACGGGTTGTACGACAGGCAGGAGCAGGGTCTGTGAGCGCGTCGGCGGGGTCGGGTACGACAGCCTGGGGGCCGGAAGCGGGAAGTGCGGCAGCGGCGCACGGACCGGCGTCGGAAGCGCCGGAGGTGTCGGTGCGGACGGCGTTCGCCGGAATGCGCAGAGTCGCCGACGTGGTGTTCCGGGCCGGCTGCCCGGACTGCCGCTCCCGCTTCGAGCTGGGCGCCGGGGCGCTGCGCCTGGCGATCGGGGCGAGCGACCGGACGACGTTCTACTCCTTCACCTGCCCCGAGTGCGGGGCGGCGGTGCGCAAGCCGGCGGGGGAGCGGATCGTGGAACTGCTCACCGGCGGCGGGGTGCGGACGCTGCGCCTGCACTCCACGGCCTCGGCCGGACGGATCTAGGGGGCCGGCATGGTCTGGGCGATGGTCGCGGTGGCCCTGGGGTTCGTGGGGCTGACGGTGCTCGCGGTGTTCGCCGTGCGGGTGTTCCTCGAGGCCGGACGGCTGGGCCGGGAGGTCGCCCTCGCGGCGCAGCGGATCGGGCGGGCGGCGGACGACCTGGAGAAGGCGGCGGGCCGGGCGGCCGAACGGCTGTGAGAGCGGGCGCGGGTCGGCCCTGTCACCCCCGTGGCACTGGCGGGTAGTCTGGCCAGCGGCCCGAAGAACGAGGCGCGGGCCGCATCGGGAGTACGCACGGGGATTGCTTCGCGTTTACCCCTGGGCGTTACGATCGCTGCGGACGACGATCGGACACCTGTCCGAAGTCGGACGACAGCACACCCCCCCAGCCCGCCTCGGTGAGAAGGTAGAGACTTATGTTCGGAAGGCTCGGCGCTCCCGAGATCATTCTCATCCTCGTCGTCATCATCCTGCTGTTCGGCGCCAAGAAGCTTCCGGACATGGCGCGCTCCCTCGGCAAGTCCGCGCGCATCCTCAAGAGCGAGGCCAAGGCGATGAAGGACGAGGGCAAGACGTCCGCCGCCCCGGCCGGCCCGCCGAACCCCGAGAACCCCGAGGCCGCGCAGCGCACCATCCAGGCCGCCCCCGGTGACGTGAGCAGTTCCCGCCCGGTGACCGAGCCCTCGGACACGACCAAGCGCTGACGCAGGGCCGGGACGCCCCCGGCCTGCCGCACGAGATGAGGACGTGGGTTGCCCAAGCCTGCCCGCAAGAAGGAGAAGGATCCCGAGGGGCGGATGCCCCTCGCGGATCACCTGCGCGAGCTCCGCAACCGGCTCGCGAAGGCACTGCTGGCGATCGTCGTCGTGACGGTCGTCGCCGCTTTCTTCTACAACGACATCATCAACTTCCTGACGGACCCGATCCTGAAGTCGGTCGGGTGCCGGCAGAGCTTCGAGGAACTGGCGAAGTCCAGCGAGGACGTCAAGTGCGCGCGGATCACGATGAACGGCCTCCTCGCCCCGTTCACCCTGGCCCTGCAGGTCTCGCTGACCGCGGGCGTGGTGTTCGCCTCGCCGGTCTGGCTCTACCAGATGTGGGCCTTCGTCGCCCCGGGACTGCACCAGCACGAGCGGAAGTACGCGTACGCCTTCGTCCTCACCGGCGCCCCGCTCTTCCTCGGCGGCGCCTTCTTCGCGTACAAGGTGCTGCCCACCACGGCGAAGGTGCTGCTCGAGTTCACGCCGAACGGTGACGTCAACAACTTCCTGCCGTTGGACGACCTGCTGCAGCTCGTCACGCGCATGGTGGTCGTCTTCGGCCTCTCCTTCGAGCTGCCGCTGCTGCTGATCATGCTCAACCTCACCGGCGTGCTCACCGGCAGGCGGATGCTCGGCTGGTGGCGGGCCATGATCATGGGCATCACGGTCTTCGCGGCCGTCGCCACCCCGAGCACCGACCCGGTGAGCATGCTCGCCCTCGCCGGACCGATCTGGGTGCTGTACTTCGGCGCCGTGGCCTTCTCGCTGCTCAACGACCGGCGCAGGCGCCGCCGCGAGCTGTCCGGCCCCGCCGACGACGAGGCCTCCGAGCTGGACCTGACGCCGGAGTCCATCGACGAGGTCGAGCCCGTCACGGCCGGCCGTGTCCTGCCCGAGCAGACGAGCACGGAACGGGTCAACGGCTACGACGACGTGACGTGAGCCCCGCAGGGCACAGACAGCGGATACGGAGGCGGGCCCCACCGGGACGACGGTGGGGCCCGCCCCCGTCTCCGCAGCTCGCAGTGGGTATGCCGATAAAGATCGGCCCGTTGTCGGTGGCGCCGGGTACGCTCGAAAGTACGATGACAGAGGATCTCTCTCCGGCCGAGCGGTACGCGGCAGCCCGTAAGCGTGCTGCCGAGCAGGCCACCGCACTCGCGTCCTTCCGCGAGATGTACGACTTCGGCCTCGACCCCTTCCAGATCGAGGCCTGCCGGGCCCTCGAGTCGGGCAAGGGCGTGCTCGTCGCCGCGCCCACCGGCTCGGGCAAGACGATCGTCGGCGAGTTCGCCGTCCACCTCGCCCTGGAGCAGGGCCGCAAGTGCTTCTACACGACGCCCATCAAGGCGCTGTCGAACCAGAAGTACGCCGATCTGTGCCGCCGTTACGGCAGCGGCAAGGTGGGCCTGCTCACCGGCGACAACAGCGTCAACTCCGACGCCCCGGTGGTCGTGATGACCACCGAGGTGCTGCGGAACATGCTGTACGCGGGCTCGCAGACGCTGACCGGGCTCGGGTACGTGGTCATGGACGAGGTGCACTACCTCTCCGACCGCTTCCGCGGCGCCGTCTGGGAAGAGGTGATCATCCACCTGCCCGAGTCGGTGACGCTGGTCTCCCTCTCGGCGACGGTCTCCAACGCCGAGGAGTTCGGCGACTGGCTGGACACCGTGCGCGGGGACACCGAGGTCATCGTCTCCGAGCACCGGCCCGTGCCGCTGTTCCAGCACGTGCTCGCCGGGCGCCGGATGTACGACCTGTTCGAGGAGGGCGAGGGCCAGAAGAAGGCCGTCAATCCGGACCTGACGAGACTGGCCCGCACGGAGGCCGCCCGCCCGCTCTACCGCGACCGCAAACGCGGCCGCGCGATGCGCGAGGCGGACCGCGAGCGGGACCGCCGAAGCCGCTCCCGGGTCTGGACCCCGGGCCGGCCCGAGGTGATCGAACGGCTCGACGCCGCGGGCCTGCTGCCCGCCATCACCTTCATCTTCAGCCGGGCCGGCTGCGAGTCCGCTGTCCAGCAGTGCCTCTACGCCGGACTCCGGCTCAACGACGAGGACGCGCGCGAGGAGGTGCGCGCCCTGGTGGAGGAGCGCACCGCCTCCATCCCGCGCGAGGACCTGCACGTCCTCGGCTACTACGAGTGGCTCGAGGGCCTGGAGCGGGGCATCGCCGCCCACCACGCGGGCATGCTGCCGACCTTCAAGGAGGTCGTCGAGGAACTCTTCGTCCGCGGCCTGGTCAAGGCCGTCTTCGCCACCGAGACCCTCGCGCTCGGCATCAACATGCCCGCTCGCTCGGTGGTCCTGGAGAAGCTCGTCAAGTGGAACGGCGAGCAGCACGCCGACATCACCCCCGGCGAGTACACCCAGCTCACCGGCCGGGCCGGCCGTCGCGGCATCGACGTCGAGGGGCACGCCGTCGTGCTCTGGCAGCGCGGCATGAGCCCCGAGCACCTCGCCGGGCTGGCCGGCACCCGCACGTATCCGCTGCGCTCCAGCTTCCGGCCCTCGTACAACATGGCGGTCAACCTGGTCGAACAGTTCGGCCGGCACCGCTCGCGCGAGTTGCTGGAGACGTCCTTCGCCCAGTTCCAGGCGGACAAGTCGGTCGTCGGCATCTCGCGTCAGGTGCAGCGCAACGAGGAGGGGCTCGACGGTTACAAGGCGTCGATGACCTGCCACCTCGGCGATTTCGAGGAGTACGCCCGGCTGCGCCGCGAGCTGAAGGACCGCGAGACGGAACTGGCCCGGCAGGGTGCCGCCCAGCGGCGCGCCGAGGCCGCCGTCGCCCTGGAGAAGCTCCGCCCCGGCGACGTGATCCACGTGCCCACCGGCAAGTACGCGGGCCTCGCCCTCGTGCTCGACCCCGGGCTGCCGGCCGGGCGGACGAACGGCCACCGCGGCACGGAGTACCACGACGGCCCCCGCCCGCTGGTCCTGACCGCCGAACGGCAGGTCAAGCGGCTCGCCTCGGTCGACTTCCCGGTCCCGGTCGAAGCGCTGGAGCGGATGCGCATCCCCAAGTCGTTCAATGCGCGCTCCCCGCAGTCCCGCCGCGACCTGGCCTCCGCGCTGCGCACCAAGGCCGGGCACATCTCCGTCGAGCGGCACCGCAAGCAGCGCTCGCAGGCGGCCGACGACCGGGAGATCGCCCGGCTGCGCACCGCCCTGCGCGCCCACCCCTGCCACGGCTGCAACGACCGCGAGGACCACGCCCGCTGGGCCGAGCGCTACTACCGGCTGCTGCGCGACACCTCGCAGCTGGAGCGCCGGATCGAGGGCCGCACCAACACCATCGCGCGGACCTTCGACCGGATCGTGGCGCTCCTGACCGAGCTGGACTACCTGCGCGGCAACGAGGTCACCGAGCACGGACGGCGCCTCGCCCGGCTCTACGGCGAGCTCGACCTGCTGGCCAGCGAGTGCCTGCGGGACGGCGTGTGGGAGGGCCTCGGCCCGGCCGAACTGGCGGCCTGCGTCTCGGCACTGGTGTACGAGTCCCGCTCCGGGGACGACGCGATGGCGCCGAAGGTGCCCTCGGGCAGGGCCAAGGCGGCGCTCGGCGAGATGGTGCGCATCTGGGGCCGGCTGGACGCCCTGGAGGAGGAGTTCCGGATCAGCCAGACCGAGGGTGTCGGCCAGCGGGAGCCGGACCTCGGGTTCGCCTGGGCCGCCCACATGTGGGCCTCCGGCAAGGGTCTGGACGAGGTGCTGCGCGAGGTCGAGATGCCCGCCGGAGACTTCGTGCGCTGGTGCAAGCAGGTCATCGACGTGCTCGGGCAGATCCAGGCCGCCGCGGTGCCCGAGGGCTCCACGGTGCCGAGGAACGCCCGCAAGGCGGTCGAGGGGCTGCTGCGGGGAGTGGTGGCCTACTCCTCGGTGGGCTGAGGCCCGCAGGGACCCGAGCGCCTGACCGAACCGCCGCGCACCCCGGTGAAATGCCGGGGTGCGCGGCGG
>BNBP01000008.1:0-74785 GCA_014656015.1 Streptomyces griseoaurantiacus | reverse complement strand
GCCGCGCACCCCGGTGAAATGCCGGGGTGCGCGGCGGTTTTCGTATGCCCGTACGCAGTCACCATTCGTGTGCGAGTGGATGCCCAGCGTGTAAATCAGCAGAGCGTACTCCTGTGAAAGAGGGGATTTCAGGTGGTTGCTGAATATGACACGGCGATGACCCGGTCGGACTAAGCTCGCCCGCGGCGCACCGAGTTGAGGTATTCGTGCGCTTGTTCCCACAACATGCCCAAAACGTGCCGTTGGTCCAGAGAGCTACCCACGTACGCCGGCCTCACACCCGTACGGCGGCACCACACCCCCCGACATCCGTCGATCTCGTCTCAGAGGGCTTACATGGTGAGTGTTCAAACGCCCCACGGTGGCCGTGAACTTCCCTACGCACGCGTGCTGGTGCTGCCGGCCATAGTGATGGCCGCGGTGACCGGGGCCGCCGTCGCCGTGGTGACGGAGCCGGCCCGGGCCGCCGTCGGCTGGTGCGGCGGCATCGCGACGCTCCTGGTCACCCTCGCCGCGGCCGAGGCGCTGCGACGCGGCCGTGACATCGGCGCGCTGCGCGCCGAACTGGCCCGGCGGAGCGCCCGCCTGGACGAGTGCGTCGCCTCCCAGGACGCCCAGTTCCGCCGCCTGGGCCAGGAGATCGTGCCCGAGAGCCTGGACCGCATGCGGGCCGGGTACTCACCCGATGAGGTGATTCGCGAAGTCATCGACACCCATCCCGAGTGGCGCGAACTCCCCGACTCCCAGCGCCTGCTGATCCGCCAGGTGCTCCGCGTGATCGACCGCGAGGACACGCTGCGCGACTCCCTGCAGCGCTCCTTCGTCAACATCGCCCGACGCGTCCAGGCGATCATCCACCAACAGGCCAACGAGGTCCGGGAGATGGAGGAGGACCACGGGCGCAACCCCGAGGTCTTCGACGACCTGCTCCGCATCGACCACGGCAACGCGCTGATCAGCCGGCTCGCCGACTCCATCGCCGTGCTCGGCGGCAGCCGCCCCGGCCGCCAGTGGCCCGTCCCCGTGCCGCTCTACAGCGTGCTGCGCGGCGCGCTCTCCCGCATCCTGGAGTACCGCCGGATCGAGCTGCACTCCGTGGCCAAGGTCAACATCCGCGGCATCTCCGTCGAGCCGATCCTGCACGCCGCCGCCGAACTCCTCGACAACGCCACCCGGTACTCGCCCCCGCACACCAAGGTGCACGTCACCGCGCACGAGGTGCAGTCCGGCATCGCCGTCGAGATCGAGGACTCCGGCACCGGCCTCAACGCCGAGGGGCGGGCCCGGATCGAGCGGATCATCGAGGAGGCCAAGCGCGCCGAGGACCTCCAGGGCCTCGCCGACAGCCCCCAGCTCGGCCTCGCCGTCGTCGGCCGTCTGTGCACGGCCTACAACATGCAGGTCTCGCTGCGGCAGTCCGCCTACGGCGGCGTCCGCGCCGTCCTCGTCCTGCCGCACGTCATGGTGACCGACGAGCCCGCCTTCGGCGTCGCCCACGGTGTCGGCGTGCAGTCCCGCTCCACCCTGGACAACGACGGCGTCAACGTCGGCTCGGCCAACAAGAAGAACCGCAGGCCCACCACCGGCCCCCGCATCCCGGGCGAGGACGACTACGACGAGGACGTCCCCGTCGTCACCGAGTGGACGCCCAACGGCCTCCCGCAGCGCCGCAGCCGCATCAGCATTCCGCTCGACGAGCACATCCTCAACACCTACGCCGCGGCCGAACGGGCCGAGAAGGAACGCGCGGAGAAGGAGGCGCGGACCGCGGCCGCCCGGGCCGTCGCGGCCGCGCCGGAGAAGCCGGAGAAGGAGGAGCCGCTGCCCGGCATGTGGGTCGAGGCCTTCATGGAGGGCCTCAAGAGCGACCCGGACCCGAACGCATTCACCAGGAAAGACGAGCCGGCCGACGCCGAGGCCGGCAACGAGGGGGACCTCAAGTGATCTCGCAGCGTGCCAACTTCGACTGGATGCTGAAGGACCTCGCCGACGGCGTGCCCGGCGTCCAGCAGATCGTGGTCCTCTCCGCCGACGGTCTGCGCATCGCCCGCCACGGCGGCGACCCCGACACCGCCGACCGCGTCGCCGCGGCCTGCGCCGGACTGCAGAGCCTGGCCGGTGCCGTGGCCGGGGAGATCCACGTCAGCGACGGCCGGATGCGGATGGTCATCATCGAGGTCGACGGCGGCTATTTCTACCTCATGGCGGCCGGGGCCAACGCCTATCTCGCCGTCCTGTCCGACATGCGGACCGAGCCGGGGATGATGAGCACCCGGATGCGTGACCTCGTGCTCCGCATCGGCTCCCATCTGACCAGTCCGCCCCGGCGTGACGGGCAGACCGTATGACTCCTCCGCAACGCCGAAGGCGCATGCCTCAGGAACCGCCCCCCGAGCCCGCCCCGGCCGCCCCGGCGGAAGGGGCCGAGGGGGAACCGGCGGTTCCCAACCCCGAGCGGCTGTACTCCCTCACGGGCACGGCCGCCGGGTCCGAGCGGGCCTCGATCGACCTCGTCACCCTCATCGTGGCCGCCGAGGACCCGCCCCCGACCCTCACACCCGAGCAGGTCTCCCTGCTCCGGCTGTGCACGGCCCCCCTGTCCGTGGCCGAGATCTCGGCCTACCTGAGTCTGCCGTTCAGCGTCGTGACCATCCTGCTCACCGAGCTGATGGCGGCGGACCTGGTCCAGGCACGCGCGCCGATCGTCCGGCAGATCGTGCCCGACCGATCCCTCCTCGAAGCGGTGATGCATGGACTTCAAAAGCTCTGACACCGTCCCCGGCCCCCGGGTCGAGGACCACCTGCCGCACACCACCCAGGCCGCCGTGAAGATCGTGATCGTCGGGGGCTTCGGGGTCGGCAAGACGACCATGGTCGGCTCCGTCAGCGAGATCAAGCCGCTGACCACCGAGGAGACCATGACCCAGGCGGGCGTCGGCGTCGACGACAACTACGGCTCCGACAGCAAGACGGCCACCACCGTCGCCATGGACTTCGGCCGCATCGGCATCACCGAGCAACTGGTGCTGTACCTGTTCGGCACCCCCGGCCAGGAACGCTTCTGGTTCCTGTGGAACGGCCTCTTCGAGGGGGCGCTCGGCGCGGTCGTCCTCATCGACACCCGCCGCCTGGAGGTCAGCTTCGACGTCATGGGACGGCTCGAGGAGCGCGGCGTGCCCTTCGTGGTCGCCGTCAACTCCTTCCCCGACGCCCCCCGTTACCCCGTGCCCGAACTCCGGGCCGCCCTCGACCTGGCCGAGTGGGTGCCCATCATCGAGTGCGACGTACGGCGCCGCGCCTCCAGCCGGGACGTGCTGATGACCCTCATGCACTTCCTGCACACCCTCGCCACCCGGCGCGCCCCCGTCTGACCGGCCGCCAAGACCCAGGACACACCCCTTTTTTCAGCTTCGGAGCGATCACCGTGACGCCTGAACCCCTTTCCCCGACCGGCACGGACACCGCGGGACCGCCGCCGGGCTGCCCCGCCCACGCGCTGGGCCCGGACGGGCTGCGCCGGCTCTACGGCCCCGGCGCGGAGAACCTCTCGGACCTGTACGAGGAACTCCGCGAGGAGCACGGTGCCGTGGCCCCGGCCCTGTTGCACGACGACGTACCCGTGTGGGTCGTCCTCGGCCACGGCGAGAACCTGCACATGGTGCGCTCGCCCTCGCAGTTCACCCGGGACAGCCGCATCTGGAAACCCCTCCTCGACGGCGAGGTCCACCCCGCCAACCCGCTGATGCCGCACATCGCCTGGCAGCCCATCTGCTCCCACGCCGAGGGCGACGAGCACCTGCGGCTGCGCGGCGCCGTCAACGGCGCGCTGGGCACCATCGACCACCGGGCGCTGCGCCGCCACATCAACCGGGCCACCCAGCGCCTCGTCAACCGCTTCTGCGAGGACGGCCGGGCCGACCTGGTGGGCGAGTTCGCCGAGCACCTCCCCATGGCCGTGATGTGCCAGGTCCTCGGCATGCCCGAGGAGTACGACGACCGCATGGTGCACGCGGCCCGCGACATGCTCAAGGGCAGCGACACCGCCATCGCGAGCAACCAGCACCTCGTCGACGCCCTGGATCGGCTCACCCGGCGCCGCCGGGCCCACCCCGAGGAGGACGTCGCCAGCCACCTCATCACCCACCCGGCCGGGCTCACCGACGAGGAGATCCGCGAGCACCTGCGGCTCGTGCTGATCGCCGCCTACGAGGCCACCGTCAACCTCATCTCCAACGTGCTGCGGGTGATCCTCACCGACCCCCGGTTCCGCGCCCAGCTCAGCGGCGGGCAGATGACCGTGCCCGAGGCGGTCGAGCAGTCGCTGTGGGACGAGCCTCCGTTCAGCACCGTGCTCGGCTACTTCGCCAAGCAGGACACCGAACTGGGCGGCAAGCGCATCCGCAAGGGCGACGGGCTGCTGTTCGGCATCGCCCCCGGCAACGTCGACCCCCGGGTGCGCCCCGACCTCACCGCCAACATGCAGGGCAACCGCTCCCACCTCGCCTTCGGCGGCGGCCCGCACGAGTGCCCCGGCCAGGAGATCGGGCGCGCCATCGCCGACGCCGGCATCGACGCGCTGCTCATGCGGCTGCCGGACGTGCAGCTCGCCTGCGCGGAGGACCGGCTGCGGTGGACGGAGTCGATCGCCTCGCGCCACCTGGCGGAACTCCCGGTGCGGTTCGGGCCCCGGCCCCCGCAGGACGTCGAGCGGCGCCCCGCGTTCCGGCAGCTCCCGGCGCCCACGACCTCGCCCGCCGCGCGGCGCGAGGCGGCCGCGGTCCCGCCGGAGGCGCCGCCGGTGGCACCCCCGCCCGTACCGGCGGAGGTGCCGGCCCCCGCTCCGCGCCCCGGCGCGTGGCAGCGGTTCCTGCGCTGGTGGCGGGGCGCCTAGGAAGCGGGGGCTACGGGGACGGCGGGGTCCGGGGGTGCCAGCTCCCGGGCGCTGCGCAGGCAGTGGTGCCGTCCCGTCACCGGGTCGGTGAACTCCAGGGCGCGGGCCAGCAGCCGCAGCGGCCGGGTGAAGTCCCCGGGCGCGGCGGCCGGTTCCACCACCGGGTAGAGCGGGTCGCCGAGGATCGGCAGGCCCAGCGCGCACATGTGCACGCGGAGCTGGTGCGTCTGCCCGGTGCGGGGGAGGAGCCGGTACCGCCCCACGGTGCCCTCGTGTTCCACGAGCTCCACGCGGCTCACCGCGTTGGGCTCGCCCGGCACCTCCCGCGCCCTCAGCTCCCCGCGCTCCTTCACCAGGAGGCTGCGCACGGTGCGGGGGAGGGCGAGGGCGGGGTCGTACGGGGCGAGGGCCTCGTACTCCTTGTGCACCCGGCGGTCGCGGAACAGGGTCTGGTACGCGCCGCGCTCCTCGGGCCGCAGGGTGAAGAGCACCAGCCCGGCGGTGAGCCGGTCCAGGCGGTGCGCGGCGGTGAGGGCGGGGAGGTCCAGCTCGCGGCGGAGCCGGGCCAGCGCGGTCTCGGCGACATGGCTGCCGCGCGGGGTGGTGGCCAGGAAGTGCGGCTTGTCCGCGACGAGGACGTGCGCGTCGCGGTACACCACCTCGATCGCGAAGGGCACCCGCTCCTCGGCGGGCAGCTCGCGGTGGAACCACAGGTACATGCCGGGCACGTAGGGGGCGTCCGGGGCGAGGGGGCGCCCGTCGGCGCCGACGAACGCGCCCGCGTCGAGCATCGCGTCGACGACGCCGTCCCCGGCCGCCAGCCGCGCCACCAGATGGTCCCGCACGGTCGCCCAGGTGCCCTCCCCGGGGAGCCGCAGCCGCACCGGGTCGACGCCCTCGCACTGCGGCAGCGGGGCGGGCGGGATACTACGGGTCCGGCGTCTCACGCGCCCCAGCGTACGGGGAGGGCTCAGGCGCTCACGGTCTCCTGCTCGGCCTCGACCTGCGCGTTCCACTCCCGCTTGGAGGCCTGCCAGCCGTCCTCGTTGTGGCCGAGCCGCCAGTAGCCGGAGATCGACAGGTCCTCGCGGGGCACCGACCGCTCCATCCGCAGCAGCCGGCGCAGCTCCTTCACGAAGCCGGCCTCGCCGTGCACGAAGGCGTGCATCCGCCCGGCGGGGGGCTCAAGTGCCCGCACGGCCTCCACCAGGGCCTCGCCGACCGGGCGCTCGCCGCGGTGCAGCCAGGTGACCTGCGCGTCGGAGTCGAACTTCTGCTCCTCCTCGGGACCGGACACCTCGAGGAAGGCGTGCGCCACGGCGCCGGCGGGCAGCGCCTCCAGGGCGGCCGCGAGGGCGGGCAGGGCGCTCTCGTCCCCGGCGAGGAGATGCCAGTCGGCCTCCGGGTCGGGGGCGTAGGCGCCGCCGGGACCGTTGAACCGGAGCAGGTCGCCGGGCCGGGCCCGGGCCGCCCAGGGGCCGGCGATCCCCTCCTCGCCGTGGATCACGAAGTCCAGCGTCAGCTCACGGGCCTCCGGGTCCCAGGCGCGCACGGTGTACGTACGGCTCACCGGCCACTGCTCGCGCGGGTACTCCTCGCGGATGCGCTGCGTGTCGAAGGGCTCCGGGTAATCGACGCCCTCGACCGGGAAGAGCAGCTTCACGTAGTGGTCGGTGTATCCGGCGGTGCCGAACGCGGCCAGCCCTTCGCCGCCCAGCACCACGCGCCGCATGTGCGGGGTGAGCCGCTCGGTGCGGATCACCTGGCCGGTGTGGAGCGTGCGGGGCTTGCGTGCGGGGCGTTCTGCCATGACGGCCTCCGTGTCTCATCGCTAAGGCTTACCTAACCTAACACTCGCCCGCGCCGGGGAACGGCCCCGAACGCCCCGGGAGGGCAAGGGAAAAGGAAAGAAACAGAGAGATGAACCGAGAGGGCGGAGCGCAGGAGAGGGAAGGGGAAGGAGGCGCGCGGGCCGTCTCCCGCTCATGACCTCAACGTCGTCAGCAGCCGTTGCAGGGAACCGCCGAGACCCCAGCGGGAGGCCAGCGCCTCCACCATCTCGGGATCACGCGCCGTGTGCGGCAGCGCGGTCGGCACCGGCGGCAGCGGGACGTCGTCCGCGACCTTCACCACCTTGGGGGCCACCTTCAGATACGGCAGCGCCTCGGTGAGCCGGCGGCGCTGGGTCGGGGTCAGCCTCGCCTTCGGGTCCTCGACCGCGGCGAGGACGCCGGGCAGGTCGCCGAACTCGGCGAGCAGCTTCGCGGCCGTCTTCTCACCGACCCCGGGCACGCCGGGCAGGCCGTCGCTGGGGTCGCCGCGCAGCGTGGCGAGGTCCGCGTAGCCGCGCCCGTCCACGCCGTACTTCTCGCGCAGCACCGCCTCGTCGGTGAGGAGCAGGGTGCCGACACCCTTGACCGGGTACAGCACCCGCACCCCGCGGGCGTCGTCGACGAGCTGGTAGAGGTCGCGGTCCCCGGTGACGATGTCGACGGGGCCGGTGGCACGGGCGGTGAACGTGCCGATCACGTCGTCCGCCTCGTACTCGGCGACGCCGACGCGGGCGATGCCGAGGGCGTCCAGGACGGCCTCGATGATCGGGACCTGCGGGGAGAGGGTGTCGGGCACCTCCTCGGTGTCGGGCCCGGCCGGGCGGGCCTCGGCGACGCGGTGCGCCTTGTAGGAGGGGATCAGCTCGACGCGCCAGGCGGGCCGCCAGTCCGCGTCCATGCAGGCCACGAGGTCGTCGGGGCGGTGGTCCTTGACCAGGCGGTCGATGAAGTCGAGCAGCCCGCGCACGGCGTTGACGGGCGTGCCGTCCGGGGCCTTCAGGGACTCCGGGACGCCGAAGTAGGCGCGGAAGTAGAGGGAGGCGGTGTCGAGAAGCATGAGGCGTCGGGTCACGCCCCGCAGATTACGGGGCGGGCGTGCCCGGGGTGGGGCATGGGCGTGAACGGGTCCCGGGGGCCGGGGGCGCACCCGGCGCACCCGGACTCCGGAGGGTGTGTGAAGGGTGTCACGTACGCGTTTGAAGGCCGGTGATCAGGGCAGGCGCCGCCCTTGCGCTCGGCCGGTTGACGCTTCAACCGGTATCGACCGGCCGACGCCGAGCAAGGAAGCCGGAAATACGAGAGGAACACGTGTCATCAAGACTGCAGGCCGAGCACCTGTACAAGGTGTTCGGCAGACGACCCGACGACGCCGTGGAACGCATCCGGAAGGGCGCCGACCGTGAGGAGCTGCGCGAGGACGGTGTCACCGCCGCCGTGATCGACGCGTCCTTCTCCGTCGCTCCCGGCGAGATCTTCGTCGTCATGGGCCTGTCCGGATCGGGCAAGTCCACGCTGCTGCGGATGCTCAACGGACTGCTCGAACCCACCTCGGGACGGGTCTCCTTCGACGGCCGTGACCTCACCGCACTCGACGACCGCGAGCTGCGCGAGGTCCGCGCCAGGAAGATCAGCATGGTCTTCCAGCACTTCGCGCTCTTCCCGCACCGCAGCGTCCGCGAGAACGCCGCCTACGGCCTCGAAGTGCAGGGCGTGCCCCGCGCCGAGCGCGAACGCCGCGCCGACGAGGCGCTCGCCCTGTGCGGCCTGGCCGGCTGGGAGTCCTCCTGGCCCGACGAGCTGTCCGGCGGCATGCAGCAGCGCGTGGGCCTCGCCCGCGCCCTCGCCACCGACGCCGACCTGCTGCTCATGGACGAGTCCTTCAGCGCCCTCGACCCGCTGATCCGCCGCGACATGCAGGACCAGCTGCTCGAACTGCAGAAGACCCTGAAGAAGACCATCGTGTTCATCACCCACGACCTGAACGAGGCCATGCGCCTGGGCGACCGCATCGCCGTCATGCGCGACGGCCGCATCGTCCAGACCGGCACCGCGGAGGACATCCTGCTGCGGCCCGCCGACGACTACGTCGCCTCCTTCACCAAGGACGTCGACCGCTCCCGCGTGCTGACCGCCGAGTCCGTCATGGACACCGAGGTCAGGGGCGACGAGGCCGACTGCGGCTGCGAGACCGCCGACCCGGCCACGCCCTTCACGCAACTGTGCGCGCTCAGCGCCCGGCTCAGCCACCCCGTGGCCGTGGTCGCGGGCGGCGAGGGCGAGGGCGGCGAGCGCCGGCTCGTCGGTGTCGTCCCCCGGCAGCGCCTCGTCGGCTTCCTCGGCGGACGCCCCGGCACCGAGGGAGGTGAGCCCGTGCCCTGCGACCGGCCGGGCGACGCGCGCGGGGAGAAGGTGATCAGCCGTGCCTAGGATCCATCTCGGCGACCGGGTCGACGACGGCGTGAGCTGGCTCGTCGACCACATGTCCTGGCTCTTCGACGCGATCAAGACGGTCGTCGAAGGCATGTACGACGGTGTCGACGCCGTCCTCGGCGCCCCCTCGCCGCTGCTGATGGCCGGCATCCTCGCCGTCCTCGCCTGGTGGCTGCGCGGCCTGGCCGCCGGCGTCCTCACCTTCGCGGGCTTCGCGCTCATCGACTCGCTGGCCCTGTGGGACCGGTCCATGTCGACCCTGTCCCTGGTCCTGGTCGCCACCGTGATCGCCCTGGTGATCGGTGTTCCGGTGGGCATCTGGGCGGCCCGCTCGAAAACCGTGTCCTCCGTCGTACGGCCGGTCCTCGACCTGCTCCAGACGATGCCGTCGATGGTGCTGCTGATCCCGGCGATCCTGTTCTTCGGCCTGGGCGTGCCCGCCGGCGTCATCGCCACCCTGATCTTCGCGATCGCCCCCGGCGTCCGCATGACCGAGCTCGGCATCCGCCAGGTCGACGCCGAGCTCGTCGAGGCGGCGGAGGCGTTCGGCACGAGCCCGCGCAACACCCTGCTGCGCGTCCAGCTCCCGCTCGCCCTGCCGACCATCATGGCCGGCGTCAACCAGGTGATCATGCTCGGTCTGTCGATGGTCGTCATCGCCGGCATGGTCGGCACCGGCGGTCTGGGCGGCGCGGTCAACGAGTCCATCGGCCAGCTCGACATCGGCCTCGGCTTCGAGTCCGGCCTCGGCATCGTCATCCTCGCCATCTACCTCGACCGGGTGACCGGCGCGCTCGGCACCCAGCTCTCCCCGCTGGGCCGGCGGGCCGCCGCCCGCGCCCGCGCGGCGGGCGGGACCAAGGCGTGGGAGCACCGCCCGCGTCCGGCGGTCGCCGTCGTGGGCGTGGTCGTCCTGGCGCTGGTCGCCGGCGGCATGGGCATCTTCGGCTCGTCCTCCTCCGGAAGCGTCCAGGCCTCGGACGGCGACATCGGCCACGGCAAGAAGATCGGCATCGGCTACATCCCCTGGGACGAGGGCATCGCCACCACGTTCCTGTGGAAGGAGATCCTCCAGGAGCGCGGTTTCGAGGTCACCACCAGCCAGTACACCGCCGGCCCGCTCTACACCGGCCTGGCCGCCGGCCAGATCGACTTCCAGACCGACTCCTGGCTGCCCACCACGCACGCCGAGTACTGGAAGAAGTACGGCAAGCAGCTCGACGACCTCGGCTCCTGGTACGGGCCCACCAGCCTGGAGCTGGCCGTGCCCGCCTACGTCAAGGACGTCGAATCGCTCGCGGACCTCAAGGAGCACGCCTCCGAGTTCGACGGCCGGATCGTCGGCATCGAGCCCAGCGCGGGCGAGATGGGTCTGCTCAAGAGCAAGATACTCAAGGCGTACGGCCTGGACGGCACGTTCAAGGTCGTGGACGGCTCCACGCCCGCGATGCTCGCCGAGCTCAAGCGGGCCTACGCCAAGAAGGAACCGATCGTCGTCCCGCTGTGGTCGCCGCACTGGGCGTACAACAACTTCGACCTGAGGAAGCTCAAGGATCCCAAGGGCGCCTGGGGCAAGGGCGACGACGTTCACGTGCTCGCCCGCAAGGGCTTCACCGAGGACAATCCCGTGGTCGGCAAGTGGCTGAAGAACTTCTCGATGACCGAGAAGCAGCTCACCAGCCTCGAGGCGGAGATCCAGAAGGTCGACAAGGGCCAGGAGCGGGACGCGATCCGCGCCTGGCTGAAGAAGAACCCCGGTCAGCTCGACAAGTGGGCGCCGGTGGGCGACGCGAAGACGGAGTAGTCGGCGGTACGGGGGGCGTCGTTACGGGAGAGGGGCGGGGCGACCCGCCCCTCTCCCGTGCCTCCCGTGCCTCCCGTGCCTCCCGTGCCTCCCGTGCCTCGCGAGGCGGAGCGGGGGAGAGGCACGTGAGAGGGCCATTCGGGGTACCCGGCCCTTCGCGTACGCGTGCGTCCCTGCCCGCCGACCATCCGGGAGGCGTCGTGATCCCAGCGCCCCGCCCCGTGCTGTACGCGGCCCTCGCCGCCCTGGTCGCCTTACTCCCCACCGCCGGCCCGGTGCTCGCCCAGCCCTCCGCCGCCGCCCGCTTCACCCGGCTCGCCGGCGACGTCCGCGAGGCCGACGGCCACCTCTACGACGCCCGGGACGACACCGGCCGCACCATGGACGCCGCGCAGATCGTGCAGCCGCCCTCGGGCCCCTACCTCGCCGTCTACCACACCGCGCTCGAGGACGGCCGTTTCCACGCGGCCGTCGCCACCTCCACCGACCTGCGCACCTGGCACCGCAGACACGACTTCGGCCCCGGCACCAGCCAGCCCTCCCTCGCCGCCACCGAGGACAGCGGCGGCGACTGGGTCCTCGCCTACGAAAAAGATCCGGACAATCACCTGGAGCTACGGTCCTACCCGGGACTCACCGCCCTCCTGACCGGCCGCCCCGAACGCTCCTTCGACGCCCCGCGCACCCTCTCCCGCTGCGCCGAGGGCACCCCCGACATCACCGCCGCGCGCGGCGGCACCGTCGAACTCACCGGCCACTACCGCGACCGCTGCGACACCGACCGCCAGCTCACCGCCGTCCTGCACGGCTTCCGCGCCTGGCGCACCCACCCCGACCAGCGGCTCGACCACGCCGTACGGGCCTGCGGCCCCCGCGGCAACATCGGCGACCGCACCTCCCTGCGGCTGGCCGGCCACGACCTCGTCCTGATCGAGGGACAGCTCCGACCGGACGACTTCGGAAGCTGGCGGTTGTACGGTTATGACCCCCGGCTCGGCCGCGCCGAACCGGTCGCCGTACGCACCCACCGCGGCAGCCACGCCCTCGCCAACCCCTCCGCCACCACGATCACCGCCCCGGACGGCCGGCGCGCCCTCCTGGTCAGCGTGTTCGTCCCGCGCGAGGGGGCGGCTGCGGGGGAGGCCGGCGAGCTCCTCTACTGGCGCAATCTGTGAGCCTCGTGGTACAGCCCGGTCACGGCGTTGTGAAGGGCGCATGAAACGGTTTGCCGAACGTGCGTAGGGTGCAGACAACCGTGGAGCGCACAGGGCTCCGCACGAACCACCGGCGGCCGGCCGCCGACCACTACCGATGAACGACACGAACGACCGACGAGCGAGGGAGGAGGCGGAGGCGATGGGCGACCACAAGGAACAGCCCCTGCGGGTGGGCGCGGCCGTCCGGCGACGGCGCCGGGCCCTGGAACTCACGCTCTCCGTCGTGGCCGAGCGCAGTGGGCTCTCGGTGCCCTTCCTCAGCCAGGTGGAGAACGAGAGGGCCCGCCCCAGCCGGCACTCGCTGGAGAAGGTGGCCGCCGCCCTCGGCACGACGGCCGCGACGCTGCTCGCCGCCGCCGACCCGGCCGGCGGCGTGGACGTGGTGCGCGCCGACGAGGGGGAGCACACGCCCGCCCGGGTGCGCTCCCTTGTGCGCGGGCACCACCAGCTGCACGCCCTGGAGTTCATCGGCGACCACGACGCGGGACGCGAGTTCCAGCACCGCAACGACGAGCTGATGTACGTCGTCGAGGGCGGCATCGAGGTCGAGGCGGAGGGCCGCGCCCAGCGCCTCGGCCGGGGCGACACGCTGTACCTGACCGGCGGGATACGGCACCGCTGGCGGGCGACGGTGCCCGAGACCCGGGTCGTGGTCGTCGCCGTGGGCGAACACCTGGACCCGGGCGGCGCGTAGGGCCTGTTCCCGAAGCGGCGCCGTCCGCCCGTCGGGGCGTCGTCGGGTCCGACTCAGTCCCGCCGGGACGCCTCCTCCACCAGCGCCCGCATCACCCGCACGTCGTCCCCCATCTCCGGATGCCACTGCACCCCCAGCACCCAGCCGTGCTCCGCGCCCGGGGGCGTCTCCACCGCCTCGACCACGGCGTCCTTCGCGTACGCCGAGACGACCAGCCCCTCGCCCAGGCGCTCCACGGCCTGGTGGTGGTAGGCCGGGACCTCGCAGACCTCCGGCACGATCTCCGCGTACCGGGACCCCGGCACCGCCTCCACGGGATGCGTCCCGAACACCCCCACGCGCTCGGCGTGCCCGTCCAGGTGCTGCACCAGGGTGCCGCCCAGCGCCACGTTGAGGAGCTGCATGCCCCGGCAGATCCCCAGCAGCGGCGTGCGCGCACGGAGCGCGGCCCGGATCAGCGCCAGCTCCCACGCGTCGCGCTCCGGCGCCGCCGGCCCCGTCCGGGGCGAGCGCTCGGCGCCGTAGCGGGCCGGGTCGACATCGGGACCGCCCGCGATCACCAGGCCGTCGAGCCGCGCGAGGGTCTCGGCCGCCCGGTCCGGGTCGTCCGGCGGCAGCATCACCGCGAGACCCCCGGCCCGCTGCACCAGCCGCGGGTACCCGGCGGGCAGCAGCGCCGCCTCCAGCTCCCAGACGCCCCAGCGCGCCCCGGACTCCAGATACGTGCTCACGCCGATCAACGGCCGTCCGCCCACACCACTCACCCGCGCCTCGCTCCGCCAATGGCCTGCCACCGTACCTTTGCCGCCCGTCCCCCGCGGGACACGCCCTAGGCCAGGAACCCGCGCAGCAGCGCCGCCGTCCCCGCGCAGTGCTCCCGCATCCGCTCCCGCGCCGCCTCCGGGTTCCGGTCCAGCACCGCCTCGACCAGCGCGGTGTGCTGCCGCTGCGAGTGCTCGAGGTTGCGCACGAGAAGCGGGATGCACTCCAGCAGGTCGTTCAGCGTGGCCCGCACCGCCGCGTACTGGGCGGCGAGCGTCGGGGAGCCGGACAGCTCGGCGAGGGTCAGGTGCAGCAGGGTGTCCCCGCGCCGGTAGCCGCCCGGCGGCGTGTCCCGGGTGCCGGCCAGCGCCGCGCGCAGCCGCGCGGCCCCCGCCCCGTCCAGCCCCTGCGCCGCGCACAGCCCGGCCGCGCCGACCTCCAGCACCTCCCGGAAGCGCAGCACGTCCTCCAGGTCCACGGAGGCGGTCCGGCGCCGCAGCTCGGCCGCGCCGCCCGCGTCCCGCGTGCCGCCCGCCTCCGCGCGGGGCAGCACGAACGTGCCGCCGTAGCGGCCGCGCCGCGAGGTGACCAGGCCCTCCTCGTGCAGCACCCGCAGCACCTCGCGCAGCGTCACCCGGCTGACGCCCAGCCGCCCGGCCAGCTCCCGTTCGGCGGGCAGCCGCTCCCCGGCGGGCACCAGCCCGAGCCGCAGGACCCGCAGGATCTGCTCCAGCGCCTCCTCGAAGCCGTTGCCCGTCCGCACCGGCCGCAGCACCGGGGCCAGCCGGTCCCGCGCACCGTCCGCCGCGTCCTCCGGGGCGCCTTCCGGAGCGTCCTCCTGCGGGCCGTCCCCCGGCTCGCCCGGCGCGTTCCGCGACATGCGCGGCACCCCCTTCCCAGGCAATGGTCCAACGCCATACCTTAGGGCTCCCGGCTGACCGAGGAGGCCTTCCCGTGGCAGACCGCACACCCCCGCTCGGCGTCGAGGAACTGCACGCCCTCGTCGCCGGCGGCGAGATCGACACCGTCGTCCTGGCCTTCCCCGACATGCAGGGGCGGCTCCAGGGCAAGCGGTTCGCCGCGCGCTTCTTCTGCGACGAGGTACTGGAGCACGGCACGGAGGGCTGCAACTACCTCCTCGCCGTCGACGCCGACATGAACACCGTCGACGGCTACGCGATGTCCTCCTGGGAGCACGGCTACGGCGACTTCGTGCTCCGCCCCGACCTCGCCACCCTGCGCCGGGTGCCCTGGCACGAGGGCACCGCGCTCGCCCTGGCCGACCTCACCTGGCACGACGGCTCCCCGGTCGTCCCCGCCCCCCGCCAGATCCTGCGCCGCCACCTGGAAGGACTGGCCGAGCACGGCTGGAGCGCCCAGGTCGGCACCGAGTTGGAGTTCATCGTCTTCAAGGACACCTACGAGCAGGCCTGGGACGCCGGCTACCGCGGCCTCACCCCGGCCAACCAGTACAACGTCGACTACTCCGTCCTCGGCACCGGCCGCGTCGAACCCCTGCTGCGCCGCATCCGCAACGAGATGGCGGGCGCCGGGCTCACCGTCGAGTCCGCCAAGGGCGAGTGCAACCCCGGCCAGCACGAGATCGCCTTCCGCTACGACGAGGCCCTCGTCACCTGCGACCAGCACGCCCTGTACAAGACCGGAGCCAAGGAGATCGCCGCCCAGGAGGGCGTCTCGCTCACCTTCATGGCCAAGTACAACGAGCGCGAGGGCAACTCCTGCCACATCCACCTCTCCCTCACCGACGCCGACGGGGCCAACGTCATGGACGGTGACGGACCCGAGGGCATGTCGGAGACGATGCGGCACTTCCTCGCCGGACAGCTCGCCGCGCTCCGCGACTTCACCCTCCTCTACGCGCCCCACATCAACTCCTACAAACGCTTCCAGCCCGGCTCCTTCGCCCCCACCGCCGTCGCCTGGGGCCACGACAACCGCACCTGCGCCTTGCGGGTGGTCGGCCACGGCCGCTCCCGGCGCTTCGAGAACCGGGTGCCGGGCGGCGACGTCAACCCCTACCTCGCCGTGGCCGGCATGGTCGCCGCCGGGCTGTACGGCATCGAGCACCGTCTGGAGCTCCCCGAGCCGTGCGCGGGCAACGCCTACTCCGCCGACTACGCGCACGTGCCCACCACCCTGCGCGAGGCGGCCGAACTGTGGGAGCACAGCCCGCTCGCACGGGCCGCCTTCGGCGACGAGGTCGTCGCCCACTACCGCAACATGGCCCGCGTCGAACTGGCCGCCTTCGACGCCGCGGTGACCGACTGGGAGCTGCGCCGCTCCTTCGAACGCATGTGAGAGGCAGGCAGTGCCCACCATGAGGCAGGCAGCGCACGACGTGAACGACGACCACGTGCCCGCCCCGGAGGAACTCCGGGTGCTCGACCCCGCCACCGAGGAACTCCTCGCCACCGTCCCCGCCGCGAGCCCGGCCGACGTGGACGCGGCCGTCGCCCGCGCCCGGCGGGCGCAGGAACGCTGGGTGGCCCTCGCCCCCGGCGACCGCGCCCGGCTGCTGCGCCGCTTCGCCGCGACCGTCGACGCCCACCTGGAGGAACTCGCCGCGCTGGAGGTGCGCGAGGCCGGGCACACCGTCGGCAACGCCCGCTGGGAGGCCGGCAACGTCCGCGACCTGCTCGACTACGCGGCCGGGGGAGTGGAGCGGCTCACCGGCCGCCAGATTCCGGTCCCCGGCGGTCTGGACGTCACGATCCTCGAACCGCTCGGCGTGGTCGGCGTCATCGCGCCCTGGAACTTCCCGATGCCGATCGCCGCCTGGGGCACCGCCCCCGCCCTCGCCGCGGGCAACGCGGTCCTCCTCAAACCCGCCGAGGCCACCCCGCTCACCGCGCTCCGCCTCGCGGAACTCGCCCTGGAGGCCGGGCTGCCCGAGCACCTGTTCCAGGTGCTGCCGGGCCACGGACCGGTCGCGGGCGCCGCCCTCGTCGACCACCCCGGCGTGGCGAAGATCGTCTTCACCGGGTCGACCGCCGTGGGCAGGCAGGTCTGGGCGAGGAGCGGGGAGCACCTCAAACGCCTCACCCTCGAACTCGGCGGCAAGAGCCCGAACCTCGTCTTCGCCGACGCCGACCTGGAGACGGCCGCGGCGGCCGCGCCGATGTCCTTCCTCGACAACTGCGGCCAGGACTGCTGCGCCCGCACCCGCATCCTCGTCCAGCGCTCCGTCCACGAGCGCTTCCTCGACCTGCTGGCCCCCGCCCTCGAGGCCGTCCGCGTCGGCGACCCCGCCGACGAGCGCACCGACGTGGGCCCGCTGATCTCCGCCGCCCAGCTCGCCCGTGTCCGCTCCTACGTCGACCCCGGCGCCCCCGCCCTCCGCGGCACCGCGCCCGAGGGCCCCGGCTTCTGGTTCCCGCCCACCGTCCTCACCGGCACGGACCCGGACGCGCGTGTCGCCGTCGAGGAGGTCTTCGGCCCCGTCGCCGTCGTCCTGCCCTTCGAGGACGAGGCCGACGCGATCCGCCTCGCCAACGCCACCCCCTACGGGCTGTCCGGCTCGATCTGGACCCGCGACGTCGGCCGCGCCCTGCGCGTCTCGGGCGCCGTCCGGGCCGGAAACCTGTCCGTCAACTCCCACTCCAGCGTCCGCTACTGGACCCCGTTCGGCGGCTACAAGCAGTCCGGCATCGGCCGTGAGCTGGGCCCGGACGCCCTGACCGCGTTCACCGAGACCAAGAACGTCTTCATCTCCACGGAGGGCCCCGCACAATGAGCGCACAGCCGTCGGAACAAGCGTCGGAACAGCCGTCGGACGTCGTCTGCCGCCGACTGGTCGGCCGCACCGCCGTCGTCACCGGGGCCGGCAGCGGCATCGGCCTGGCCGCCGCCCGCCGGCTCGCCGCCGAGGGCGCCCACGTGGTCTGCGGCGACGTGGACGCGACCCGCGGCCGGGCCGCCGCCGAGGAGACCGGCGGCCTCTTCGTCGCCGTCGACGTCACCGACCCCGACCAGGTCGAGGCGCTGTTCCGGGCCGCGGACGACACCTACGGCTCGGTCGACGTCGCCTTCAACAACGCGGGCATCTCCCCGCCCGACGACGACTCCATCCTGGAGACCGGCCTGGAGGCGTGGAAGCGCGTGCAGGAGGTCAACCTCACCTCCGTCTACCTGTGCTGCAAGGCCGCCCTGCCGTACATGCGGCGCCAGGGCCGGGGCTCCATCATCAACACGGCGTCCTTCGTGGCCCGCATGGGCGCCGCCACCAGCCAGATCTCGTACACCGCCTCCAAGGGCGGCGTCCTCGCCATGTCCCGCGAACTGGGCGTGCAGTTCGCCCGCGAGGGCATCCGCGTCAACGCGCTGTGCCCCGGCCCCGTCAACACCCCGCTGCTGCGCGAGCTGTTCGCCAAGGACCCCGAACGGGCCGCCCGCCGCCTGGTGCACATTCCGCTCGGCCGGTTCGCGGAGGCCGAGGAGATCGCCGCCGCCGTCGCCTTCCTCGCCAGCGACGACTCCTCCTTCGTCAACGCCACCGACTTCCTGGTGGACGGCGGAATCTCCGGTGCCTACGTCACGCCTCTGTAGCCCCGGCGGCCCCGGGGTGTAGCGTCCCGTTCCCATGCGACTCCGACGAGCGATCACCCCCACGATCATCCGGACGACAGCGACCTTCGCCGCGGTCGCCGCACTGGCGGCCGCACCGTCGGCCGAGGCGGCCACCGGCGGCACGGCGGGCACCGGCACGGCGGGCAATGGGACGCACAACATCCACGCCACCGCCGCGCACCGCGACTGCCCCGAACTGAGCACCGACTGGTACGGCGCCAACCGGGAACGGCTCCAGCAGGTCATCGACACCTTCGGCACCTGCTACGGCGGGCGGCACAAGGGGCACCGCCCGGTCGCGGCCTTCGACTGGGACAACACGATCACCAAGAACGATGTCACCGACGCGACCCTGTCCTGGGCGCTGCGGCACGACAAGATCCTGCGCCCCGCCCGCTGGAAGGACACCAGCGCCTGGCTCACCGACGCCGCCGACCGGGCGCTGACCGAGGCCTGCGGCACCGAGGTGCCCGTCGGCGCGCCCCTGCCGACCGCCACCGACACCGACTGCACCGACGAGATCTTCGAGATCCGCGAGAACGCCACCACCATGAGCGGCGCCGCCGCCTTCTCCGGCACCTGGAACCACCGGCGCACCGTCCCCCAGTACGCCTGGGTGCCGCAGCTCTTCGCCGGGCACACCGTCCCCGAACTCTCCTCCTACGCCCGCCACGCCCGTGACGAGGCCCTCGCCGCGCCCGTGGGCTCCACCCGCACGCTCGGCACGCACACCGTTCCGGGCTACGTGCGCTACTACGAGCAGCAGCGCGACCTGGTCCGCACCCTGCGGAAAGCGGGCTTCGACGTCTGGATCGTCTCGGCAGGCTCCGAGCCGGTCACCGAGGTCTGGGCGCCGGGCGTCGGCATCGACGCCGCGCACACCGTCGCCATCCGCTCGGTCCTCGACCGCCGCGGCCGGATCACCACCTACAACACCGGCTGCGGCGACGTACCGGTGAACAAGGGCACCGCGATCCCGTACATCGACGGCAAGCGCTGCTGGATCAACCAGGACATCTTCGGCATCCACGGCGCCGCCGCCTGGAAGAAGCAGGACCGGGCGCACCGCATCGTGATCGGCGGCGGCGACGCCGACACCGACGTCACCTTCGTCGGCGACGCGGTCGGCGCGCACCTCGTCCTCAACCGCAACAAGGCCGAGATCATGTGCCGGGCCTACGACGACGCCGACGGCCGCTGGGTGATCAACCCCATGTTCATCGAGCCGCTGCCGCGCAAGGCCGACCCCTACCCGTGCTCGACGACCGCGTACAACGAGCCCGACGGGAGCCGGGGCCCGGTGCGCCGGGAGGACGGCTCCGTGGTGCCGGACCAGAAGGACACGGTGTACGGGCCGGAGTCCGCGTACAGTTCCTGACGTCCCCGAGAGTGGTGGGGACCGGCCGGGTGCGGCCTGGAGTGCCGGGATGAGCAGTGCGCCGCCGCCCGGCTGGTACCGGGACCCGTCCTACCCGTTGAGCGAGCGCTGGTGGGACGGGACCGCGTGGACCGACCACCGCCGCACACCGGAACCGGGGCCCGGGTCACTACCGGGGCCGGGGGCGGGGGCGGCGTCCTCTGCTGTCTTCGTCCCCGTCGTCCCCGTCGTCCCCGTCGTCCCCGAACGCCCGGGTTCCGGCCGCGGCCGGGTCCTCGCGCTCGTGGCCGCCGGGGTCGTGCTGCTCGCGTGCCTCGGGACCGGGATCGCCGTCCTCGGGCGCGAGGGCGGGGACGACGGCGAGGAGGGCGGCCGGGCCGGGGCCGGGCCGAGCGCCCCGGCCTCCGGGTCCTCCGCCGCCGCGGGGAAGTCCGCGGGACCGAAAGCGCCGCAGCCCTCCGCCACCGCCGACCCCTCGGTCGTCGTGGACGAACTGAACGGTCTCACCTTCCCGGTCCTCGAGGGCTGGGAGCGGCCCGAGCACGTGGCCGAGGACGACGTCGTCCTCACCACCCCCGGCACCTACACCTGCCCCGGCGACTCCGTCGGGGTGTGCCGGCACGGCCGCGTCCTGTCCCGCACGGCCCCGGCCGGCCCGAGCCCGGAGGAACTCGCCACGGACGACGTCCAGGACGCGGCAGAGGCCGAGTACGACCGCGACGGCGCCGGTGACCGGCCCTACGGCGGCGTGACCTCCCACCGCCTGGTGAAGCAGGGGCAGGTCGCGGTGGCCGGCCGCGCGGGGTACTTCGTGCGCTGGCGCGTGACCACGGCCGAGGGTCCCGGCGGCTACGTCGAGTCCCTCGCCTTCCCGTCCAGCGTGGGCTCCCAGTCGCCGGTCCTGGTCCGCTTCGCCTTCGACGCGGGCGCCGACGGTCCGCCGGTCGCCGACATGGACCGCATCACCGAGGGCATCCGCCCGGTCGGCGACGCGGCCGGGGACGGCGGGGTGGGCAGCAGCATCGGCCCGGGGCGCTGAGACGCGGCTGCAGACCCTAGGTGGCCGAGGGCTCTCAGAGGAAGGTCCGCCCCTCGCCCCGGTACGTCGGCACGGTCGCCGTGATCGTCTCGCCCTCGACCAGGTGCAGTGCCTCGAAACGCTCGCACAACTCGCCCGCCTTGGCGTGCCGGAACCACACCTTGTCGCCGATCAGCAGATCGTCGGCCGGTGAGCCGAGGAGCGGGGTCTGCACCTCGCCGGCGCCCTCCTGGGGGTCGTACCGCAGCCCTTCCGGCAGATAAGGCTCCGGTAGCCGGTCCCGGCCGGCCGCGCCGGAGGCCGGGTAGCCGCCGCCGAGCACGGTCACCACGCCGACGCCCGGCCGCCGCACCACGGGGAGGGCGAACAGGGCGGCCGGACGGCCGTGGAACGAGGTGTAGTTGTCGAACAGCCGCGGCACGTACAGGCCGGAGCCGGCCGCGATCTCGGTGACCGCGTCCTCGGCCGCCGTGTACTGCACGCTGCCCGTGCCGCCGCCGTTGACGAACTCCAGGTCCGGCGCGACCGCCCGGACCGCGCGCACGGCCTCCGCGCGCCGCGCGGCCAGCTCCCGGCGGGCGGCCGACTGCATCAGCCGTACCGCCCGGGAGCGCAGCGGCTGCCCGGCCACGGCGTCGCCGACCCCGGCGATGTGCCCCTCGTACGCCATGATCCCCACCAGCCGGAAACCGGGGGTACGGGCGATCGTGCGGGCCAGTTCGGCCAGTTGGGCGGGGGAGTGCAGGGAGGAGCGGCGGGCGCCGATCCGCACCCGGCCGCCCAGCAGCCGCAGCGAGGTGTCCAGCTCCACGCAGACCCGCACCTCCTCGGTGCCGCCCGCGCGGGAGTCGTCGATCAGCCGGAGCTGGGCGGGGTCGTCGACCATGACCGTGACGGCGGCGGCCAGCTTGGGATCGGCCGTCAGCTCGGCGTAGGCGGCGCGGTCGGCGGAGGGGTACGCGAGGAGCACGTCCTCGAAGCCGGAGCGCGCGAGCCACAGGGACTCGGCGAGCGTGTACGACATGACGCCCGCGAAGCCCTCGCGCGCCAGGACCCGTTCCAGCAGGGCACGGCAGCGCACGGACTTGCTGGCGACCCGCACCGGCTTGCCCGCCGCGCGGCGCAGGATGTCCTCGGCGTTGGCGTCGAAGGCGGCGAGGTCGACGAGGGCGAGAGGGGCGTCGAGAGCGGCGGTGGCCCTGTCGTACCGGGCACGGTCTGCGGCACGGGCGGTCATGCCCGAAGCCTGCCAGAAGTGATTACCGCAGGGTAGGGGACGTTCCGGGCCAAAGCCCCTGGCATCCCAGAGTGGTTCCCGTGCGGGCGGGTTCAGCCCGTAGAGTGACGCGCGGTGAGGGGGAAGGACCGGAGATGGAACAGGGGAGCGGACCCATGAGCACGGAAGCAGACCGCGCCCCGGTCCCCCCGCGTCCCCTCGTCCCGCCGGCCGGAACACGGCCCGCGGGGCCCCGCACCTCCCCGCGGGCGCAGGGGGCCGAGCCCGCCCGGGCGGCCGGACGCCCTCCCGAGCACACCCCGGGCGCGGAGCCCCCGGAGGACGGCAGGGGCCGCGGGAGCGGTGGAGAGAAGCCCCCGGGCCGCCCCCACGGACCCGCGCGCCCGTACGTCCCCGGCCCCGGACCGGGCCCCGGCGAGCCGGGCCCGGGCCGCCACCCGCACCGCCACACCCCGGGTACCGGCGGCACGTCGAGCACGTCCGGCACCTCGGGCACGTCCGGGTCGGCCGGCACCTCCACCACATCCGGTCCCCCCGGCGCTTCCGGCCCGGCGGCGCCCGCGCCCCCGGGCACCCCGCGCTCCGGCGTGCACCCCCGGCGCGTGGGCAGCGACACGCCCCCGCCGCCCGCCCCCTCCTCCCGCTTTCCGGACACCCCACCCGCCCCGGCGGCCCCACCCGTCCCACCGGCACGTCCGGCACGTCCGGCCCCAACCGTCCCGCCGGTCCCACCGGTTCCACCAGCCCGGCCGGCCCCGCCGGCGAGTGACGGCGTCCACCCTCCCCGCCCTCGCCCCGACGGCGGCATCGTCGAGACCACGGGACCGCTGCCGCCCCCACCCCCGGCACCACCCGCCCCTTCGTCCCCGGCGGCCGCGCCCGCGCGCCCCTACGTGACCCTCGGCCGACCCGAGACATCCGGGATCCCCGAGGGCCGCCCGCGCCGCCCGCACCCCCTCGGCGAGCGCATACGCACCCGGGCCGCCGCCGCGGCGGCCTGCCTCGTGCTCGGCGCCGGCCTCCTCGGCGGCGCCGTCACCGGCAGCTGGCTCACCGGCGGTGGCGCGGACGAGGACGGCGCCCGCACCGCCTACAGCGCCGCCGGCGACCTCTGGCACAGCCTTCCCGTCGACCGTCTCTTCCCGCCCACCGTCGACGGCGAGGGCGCCGGCCCCGGCGGCTCCGACCGCACCTGGACCCGGATCGCCGTCGCCCCCGACACCGGCTGCCGCGACGCTTTCGACCCGCTGCTGCGCAAGGCCCTCGCCCCCGTCGGCTGCCTCCGGCTGCTCCGCGCCACCTACACCGACGCCACCCGCAGCCATGTCACCACCGTCGGCCTGCTGTTCACCCGCGCCGACGCCACCGCCATGGCCGCGCTGCGGACCCGCGTCGAGGCGCAGGGCCTGGACCGGCGCCCCGACCTCATGCCCCGTCCGTACGCCGCGAAGGACACCGTCGCCGCGGACTTCGGGGACGCCCAGCGCGCCTCCTGGACCCTGTCCGTGCTCACCGACGCCCCCGTCGTCGTCTACGCCGTCTCCGGCTTCGCCGACGGCCGGACGGTCACCGACCCCCAGCCCGCCGCCAAGGCCACCGCCTCCGGCGCCACCAGCGCCCCCGCCCAGGCCGGACTCGGCCACGAGGCCAAGGGCCTCGCCGACCGCGTCGAACGCCGTCTGCGCACGGCGGTCGCCTCCGCCACGGAGAAGCCGTCATGACCCGCCCCAGCGCCTCGCCCCGCCGCCGCGGCCGCGCCGCCGCCCGGGTCCTCGCCCCGCTGTTCGCCGCCACCCTCGTGGTGCTCACCCCCGCCGGCACCGCCCACGCCGACGGCATACGGGCCCAGCAGTGGGCCCTGGACGCCATGCACACCGACGAGGCCTGGGCGACCACCAAGGGCAAGGGCGTGACCGTCGCCGTCCTCGACACCGGCGTCGACGACCAGCACCCCGACCTGGCCGGCAATGTGCTGCCGGGCAAGGACATGATCGGCTTCGGGGCCTCGCGCGGCGACCGCCCCTGGGCCCGGCACGGCACCGCCATGGCCGGCATCATCGCCGGTCACGGGCATGGCGCGGGCGAGGCCGACGGTGTCCTCGGCATCGCCCCCGAGGCGAAGATCCTCCCCGTCCGGGTCATCCTGGAGGAGGGCGATCCCTCCCGGGCCAAGGCCCGCGACACCCGGGGCAACGCCCTGGCCGAGGGGATCCGCTGGGCCGCCGACCACGGCGCCGACGTCATCAACCTCTCCCTCGGTGACGACTCCGACGCAGCCCACCCCGAGGCCGCCGAGGACGAGGCCGTGCAGTACGCGCTCGAACGGGGCGCGGTCGTCGTCGCCTCCGCCGGCAACGGTGGCGAGAAGGGCGACCACATCTCCTACCCGGCCGCCTACCCGGGCGTGATCGCGGCGACCGCCGTCGACCGCTACGGCACCCGTGCCGCCTTCTCCACCCGCCACTGGTACGCCACCGTCGCGGCCCCCGGCGTCGACGTCGTCATCGCCGACCCCGACCGCCAGTACTACGAGGGCTGGGGCACCAGCGCCGCCTCCGCGTTCGTCTCCGGCGCGGCCGCCCTGATCAAGGCCGTCCACCCGGACCTCACCCCGGCCCAGGTCAAGCGACTCCTGGAGGACTCCGCCCGCAACGCCCCCGGCGGGGGCCGCGACGACGCCCGCGGCTTCGGCTTCGTCGACCCCGCGGCGGCGCTCCGGGCGGCGGCCCGACTGGAGCCCCGGCAGCTCCACGCGGGCACCTATCCCGAGAAGTACTTCGGCCCCGGCCCCGGGGACCCGGACGGGGACGGCGACTCCCTCGGCTGGGCGGGCCCCCTCGCGGGCGGCCTGGGCGCGGTCCTGCTGGTCGCGGCCGTGGTCCTCTGGCGCACCCGGCACCCAGCGGGCCCCCGGCTGCCGTAACCGGCCGCCCTCCGGGCGCTACCCGGCCCCGGTCCCCTCCCCGCCCCCGGCGAGGAGCCCGGCCGCGGCCCGGGCCGCCGCCTCCACCACCGCGATCCCCTCCGCGAGCGTGGCGTGCCCGTCCGACAGCACGGCCATCAGACAACGGTGCCCCTCGGCGGTCGTGATCCGCCCGACGCTGTGGACGACCCACAGCCCCGTGGCGCTCCGCGGCAGCCACCCGTTCTTCAGGGCGCACGCCGGTGCGGATCCTCGGCCGAGCCCGGCCGCCGCGGACACCCCCCAACGCTGATCCGCCACCACGTTCCCCATCAGCTCCCGGACGTACGCCCGCGAGTCCGCGTCGAGGAGCGGGGCACCGCAGGGGCCGCCCTCCCCGTACACCTGCCGCAGCAGGCGCAGCCGATCGGCGGCGGTGGTCCGTGTCAGGCCCCACAGCGGCCCTTCCCCGCCCCGGGTGGCCCGCAGCCCGAACCGCGCGTTCGCCGCGTCGAGGCCCTCCGCCCGGCCGATCGCCTCCCACAGCGCGGAGGCGGAGTCGTTGTCGCTGCGCTCGATCATCGCGGCGGCGTACGCCCGCTCCCGCGCGGTCGGCGGGCGGCCCGCGTCCCGCGCCCGCAGGAGCAGCGCCGCGAGGATGTCGACCTTGACGACGCTCGCCGTGACGAACTCCCCCTCGCCGTAGGCCGCGTGGGCGCCCGAGTCCCGGTCGAGGACGGCCACCGAGACCCGCACCCGGTCCGGGACCGGGACCGCCCTCATCGCCTCGGTGAGCACCCCGCCACGCTCGTCGGCCGCATTCCCCACGGACCCCACCCACGCCTCCCCGCTCCCGAACCCGCCGACCCCGAACCCTGGCACCCTCACCGGCCCGCCCTCCACGCGGACGGGCCCGTACGAGCCGGCCCGGGTGCCCCCTATAGGGTCGGTGACCGTGGCGAACAAGAACATCCCCGACCCCGGCTTCTCCGACGACGACGGCTCCGCCGATCCCGCGCTGAGCGCCGCGCTCGCCGCCTGGGCCGAGGACCGTTCCGCGCACGCGCCCGTCCTGGAGGCGCTCAAGGGCGCCCGTCTGCTCGTCCCCGTCGTCGCCGTGCTCGGTGAGGTCGAGGAGGTCGAGGAGGTCGAGGAGGACGATGAAGGGGGCCGCGAAGCGTCGAGCGAGGGCGGTGGGGGGAGACGGGTGGGCGGGCTGCGCCGCGAGAAGACCAGTGACATGGCCGTGCCCACGCTGAAGGCCGGCGGGCGTACCGCGCTGCCCGCGTTCACCTCCACCGCCGCGCTGGCCCGCTGGGACCCCGCCGCGCGCCCCGTCGCCGTCCCGTTGCACCAGGCGCTGCAGGCCGCGGCGCACGAGAAGGCGGACACGCTCGTGCTCGACCTGTCGGGACCGGTGCCGTACGAGCTGACCGGCCCGGCGCTGCGTGCGCTCGCCGAGGGGCGGACGACGGTCGATCCACTGGCCGATCCCGCCGTGCGCGAGGCCGTGCGCACCGCCGTCGCCGCCGAGCCGGCGGTCCTCGGCGCCTATCTGGGCCCGGGCCGGGCGGACGGCACGCTCGCGCTCGTCCTGGACCCTCAGGGGGACCCGGCGCAGGCCGCCCGCGCGGTGGCCGGCCGCCTCGCCGCCGACGAGACCCTGCGGGCCCGGCTGGTGCGGGGACTGGACCTGGCGCTCCTCCCGGCGGGGAGCAACCCGCCGGGCGAGGCGCTGTACATCAGGGGTTAACGGCCGCTCTCGGAGCGGCGACCGGGCTCAGCCGAAGACCGGGCCCGTGTACTTCTCGCCCGGGCCCTGGCCCGGCTCGTCCGGTACGAGCGAGGCCTCGCGGAACGCGAGCTGGAGCGACTTCAGGCCGTCCCGCAGCGGGGCGGCGTGGAAGGAGCTGATCTCGGTCGCGCCCGCGTCCAGCAGGCCGGCCAGGGCGGTCACCAGCTTGCGGGCCTCGTCGAGGTCCTTGTACTTGTCGCCCTCCTCGGTCAGCCCGAGCTTCACGGCGGCGGCACTCATCAGGTTGACCGCGACGGTCACGATGACCTCGACGGCCGGGACCTCGGCGATGTCGCGGGTCATCTCGTCGAAGCCGGGCGTGCCGGGGGCCTCGGGGCCCTGCGAGGCGGTCTCGGGGCGGTCCGAGGGGGAGGTGTCACTCATGCAGGACACGATAGGGCCCGCCGCCCGCCGGCCCGACACCGGAGGCGGCGGTACCCGCCCCCGGCCCGCGGGTACGGTGGGGCGGGCACGGGATTGGCGCGCGCCTCCGCGGGCTGTTAACCTTGTGTGACGACCGGCTGAACACCTACGTGTCCGGCCCACAAGTGGAGGCTCCGATCTCCCACCTGACCGTCCTGAGGGACGGCGGGTCACCGGTCAGACGATCGTCACCGATCCGTACGTCCCCGTACGGTCGGCGCAGTCGTCCGAAAGCGCGCCCCGCGGTCGACCGCGGCGGTGCTCCGGCCCTTCGGAGTCCCGCCTGTGTCCCGTCGGGGCATTTTTGATGCGCCGCGACGGTTGGTCCCTATGTCACCCAGACAAACCACGGCTGTCCGCCAGACCGCCGTGTGGTGCTAACCGAGGAGGATCCATCAGCGCCGAGCCCCGCATCAACGACCGGATTCGCGTTCCCGAGGTGCGACTTGTCGGTCCCAGCGGCGAGCAGGTCGGGATTGTCCCGCTTGCCAAGGCCCTGGAGCTTGCGCAGGAGTACGACCTGGACCTGGTCGAGGTCGCGGCGACCGCCCGTCCGCCCGTGTGCAAGCTCATGGACTACGGGAAGTTCAAGTACGAGTCGGCCATGAAGGCCCGTGAGGCGCGCAAGAACCAGGCGCACACGGTCATCAAGGAGATGAAGCTCCGGCCGAAGATCGACCCGCACGACTACGACACCAAGAAGGGTCACGTCGTCCGGTTCCTCAAGCAGGGCGACAAGGTCAAGATCACGATCATGTTCCGTGGTCGCGAGCAGTCCCGGCCCGAGCTGGGCTACCGGCTGCTGCAGCGGCTCGCGGAGGACGTCCAGGACCTCGGTTTCGTCGAGTCGAACCCGAAGCAGGACGGCCGGAACATGATCATGGTTCTCGGTCCGCACAAGAAGAAGACCGAGGCGATGGCCGAGGCCCGCCAGGCGCAGGAAGCCCGCAAGGCGGAGGCGAAGGCCCACCCGGGCCGCTCGCAGAACGCCGCGGACGCCGAGGACACCGACAGCGCCACCGGCGCCGAAGGTGCCGAGGTGCCGGCCGAGGCTTCGGCCGAGGCGTGATCCCGGGGGCGCGAGCCCTCAGGACGTAACCGATACAAGAGCGACGTTCCACCGTGCCCGGTTCCCCGAACCGGGCACCGGAACGCCACCGACGAGGAGAGAACGGCGCTATGCCGAAGAACAAGTCGCACAGCGGTGCCAGCAAGCGGTTCAAGATCACCGGCTCCGGCAAGGTGCTCCGCGAGCGCGCCGGCAAGCGCCACCTGCTCGAGCACAAGTCGTCCCGTCTGACGCGTCGCCTCACCGGCAACGCCGAGATGGCCCCGGGCGACGCCAAGAAGATCAAGAAGCTTCTCGGCAAGTGACGTACGGGCGCCACCGAGCGCCGTACGTCAGGACCGGGACCCAGTCGTTTCCGGGCCGCGTGAGGACAAACCGCGGCCCCGCTACAAGGAGTTAATCAAGTGGCACGCGTCAAGCGGGCAGTCAACGCCCACAAGAAGCGCCGGGCGATCCTCGAGCAGGCCTCCGGCTACCGCGGTCAGCGTTCGCGCCTGTACCGCAAGGCCAAGGAGCAGGTCACCCACTCGCTGGTCTACAACTACAACGACCGCAAGAAGCGCAAGGGCGACTTCCGTCAGCTGTGGATCCAGCGCATCAACGCCGCTGCCCGCGCCAACGGCATCACCTACAACCGCTTCATCCAGGGTCTGAAGGCCGCGAACGTCGAGGTCGACCGCAAGATCCTGGCCGAGCTGGCGGTCAACGACGCGAACGCGTTCGCGGCGCTGGTCGAGGTCGCGCAGAAGGCGCTGCCGTCGGACGTCAACGCGCCGAAGGCCGCGTGACGCCGTACCGACGCTGAGCCGTCGTGAAGTCGGACCCGCAGGCCCCCACCGGCCTGCGGGTCCGACTGCGTCAGGGGCGCCTCCGGAGGTACGCCGCCGGGGGCCCGCCGCACCCGTCCCACCGTCCGCCGCACCCGTCCGAAGGTCACCCATGCTCATCTCTCCCCGTTCCCCCCGCGTCTCTGCCGCCAGGCGGCTGGCCCGGCGGAATTTCCGGGGCAAGGAGCGGCTGTTCCTCGCCGAGGGGCCGCAGGCCGTGCGGGAGGCCGTCGGACACCGCGGAGCGGACGGGGACGGGGCGACGCTCGTCGAGCTCTTCACGACGGCCGAGGCCGCCGAGCGCTACGCGGACATCGTCACGGCGGCCCGGTCCGCGGGCGCCCGCGTCCACCTCGCCGAGGAGGAGGTGATCGCGGACATCTCCACCACCGTCACCCCGCAGGGCCTGGTCGGCGTCTGCCGGTTCCTGGACACGCCGTTCGAGGAGATCCTCGCCGCCCGGCCCCGCCTCGTCGCCGTCCTCGCCCACGTCCGCGACCCCGGCAACGCCGGCACCGTGCTGCGCTGCGCCGACGCCGCCGGCGCGGACGCCGTCGTCCTCACCGACGCCTCCGTCGACCTGTACAACCCCAAGGCGGTGCGCGCCTCCGTCGGCTCGCTCTTCCACCTCCCGGTGGCCGTCGGCGTCACCGTGGAGCGGGCCGTGGGCGGGCTCCGGGACGCCGGGGTGCGCGTCCTCGCCGCCGACGGGGCCGGGGCCGACGACCTCGACGACGAGCTCGACCGGGGCACGATGGGCACCCCGACCGCCTGGGTGTTCGGCAACGAGGCCTGGGGACTGCCCGAGGAGACCCGCGCCCTCGCCGACGCCGTCGTCCGCGTCCCGATCCACGGAAGGGCCGAGAGCCTGAACCTGGCGACCGCCGCGGCCGTATGTCTCTACGCGTCCGCGCGGGCACAGCGTGCCGCCGGAGGGTGCCGGTCCGTCACCGGCGGCCAGTAGGGTGACCAGGGTTCGGGGCCCACGCCGGAAGAGAGGTGGGGTGCGGGGATGAGTGTCGGCACGAGCAGGGAACCGGGGACCGGGGCCGGACACCCTCGGGACAGCGAGGCCGGTGATCCCGACGCGGACCCGGCCGGGCCCGGCCTCGTCCTCGACGACCTCCCCGACGGCCTCGTCGTCGCCGACGCGCACGGCCTCGTCGTCCGCTTCAACGCCGCCGCCGCGCGCATCACCGCCCGCCCGGCCGCCGACGTCCTCGGCCGTCCCCTCGCCGAGGCGCTGCCGCTGGAGGACCTCGAGGGCCGCCGCTGGTGGCAGCTCACCGACCCCTACGGCGGCCTCGCCATCCGCACCCGCCAGCCCGAGCGGAACCTGCTGCTGCCCGGCGGCCGCGAGGTCCTCGTCTCCGCCCGCTACGTACGCGTGCGCCCCGGCGGCCCGGTCCGCCGCGTCGTCGTCTGCCTGCGCGACACCGAGGCTCGCCGCCGCACCGAGCGCAGCCACGCCGAGCTGATCGCCACCGTCGCCCACGAGCTGCGCTCCCCGCTGACCAGCGTCAAGGGGTTCACCGCGACCCTGCTCGCCAAGTGGGAGAGGTTCACCGACGACCAGAAGCGGCTGATGCTGGAGACCGTCGACGCCGACGCCGACCGGGTCACCCGGCTCATCGCCGAACTCCTCGACATCTCCCGCATAGACTCCGGGCGCCTGGAGGTCCGCCGCCAGCCCGTGGACATCGGTGCCGCCGTCGGCCGGCACATCCAGGCCTACGTCGCCGCCGGTCAGCCCGCCGACCGGTTCCTGCTCCGCATCGAGCACCCGCTGCCCGCCCTGTGGGCCGACCCCGACAAGATCGACCAGGTGCTCAGCAACCTGCTGGAAAATGCCGTGCGCCACGGGGAGGGAACCGTCACCATCGAGATCACGCCCTCGGCGTCCCCCCGCGAAGGGGAGGAGGCCGGCACGTCGGTCACGGTGAGCGACGAGGGCCCCGGCATCCCGGAGGAGTCCATGAACCGCGTCTTCACCCGCTTCTGGCGGGGCAGCAAGCGCGGCGGCACGGGCCTTGGGCTGTACATCGTCAAGGGCATCGTCGAAGCCCACGGCGGTGTCATCACGGTCGGCCGCGCCCCCGGCGGCGGCGCCCTGTTCCGATTTACGCTGCCCGTGGCACTCCCGGCCTACCTCGT
The DNA here is from genome assembly GCA_014656015.1 of Streptomyces griseoaurantiacus. Classification (GTDB taxonomy): domain Bacteria; phylum Actinomycetota; class Actinomycetes; order Streptomycetales; family Streptomycetaceae; genus Streptomyces; species Streptomyces griseoaurantiacus. Next base: position 43,744 of record BNBP01000008.1, on the reverse strand, counting down.
CTGAGAGCGGCCCCGGACCCACGGGCGCATTCGCACACCTCACCCCCGTTAGACTCGGCCTTTGGCACCTTTGCGTCCCGAAGTCGGTGACGATCCCAGCTCGGATCGGTGACGGGGACCCATCAGCCAGCAACCGGAAGCACGGGAAGAGATGTCGGCACCCAATAAGTCGTACGACCCTGTCGAGGTCGAGGCGTTGAAACCGGAACAGATCGAGCGCATGCGGGACGAGGCGCTCGCCGCCTTCGCCGCCGCGGACTCCCTCGACGCGCTCCACGAGGCCAAGGTCGCCCACACCGGGCCGGCCTCGCCGCTGGCCCTCGCCAACCGCGAGATCGGCGCCCTGCCCCCGCACGCCAAGGCGGACGCCGGCAAGCGCGTCGGCATGGCCCGCGGCGCGGTGAACAAGGCCCTCGCCGGCCGGCAGGCCGAACTGGAGGCCGAGCGGGACGCCCGCGTGCTGGTCGAGGAGGCCGTCGACGTCACGCTGCCCTACGACCGCGTCCCCGCCGGCGCCCGGCACCCGCTGACCACGATGATGGAGCGCGTCGCCGACGTCTTCGTCTCCATGGGCTACGAGATCGCCGAGGGCCCCGAGGCCGAGGCCGAGTGGTTCAACTTCGACGCCCTCAACATCGCGCCGAACCATCCCGCCCGCACCATGCAGGACACCTTCTTCGTCGAGGGCGGCAAGGGCGAGGACAGCGGTGTCGTGCTGCGCACCCACACCTCCCCGGTGCAGGCCCGCAGCATGCTCGACCGCGAACCGCCGGTCTACGTGGTCTGCCCCGGCCGCGTCTACCGCACCGACGAGCTGGACGCCACGCACACCCCGGTCTTCCACCAGATCGAGCTGCTCGCCATCGACGAGGGCCTCACCATGGCCGACCTCAAGGGCACCCTCGACCACATGGTCCAGTCGCTGTTCGGCGCGGAGATGAAGACCCGGCTGCGCCCGAACTACTTCCCCTTCACCGAGCCGAGCGCCGAGATGGACATGCTCTGCTACGTGTGCAAGGGCGCCTCCGTCGGCAATCCCGACCGGCCCTGCCGCACCTGCTCCTCCGAGGGATGGATCGAGCTCGGCGGCTGCGGCATGGTCAACCCCCGGGTGCTCACCGCCTGCGGCGTCGACCCGGAGAAGTACAGCGGCTTCGCCTTCGGGTTCGGCATCGAGCGGATGCTGATGTTCCGCCACAACGTCGAAGACATGCGAGACATGGTCGAGGGTGACGTCCGGTTCACCCGGCCGTTCGGGATGGAGATCTGATGCGGGTCCCGCTTTCCTGGCTGCGGGAGTACGTCGACCTGCCGGCCACCGAGACCGGCCGCGACGTGCAGGCCAAGCTCATCTCGGCCGGCCTCGAGGTCGAGACCGTCGAGCAGCACGGCGACGGCCTCAAGGGCCCGCTGGTCGTCGGTCAGGTGCTGACCGTCGAGGAGCTGGAGGGCTTCAAGAAGCTGATCCGCTTCTGCACCGTCGACGTCGGGCAGGCCAACGGCACCGGCGAGCCGCAGGAGATCGTCTGCGGCGCCCGCAACTTCTCCGTCGGCGACAAGGTCGTCGTGGTGCTGCCCGGAGCCGAGCTGCCCGGCGGCTTCGCGATCTCCGCGCGCAAGACCTACGGCAAGGTCTCGCACGGCATGATCTGCTCCAGCGACGAGCTGGGCATGGGTGAGGACGGCACGCACGGCATCATCGTGCTGCCGCCCGAGCACGAGGTGGGCACCGACGCCATCGAGCTGCTCCAGCTCGTCGACGAGGTCCTCGACATCGCCGTCACCCCCGACCGCGGCTACTGCCTCTCGATGCGCGGCGTCGCCCGCGAGACCGCCATCGCCTACGGCCTCCCGCTGCGCGACCCGGCGCTGCTCGACGTGCCCGCGCCCAACGCCTTCGGCCACCCGGTCAAGGTCGCCGACCCCTTCGGCTGCGACCGCTTCACGGCCCGCACGGTGACCGGCCTCGACCCCGAGGCGCGCTCCCCGATCTGGCTGACCCGCCGGCTGCAGAAGGCGGGCATGCGCCCGATCTCCCTCGCCGTCGACGTCACCAACTACGTGATGCTGGAGCTCGGTCAGCCGCTGCACGCCTACGACCGCTCCCGCGTCCAGGGCGCCATCGGCGTACGCCGGGCCGAGCAGGGCGAGCGGCTCACCACCCTCGACGGCGTCACCCGCGAGCTGTCCACCGACGACCTGGTCATCACCGACGACCGCGGTCCCATCGGCCTGGCCGGCGTCATGGGCGGCGCCAACAGCGAGATCGACGACACCGAGGGCACCACCACCGAGGTCGTCGTCGAGGCCGCCCACTTCGACTCCGTGTCCGTGGCGCGCACCGCCCGCCGGCACAAGCTGTCCTCGGAGGCCTCCCGGCGCTTCGAGCGCGGCGTCGACCCGGAGGCCGCCTCCGCCGCCGCCCAGCGCACCGTCGACCTGCTGGTGCTGCTCGCCGGCGGCACCGCCGAGGCCGGCGTCACCGAGATCATCGCGCCCTCCGCGCCGCACACGATCACCGTCCCGGCCGACCACCCGGACAAGGTGGCGGGCGTGACCTACGGCCGCGAGACCGTCGTCCGGCGGCTGCAGCAGATCGGCTGCGACGTCTACGGGCAGGACGAACTGCTCGTCACCGTGCCGTCCTGGCGGCCCGACCTCACCGACCCCAACGACCTGGCGGAGGAGGTCATCCGCCTGGAGGGATACGAGAACCTGCCCTCCACGCTGCCCCGGCCGCTGCCCGGCCACGGGCTGACCGAGCGGCAGCGGCTGCACCGCAGGGTCGGCCGCGCGCTGGCCGGCGCCGGCTACGTCGAGGCGCTCACCTACCCGTTCCTCGGCGAGGCCGCCCTCGACCAGCTCGGCCTGGACGCGGGCGACCCGCGCCGGACGCTGGTGACCCTGGTCAACCCGCTCTCCGACGAGGAGCCCGCCCTCCGTACGACGCTGCTGCCGGGCCTGCTCGGCGCGCTGCGCCGCAACGACGGGCGCGGCAGCCACGACCTCGCGCTGTTCGAGACCGGCCTGGTCTTCCGGCCCACGGGCGAGGAGCGGATCCCCGAGCGGCTGCCCGTGGACCGCAGGCCCTCGAAGGCCGACCTGGCCGCGCTCGACGCCGCGCTGCCGCGCCAGCCGCGCCACGCCGCCGTCGTGCTGGCCGGCGCCCGTGAGCAGGCCGGCTGGTGGGGCAAGGGCCGTCCCTCCGACTGGGCGGACGCGATCCAGGCGGCCCGGACCGTCGCCGGCGAGTACGGCGTGGAACTGACGGTGCGCGCCGAGCAGCACGCCCCCTGGCACCCCGGCCGGTGTGCGGCGCTCTACGCGCTGGTCGACGGCACCGAGACGCTCGTCGGTCACGCCGGTGAGCTGCACCCGAGGGTCGTCAAGGCGATGCACCTTCCGGAGCGGACCTGTGCCGCGGAGGTCGAGCTCGACGTGCTGGAGCGGGCCGGGCAGGGCATGCTCGCCGCGCCGCGCATCGCCACGTTCCCCGTCGCCACGCAGGACGTCGCCCTCGTCGTCGACCGGGCCGTGCCCGCCGCCGACGTCGAGGCCGCGCTGCGCGAGGGTGCCGGCGAACTCCTGGAGTCCGTCCGGCTGTTCGACGTGTACGAGAACGCGGAGCAGCTGGGCGAGGGGCGCAAGTCCCTCGCGTACGCGCTGCGCTTCCGCGCGGAGGACCGCACGCTGACGGTGGACGAGGCGTCCGCCGCGCGCGACGCGGCGGTCGCCCTGGCGGGCAGCCGCACGGGCGCGGTACTGCGGGGCTGAGGCCCCGCGCCCCTCAGCGGCGCGCAGGCCCCCGGCGTATCGGTGGGAACCGATACGCCGGGGCGGGCCGCCGTCGGGTACGAGGGGGAGCCGGCGGCCCGGCCGCCTCTTGCGAGGCACCCCAGTCAACCCACCGGCCACGCCCCGCGACAGCGGGCGCACGCCCCGGATGCGCGCACTCCGTTCGCACCCCGTGTGAACCGGCGCGTCCTACCCTGTGCGCACGGCGCATCGCGCACCGCGAGGGACGCGCACCGCGCACGGCGAGGGACCGGGGGGCCCGGCATGCAGCCCAACACTCTGCTCGACGCGATCCTCGACGAGGCGGGCGTCTCGCACGCCGGCCTCGCCGCGCACGTCAACCAGGCGGGCCGCGCCCGCGGCCTGGCACCGCGCTACGACCACACCGCCGTCGCCCGGTGGCTGAAGGGGCAGCGCCCGCGCGGCCAGGTGCCCGACCTGATCTGCGAGGTGCTCGCCGCCCGGCTGCACCGCCCGGTGACGCTGGACGACATCGGGCTCGGCCTTCCCGGCGACCGGGCCGCCCCGTACGCGGGCGGCCACTCCAGCCTCTCCGGCTTCGTGGAGCGGGCCACCGCCCTGTGGCGCTCCGACGAGCAGCAGCGCCCGCACGTCCTCGGCGCCCCCGCCGTCACCGGTACGCCCGCCGTCATGCCGGTGTGGGAATGGGAGAACCCGCCCGAGGACACCGACGTCTCGCGCGGCGGCCGGCACCGTGTCAGCCCCGCCGACATCGAACTGCTGCGCAGCGCGCGGGGCCACTACGAGCAGATGTACCGCAAGGCGGGCGGTGTCGCGACCCGCGCCCGCATCGTCGGCTTCCTCAACGCCGAGGCGGCCCCGCTGCTGCGCGGCGGCTACACCGACGCCACCGGCAGGCAGCTGCACCGTGCCACCGGCGGTCTGGTGGCGGTCGCCGGGATCTGCGCCTACGACTCCGACGCCCACGGACTTGCCCAGCGCTACTTCCACCAGGCGCTGCGCCTGGCGAAGGCCAGCGGCGACCGGGGGCTCGGCGCGTACGTGATCGCGCTGCTCGTCAACCAGTCGCTGTTCCTGCGGGAGTACCGGCAGGCCCTCGCCTTCGCCGAGGCCGCGCTGCGCACGGCGGGCAAGCGGATCACCCCCGCGCTCGCCTCGGACCTGTACGCGATGCAGGCCAAGGCGTACGCGCACCTCGGCGACGGCAGTGGCGCGCTGTCCCGCATCCGGCGGGCCGAGTCCGCAGCCGAGCGCATCCGGCGCGGCCGGGAACCGGAGGAGACGGGATACGTCCAGCCCGGTCTGGTCAATGTCCAGGTGGCGGAGGCGCTGCTCAGTCTCGGCGACCTGACGGCGGCCGAGCGGCACGCGGCCGCCGCGGTCGGCACCCCGGCGCACGACCGCGGCCGGGTACACCGGCTGGCCATGCTGAGCCACATCGAGCTGCGCCGGGGCGATGCCGACAAGGCGGCCGCGACGGCCGTGGAGATGACGGAGGCCGCGCGCGGCATGGAGTCCCAGCGGCTGCGCGACCGGCTCCGCGCGGTCCGCGAGCACCTGGTCCGCAGCGGCTGCGCGGGCACGGCGGAGGCCGCAGCCCTCATCGACGGCGCCCTGCGCGTGCCGCTGTAGGTCCCTCCCGGTGGAAGGACCGCTGGGATATTGCCACCTCGTCGAAACGAAAGGTGGCAGAACCGTGCAGTGGACGAAAGAGAACGAACAGAGGGTGTACGAGAACCGCTGGTTCCGCGTCAATCTGGCGGACGTCGTCCTGCCGGACGGCCGGCACCTCGACCACTTCCTCATCCGGCTGCGGCCCGTCGCCGCGGCCACCGTGGTCAACGAGGCCAACGAGGTGCTGCTGCTGTGGCGGCACCGCTTCATCACCGACAGCTGGGGCTGGGAACTCGCGGCGGGCGTGGTCGAGGACGGCGAGGACCTCGCGGCGGCCGCCGCCCGGGAACTGGAGGAGGAGACCGGCTGGCGGCCGGGACCGCTGCGGCACCTGATGAGCGCCGAACCGTCCAACGGGCTCACCGACGCACGGCACCACGTCTACTGGACCGACGAGGGCGCCTACACGGGGCACCCCGTGGACGACTTCGAGTCCGAGCGCAGGGAGTGGGTCCCGCTCAAGCTCGTCCCCGACCTGGTCGCCCGCGGGGAGGTCCCGGCCGCCACCATGGCGGCCGCGTTACTGCTCCTGCATCACCTGCGGCTCGGCGGGGACATGCGGCCCTGAGCGCCCGTGCCGCCGCCCGCCCATGAGGCGAACGCCACGGGCCCGGCGCTCCCGAGGGAGTGCCGGGCCCGTGGAACGGGGGTCAGGCGTAGGTGTAGAACCCCGAACCCGTCTTCCGGCCGAGCCGGCCCGCGTCGACCATGCGCTGCAGCAGCGGGGGAGCGGCGTACAGCGGCTCCTTGTACTCCTGGTACATGCTGTCCGCCACCGAGGCGACCGTGTCCAGGCCGATCAGGTCGGACAGCTTCAGCGGGCCCATCGGGTGGGCGCAGCCCATCTCCATGCCGTTGTCGATGTCCTCGCGGCTGGCGATCCCCGACTCGAACATCCGGATCGCGGAGAGCAGGTACGGGATCAGCAGCGCGTTCACCACGAAGCCGGAGCGGTCCTGCGCCCGGATCGCGTGCTTGCCGAGGACCTTCTCGGCGAAGAGCTGGGCCCGGCCGAGCGTGCCCTCGGAGGTGGTGAGCGCGGGGATCAGCTCGACCAGCTTCTGCACCGGGGCCGGGTTGAAGAAGTGGATGCCGACCACGTGGTCCGGCCGCGAGGTGGCGACGGCCAGCTTCACCAGCGGGATCGAGGAGGTGTTGGAGGCGAGGATCGCGTCGGGGCGGGTCACCACCTGGTCGAGGACCTGGAAGATCTCCGTCTTGACCAGCTCGTTCTCGACGACGGCCTCGATCACCAGGTCGCGGTCGGCGAACTCGCCCAGATCGGTGGTGAAGCTCAGCCGCGCCTGCGTCGCCGCCAGCTCCTCCTCGCTGATCTTGCCGCGTTCGGCCGCCTTGCTCAGCGAGTTGAACAGCCGGGTACGGCCGATCTCGAGAGCCTCGCCGGTGGTCTCGGCGACCTTGACCTCCAGGCCGGCCCGCGCGCACACCTCCGCGATGCCCGCGCCCATCTGGCCGCAGCCCACCACTCCGACGCGTTCGATGTCGGTCACATCGTCCCCTTCGTTCTGCTTCGGTCCACTTCGTGCCCTCGCGGTGCGCGAGCCCCCCGGTGCGGCGTCCGTGGTCCGGCGCCTGCTCCGATCGTGCACGTTACCCTCAAGTACCGATGATCGATCGCCCGGGTCGGGCATGCTGGTGCGCCGGACGACCCGCGCCGGGCGGGCCGGCGGAGTGTGGGGGTGTGCGATGGGACGGTTGTCACGGCGGACGTTCGCGATGGCCGCGCTGACGTCACTGGTGGTCGCGGGCGACGCGGCGGCGGTCGACCGGGACGCCGAGGGCCGCCGCCGGCGCGGCGGAAGCAACCGGATGCGTGGCATGTGGCTGGCGACCGTCTCCAACCGTGACTGGCCCACCCGGCCCGGACTGACCGCGGCCCAGCAGCGGGCCGAACTCCGCGCCCACCTCGACATCGCCGTCGAACGCAGGCTCAACGCCGTCTTCTTCCAGGTCCGGCCCACCGCCGACGCGCTGTGGCCCTCGCCGTACGAGCCCTGGTCGGAGTACCTGAGCGGCACGCAGGGGCAGGACCCCGGCTGGGACCCGCTGGGCACGGCCGTCGAGGAGGCCCACGCCCGCGGACTCGAACTGCACGCCTGGTTCAACCCCTACCGCGTCGCCACCCACGCCGACCCCAGCCGGCTGGTGGCGAGCCACCCCGCCCGCCGCCACCCCGACTGGGTGGTGCCCTACGGCGGCAAGCTCTACTACAACCCCGGGCTGCCGGAGGTCCGGTCCTTCGTGCGGGACGCCATGCTCGACGCGGTGCGCCGCTACCGGGTGGACGGCGTCCACTTCGACGACTACTTCTACCCGTACCCGGTGGCCGGCCAGACCTTCGACGACGACGCGGCGTTCGCGGCGCACGGTGAGGGCTTCCCCGACCGGGCCGCCTGGCGCAGGGACAACATCGACAAGCTGATCCTCGAGACCGCCGCCGGCATCCGCGCGGTGCGGCCCGCCGCGCGCTTCGGCGTCAGCCCCTTCGGCGTCTGGCGCAACGCCGCCACGGACGCGCGCGGTTCGGACACCCGGGCGGGTGTGCAGACCTACGACGACCTGTACGCGGACACGCGGAAATGGGTGCGGGAGGGATGGATCGACTACCTCTGCCCGCAGGTCTACTGGAACATCGGCTTCCCGGCGGCGGACTACGCGGAACTGGTGCCGTGGTGGTCGGCGGTGGCGAAGGGCACGGGCGTCGAACTCTACGTGGGGGAGGCGCTGTACAAGGCGGGCGACCCGGCGCAGCCGGAGGCCTGGCAGGACACGGCGGAACTCTCCCGCCACCTCACCTTCGCGGCGGAGTACCCCGAGGTGACGGGGCACGTCTTCTTCTCGGCCAAGGAGGTGGGCGCCGACCCGATCGGTGCCATGACGAAGGTGGTCGAGGACCACTACGCGCGGCGGACGCGCCCGGGGCGGCGGCCGGTGCACTGAGGAGCCGCACGGTGCCGGCGGCAGCCCCCCTCGGCCGAGGGGGGCTGCCCGGACCGTCTCCTCGGCCGCTCAGGCGCCGGCGGGCACCTTGTCCAGGAAGCCGAGGACCTCACGGATGCGGCCCTCGCCGTCCAGGACCAGGACGTCGAAGCCGACCACCGTCGGCTCCTCGCCCGCTGCCCCCAGGCCCCAGCGGAACCGCAGCCGGCCGTGGTGGCCGTCCGGCTCGCCGACCGGCGTGAACACCCAGCCGGGGAACTGCGCCCGCACCCCGTCGATCAGCGCGGTGAGCCCGGCGTGACCGCTGACGTCGGCCAGCGGGTCGGTGTAGGTCACGTCGGGCGCCCAGTGCGCGGCGAGGAGCTTCGCACGCTGCTCGCCCTCGGCGTTCCACGTGGCCAGGTATGCCTCGACGACGCTCTTCGTGTCCATGGTCCGTCCTCCGTCGCTCTGTCGGCCCGTCGTGCCGTCGTGCCGTCGTTTGGTGTTCTTCGCTGCGTTGACGGGACCAGAGTGGACGGGCACCGCGCGCCGGACCATGACCTGCGAGGTCATGGCGAGCACGCCCGGGGGCTCTACGCTGCCTGGCATGACCACGGCCACGGACACCGGCGAAGTGGGCCCGCTGCTGCGCGGCTGGCGCGAACGCCGCCGGTTCAGCCAGCAGGAACTGTCGAACCGCTCCGCGGTCTCCACCCGGCACCTCAGCCGCGTGGAGACCGGCCGGGCGCGTCCGACCCCGGAGATGATCCTGCACCTGGCGGACCACCTCGACGTGCCCCTGCGTGAGCGGAACCGGCTCCTGCTGGCGGGCGGATACGCGCCGCGGTATCCGGAGCACGGCCTGGACGACACCTCGGTCGCCCTGGTCATGGACGGGCTGCGCGGACTGCTCGACGCGCACCTGCCCTACCCGGCGCTGCTCCTCGACGACCACTGGGACGTCGTCGACGCCAACGCGGGCCTCGACGCGCTGCTGGCGGGCTGCGCCCCGCACCTGCTCGAACCGCCGGTCAACGTCGTCCGGTTGTGTCTGCACCCCGAGGGCCTGGCGCCGCGGATCGGCAATTTCGCGGAGTGGGCCTCGCACCTGTACCACCAGCTCGTGCACCGGGCCGAGCGCTCCCACGACCCGCGCCACCTCGCGCTCGCCGAGGAGGCCGGGAGGCACCTCGAGGGCACCCACCGGGCCGCGCCGCCCGGCGGCCCGGTCCTCACCCTGGAACTCGCCACGGAGGTGGGCCCGCCCCTGCGCTTCTTCAGCACCTCGGCCCGGCTCACCACCCCCACCGACGCCGCCCTGGAGGGCCTCCACATGGAGACCTTCCTGCCGGCCGACGAGGCGACCCGGCGGCGCTTCGCCTGACCGTCACCGACCGTACGGCGAAGGAGAGAAGAAGGAGGGAAGGCCCTCAGGTCCGCGCCCGCTGCGTGACCGCGATGCACACCAGCACCGCGGCCGCCGTCACCGGCGCCGCCCACGTCAGCCCCTCGCCCAGCAGCAGCACCGCCCACACCAGCGTCAACAGCGGCTGCGCCAACTGCAGTTGACTCGCCCGGGGAATGCCCACGGCCGCCATCCCCCGGTACCAGACCACCAGCCCCAGGAACTGCGAACCCACCGCCAGCCAGGCCAGGCCCGCCAGTCCGTGCCACCCCGACGTCACCGGCTCCTGGGCCAGCGCCACCCAGGCCCCCGGCAGGGACACCGGCAGGCACAGCACCAGCGCCCAGCCGATCACCTGCCAGCCCGGCATGACCCGCGCCAGCCGCCCGCCCTCGGTGTAGCCGGCCGCGCACACCACCAGCGCCCCGAAGAGATAGACGTCCGCCCCGCTCAGCGCGCCCCCGCTCTGCCCCACGGTGAACGCGATCACGGCCGCCGCCCCGGCACACGCGGCGAGCCAGAAGGACCGGGACGGCCGTGAGCCCACCCGCAGGGCCGAGAACAGCGCCGTCGTGAGCGGCAGGAGGCCGACCACCACGGCCGCGTGCGCGGTCGTCGAGGTGCGCAGTGCCAGCGTGGTCAGCAGCGGGAACCCGACCACGACGCCGCCCGCCACCACCGCGAGCCCGCCCCAGTGCCGGCGCGGCGGCACCGGTATCCGCAGGGCAAGCAGGCATCCGCCCGCGAGCACCGCCGCCAGCACACTGCGCACCGCCACGAGCGACCAGGGGCCGAAGCCCTCGAGACCCCAGACGGTGGCGGGAAACGTGAGGGAGAAGGCGAGGACCCCGGATGCGGCCTGCACCACGCCCCCGAGCGGACGATGCCGTGCCGACCGCCCCGCGCCCCCTTCCGGGGCGCCCGGGCCACTCCGCGACCCCTGTCCGACCGCTACCGTGCTCTCGTCGATAGCGCTACTCTCAGCTCTCATGCACGAGCGTAACAGCGTGGCAGAGCTGGCGAAAACCCTCCGCGAGGAACTGAAGTGCTACTCGGCAGGAGAGAAGCTGCCGTCCAGCAGAGCCCTCGTGGAGCGGTTCCGGGCCGGCCCGGTGACCGTCTCCCGCGCGCTGGCACAGCTCGCCGCCGAGGGCCTGGTGGTCACCCGCCCCGGCTCCGGCGCCTTCCGCGCGGACCCGCGCACCGCCCCGGCCCCCACCGGGGACACCGCCTGGCAGGAGGTGGCGCTCAGCGCCGACCCGACGACCGAGCACGTGCCCCGCACCGTGGACGCCTCCGGCGTGCTCGTCTCCCTCGCCGCCCCGCCCGCCGGTGTGATCGAGTTCAACGGAGGCTATCCGCACCCCTCGCTCCAGCCGGAGCGGGCGATGGGCGCCGCCCTGGCCCGGGCCGGCCGCCGCCCGGGAGCCTGGGGCCGTCCACCCATGGAAGGGCTGCCGGAGCTGCGCGAATGGTTCGCGCGCGGCATCGGCGGCGCCGTCACCGCCGCCGACGTGCTGGTCACCGCGGGCGGCCAGTCCGCGCTCACCACCGCCCTGCGCGCGCTCGCCCCGCCCGGCGCCCCCGTTCTCGTGGAGTCGCCCACCTACCCCGGGATGCTGGCCATCGCCCGCGCCGCAGGACTGCGCCCGGTGCCCGTGCCGGTCGACGCCGAGGGCATCAAGCCCGCCCTGCTCGCCGACGCCTTCCGGGCGAGCGGCGCCCGCGTCCTCGTCTGCCAGCCGCTGTTCCAGAACCCGACCGGCGCCGTCCTGGCCCCCGGGCGCCGGGCCGAGGTGCTGCGGATCGCGCGCGCCGCGGGGGCGTTCGTCGTCGAGGACGACTTCGTGCGGCGGCTGGTGCACGAGGACGCGGGCCCGCTGCCGCCGCCGCTCGCCGCCGAGGACCCGGACGGGGTGGTGGTGCACGTCGGCTCGCTCACCAAGGTGACCTCGCCCAGCTTCCGGGTCAGCGCGCTGGCCGCCCGGGGCCCGGTGTTCGAGCGGCTTCGGGCCATCCAGGTCGTCGACACCTTCTTCGTGCCGCGCCCGCTGCAGGAGGCCGCGCTGGAACTCCTCACGGCGCCCACCTGGCCGCGCCACCTGCGGGCCCTTTCCGCCGCACTGCGCACCCGCCGGGACACGATGACCGCCGCGCTGCACCGCGAACTGCCCGCGCTCGCCCTGCCCCACGTGCCGTCCGGCGGCTACCACCTCTGGGCCCGGCTGCCCGAGGGCACCGACGAGTCCGCGCTGGTCGCCGCCGCCCTGCGGGCCGGTGTCGCGCTCACCCCGGGCCGCCCCTACTTCAGCGCCGAACCCCCGGCCGCCCACCTGCGGCTGAGCTTCGCGGCGGTCGCGAGCACCGCCGAGATCACCGAGGGAGTGCGGCGGCTGCGGGCGGCCTGGGAGGACGTCTTCTCGACGTCCGTTTTCGGGTGAGGAGGCGCATACCCTCGGTAACTGGCGCGTAACGGCCCTTGACCTGCGTACTTGCGCGGCCCACCATCACCGCATGCACGTTCGGGTCACGTTCGTCGCCGCGGCACGCAACGCCTCGCTGCTCGCCGAGCGTTTCGAGGACGACCGACCGCTCGACCAGGCGGCCTGGGACCAAGTGCTGCACGTGGCCCAGCAGTTGCTGCCACTGGCGGCATCAGAACTGCGCTACTGCTCGCCGACCCCGCGCAGCCGCGCCACCGGCGACGCCCTCGGCTACTCCCCGCTGGTGCAACTCGCCCTGCGCGACTGCGACATGGGGCGCTGGCGCGGATTCACCCTCGGTGAGGCGATGGCCCGGGAGCCGCAGGCGGTGGACGCCTGGCTCGCCGACCCGCGCGCCGCGCCGCACGGCGGCGAGTCCCTGCTGTCCTTCATCTCCCGGGTCGGCGGCTGGCTGGACACCCGGCCCGCCGAGGAGGGCTGCCGCATCGTGGCCGTCGCCGAGCCCTCGGTCATCCGCGCGGTCCTCGTCTACGCACTGAAGGCGCCCCCCGCGACCTACTGGAACCTCGACGTCCACCCCCTGTCGACGACCACCCTGACCGGCCGCGCCGGCTACTGGAACCTCCGCTTCGACGGCGTCGCACCCCTGCCCACCAGGGCGTGAGCGCGCACCCGCCCGGAATCCGGTCTCAGCCGACCCTCACGTAGTCGGTGGTCAGCACCAGGTCCTTCGCCGGGCCGCCCACCCGCCACACCGTCCGCCAGTGGTCCCGGTCCCGCACGGTGAACTCGCCCCGGTAGAAATCGGCCGCGCAGGGGTGGTCGGCGACGTACCGCCCGGTGCTCAGGTCCAGTGCGTGGAAGGGGCGCCCGTCCGCGAACCGCACGTCCGCCGTGCCCGCCCCGCCGCTGCCCGGCAGATAACGCAGGGTGCGGGTGGCCGGCCGTGCCACGCTCTGCCAGACGAAGGTCCCGGCCTCCTCGTGCAGCAGTCCGCCTCCGTCCAGCGGGCCGAACCCGGTGGCCCCGGTGAAGCGGCCCTCCTCGCCGCCGGACAGGTCCCGCACCGACCGCTCCACCCGCCAGTTCCCGGCCAGAAACGCCAGTACGTCCGGTACCGGCCAGAACTCGTCCATCCCGTCCATCCCGTCCATCCCTCCCGCCCCTTCATGCGCCCCGGCGCCGCACGCCCGCTCGGCGTGGCCTCGCACCCACCCCATTGTGAGTGGCCGAGGTGGTGGCCGGTCCCCGGGGTGGCGGACCGTCCCGGCTCCCGACCGCATGGCGCATTAACCCTCCCGTCGTATGCCCGACGCATTGTGTTTTCCCTTTCGAGGAATTCCGTTCGGAAAACTCGACCCATATTCCGCATCCCCGCGAGTCCGCCGCGAAAATTCCACTGCCGGGTACAACCATGCGGAAAGACGGGCCGTCTGAATGGGCGAATCAACAAAGGGAGAGTCCGTCGAAAATGATCGGGTCGACATCGCCGCGCGAGCGGAGGGCAGCCGCGCTGCTCGCCGCGTTACTCACCGCCACCGGGCTCTGCGGCGGTGACGTCCTCGCCCGCGGCTTCCCCTTCGGCCCCCGCACCCGCGACGTCAACGACCTGGGCAACCAGTACGTGCCCTTCCACGCGCACCTGTGGGACCTGCTGCACGGCAGGGCCGACGGCGGGCTGCTCGTCAACTGGCAGTCCGGGTACGGCTCCAGCTTTCTGCCCGACCTCGGCACCTACCTCAGCAGCCCCTTCGCCCCGCTGGTGGCGCTGTTCCCGCGCGACGAGATCGACCTCGCGGTCTACGTGATCACCCTCCTCAAGGCCGCGTGCGCCGGAGCCGCCATGGCCTGGCTGCTGCCCCGCCTGCGCCCCGGCCCGTGGTGGGCGGCCGGGCTCCTGGGCTCCTCGTACGCCCTGTGCGGCTGGACCCTGTCCTACGCCTCGTACAACCCGATGTGGCTCGACGGCCTCCTCGCCCTGCCCCTGCTGTGCCTGGTCGGCGAGTGGGCGCGGGAGGGGCGGCACCGGGTGGCGGGCGTCCTGATCGTGGCGCTCGCCTGGGTCGCCAACTTCTACACCGCCTACATGGCCACCCTGGGCGCCGCCCTCGTCCTCCTGCTGCGGCTGTGGACCGACGGATCGCCCCGCCGGCCGGCGCTCGCGACGGTGGGCCGGGCCGCGCTCACCACCGTCCTCGGGGTGGGCCTGGCCGCACCGCTCGTCGTCACCGTCTACGCCGGCACGCGCCACGCCCACCCCGGCCGGGCAGGCGACTTCACCCCGGTGGCCACCGAGAACCTGCTGGCCCGTCTGCTGCCGACGACGTACTCCTACGCGAGCCCGGGCCTCTACGTCGGCGTCACCGCGCTGGTGCTCGCCCTCGCCCTCCCCTTCCACCGGGCGGTACCCGTGCGGGAGCGGGCAGGCTGGACGGTGCTCGTCCTCGCCGTCGTCCTCTCCCTGCAGTGGACGCCCACCCATCTGGCCTGGCACGCCTTCAGCGCCCCCAACGGCAGCCCGTACCGGCAGGCGTTCGTGGTGTGCGCGGTCCTGGTGTGCGCCGCCTGGCACACGCTCGCCCACGGGCTGCCCGACCGGCGCGCGCTCGGCGCCGGGGGCCTGCTGCTCGCCGTGCTCGCCGCCTGGGCGTACCGCAGCCGTCTCGAGCACCCCTCGTACGCCCTGCCGGTGCTGCTCCTCGCCGCCGCGGGCTCGCTCACCGGCCTCGCCCTGCTCGCCCGGCACGCCGGGGGACGGGGCGCCGGCCGCGCGGACGGGACCGCCACGGCCGGTGCCGGACCCGCCACGACCGGCCCCGGTCCCGGCCGGGGCCGCACCGCGCTCGCCGGTCTCGCCGTGGTCCTGCTGCTGGGCACCCAGCTCGGCGAGGCGGCGGCGACCGACGCCGTGGCCGACCGGCTGCGGCTCGGTCACATGGACGACTACGCGCCCTGGGGCGCGCGCCAGGAGGAGCAGGCCGCGGCCGTCGCACGGGCCGAGGACTGGCCCCGCCGGCGCACCGACCCGGGCCGGGAGCAGACCGTGTCCAACGACCCGCTGATGGTGGGCGGCCAGGGCGCGCAGTACTACAGCAGCCTCACCTCCGAGGTGCTCAGCCGCACCCTCACCGCGCTCGGTGGCGGCTCGACCTCGCGCGGCCGCAGCGTACAGAGCCTCGACAACCCGGTCACCGATGCCGTCTTCTCCGTCGGCGCCCGGGTGCACTCCCCGCCGGACCCGCACCAGCGCGCCAACCCGCGGGGCGACAGCCCGGTGACCGTCTCCCGGAGGCCGGTGCCGCCCCTGGTCACCGTGCGGCCCGACAAGGGCTCCGCGACCGGGTTCGGGGCCTCGCCCTACCGGAACCAGGAACTGCTGCTCGGCAGCCGCGTCTACACCGTGCCCCGCCTCGCCCTCCGCACCGACGCCCTGGGACCGGTCGCCGTCACCGCGCGGTGCCGGGCGGGCAGCGAGGCGTTCCTGTGGGCCCCGCACTTCTCCGGGGTGGCACGGCTCACGGGGACGGCCACCGCCGTCCCGGTCGCCCGTTACCGTTCCGACGCCCGGGGCAAGGCGATCGCCGCCATGCAGCCCCTCGGCACCGTCCCGGACTCCGGCCGGCTGGACATCTCGCTCGCCCCGAACCGCGCCGGCGCCACCGTCCCCGACGGTGCCGTCGGCTGCCTCGACACCGCCCGGCTGCGCACCGCCGTCGACCGGCTCACGGCCACCGGCGCCTTCGAGGTCACCGTCTCCGGCGCCACCGTCCACGCCCGGCTCGCGGCCGGCAGCACCGGGACAGCCGTCCTCGCCGCACCCCGGATCGTCGGCTGGCGCTGCGCCACCGGCGACGGGGCCGAACGGCCCGCCCGCACGTACCACGGACTCGTCGCCGCCCCCCTGGACGGCTCCGCCACCACCCTCACCTGCACCTTCCACCCGCCCGGCCTGCGGCTGGGCTCCGCGATCGGAGGCCTCGCGCTGCTCGCCACGACGGCACTCGCCGTCCTCACCGCCGCCCGCCGCCGACGGACACCGGCCCCCTCGGCCCCGCCGACGGCCGCCCCACCCCGCGAGCGCGTGACCGACGCTCGCTGACCGTGTCACGGGAGAACCGCACCATGCTGATCTCGATCGTCGCCCCCTGCCACAACGAGGAAGACGTCGTCGCCCACTTCCACGAGGAGGTCGCGAAGGCCGCCGACGCCCTGCTGCCGCTCGGCCACGACACCGAGTTCGTCTACGTCGACGACGGCAGCCGCGACCGCACCCTTCCTCTGCTGAGGTCCCTCGCCGACCGGGACCGGCGGGTACGGTACGTCTCGTTGAGCCGCAACTTCGGCAAGGAGGCCGCCCTGCTCGCCGGACTGCGCCACGCCTCGGGGGACTGCGTCGTCGTCATGGACGCCGACCTGCAGCACCCGCCGCGGCTGATCCCTCGCATGGTCGAACTGCACGCACAGGGCTACGACCAGGTGATGGCCCGCCGCGACCGCGGTGGCGACCGCCTCACCCGCACCCTCACCGCCCGCCTGTACTACCGGATCGTCAACCGGCTGGTGGACGTCGAACTCGTCGACGGCGTCGGGGACTTCCGGCTGCTGTCCCGGCGCGTGGTGGACGCGGTGCTGTCCATGAGCGAGTACAACCGCTTCTCCAAGGGCCTGTTCGCCTGGGTCGGCTTCCCCGGCACCACGCTCGCCTACCGCAACGAGGCGCGCACCCGGGGCCGCAGCTCCTGGACGTTGAAGTCCCTGCTCAACTACGGCCTCGACGGCCTGCTGTCCTTCAACAACCGGCCCCTGCGCGCCGCCCTCCACCTCGGCCTCGGTCTGCTGCTGTGCGCCGCGCTCTACACCGCGTGGATCGTCGGCGCGGCCCTCGTCCACGGGGTCCGAACCCCCGGTTACGTCACCACGATCACCGCCGTCACCGCGCTGGCGGGGGTGCAGATGGTGATGCTGGGCGTCGTGGGGGAGTACACCGGCCGGATCTACTACGAGGCCAAGCGCCGCCCGCACTTCCTGGTGAAGGCGAGCAACGTCCAGGACGCGGCGGCCGCGCCGGACCCGGCGGCCGCGGAGAGCGGGGCGGACGTGGAGGACGGCCCGAAGACCACACGGAAGAATCTCGTCCCCTGATGCCCACGACCGGCACGACCACCGCCACGACCACCCCGGCACCGCCGGCCCGCCCCGTGACCCGGCAGATCCTCGTCTTCTCCGCCGTCGGCGTGGTGAACACCGGCACCTACTACGGTTCCTATCTGCTGCTCCTCACCCGGCTGCCCTATTTCGCCGCGCACCTGCTGGGATTTCTCATCAGCATGACCGGGTCCTTTTTCCTCAACGCTCGGTTCACCTACCGCACCCGCCCCACCTGGCGTAAATTCCTGCTCTTTCCGCTGACCAACGCCACGAATTTCACCCTCACCACCGCGGGCCTCTACCTGATCGTCCACGTGACGCACTCGGACGACCGCCTCGCCCCCCTCCTGGCCTCCGGCGCGGCGATTCCGGTCACGTTCCTGGTCTCCCGCATGATCATGCAGCCGAAGCCCGCACGAAACGCCGCCCGCCCCACCCCGGCGCCACCGCCCGCCCACAGCACCACGAGTCAGCCTTCGTAGGCTGAGCGAGTCCGGCGCGCAGACGGCCGGTGGTGCGCCCGTCCGGGACGGGTTCCCGTGCGCCGTCACCGGCGCACGGCATCACGGGCGGTCCGTCGTGCGGCGCAGCCCCTCGGCGAACACCCTGACGACACGCTGGTTGTGTTCCGGCTCCTTCCCGGGAGCGGGCTGGGACAGCTGGGCGACGGCGTGCAGGATGTCCTCGGCGCTGACGTCGTCGCGCACCGTGCCGGCGGCCACCGCCGTGTTCAGCAGCGTCTCCAGGATGGGGCCGAGCCGCTGCCGGAAGTATCCGGGCAGGCCGGCGAAGGCCGGATCGGCGGAGTGGAGTGCCGAGGCCAGCCCGCGTTTGGTCGCCAGCAGCCCTGCGAGCCGGCCGATCCACTCGGTGAGCGCCTCGGCTGGTGCCAGCGCCGCGCTCAGTTCGGGACCGGCGTCGGCGACGGCGTCGATCCCGCTCTCCACGACGGCCTGGATCAGGTCGGCACGGCGCGGGAAGTGCCGGTACAGCGTTCCGACACCGACACCCGCCAGATCGGTGATCTCCTTCGCGGGCGCGTCGACGCCGGAGGTGGCGAAGACGGTTCTCGCGGCCTCGATCAACGCGTCGACGTTGCGGCGCGCGTCCGCTCGCCGCCGCCGCGGCGGGCCCTCCTGGCCCGGGGGCGTCGCTGCAGCTTGTGCCCGGTTCCGGGACACACCCTCACCTCCGTGCGTACAAGCGGAAAACTTTTCCGCTATAGTTCCGGAAAGGTTTTCCGTTTAGGGCAGCGTACGGCGCTCGCACGCTGCTGACCAGTGTGCGGCTCACAAGGAGAGACCCATGCGCTATCGCCCTCTTGGCCGGACCGGCATCCAGGTCAGCCCCTACGCCCTGGGCACGCTGATGTTCGCCACCGCCATGGGCAACGAGCCCGGGGAATCGGCCCGGATCATCCACAAGGCCCTGGACGCCGGCATCAACTTCGTCGACACCGCCGACGCCTACGGCGATTCCGAGGACGTCGTGGGCAGGGCGCTGGAGGGGCGTCGGGACGGCGTGGTCCTCGCCACCAAGTTCAGCCGCCCCAGGGGCAAGGACCAGGACCCCAACCGGCGGGGCGCCTCCCGGCGCTGGATCGTCGCCGCCGTGGAGGACTCCCTGCGCCGCCTGCGCACCGACCACATCGACCTCTACCAACTCCATCTCCCCGACCCCCACACCGACATCGAGGAGACCCTCTCCGCGCTCACCGACCTGATCAGCAGCGGCAAGGTCCGCGCGATCGGAGCGTCGCACACCCCCGCCTCCGGCATCGTCGAGGCGCAGTGGGTCGCCGAGCGGCGCGGACTCGCGCGGTTCCACACGGAGCAGCCGGCCTACTCCCTCCTCAACCGCGGCATCGAGCGGGAGATCCTGCCCGTCACCCAGCGCTACGGCATGGGCGTCCTGGTGTGGGGGCCGCTGGGGCAGGGACTGCTCACCGGCCGCGTCCGCAGGGGCCAGGACAACACCCTGCGGCGCGCCGGTCTGTTCCAGCACCTCAACGACGAGCGCAGGCTCGACGTCGTCGAGGAGCTGATCCCGCTCGCCGCCGAGGCGGGGATGCCCATGACCCACCTCGCGATGGCCTTCACCCTCGCCCACCCCGGCGTCACCAGCGCGCTGATGGGGGTGCGCACCATGGAACACCTCGACGGCCTGCTCGGCGGCCTGGACGTCACCCTCACCGACGACGTCCTCGACCGCATCGACGAGATCGTCCCGCCCGGCACCGACATCGGCACCCTCGACCAGGCCTACCGGCCCCCGGCCGTGGAGAACCCGGACCTGCGGCGCCGCCCGCCGGCCGACCGTGCCGCGGCCTGACCGTCCTTCCGTGAACTCGCCAGAGAGGCCCTTCACGAGCGATGTCGCCATCGAGTGCGTCATCGACGGCCGGCCCCACGACCCGTTCGCGCAGGTCCTCGAGCTCCTGGCGGAAGGGGGCATGCGCGTCACTCTGGCCTGATCCGAACCCCTCGTGATTGCATAACTCTGCGGCGAAACGTATAGTCATGCCATCACGGATGGAGGGTTCATGGCTGTACGTGCGGCAGTGGCCGGAGCGAGTGGATACGCGGGCGGGGAAGTCCTGCGCCTGCTCCTCGCGCACCCCGAGGTCGAGATCGGCGCGCTCACCGGGAACTCCAACGCGGGACAGCGCCTCGGCGCGCTCCAGCCCCACCTGCTTCCGCTCGCCGACCGCGTGCTGGAGGAGACCACCACCGAGGCCCTCGCCGGGCACGACGTGGTCTTCCTCGCGCTGCCCCACGGGCAGTCCGCCGCCGTCGCCGAGCGGCTCGGCCCGGACGTCCTCGTCGTCGACATGGGCGCCGACTTCCGGCTGAAGGACCCGGCCGACTGGGAGCGCTTCTACGGCTCCCCGCACGCCGGCACCTGGCCCTACGGCCTTCCCGAACTGCCGGGCGGCCGCGCTGCGCTGGAGGGGTCCAAGCGCATCGCGGTGCCCGGTTGCTACCCCACGGCCGTCTCGCTGGCCCTCTTTCCGGCCTACGCCGCCGGGCTGGCCGAGCCGGAGGCCGTGGTCGTCGCCGCCTCCGGCAGCTCCGGCGCGGGCAAGGCGCCCAAGCCGCACCTGCTCGGCTCCGAGGTCATGGGGTCCATGTCCCCCTACGGCGTCGGCGGCGTCCACCGGCACACCCCCGAGATGATGCAGAACCTCGGCGCGGCGGCCGGTGAGCCGGTCACCGTCTGCTTCACGCCGACGCTCGCGCCGATGCCTCGCGGCATCCTCGCCACGTGCAGCGCGAAGGCGCGGGAGGGCGTCACGGCCGAGTCCGTGCGCGCCGCGTACGAGAAGGCCTACGCCGACGAGCCCTTCGTCCACCTGCTGCCCGAGGGGCAGTGGCCCGCCACGGCCTCGGTGTACGGCTCCAACGCGGTCCAGGTGCAGGTCGCCCTCGACCCCGCCGCGCACCGCGTCCTCGCGATCAGCGCCATCGACAACCTGACCAAGGGCACCGCGGGCGGTGCCGTGCAGAGCATGAACATCGCCCTCGGGCTCGACGAGACGACAGGTCTCTCCACGATCGGAGTCGCACCGTGAGTGTCACTGCCGCGAAAGGTTTCACCGCCTCCGGCATCGCCGCGGGGATCAAGCAGAACGGCAATCCGGACCTGGCCCTCGTGGTCAACAACGGGCCCCGCCTGGCCGCCGCCGGCGTCTTCACCTCCAACCGGGTCAAGGCCGCGCCGGTGCTGTGGTCGGAGCAGGTCCTCAAGGGCGGCTCGGTCTCCGCCGTGGTCCTCAACTCGGGCGGCGCCAACGCCTGCACCGGACCCAAGGGCTTCCAGGACACGCACGCCACCGCCGAGAAGGTGGCCGGTGCCCTGGACCTGAACGCCGCCGAGGTCGCCGTCTGCTCGACCGGGCTGATCGGCGTCCTGCTGCCCATGGACAAGCTGCTGCCGGGCGTCGAGACGGCGGCCGCGCAGTTGTCGGAGCACGGGGGCGAGAAGGCCGCCCTCGCCATCAAGACCACCGACACCGTGCACAAGACCTCCGTCGTCACGAAGGACGGCTGGAGCGTCGGAGGCATGGCCAAGGGCGCGGGCATGCTCGCCCCCGGCCTCGCCACCATGCTCGTCGTCCTCACCACCGACGCCGACCTCGACGGCGCGACCCTGGACCGCGCCCTGCGCGCGGCCACGAAGGTGACCTTCGACCGCGTCGACTCCGACGGCTGCATGTCCACCAACGACACCGTGCTGCTGCTCGCCTCCGGCGCCTCCGGCATCGCCCCCGAGTACGCGGAGTTCGCCGAGGCGGTCCGTACCGTGTGCGACGACCTCGGGCAGCAGCTCATCCGGGACGCGGAGGGCGCGAGCAAGGACATCAAGGTCGAGGTGGTCAACGCCGCGAGCGAGGACGACGCCGTCGAGGTCGGCCGCTCCATCGCCCGCAACAACCTCCTCAAGTGCGCGATCCACGGCGAGGACCCCAACTGGGGCCGCGTCCTGTCCGCGATCGGCACCACGCGGGCCGCCTTCGAGCCGGATCGGCTGAACGTCGCCATCAACGGCGTCTGGGTGTGCAAGAACGGCGGCGTCGGCGAGGACCGCGAGAAGGTCGACATGCGCTACCGCGAGGTGCACATCGTGGCCGACCTCGCGGCCGGCACGGAGACCGCCACCATCTGGACCAACGACCTCACCGCGGACTACGTCCACGAGAACAGCGCGTACTCCTCATGAGCAACCAGACGCGGAAGCACACCGCGCTCCCCAAGGCCCGCATCCTCGTCGAGGCGCTGCCCTGGCTCACCCGGCACCACGGCAAGACCGTCGTCATCAAGTTCGGCGGCAACGCCATGGTGGACGAGGACCTGAAGGCCGCCTTCGCCCAGGACGTCGTCTTCCTGCGGCACGCCGGGCTCAAGCCGGTCGTCGTGCACGGCGGCGGCCCGCAGATCAGCGCCGCCCTCGACCGGCACGGCATCGTCAGCGAGTTCAAGGCCGGGCTGCGCGTCACCACCGAGGACGCCATGGACGTCGTACGGATGGTGCTGGCCGGGCAGGTGCAGCGCGAGCTGGTCGGGCTGCTCAACCGGCACGGCCCGCTCGCGGTCGGCCTGACCGGTGAGGACGCGCAGACCCTCACCGCCACCCGGCACACCCCCGAGATCGACGGCGAGCTCGTGGACATCGGGCTGGTCGGCGAGATCACCGAGATCAACACCGGCGCCATCGAGGCACTGCTCGCCGACGGCCGCATCCCGGTCGTCTCCTCGATCGCCCGCGCGCAGGACGGAGCCGACGAGGGCCATGTCTACAACGTCAATGCTGATACGGCGGCTGCGGCACTCGCTGCGGCGCTGGGCGCCGAGACCCTGATGGTCCTCACCGACGTCGAGGGCCTCTACGAGGACTGGCCGAACAGCGACGAGGTGATCAGCCGCCTCACCGCCAGCCAGCTCGAGAAGCTGCTGCCCGATCTCTCCTCGGGCATGGTGCCCAAGATGGAGGGCTGCCTGCACGCCGTGCGGGGCGGCGTCCACACCGCCCGCGTCATCGACGGCCGGGTGCCGCACTCGATCCTGCTGGAGATCTTCACCGACGAGGGCATCGGCACGATGGTCGTGCCGGACGAACAGGGGGAGTCGTGAGCAACGAGGAACTGACCGCCCGCTGGCAGGGCGCCCTGATGAACAACTACGGCACCCCCCGGCTGCCCCTCGTGCGCGGCGAGGGCGCCAGGCTGTGGGACGCCGACGGCACCGAGTACCTCGACTTCGTCGGCGGCATCGCGGTCAACGCGCTCGGCCACGCCCACCCGGCCGTCGTCGAGGCCGTCAGCCGACAGATCGCCTCCCTCGGCCACGTCTCCAACCTGTTCGTCGCCGAGCCGCCCGTCGCGCTCGCCGAGCGGCTGCTCCAGCGCTTCGGCCGGGACGGCAGGGTCTACTTCTGCAATTCCGGCGCCGAGGCCAACGAGGGCGCCTTCAAGATCGGCCGGCTGACCGGGCGGCCGCACATGGTCGCCACCGAGGGCGGCTTCCACGGCCGCACGATGGGCGCCCTGGCGCTCACCGGCCAGCCCGGCAAGCGCGAGCCGTTCCTGCCGCTGCCCGGCGACGTCACGCACGTCCCCTACGGCGACGCGCAGGCGCTGGCCGCCGCGGTGACCGAGGAGACCGCCCTCGTCGTCATCGAACCCGTCCAGGGCGAGAACGGCGTCGTCGTCCCGCCCCCCGGCTACCTCAAGGCGGCCCGGGCGATCACCGCCGCGAGCGGTTCGCTGCTGGTCCTGGACGAGGTGCAGACCGGCGTCGGCCGCACCGGCGACTGGTTCGCGTACCAGGCCCACGAGGGCGTCCTGCCGGACGTCGTCACGCTCGCCAAGGGCCTCGGCGGCGGACTGCCGCTCGGCGCGACCGTCGCCTTCGGGCGGGCCGCCGAACTGCTCCGGCCCGGCCACCACGGCTCCACCTTCGGCGGCAACCCGGTCGCCTGCGCCGCCGGACTCGCCGTCCTCGACACGATCGCCGACGAGGGGCTGCTCGACAACGTCAAACGCCAGGGCGAGAAGCTGCGCCAGGGCGTCGAGGGCCTCGGCCACCCGCTGATCGACCACGTCCGGGGCGCCGGACTGCTGCTGGGTATCGTGCTCACCGAGCCGCTCGCCCAGAAGGCGCAAGCGGCGGCTCAGGACGCCGGCCTCCTGGTGAACGCGCCCGCCCCCGACGTCGTACGGCTGATGCCGCCGCTGAACCTCGGCGACGACGAGGTGGAGGCGTTCCTCCGGGCGCTTCCCGGTGTCCTGGAGCAGACCCACGGGGACGGATGATCCGGAGTGAGACGACGATGAGTCAGGCGCAGGACCAGGAGCAGGACCAGGCGGGCGGCCCCGCCGTGCCCCAGACGCGTACCGCGCGCCACCGCCGGATCGTGGACATCCTCAACCGGCAGCCGGTGCGCTCGCAGAGCCAGCTCGCCAAGCTGCTGGCGGACGACGGGCTGAGCGTCACCCAGGCGACGCTCTCCCGGGACCTCGACGAGCTCAACGCGGTGAAGATCCGCAACAACGAGGGCGACCTCATCTACGCCGTGCCGAGCGAGGGGGGCTTCCGGACGCCGCGCGCCCCGCTGGGGGAGTCGGCCAAGGAGGAGCGGATGCGGCGGCTCTCCGCGGAGCTGCTGATCTCCGCGGAGGCCTCGGCGAACCTGGTGGTCCTGCGCACGCCCCCCGGGGCGGCGCAGTTCCTGGCCTCGGCGATCGACCAGGCGGAGCTGCACGACATCCTGGGCACGATCGCGGGCGACGACACGCTGCTGCTCATCAGCCGGGACCCCACCGGGGGGCAGAGCCTGGCGGACCATCTGCTGAGACTCGCTCAGAACGCGCACTGACGGCGGGCGGCCCGTCGGCACCGGCGCCGCGCCCCGCACGGGTACGCGGTGGCGCCCTCAGCCCAGCCGGGACGCCAGGCCGCTCGTCGCCCGCACCTCGTTGCCCGCCGTGATCAGCAGGGCCTCCGCGTCCGGCAGCGACTCCAGCCAGGCCAGGGCCTCGCGCGAGCCCATCGCGAACGCGGCCGTGGCCCAGGCGTCCGCCCAGGTGAGGCTGGGGGAGACCACCGTGACCGCGACGAGGTCGGTCACCGCCGACCGGGAGGTCCGGGGGTCCACGATGTGCGCGCCGCGTTCCGCCGTGCCGGACGTGGCCACCGCCAGGCGGTCCGTTCCGGCCGCCGAGACCACCGCCGCGAGGGCGCCCGGCCGCAGGGGGTCGGAGATGCCGACCCGCCAGGGCCGCTGCCGCCCGGGGACGCCGAACACCTGGACGTCACCGCCGCCGTTGACGCTGACGCCGGTGGTACCGGCCGCCGACAGCGCGCGGGCGGCCCGCTCGCAGGCCCAGCCCTTGACGATGCCGGTCGGGTCGAGGCGGCCCTCGTAGCGCAGGCTGAACCAGCCCTCGCTGCGCCGCTCCGCCTCGGCGCCCAGCGCCAGCACCTCGGCGACCTCCGGATCGCACTCCGCCACGCTCAGCTCACCCCGGGCCAGCCGGGAGATCTGGCTGTGCTCGCGGTAGGTGCTGAACACCTCGTCCACCTCGTGGAGCCGGGCGACCGCCTCGGCCAGCGTCCGCCGGACGGCGTCCGGATCACCGCCGCGCACGTCGAAGGAGAAGACGGTGCCCATCACCTCCTCCGTGTGCCGCACCACGGACGGTGCCCCGACGGGGGCGGGGCCGGCGGAGTCGGCGTGCCGGGCGGGCTCGGCGGGTTCGGTCACACGGTCGTCGTCCACCTGGTCAGCCACCGGCCTTGTCGATCGCGGACTGCAGCGACTTCCGGTAGCCGCCGCTGGTGTACGTGGCACCCGACACCGCGTCGATGTCGGCGCTCTGCGCGCTGAGGGCCTCCTGGTTCAGCTTGGGCACCGCGTCGTCGGTGACCTCGGTGCTGTGGCCGCCGCTCGGCGCCTGCACCGCCTCCGCCTTGGTGATCTTCCCGTCGGCGAGGGTGAGGCGGACCTGGACCGTGCCGTACTGGGTCTGCGCGGCGTCGCCGGTGACGGTCGTCGCGCCCGCCTTCTGCCCGGTGCCGCCCTGCGGCGACTCCTGGGCGGGCGCCGACTGCTGCGGGGGTGTGCCGGCCGCGACCGCGCCGGCCGGGCCGGTGGACGGCTTCAGCGACAGCAGCAGCACGATCCCGGACACGGTGGCCGCGGAGGCCAGCACGATCCGGCGTATGGGGTGGCTCTTCTTCATCGCTCCCTGATCTCCCGTGCGTCCCGTCGTCACATCTCGAACGACTCGTGGTGGATGCGGCGGGCGGGGACGCCCGCACCGCGCAGTGCTTCGTAGACCTGCTGCGCGAAGCCGGGCGGCCCGCACATGAAGACGTCGTGCCGGTCGATGTCCGGCAGCTTGCGGCGCAGGGTGTCCGCGGAGATGTCCGGCCGCTCCCCCTCGGGGCTGTTGACCGCGTACATCAGCCGGGCACCGCGCTCCTGGGCGATCTGCGCCAGCTCGTCCCACAGTGCCAGGTCCTGCGTGGTGTTGGCCCGGTACAGCAGGGTGAGGTCGCCGGCCGCGCCGGGCAGCGTCTCGAACAGGGCCCGCATCGGCGTGATGCCGACCCCGCCCGCCACCAGCAGCACCTTTCCCCGGCTGCGCCGCTGCGCGGTCAGCGCCCCGTACGGTCCCTCGGCCCACACCCGGGTGCCGGGCCTCAGCCCGCGCAGCGCGGAGCTGTGGTCGCCGATGGCCTTCACGGTGATGCGGAGCATGTTCGGGCGGGGCGCCGCCGACAGCGAGTACGGGTGCGAGCTGAACCGCATCCCCGGCGCGAGGAACCGCCAGCGGAAGAACTGCCCCGGCTCGGCACCGATCCGGTGCAGCCGGCGTCCGGTGATCAGCACCGACACCACTCCGGGCGTCTCCTCGATCACGGCCTCGACCCGCATCCGGTGCCGGAGGTTCAGCCGGAGCGGGGTGAGGATGCGGTACCAGAGGACCAGTGCCGTCACCGAGCCGTACAGCGCGTACCAGAACGTCTTCGCGGTCGGTTCCACGACGAAGTCGTTGCCGGTGGAGAGCTGGTGCCAGAAGGTCAGGAAGACCACGGCGTAGGTGAG
Organism: Streptomyces griseoaurantiacus; assembly: GCA_014656015.1. Lineage (GTDB taxonomy): Bacteria > Actinomycetota > Actinomycetes > Streptomycetales > Streptomycetaceae > Streptomyces > Streptomyces griseoaurantiacus. The sequence goes on along the minus strand of BNBP01000008.1, from coordinate 16,744 downwards.
CAGATGGACGTGGTACCAGAAGTCGTAGGGGATGCGGCGGCGGACCGGGCCCATGGACAGCAGCGCGATCAGGACCAGCAGTCCGGTGCCGATCGTGGCCTTGCCCAGGTCGGGCAGTTGCCCGACGGAGTCCACTGTCTGCTGGACGATGTCGCCGAAGCCCTTGCCGGCCTGCAGCGCGTAGCCGTACATCGTCAGCACCACGTGGGCGAGGACGAGGCTGATGGTGTAGCGGCCGCTCATCGCGTGCCAGCGGGCCACCCGGTCCGAGCCGACCCGGCGCTCCAGCGCGGGCACCCGGGCCATCTGCAGCACCACGAGGGCCATCAGATAGCCGGCGAGCAGTCCGGTGATCCGGCCCGCGTTGAGGATCTTGGCGTTGGTGTCGGCCAGGGACGGCGTGTTCGCCCACCACAGCCACAGCACCGCGACCGCGCCCGCGAGGACGGCGATCAGCAGCGGGACGGCGGGGGAGCGGCGTGGGCGGATGCGGCGCATCGTCTGGCGCCGCGCGGCGCGGCCACCGGCGATCGTGGACACGGTCTCCTCCGTGGTCCTGCGTGGTCGGGCCCGGGGCCCGCTTGGCCTGGAGTACGCGCGGCACGTGCCCGGTGTTCAACGAGGGCGGCGGTTCACAGGATCATCCACGGAGGCCGGTGCTCCGTTTGCCGGGCGGGGGCGCGCGGCGACCGGCCCGGCCCCGGCTCGGCGCCTCGGGGCCTCAGTACCGGGTCACGGCCGTGTCGCCGCCCGTCGTCCCGATGGCGAGGTGCGGCGCGCGCGCCGGGTCGGCCCAGGCGAGGATCCGCCGCATCGCGCCCTCGGGCACGGACACGCAGCCGGCCGTCGCCCCTCGCCCGTTGACGTGCACGAAGATCCCGGCGCCGCGCCCCCGCACCGGACGGTGGTAGTTGAAGCCCACGACCAGCGCGTACCGGTACTGCGGGTCGTACCCGGCCAGGTGCTCCGCCTGTCCCGCCCGGCAGTCGGCGGGGCGCGGCTCGGCCCACCGGTTGTAGGCCCTGGAGGCGGTGTCCTCGCACCACCAGGAGTCCGGGCGGACCCTGCGGTACGGCAGCGCGGTGCCGGGCGGCGCGCCCCGGATGCCGAAGGCGTACGGCAGGTCGTACAGCCCCGTCGGACTCGTGTCCGTGCCCTGCCGGCGCTTCGTGCCCTCGACGAGGCCGCGGGCGCCGAAGCGGGCGGGTGCCGAGCCCGCTCGCACCCAGTGGCCCTCGCGGCGGTCCCACCAGGTGAGCGTGCCGGTGGTGGCGCCCGTGCCGGGTGCCACGGCGGTGAGGAGCTGGGTGCCGCCACCGGTGTCCGCCATCCGCTCCGGCAGCGGGGCCCGCCGCTGCCCGGCGCCGGGCGTGGCGGCGAGCAGCAGCAGGCAGAAGGGCAGGGTCAGCAGGGCGGGGGTACCGGGGCGCATGCCTCAGACGCTACGGGGAGGCAGCGGCAACGGCAGCCCGGGAAGTCCGTCCAGGCTGGTCGCCACGTGGTCCTTCTTGGCGAAGTACGCGCTCAGCGAGGCGTCGTCCTCGCGCGCGAACCGCTTGCCGTGCAGATCGCGGTCCTCCTCGTAGGCCATGAAGGGCACCGCGTACCCGCAGGTGTCCCGGATGTGCTCGGCCCGCACCACGATGACGGAGCGCAGCCCGTGCCGGCCGGCGTCGATGTCCGGGAAGTGGGTGAGGAGTTCCTCGAAGCGCGGGTCGTCGCGGAAGACGGGCTCGCCGCGGCCGTGCACCCGCACGATGTCGGGCGGCCCCTGGAAGGCGCACCACATCAGCGTGATGCGGCCGTTCTCCCGCAGATGGGCGATGGTCTCGGCGTTGCTGCCCGCGAAGTCGAGGTAGGCCACGGTGAGTTCGTCGAGCACGGCGAAGGAGCCCCGCAGGCCCTTGGGGGAGACGTTGACCGTGCCGTCGGCGGAGAGGGGAGCGGTCCCGGTGAAGAAGACCGGCTGCTCTTCGATGAAGGTGCGCAGCCTGCCGTCTATACGCGCGTAGCTTTTTCCCATGAACGGAAGTATCGCGGGGGCGGGCGGCGCCCGACAGATGCTTTCCGCCCGCTGAGACGCCGTTCCGGGGTCCGGACGGGCCGCGGACGTGTGGACGGGCCGCGGACGGGCCGTGGCCGCCCCGGCCGGCGCGCGGGGCGGCCACGGTGCCTGCGGCTCGCGCGGAGCGCAGGCGACCGGGGGGGCGGCGCTCGCGGGCGGGGTGGGGGCCGCCCGTCCGGCGGTGTCCGGCGACGCCCGGCCCTCCCGGTCGGGGAGGGGTACGCGCGGGGAGCCGTCGGCGTTCAGCGGGTGCGGCGCCCGTGGCGCGGAACACGCCGAAATTGACTATCCATGCAGAGTTCTGCATAATCATGCATGCCGATCTCGCGCAGGCCGCCGGGCACTCCCGCCGCGGGGAGGCGGCGCCCCATCGACACCCTCCGAGGAGCACGCAAGTGAGCAGCAACAGCGGTGACGTAAGGCTCTGGGGCGGACGGTTCGCCGACGGACCCGCCGAGGCCCTGGCCAAGCTGTCCGCGTCCGTCCACTTCGACTGGCGGCTCGCCCCCTACGACATCGCCGGCTCCCGCGCCCACGCACGCGTGCTGCACACGGCCGGACTCCTCACCGAGGACGAGCTGACCCGCATGATCGCCGGGCTCGACGAGCTGGAGGCGGCCGTCGCCGACGGCTCCTTCACCGGCACGATCGCCGACGAGGACGTCCACACCGCCCTCGAACGCGGCCTGCTCGAGCGCCTCGGCCCCGACCTCGGCGGCAAGCTGCGGGCCGGCCGCTCCCGCAACGACCAGGTCGCCACCCTCTTCCGGATGTACCTGCGCGACCACGCCCGCGTCCTCGGCGGACTGATCGCCGACCTCCAGGACGCGCTGATCGGCCTCGCCGAGGCGCACCCCGACGTGGCGATGCCCGGCCGCACCCACCTCCAGCACGCCCAGCCCGTGCTCTTCGCCCACCACGTCCTCGCCCACGTCCAGGCCCTGACCCGGGACGCCGAACGGCTGCGCCAGTGGGACACCCGCACCGCCGTCTCCCCCTACGGCTCGGGCGCACTGGCCGGTTCCTCCCTCGGCCTCGACCCGGAGGCGGTCGCCGAGGACCTCGGCTTCGAGCACGGCAGCGCCGCCAACTCCATCGACGGCACCGCCTCCCGGGACTTCGTCGCCGAGTTCGCGTTCATCACCGCGATGATCGGCGTCAACATCTCCCGCATCGCCGAGGAGATCATCCTGTGGAACACGAAGGAGTTCTCCTTCGTGACCCTGCACGACGCCTTCTCCACCGGCTCCTCGATCATGCCGCAGAAGAAGAACCCCGACATCGCCGAGCTGGCCCGCGGCAAGTCCGGACGGCTCATCGGCAACCTCACCGGACTGATGGCCACGCTCAAGGCCCTCCCGCTCGCCTACAACCGTGACCTGCAGGAGGACAAGGAGCCGGTCTTCGACTCCATCGACCAGCTCGAGGTGCTGCTCCCCGCCTTCACCGGCATGATGGCCACGCTCACCGTGCACCGCGAGCGGCTGGAGGAACTGGCTCCGGCCGGCTTCTCCCTGGCCACCGACATCGCCGAATGGCTGGTCAAGCAGGGCGTGCCGTTCCGTGTGGCGCACGAGGTGGCCGGCAGTTGCGTCAAGGCCGCCGAGGCGGAGGGCAAGGAGCTCGACGAACTCACCGACGAGCAGTTCGCGAAGATCTCCGCCCACCTGACCCCCGAGGTCCGCTCGGTGCTCAACGTCCCCGGCGCCCTCGCCTCCCGCAACGGCCGCGGCGGCACGGCACCGGAGGCGGTCGCCGTCCAGCTCGCCGAGGTCAAGGAGGACGTGGCCGCGCAGCACGCCTGGGCCGGGGCGGCCGTCCTGAAGAAGTAGCAGGTCGCCGGGGGAGCCGGGGCCCCGCGGGTTACGTTGGTCGGCGTCCGGACGGACCCGAGGAAACGGAGCCCCGCGGTGCCCTTCGCCCTTCCCTACGACCCAGAGCCCGACCCCGCTCGCACGGGTGCCACCCCCGTCGCCCGGATGGGGCTCGGCCTGGCCGCCGTCGGCCGCCCCGGCTACATCAACCTCGGCCGGGACCGCGACCTCCCGGCCGAGCGCACCGTGGAGGCGCTGCGCGCCCGCACCCACGCACTCCTCGACGCCGCCTACGCGCGGGGCGTGCGCTATCTCGACGCCGCCCGCTCCTACGGCCGCTCCGAGGAGTTCCTCGCCGACTGGCTGCGGGCCCGCCCGGACGTCCGCGACGTCGTCGTCGGCAGCAAGTGGGGCTACACCTACACCGCCGGCTGGACCACCGACGCCGAGCGGCACGAGGTCAAGGACCATGGCACGGCCACCTACGAGCGCCAGCGCGCCGAGACCGAGGCGCTGCTCGGCGACCGGCTCGACCTCTACCAGATCCACTCGGTGACGCCCGACAGCCCCGCCCTGACCGACCGCGAGCTGCACGCCCGGCTCGCCGGGGCGGCCGCACGGGGCCTCACGATCGGCTTCTCCACCAGCGGCCCCGCCCAGGCCGAGGCCATCCGCGCCGCCCTCGCCGTGACGGTCGACGGCACCCCGCTCTTCCGTACGGTCCAGTCCACGTTCAACGTCCTGGAGACCTCGGCGGGCCGGGCGCTCGCCGAGGCGCACGAGGCCGGTCTGACGGTGCTCGTCAAGGAGGGCATGGCCAACGGCCGGCTGGCGGCCCCGGAGGCCCCCGCGCCGCTCGCGGCGGTCGCCGAGGAGACCGGCGCCGGCCCCGACGCCGTCGCCCTCGCCTTCGTCCTGCGGCAGCCCTGGGCGGGCGTGGTGCTCTCGGGGGCGGCCACCACGGTCCAGCTCACCTCGAACCTGCGGGCGGCCGCCGTCGAGCTGACGGAGGAGCAGACGGCCCGGCTGGCCGCGCTCTCGGAGGACCCGGCCGCCTACTGGGCCCACCGGTCGCGGCTGCCCTGGCACTGAGCCCGGTCCGGTCGGCGAGCGGCCGGGCACGCGAAAGGCGCCGTCGGTCACGACGGCGCCTTCGGCTGCGTCTGCCCGGTGGCGGGACTCAGGCCGCCTTCGCCTTGGTCGCGTAGATGTCCACGTACTCCTGGCCGGACAGCTCCATCACCTCGGCCATGACGGAATCGGTCACCGCGCGCAGCACGTACCGGTCGCGGTCCATGCCCTCGTAGCGGGAGAACTCCATCGGCTCGCCGAAGCGGACCGTCACCTTGCCCGGCTTGGGCAGGCCCGAGCCGCCCGGCTGGAGCTTGTCCGTGCCGATCATGGCGAAGGGGACGACCGGGGCGCCGGTCATCAGGGTGAGCCGGGCGATGCCCGTGCGCCCCCGGTACAGACGGCCGTCGGGCGAGCGCGTGCCCTCCGGGTAGATGCCGAAGACACGGCCCTGCTCCAGCACGCGTCGGCCGGTCATCAGCGCGGCCACGCCGCCGCGGCCGCCGTCGCGGTCGACCGGGATCATGCCGACGCCGGTGAAGAACCAGGCCATCAGGCGGCCCTTGAGGCTCTTGCCGGTGACGTACTCGTCCTTGCCGATGAAGAAGACCTGCCGGTCGCAGACCAGCGGAAGGATCATCGAGTCGATGAAGGTGAGGTGGTTGCCGGCCAGGATGACCGGGCCGTCGGCCGGGATGCGCTCCGCGCCCTCCACCCGTAGGCGGAACATCAGACGCATGATCGGTCCGAGCACTGCCTTGATGAGCGCGAAGCGGGACAACGGGCCCTCCGGTGTCGGGGAACGTCAATGGATTCGGTATGAAGTTCGTGCAGGTGAGGACGATACTCGCGCCCCACCGCCGCGCGCACCTCGGGTTCGCGCGGCGCGTACACCCTATTGACGCACGTTCACCCGCGACAGCGTGTGACGCGCGGCCCACTCGGGCGCCGGAACGGTGTGAGCTTCGCCGCTCCCGGGCCGGCGGCCGTAGGGGAAGATCCGCACCCCGGAGGGCCACGACGGTCCGTCATCCTCCGTACCCCGCGCGACATGCCGTCTCACCCGCGTGTTCCGCCGCGCGTCTCCCCACCGTCACCTCCGGCGACCTACGATCGTCCGCGTTGGCAGGTGCAGGACATGCAGGACATAGCGGCAGGAGGAGCGCTCATGGAGTCGGGACAGACGGGCCGGCCGGTGGATCCGCGAGAGCCGGGAGAGCCGTACGGGCGGGAGCGCGGCACCGGGCGGCGGGCACTGCTCGGCGCCGCGGTGCTCGGCGCGGGCGGCGCCGTCCTCGGACTGTCCGGCACGGCGAGAGCCGCCGAAGCCGAGGGAGCCGGCACGGCGGGCCCGCACGGCGGCGGGCTGAAGGGGCTGCCGGTGCCGACGATCATCGGGCACCGCGGAGCCAGCGGCTACCGGCCGGAGCACACCTTCGGCTCCTACGAACTCGCCCTCGACCTCGGCGCCGACATCGTCGAGGCCGGCGACCTCGTCCCCACCAAGGACGGCCACCTCGTCTGCCGCCACGAACCGGAGATCGGCGGCACCACCGACGTCGCCGACCACCCCGAGTTCGCCGGCCGCCGCACCACCAAGACGCTCGACGGGGTCTCCACCACCGGCTGGTTCACCGAGGACTTCACCCTCGCCGAGCTGAAGACCCTGCGAGCCGTGGAGCGCATCCCCGCCAACCGGCCGCACAACACCCTCTACGACGGGCGCTTCGAGATCCCCACCTTCGAAGAGGTCCTGAAGTGGCAGGACGAGCAGACCCGCAGGCGGGGCAAGCAGGTCTGGATCTACCCCGAGCTCAAGCACCCCACCTACTTCCGGGGGCTCGGCCTCGGCATCGAGGAGCGGCTCGCCCGGGTGCTGCGCCGGCACGGCAAGCACCGGCGCACCTCGCCCGTGCTCCTGCAGTCCTTCGAACCCACCAGCATCCGGCGGATGAGCGGGCTCGTCGACAACACCCTCGCCGTGCTGCTGTCCGACGCGGGCTCCCGCCCCTGGGACTTCGTCGCCACGGGGGACCCGCGCACCGTGGCCGACCTCATCACGCCCGAGGGGCTCAAGGAGATCGCCGGCTACGCACAGGGCATCGGCCCCACCCTCGACCTGATCATCCCCAAGGACTCCGCCGGCCGGCTCACCCGCCCCACCACGCTCGTCGCCGACGCGCACCGGGCGGGCCTGATCCTGCACCCGTACACCATGCGCAACGAGAACCCCTTCCTGCCCGCCGAGTTCCGCCGGGGCACCGACCCGGACGGCTACGGGGACGCCTTCGGCGCGTTCGCGGCCTACTTCGCCACCGGCATCGACGGGGTCTTCACCGACAACGCGGACACCGGCGTCCTGGCCCGCGAGGACTTCCGGAAGAACCGGTGACCGCCCCCGGGGCCTGACGCCACGTCACTGCCGGGCCCACGATCGAGTGACGTACGGCCGCCCCGGCAACCACCGCCGGGGCGGCCGCGTCACGCCGCACATGACCCACGACCTGCTGGCCTTTCTGCGCCCGCTGCTGGCCGCCGAGGCCCTGGCGGAAGGCCGCGCCTGCGGCGCGGAACCGGGCGACCTGGAACAGGCGGTCTGGCTGCGCCTCCTGGAACGGCTGGCGGCGGACGCCCCGCCCGCCGACCCGCCCGACTGGCTGCGCCGGGCCGTCCGCGCCGAGGCGCGCCGCAGCCGTCGTACCGCCCGGCGCGAGAGGCCCTACACGCCGGGCGCCGGCGAACCCGCCGAGGACCGCGGGGCAGGTCCTGAGGCGCGGGCCCTCGCCGCGGCCCGCCACCGCGCGCTGCACGCGGCGGTGCGCCGGCTGCCCGGCCGCTGCCCCCGGCTGATCGCCGCCCTGCTGTCCCCCGAGGATCCGACCTACCGGGAGATCGCGGGGGAGTTGGGTATCTCACAGGGCAGTCTCGGACCGGAACGCTCCAGATGTCTGGCTTGTCTGCGCCGATTGCTGGCGGCGGAGGTTGCGGGGCGCGAAGGGCGGGGATAGGCATGGGGGACAACCGGTGATCAGGTGAGCGGGAGGCGTGCGCACATGGGCATGAGCGTGACCATCTCGGTGGCGACCGAGCAGGATGTCGAGCAGATCTTCAGACTGCAGTACCTGTGCTTCCAGAGCGAAGCCGCGCTCTACGGCAACTACCGGCTGCCCCCGCTGGTCCAGTCGCTGGACTCGGTCCGCGCGGAGGTCGCCGCCGACTGCGTCTTCGTCGCGCGACTCGGCGAGGAGGTCGTGGGCTCGGTGCACGGCACGGTGACCGAGGACGGCGCCGCCGCCATCGGCAAACTGTGCGTCCACCCCCGGCTGCAGGGCCACGGCATCGGCGCCCGGCTGCTGCGCGCCGCCGAGGCGGCCCTGGTCGAGGAGCGGGGGGCGAAGCGGTTCCGGCTCAGCACCGGACACCGCAGCGAGAACAACCTGCGGCTCTACCGCAAGGTGGGCTACGAGACGGTGGGCACCGCCGAGGGACCCGACGGCGTCCGCATGATCGTTCTGGAGAAGCCGGCACCGGAGACCTCGTACGTGGCCACGGCATAGGCCGCCACGGACGGGTTCGAGGAGAAGAGGGCGGGCCGGGGCCTCACACGGAGGCGGTCTCGGCCGCGCCCGCCCCGCGCAGCCAGCGGATGGCGGACAGCGGCAGCAGTACGGGGATGAAGAGGTAGCCCATCCCGAAGTCCGACCACACCGTCGCGTCCGGGAACGCGGAGGGCTCCACCAGCGTCCAGGTGCCCACCAACAGCACGCCCGCCAGCTCCGCCACACAGCACGCGAGCGCCGCCCGGCGGGCGCTCTCCCCGCCGCGGACGAGCGAGTACGTGATGAAGCCGTAGACCACTCCCGCGACCGCGGACAGCGAGTAGGCGAGCGGGGCGCGGTCGAAGTCCGTGGAGATCTGCACGGCCGAGCGCGACACCGCGCCGACGACCATCACGCCGTACAGCCACACCAGCAGCATGCCGGGCCCGCTGACGAGCCGGCCGCGCCCGGGCCGCCGCTCCCCGCCCGCACCCTCGGCCCCGTCGGCCTTCTCCCGCGTCGCCGCCATCTCAGCCTCCCCAGATGTCGTAGAGCCGCACTTCGAGGACGGCGAGGACCGCACCGCCGGCCGCGACGGTCACCGAACCCCAGCGGGTGCGCTCCGCCAGCGACATGAAGCCTGCCACGGGAACGCACGCGAGCGCGCCGAGGAGGTAGGCGACGAAGATCGTGGTGCCCTGGTCCGGCTTCTCCCCGCGGGCCAGCTGCACGATGCCGACGACGAGCTGCGCGAGGGCGAGCACGGTGACGACGGCCATGCCGATGAAGTGCCAGTCCTTCGTCGGCTCGTCCCGGGAGGCGGACCACCCGCACCACGCGGCGAGCAACAGCGCGGCGACCCCGGTCACCCACGTCAGGACATCAAGCATGCGGCGACCCTATTACGAGGCCGGCGGCGCCCGGCCCGCCGGGTTCCGTTCCCGGGCCGCCGGCCGGCCCGCGAGGGGAGCGGCGGCGAGCGGCGGGCGATTCCCTCACCGTGGCGTTGGCCACAGCAAAGATCTCCGCTCCTCGGTTTCCGCAGGCCGCGCCCCTCCCACCCCGTCCATCCCTGTCCGGCATGCGGACACCCGTGTCCGTCCGCGCCCTTCCTTCTGCTTTACTTGCGCCCATGAGCAGCACGAGCGACCGCACCCCTGCGACCGAGGCGACGACCACGCCCGGTGCTCGTTGTATGTGTCCTTCCTGCCGCACGGGCCGAATGCGCGCCTTCTAGAGGGCCCCCGCAGCACCCCCGCTCGCGCCCCGAAGCGAGCAGCCCCAGGCAGCCCCCGTACGCGGTGCCCCCGCGTGATCCGCACGCCCGCACGCGCCCTCGTGCCGCACACCTCGTCCGTGTGCGCCCGCACAGGGGCGCCGCAGCGCGCCACGCCCCCCGCACCGCCCGCGGCGACCGCCGACCACCCCCTCCGGCCACCACACCGGCCGGAGTCCACCGCGTGCCGGGCACCCCCGCGCACTCGACAGCGACGGAAACCCACGTGATCACCACATCGGGACTGACGAAGGTCTACCACCCGCACGGAAGCCGGGGCGGCGCCCCCGGCACCCGCACGCCCCAGGAGATCGTCGCCCTCGACGGAGTCGACCTCCACGTCCGCGAGGGCGAGGTGTACGGCGTCATCGGCCAGTCCGGCGCCGGCAAGTCCTCCCTCATCCGCTGCGTCAACCTGCTGGAGCGCCCCACCTCGGGCACGGTCACCGTCGACGGGCGGGACCTCACCGCGCTGGCCGGGCGCGGCGCCCGCGCGGGCCGTGAACTGCGCCGGGCGCGCAGCCGGATCGGCATGGTCTTCCAGCACTTCAACCTGCTGTCCTCGCGCACCGTCCAGGCCAATGTCGAGCTGCCGCTGGAGATCCTCGGCCTCTCCGGGAAGGAACGTTCCCGCAAGGCGCTGGAGCTGCTCGACCTGGTCGGCCTCGGCGACAGGGCGAAGGCGTACCCGGCACAGCTCTCCGGCGGCCAGAAGCAGCGCGTCGGCATCGCCCGCGCCCTGGCCGGCGACCCCAAGGTGCTGCTCTCCGACGAGGCGACCAGCGCCCTGGACCCCGACACCACCCGCTCCATCCTCCGGTTGCTGCGCGACCTCAACCAGCAGCTCGGCCTGACCGTCCTGCTCATCACGCACGAGATGGACGTCGTGAAGTCCGTCTGCGACTCGGCCGCGCTCATGGAGCGGGGGCGGATCGTGGAATCTGGCACGGTGAGCGAACTGCTCGCCACCCCGGGCTCCCGGCTGGCCGGGGCCCTCTTCCCGGTCGGCGGCCGCGCCACCGGCGAGGACCGCACGGTCGTCGACGTCACCTTCCACGGCGACGCCGCCACCCGGCCCGTCATCTCCGAGCTCGCACGGACCTACAACATCGACATCTCGATCCTGGGTGCCGCGATGGACACCGTCGCCGGACGCCAGGTCGGCCGGATGCGCATCGAACTGCCCGGCCGCTACGAGGACAACGTCGTCCCGGTCGGCTTCCTGCGCGAGCAGGGCCTGGGGGTCGACGTCGTCGGAGTCGCCGACGACGCCCCGGCCGCCGGCGCGCAGACGTCCCCGCTCGTCAAGGAAGGTGCCAAGTGACCTGGTCGGAGATGCGGCCCCTGCTGTCCCAGGCCAGTTGGGACACGCTCTACATGGTCGGCTGGTCCACCGTGATCGCGGTCGTCGTCGGTCTGCCGCTCGGGGTGCTGCTGGTCCTCACCGACCGCGGCGGGCTGCTGCGCAACCTCCTCGCCAACAAGGTCATCGGGCAGGTCGTGAACGTCGCCCGCTCGATGCCGTTCATCATCCTCATGGTCGCGCTGATGTCCTTCACCCGCTGGGTCACCGGCACCACCATCGGCCGCGAGGCCGCGATCGTGCCGCTCGCCATCGGCGCCATCCCCTTCTACGCCCGCCTGGTGGAGATGTCGGTGCGCGAGGTGGACGGCGGACTCGTCGAGGCGGTGCAGTCGATGGGCGGCAGCACCTGGAAGACCGTCCGCAGTGTCCTGGTGCCCGAGGCGCTCCCCTCCCTCATCTCGGGCGCCACCACCACGGTCATCGCCCTCATCGGCTACTCGGCCATGGCGGGCACCGTCGGCGCCGGCGGGCTCGGCGACATCGCCATCCGCTACGGCTACCAGCGCTTCGAGAGCGGCATCATGTGGATCACCGTCGCCATCCTGGCCGTCGTGATCTCCCTGCTGCAGTTCGCCGGTGACTTCGCCGCGCGCTCGCTGCACCGCCGGGGCGCCGGTTCCGGCCGGCTGCTCCTCTTCCGGCCGCTGGGCCGCCCCCGTACGGTCCCGGCCGCCGCCGGCCCCGCCGGGGTCCCCGCCCCCGCCGAGGCCCCGGCCGTCACGGACGCCGTCCACAAGGGCTGACGCCCGGCAGGCACCACCCCACCCACAGACCTCCCCGTCCACCCGACACGGGGACGCCTCACCCATGCAAGGAAAGGCACTTTTCGTGCGTAACACCGCCAAGATCACCACCGCCGCACTCGCCGTCACCGCCCTCACCCTCGGGCTCAGCGCCTGCGGCTCGGACTCCGAGGACTCCGGCAAGGCCGACCCGAACGCCACCCTCACGGTCGCCGCGACCCCCACCCCCCAGGGCGAGATCCTCACCTACGTCAAGGACAAGCTGGCGAAGAAGGCCGGACTCGAGCTGGAGGTGAAGGAGTTCACCGACTACGTCACCCCGAACACCGCCGTCCAGCAGGGCGAGGTCGACGCCAACTACTTCCAGCACAAGCCCTACCTGGACGACTTCAACAAGAAGAACGGCACCGACATCGTCCCGGTCCCGGGCGGCACCGTGCACCTGGAGCCGCTGGGCATCTACTCCAAGAGCCTCAAGAAGCTCGACGAGCTGAAGAACGGCGCCACCGTCGCCCTGCCCAACGACACCACCAACGAGGCCCGCGCGCTGAAGCTGCTGGAGTCCAACGGCGTGCTGAAGCTGAAGTCGGGCGCCGGTTACGACGCCACCCCCAAGGACGTCACGTCCAACCCCAAGGGCCTGAAGTTCAAGGAGCTGGAGGCGGCGCAGCTCCCGCGCTCCCTCGGTGACGTCGACGCCGCGGTGATCAACGGCAACTACGCCCTGGAGGCCGACCTCAGCCCGGCCAAGGACGCCCTCGCCGCAGAGTCCGCCAAGGACAACCCCTACGCCAACTTCCTCGCCGTGAAGAAGGGCGACGAGAAGGACCCGCGCGTGGAGAAGCTGGCCAAGCTGCTCACCTCGCCCGAGGTGAAGAAGTTCATCGAGGACAAGTACCAGGGCGCCGTCGTCCCGGCCTTCTGAGCCCGAGGGGCCCCCGGCCCCGGCCCTCCCGGCGGCCCGCCCGCCGCCACGCACGGGGTCCGCTCCCTCACAGCCCGGAGCGGACCCCGTGGTGCGGTGGGACGGGTTCATGCTGCATGCTGGGCAGTTCAGCGGGTCGCATGACGGCTGATCAGCTTTGACGGTCCACAGGTTACGGAGCGGCGCATGACGAGCACCTTCCCCAGCATCTCCATCAGCACGGAGCGGTTGGTCCTGCGCGCCTTCGACGAGGACGACGTCACGGCCCTGTCCGCGATGATGAACGACGAGCAGATCGCCGCCTGGACCGACGTTCCCCAGCCCTTCACCGAGGAGGGCGCCCGGACCTGGATCGAGGAGTACGCGCCCGCCGAGCGCGCCGCGGGCCGCGGCCTCGACCTGGCCGTCACCGAGTTCCTCACCCAGCGCCTGGTCGGCATCATCCAGCTCCGCCACACCGACTGGCACGTGCGGTCCACCGAACTGTCGTACGTCGTCGCGCCCTGGGCACGCGGCGAGGGCTACGCCTCCGAGGCCGCGCTCGCCACCGCCCGCTGGCTCTTCCGCGAGCAGAAGTTCGAGCGCATCGAACTGCGCACCGCCGCCGACAACACCGCCTCGCAGCAGGTCGCGCAGAAGATCGGCTGCATCAGCGAGGGCGTCCTGCGCAACGCCTGCATAGCCCACGCGCGCGCGGAGGACGGCACCTGGACCGACGTGCGCACCGACTTCATCGTGTGGAGCCTGCTGCCGGAGGACCTGGAGGGCGGCGCCGGAGAGCTCGCCGACCGCACCGGGTACACCTCGTTCTCCGACTGGAACTGACCCCGCACCGGCCGGAACCGGCCCGGGCCATCGCACGCGACGGACCCACCGCGCACACGCGGTAGTCTCACATGGTCCCGCACGGCCCCCCACCACGCCCCGCTCGCGGGCCCACCCTCCCACCTGCGTAACCCCTGGAGAAACACGACGATGGCCGACCGGGTCACGGTGATCGGCTGGGACGGCTCGCCGCTGACCGAAGCGGCGCGCTCCGCACTCGGCGCCGCCACGCTCGTCGCCGGTGCCGCCCACCACCTCGCGCTCCCCGAAGTACCGGCCGGAGCCGAACGCATCCGCCTCGGCAGCATCGCGCTCGCCGCCCGCCGCATCGCCGGCCATCGCGGCACCGCCGTCGTCCTCGCCGACGGCGACCCCGGCTTCTTCGGCGTCGTACGCACCCTGCGCGCCCCCGAGTTCGGCCTCGAGGTCGAGGTCGTGCCCGCCGTCTCCGCCGTGGCCGCCGCCTTCGCCCGCGCCGGGATGCCCTGGGACGACGCCCAGGTGGTCGTCGCCCACCGGCGCTCCCTGCGCCGCGCGGTGAACGTGTGCCGCGCCCACACCAAGGTGGCCGTCCTCACCTCGCCCGGCGCGGGACCCGCCGAACTCGGCCTGCTCCTGCAGGGCGTGCACCGCACCTTCGTCATCTGCGAGGAACTGGGCACCGCCCGCGAACAGGTCACCGTCGTCACCTCCGACAAGGCGGCCGACCACACCTGGCGCGACCCCAACCTCGTCATCGTCCTCGGCGGACCCGTCACGGCGGCCGAGGACGGCGGCTGGCTCGCCGGTCGCGCCCCCGCCGCCGGACCGCGCGGCTGGACCCTGCCCGCCGAGGCCTACGAGGGCGTGCTCGGCGAGGGGGAGACGCAGCCGCTGCGCGCCGCCCAACTCGCCCGGCTCGGGCCGCGCGTGGGCGACCTCGTCTGGGACATCGGCTGCGGCAGCGGCGCCTTCGCCGTGGAGGCGGCCCGCTCCGGCGCCGCCGTCATCGCGGTCGACGAGGACCCCGGCGCCTGCGCCCGCACCGAGTCCGCCGCCCGCCGCTTCGGCGTCCATCCGCACGTCGTGCGCGGCACCGCCCCGCACGTCCTGGAGGACCTCCCCGAGCCCGACGTCGTGCGCGTCGGGGGCGGGGGCGCCCCCGTCGTCTCGGCCGTCGCCGACCGCCGCCCGCAGCGCATCGTCACCCACGCCGCGACCCGGGACGCCGCCGAACTCATCGGCCGGGACCTCGGCGAACACGGGTACGAGGTCGAGTGCGCACTGCTGCAGTCCGTCGAACTCGACACCAGGGCCTGGACGGAGAAGGAGCGGAGCGTCGCCTTCCTCCTCACCGGGGAGCTGCGGCGCGAAAACGGCCGCTGAGCTGCCACGGGGCCGCGCGTCCCCGGCGCCCTCGACCGGGGGCGCCCCGCGATCGGGTTGTCGTACCGGCGAGGTAGGCTGGCCGATCGTTGTACCGCTTCCGGGTGATCACGGCCTTCATCGGCCAATGTCCGGAAAGCGCCCCTCTTTTGAGGAGTGTGTGGTACGGCAGGACCGGAGGACGCGCAACGTGGCGCAGTCCACAGCGGACCCTCGCGGATCACGCTGTCGCAAGGGCAGGCCGACCGAGACAATGTCAGTCCATGGCTTTGTCGACTTGATGGCGAGTCGTTCGTGCCGCTGGGCGCGCACGCTCGTTCTTCACACGGGGCGGTCGGTGCGCCGTTCCGGGCCAGTGGGTTGAGGAGCACGAACCGATGGGCGAGGGGTACGCATGACCGACACCGGCCAGGTCCCGGGCGAGGGACTGCCGGAGAACGCAGGCATGGTGCAGCAGCCGGGCGTCACCGCGCCGGCCGCGTACACCTACCTCGAACCCTCCGACACCGCCGTTGAGGACGAGGACCAGCTGCTGATGCCCGGCCAGCAGGGCGCCTGGGGCAACGAGATGGCCCCGCCCGCCCCCGCCCACCACGAGCCGGGGGCGCACGAGACGGGCGGCCGGGACAGCGGTTCCGTCGACCTGAGCGCCGTGCGCACCCCCGCCGCGCCGGGCGCCCACGCCGGGCCGTCCCGCCGCCCGCTGCACCTCGGTCCGCCCACCCCCACGCCCACCGCGAGCCCCGTCCGCTCCCTCGCCGACCGGGGCCCCGCCGCCGCACCCCTGCGGCCCACGGGCCCGGCCACGCTCGGCCCCGAGTACCTCGACACCACCCAGGAGCAGGAGACCGTCCCGCAGGGTGCCGCTCCGTGGGGCGCCACCCCGCAGGCCGGCCCGGGCGCGGTGCCGGTGGAGGCGGCCGCCCCGCACGCCGGGGCGACCGGCCTCGGCACCGCCGTGGCGGAGCCCGCCCACGAGGTCGTGTCCCCGGTCCCGGCGGCC
The DNA here is from genome assembly GCA_014656015.1 of Streptomyces griseoaurantiacus. Lineage (GTDB taxonomy): Bacteria > Actinomycetota > Actinomycetes > Streptomycetales > Streptomycetaceae > Streptomyces > Streptomyces griseoaurantiacus. Next base: position 752 of record BNBP01000008.1, on the reverse strand, counting down.
GCCGCCGAGGCCGGCTACGGCCAGTTCCCGCAGGCGGCCCGGGCCGACGTACCGCAGGAGCGGCCGCAGCAACCGGTGGCCGCCACCGGACAGTTCACGGGACCCGGGCAGGAGGCCCCGGCCGGCATGCCCGAGGCCGTGGCGCCGCAGGGCGGCCCGGGAGCGGGGCCGCAGAGCCCGCTTCCCGAGGGGCACGGGCAGGAACCCGCGTCCGTGGAGCCGTCCGCCGTCCCGGTCCCGGACGCCTCCGCGACCCCGCAGCCGACGCCCGCCCCCGAGGGCGGCGCGCCGGTTGCCGCCGCCCCGGCAGCCGAGGGGGCCACACCGGCGGAGGGCACCACGCTCCCCGTGACCGAGGGCGCCGCCCCGGCGCAGGGCGAGGAGCCCTCCGCACCGGCCGACCCGTACGGGCAGCAGCCCGTCGCGGCGCCGGAGACCGGTGCCGCCGAGCCGCCGGCCGCCCTCGTCACCGAGGCGCGGGGGAGCGGTGCCGACGCCGCCCCGGTGGCCCCGGAGCCCCAGCCGGTTCCGTACGCCGCCGAGCAGGCGCCGCCGCAGCCCGTGCACCCGGAGGCGCCCGACGCCGCCCTCGCCGCACCGGAGCCGCAGGCCCCGGCACCCGAGTCCATGGACCCGGGGACCCCCGCCGATCCGCAGGCCCCGGTCGCGGCTGAGGCGCCGCACCCCGACGCCCCGGCCCCCGACCCGCAGGCCGCTCTCGCGCCGGAGGCTCCGCAGGCCGCCGTCGCCCC
>BNBP01000007.1 GCA_014656015.1 Streptomyces griseoaurantiacus | reverse complement strand
CCGGCCCCGGCCGGCCCGGCACCGGCCGGCCCGGCACCGGGCGGCCCCGACCCCGTGCCCGCCGTGCCCGCCGTGCCCGCCGTGCCCGTGTCCCTGTCCGTGCCCCCGGCGCCCACGGCGCCCGCGCCGACGCGCCCCTGCTTCCCCGCCCCCACGGCCCCCGTCTCCCCCACCGCCCCTGCTTCCCCGAACGACCACGACGAGAAAGCGAGCAGTTGCTGATGTACGACCTGCTGGTGGTGGGCTCCGGCCCCTACGGCCTGTCCATCGCGGCCCATGCCGCGGCCGCCGGGCTCTCCCTGCGCGTGCAGGGCCGCCCGATGGCCTCCTGGCGCGACCACATGCCGTCCGGGATGTTCCTGAAGTCGGAGCCGTGGGCCTCCAACCTCTCCGACCCGGAGGGGCGCTGGCGACTCGACCGGTACTGCGCCGGGCAGGGCGTGGACGCGCGGCACGGGGAGCCGATCCCGGTCGGGACGTTCGCCTCGTACGGGCTGTGGTTCGCCCGCAACGCCCTGCCCTGCGAGGTCGACGAACGCCCGGTGACCCGGCTGCGCGCCCGCCCCGGCGGCTTCGAGGCGGTGCTCGCGGACGGGGAGGTGCTGTACGCCCGTACGGTCGCGCTGGCCGTAGGCGTCCTGCCCTTCGTGCGGTTCCCCGAGGCGCTGCGGGGCATGGACCCCGAGTACGTCACGCACAGCAGCCACCACGCCGAGCTGAGCCGGTTCCTGGACCGGGACGTGACGGTGGTGGGCGGCGGGCAGGCGGCCCTGGAGACGGCGGCGCTCCTCGCCGAGCAGGGCACCCGGGTCCGGGTGCTGGCGCGCGCGGACCGGCTGTGCTGGAACGACGTGCCGCCGCCGCTGGAGCGGCCGTGGTGGCGGGCGGCGCGCTCGCCGCACAGCGGTCTCGGGGCCGGCTGGCGCAACTGGTTCTACGCCGAACGGCCGGGGCTGTACCGGCGGCTGCCCACGGGCGTACGCGCGCGGGTCGCCGCGACCGCGCTGGGGCCCGCGGGCGCGTGGTGGGTGCGCGAGCGGGTGGAGAGGGCGGTGGAGCTGCGGCTCGATCAGGAGATCGTGCGGGCCCGGGAGGTGGCGGGGGCGGTGCACCTGGACACGGTGACCCGGTCCGGCGTGCCGGGCGTCCTGCGCACCGGGCACGTCATCGCCGCCACGGGGTTCACGGCGGCGGCGAATCGTCTGGACCTGCTCGACGAGGGGACACGGGCCCGGCTGACGTCCGGCGCGGCGGAGGCCGCGGGGGTGGGCCCGCTGTTCGAGTCGGCGGTGCCGGGGCTGTTCCTCGCGGGCCTGATCACGGCACCCGCCTTCGGCCCCGCCATGCGGTTCGTGCAGGGCGCCGACTACACCGCGCGCACGCTGGTGCGGGGCGTACGGCACCGGCTGCGCGGCCCGGCCCCGCGGCCGAGGGCGCCGTACGCCCGGCTCGCGGCGACGGTGCCGCCGCCGGCCGCTCCCTCTTCCGGGGTGTCCGAGGACTCGACGCCCCCGGCGCCGACGAGCGGCACGGGCACCGGCGGCTGAGACCGCCGCGGGTACGGCGCCGGACGCGGCCCGGAGGGCTGGCGAGGGGGCGCTGACGGGGGCGCGGGCGCCGGTCCCGCGCCCCCGGTGGACCTTGCGGGGACACCGCGCGGAGCCCGCCCGCCCGTCGGGGGAACGGCCGGGCTCCTGTGAATGAACCGCACGGACCCCGGCCGGACCGCGGGCGCCCTCGCCCGGGTCCGGCACGGGGCTCGCCGGCGCGGTGTTGTCATGCCGCCCCAGGTCCACCGGGTGCGCGCGGTGGTGGGCCGCGGTCAGCGGCCGGCCGTGCGGCCCCTGCGGTAGAGGACCATGCCGCCGGTCAGCAGGCCCGCGCTCACCAGGGAGGCGGCCACGAGGCCACCGGCACCGGTCTCGGCGAGTGCCGGGGGCTCGGCGTGCGGGCGCTCGGTGTGCGAGATCACCGGGGGCGTGGCCGGGGTGCTGTGCTCCGGCTCGGGCTCCGGCGGCACGTCGCCGTAACCGGGGGGCTCCTCCTCGTGCGCCGGCGGCTTGGACGGGTGGTGCTTCTTCGGCGGGATGTGCTTCTCCGGCGGGGCGGGCGGCACGTCCGCCCGCGCGTGCCCCTCGTTGGCGCACGAGTTGCCGAAGGCCGGGTTCAGCGCGGCCACCACGTCCACGGTGTTGCCGCACACGTTGACCGGGACGTTCACCGGGGCCTGCACGGTGTTGCCCGAGGCGACACCGGGCGAGTTCGCGGACACGCCGTCAGCGGTCGAGTCGGCGAGGGCGGGAGCGGCGCACAGGGACAGAATGCCCGTCGCGGCCGCCGCCGCGGCCATTCCCCTGCTCAGGGTCTGTCGCAATTTCAGCTTGTCTTCCTGCTGGTAGAGATGGGAAAGGCCGGCCCTGGAGCTGTACGGGACAGTCCAGGGCCGGCCACGAGCAGCCGTACGGCTGCTACGTCGTCGACTCAGTCGTTGACGCAGGCGTTGCCGGCCGCGGGGTTCAGCAGGCCAATGACATTGATGGAGTTGCCGCACACGTTGATCGGAACGTGCACCGGAACCTGGATGACATTGCCGGAGAGAACACCCGGGGAGTTCGCCGCGACACCCGAGGCGCCGGCGTCGGCGACCGCCGGAGCGGCCATACCGAGGGCCATGACGACGCCCGCAACGGCAGCAGCGCTCTTCTTGTGCTTCACGTACTTTCCCTTCTTCGCGGTCATGCCCCCTGTGCCGGTCGAAACCGAGCGAGCACGACGTGAACGACTCGCAGCACGACCTGCAAGCTGTAAATGAGGAATAGACCCCGGAGGGAACCGCGGAACGTGAGTCGGCCGGCATTACGCCCGAATGCTCCACGCCTGGTCGGCGCGGTACCCCGGAAGGAGCAGCGAAGCCTTCGCCGGGCCGGTCAGGAATTCATCCGAAAATCCTGCCGTACGACGGTGAGGCGGCGCCGCGGCTCCTTCCATTCCGGCCGCGCGGACCACTGGAGAGGCCCGCCGCCGACGGATCAGTCGTCCTCGTGGCCGCCGTTCTTGCCCTCGCCGGCCGCGTCGTGCGCCACGCCCTGGGTCTCGCCGTTGGCCGACAGGACCGAGAGGTCCTCCAGGATGTGCGACAGCGCACCGTCGCGCTTGGCCTGGGTGGAGTTGTCGGCGCACTGCTGGTCCATCTCGTCACCGAGGACGTTGATGTCCTGGACCGGGACCAGGTTGACGATCGGGACGTTGAGGTCGTCCAGGCCGACGCACGGCTTGTTCAGCGTTCCCTCGATCAGGGACAGCTGCGGGCTCATGTCGCCCTTGGTCGCCGAGTTGCCGAACGACGACACGGCACCGTTGCCGTTGGCCGAGTTCGGCCCGGAGTCGTCACCGATGGCAAGCGCCTGGGGAGCGGCTGCCGCCGACATACCGATGACGGAAACGGCGGCCGCCGCGGCGACCATTGCCTTCTTGAGCACTTCGCGTTCCTTTCCTCGTAGCGACGCATGTCCTACGGCCTCATCAACCCGGTCCCGGATGATTGGTTGCGGGGCTTCACCCGGTTGGCCGCGCGCATGCCGAAGAAATGCCTGGCCGGTGCGCTTTCCGCGGACGGCGGTCATTTCTTCGGTATAGGCCGTAGGGGTGAACGGGAGAAACCACTCCGCTGCCGCACAGTTGACCAGGGGGCCCCGGTGCACGGGGTTTTCCACTGAAAGGACTGACCCAATGATCAAGAAGGCTCTTGCCGCTGCGGCGATCGCCGCCTCCGTCGTGGGCGTCGGCGCTGCCACGGCCCCGCAGGCGATGGCCATCGGCGACGACGGCGGTCCGACCTCCCTCAACGGCAACAACGCGATGCAGATGTACGGCAACTCGGCCACGTACGGGAACATGAGCCCGCAGATGGCGCTGATCCAGGGCTCCTTCAACAAGCCGTGTGTCGGTCTGCAGGACGTCAACCTGCCGATCGTCAACCTCGTTCCGGTGCAGGACCTCAACGTGCTGGGCGACGACCTCAGCCAGCAGTGCACCGAGAACTCCACGCAGGTCAAGCGGGACGGCGCGCTGGCGCACCTGCTGGAGGACGTGTCGATCCTGTCGGCCAACTCCGAGGACGACTGAGCGCGGTCACGCACGACGGGAGGCGGGGCGCCGGACTCATCCGGCGCCCCGCCTCCCGCGTGTGCGCTCAGCTCTCGTACAGGGCCTCGATCTCCTTCGCGTACGCCGCCGCCACCGCGTGCCGCCTGATCTTCAGGGAGGGGGTGAGCAGCCCGTTGTCCTCGGTGAACTCGCCCTCCACCAGCGTGAACCGGCGGATGGACTCGGCGCGGGAGACGGCCGCGTTGGCGTGGTCCACCGCCTTCTGCACGTACTCCCGCATGCGCGGGTCGGCGAGCACGTCGGCCGTGGGGGTGTCGGCGGGCAGTCCGCGTACGGCGAGCCAGTGGGCGACCGCCTCGGGCTCCAGGGTGATCAGCGCGGCGACGTAGCGGCGGTTGTCGCCGACCACCATGCACTGGCCGACCGGCGGACGGCTGCGCAGCCGGTCCTCGAGGACGGCGGGCGAGACGTTCTTGCCGCCCTGGGTGACGAGGATGTCCTTCTTGCGGCCTGTGATGGTCAGATAGCCCTCGTCGTCCAGGGCGCCGAGGTCGCCGGTGGCGAACCAGCCCTCGCTCAGCGCGGCGGCACTCGCCTCCGGGTCCCTCCAGTAGGCCCCGAAGACGATGCCGCCCCGGACGAGGACCTCGCCGTCCTCGGCGATGCGGACCGAGGTGCCGGGGACGGGGGTGCCGACGGTGCCGGGGCGGGGCCGCAGGGGCGGGACGACGGTGGCCGCGGCGGTGGTCTCGGTCAGCCCGTAGCCCTCGTAGACGACGATTCCGGCCGTGTAGAAGAACAGGTTCAGCTCGCGGTCGAGCGGGGAGCCGCCGCTGATGGCGTAGCGCAGCCGGCCGCCGAGTTCCTTGCGCACCCTGCGGTAGACGAGCAGGTCGTACAGCGCCCATGCGGCGTACAGCCCGGGTCCCGGGCCCTTTCCGGTGCCGAGGAAGCGGGCGAGGTGGGCCTCGGCGAAGCGGACCGCGATCCGGTGGGCGCGGTCGAAGGAGGCGCCGCGGCCGATCTTCTCCGCGGTGGCCCGTCCGGTGTCGTGGATCTTCTCGAACAGGTAGGGCACCCCGACGAGGAAGGTGGGCCGGAACCGGCGCAGCGCGGGCCGCAGTTCCTCTGGGCGGATGCTCGGGAAGTGGCCGAGTTCGATGCGGGCGAGCTGGCAGGCGATCTGGATGGTGCGGCCGAGTATGTGGGCGAGCGGGAGGAAGAGCAGGGTGGCGGCGGTCTGTCCGCTGACGGCCTTGAAGACGGGATGCAGCAGTTCGACGGTGCCCGCGGCCTCGGCGTGCAGATTGGCGTGGGTGAGCACGCAGCCCTTGGGGCGGCCGGTGGTGCCGGAGGTGTAGCAGAGGGTGGCTACGGTGTCGGGGCCGAGCGCGGCGCGGCGTTCGGTGACCCGGGCGTCGGGGATCTCCCGGCCGAGCGCGGCGAGTTGGGTGAGGGCGTTCTCGTGCCCGGGGGCGTCCAGGCGCCAGACGCGCGGCGGGTGGGCGTGCCCGGCGGTGCCCTCGGCGAGGGTGGCGGCGTTCTCCTCGGTCTCGACGACGGCGAGGCGGGCCCCGGAGTCGCGGACGATCCACTCGACCTGCTCGGCGGAGGAGGTGGCGTAGACGGGGACGGGGCAGCCGCCGGCCGCCCAGATCGCGAAGTCCAGGACGGTCCACTCGTAGCGGGTGCGGGACATCAGGACCACCCGGCCGCCGGGTTCGAGTCCCGCCGCCATCAGGCCCTTGGCGGTGGCGGTGACCTCGCGGGCGAAGTCCCGGGCGGTGACGGGCCGCCAGTCCTCGCCGTGCGGTCGGCGCAGAACGACGGCGTCCGGGGCCTCGGCCGCGTTGGTGAAGGGCAGGTCGGCGATGCTGCCGGTGGTGAGCGGTGGCGCGAGGGGGGTGGTGTGCGCCTCGCGGACCGTGCCGCGCGCGTCGCGCACCACCTCGGTCGCGCCGCGCGCGGCGAGGTCGGCACGGCGGCCGGCCCGTCGGAGATCCCTGCGTACGCCCATGGAACGGCTCCCGGTCGCGGCTGTCGGGTGTGCTCGGGTGCTGTGCCGCGTTACTTACCGCGAAGTAAACTTACTCGCGCGTAAGAAAGCAATGGGCGGTACCGCGAGGACCCTCCGCGAACGCACTCTCCTAGGACACGATGTCCTTCCGCGTGAATCCCCGGAACGCCGCCGCGAACAGGACGAGCGCGTAGGCGAGCGACACGGCGGTGCCCTGCACCATCCCGGACCACTCGGGCCGGGGCTGGACGGCGTCGACCCAGGCGAACTGCCAGTGCGCGGGCAGGAAGTCGCGCCAGTCGCCGAGCGCGGTGACCGCGTCCAGCACATTGCCCACGATCGTCAGGCCCACGGCGCCGCCGACCGCGCCGAGCGGCGCGTCGGTCTTCGTGGACAGCCAGAACGCGAGCCCGGCGGTGACCAGTTGGGAGGCGAAGACGTAGGCCACCACGATCACCAGCCGCTCGGCCGCCGTGCCGGAGGACAGGGTGCCCCCGGTGGGGATGTGCAGCGGCCCCCAGCCGTAGGCGACCGAACCGACCGCGAGGGCGATCAGCGGCAGCAGCACCATCGCGGCCAGGCTCAGCGCCAGCGCGACGGCGAGCTTGGACCACAGCAGCCGGGCCCGGGGCACGGGCGCCGCCAGCAGGTACCGCAGGGAGGACCAGCTCGCCTCGGAGGCGACGGTGTCCCCACAGAACAGGGCGACCGGGACGACCAGCAGGAACCCGGCGGAGACGAACAGGTTGACCGCGGCGAAGTTGGCGCCGGACGCCGTCGCCGTGTCCATCAGGGTGATCCGGTCGCCCCCCGCGCCGGGGTCCCCGACGGCGAAGGCGATCGCCAGCACGAAGGGCAGCAGTGCGAGGACCGCGCCCATGACGAGCGTGCGGCGCCGCTTGAGCTGACGGACCAGCTCGACCCGCAGCGGCAGCGCGCGCCCGGCCCGGTACCCGTCGGCGACCTCGGGGGGCGGGGACGGGCGGCCGGGCGGGGCGGTGTCGGCGAGGCTGCTCATGCCGAGCCTCCGATCAGGGTCAGGAAGGCGTCCTCCAGGCGTCGGTGGGGACCCACCGACGCCACCGGGACCTCCAGGCGGACGAGTTCGGCGACCAGGTGGGGCGCGCTGCCGTCCGCGTCGAGCCGGACCAGCAGCCCGCCCTCGACGGCCTCGGCCGAGGCGATCCCGGGCAGGGCGGCGACCTTCTCCGCGAGGGGCTCGCCGACGGGCGTCTGCGTGCCCACGAGGAGGGTGTCCCCGGCGCCGGTGATCTCACCGACCGGGCCCGCCTGGACCAGCCGGCCGCGGTCCATGACGACCAGGTGCGTGCAGGACTGCTCGACCTCGGCCAGCAGATGGCTGGAGACGATCACCGTGCGGCCGGCGGCCGCGTACCGGATCATCACCTCGCGCATCTCGCGGATCTGCGGCGGGTCGAGGCCGTTGGTGGGCTCGTCGAGGATGAGCAGGTCCGGCAGGCCGAGCATGGCCTGGGCGATGGCCAGGCGCTGGCGCATGCCCTGCGAGTAGGTGCGGACCGCGCGGGCCAGCGCCTCCTCGCTCAGCCCGGCGATCTCCAGCGCCTCCTCCAGGTGTGCGTCCTCGGGCGGGCGGCCGGTGGCCCGCCAGTACAGCCGCAGGTTGTCCCGGCCGGTCAGGTGGGGCAGGAAGCCGGCGCCCTCGACGAAGGCGCCCACCCGGGACAGCACGGACGCGCCGGGCCGCACGGCGTGGCCGAAGACGCGGATCTCGCCCTCGTCGGGGGTGATCAGGCCCATCAGCATGCGCAGGGTGGTGGTCTTGCCGGCGCCGTTGGGTCCGAGCAGGCCGAGCACCTGGCCCTTCTCGACCCGGAAGGAGACGTCCTTGACGGCGAAGGGGGTCCCCCCTGCTCGAACGGAGTTGAGAGCTTGGGGGAGGTCGGCCGACTTGGCGTACCGCTTGCTCAGGCCGGTGATCTCCAGCGGCACCTCGGCGAGCGCCGGGTCGGGTGCCGGGGCGGAGGTGCGGCGGCGGGCGGTGAGCAGCAGCGCCGCCGCGAGTGCGGCCCCGGCGAGCGGCAGCCACCACACCCAGGAGGGCAGCGGGGCGCTCGCGGTCGACACCCCGGGGGCGGTGGGCACGGTCAGTGCGCCCTCCAGGGAGGCGGTGTACGTGGCGGGGCGGGTCGGGGAGGCGTAGGCGAGGTCGGTGGAGGACAGCACCAGCCGCATCCGGTGGCCCTTGCGCCACTCGTGGTCGACCGCGGGCAGGGTGAGCGTGACGTCCTTGCCCTCGCGGGCGCCCTCGACCCGTACCGGGGTGACGAGCTGGGCGGGCAGTCCCGGCCGGGAGTCGCCGGGGCCGACGTCGTACACCTTGGCGAACAGGACGGCGTCCTCGCTGGTGGAGCGCACGTGCACGGTCGCGGTGGGCGAGCCGGTGACCTGCGTGTCGCGGGTGAGCGGCGCGGACTCGAAGGAGGCGAACTGGCCGGGGAAGTCGAGGGAGAGGCCCACGCCGAGCGAGGAGAGCTGGGACAGTCCGCCGGAGTCGCCGAGGCCGGGCAGGGCGGAGAGGGCGGGCGGGCTGGCCCCGGCCGGGTTGACGAAGCGCTGGGTGTCACCGGCGAGGGGGATCGTGCGCCGTCCGCTCGACAGGCCCGGGTACCGCTCCGCACTCGCCCCGCGCAGCAGGGTCTCGCCGTCGGTGGAGTCGATGCCGCCGGTACGGGTGACGCGGAAGGCCGGGCCGGTGTCGGCGCTCTCGTCGCCCTTGAGGTAGCGGTCGAACCAGGACCTGACGCGGCCCTCGACACGGGAGGTCTCCATGTTCCCGCCGTCGTGGCCGCCGCTGATCCAGTCGACGTCGACGGGGGCGCCGTTGGCCTTGATCGCCTTCGCCGCGGCGTCGGCCTGGCCGAGCGGGAAGAGGGAGTCCGTCTGCCCCTGGGTCAGCAGGGTGGGGACCTTGACGCGCGCGCCGACGGCCTCGGGAGAACGCGCGGTGAGCAGGGCGCGGGCCTCGGCGTCGGGTTTCCCGGACTCGGCGACGCGCTGGTACATCCGGCACAGGGCGGGCTCGAACCGGGCGCAGCCGCCGCCGGAGTTGAGGAACAGGCTCGTCCACAGCTTCTTGAAGACGCCGTTCGGGAAGAGGGCGTCGGAGAGGTTCCAGTAGGTGAGGGACGGGGCGAGGGCGTCGACCCGGTCGTCGTGCCCGGCGGCGAGCAGGGAGACCGCGCCGCCGTAGGAGCCGCCGGCCATGCCGACGCGGGGGTCGCCCGCCTTGTCGAGCCGCACCTCGGGGCGTGCGGCGAGCCAGTCGAGGAGGCGGGAGACGTCGGCGACCTCGCCCTCGGGGTCGTTGAGGCCGATCCTGCCGGTGGACCGGCCGAAGCCGCGGGCGGACCAGGTGAGCACGGCGTAGCCCTCGCGGGCGAGGGCCTCGGCCTGGCCGCGCACGTCCTCCTTGCTGCCGCCGAAGCCGTGCGCCAGCAGGACGGCGGGGCGGCGGCCGCCGGAACCGGCGGTGAAGTAGGAGGTGTCGAGGCGGACTCCGCCGCCCATGGGCAGCGTCCGGTCGCTCACGTGGACGGCCGGTGCCTCCTCGGAGGCGAGGGCCGTCCATGTCCCCGCACCGGCGAGCACGAGGACGGCGGCCGCGGTGGCGAGCACCCGCCGCGGTCCCCGCAGCAGCCCTCGGACGCGGGGCAGTCGAAGATCCATGGCACAACGGTACGGGCAGCCACCGGCACCGGAGCGGTCCCGGAGGTGGATCCGGCGACCTCCCACGGACGTACACGGACCCGGCGGCCTACCACGGGCGCGGTACGCGGAGGGCCGCGCGGGGCCCGGCGGCGGAACCGGTGGCGCCGGGCCGGGTTCCGGCCGGGGTCAGTGGTAGCCCTGTGCGTGGTCGGGGTGGAAGCTGATGCGCCACTCGCGCGCACCCGGGCCCGCCATGACGTTGAGGTAGTACATGTCGTGGCCCGGCTGGGCGACGGACGGGCCGTGCCAGCCGTCGGGGACCAGGACCGTGTCGCCCGTGCGGACCTCGGCCAGCACGTCGGCGCCGCCCTCACGCGAGGGCGAGACGCGCTGGTAGCCGAAGCCGTTCGGGCCGGCGATCTCGAAGTAGTAGATCTCCTCGAGCCGCGTCTCCTCGCCCGGCCGGTCCTCGTCGTGCTTGTGCGGCGGGTAGGAGGACCAGTTGCCGCCGGGGGTGAGGACCTCCACGGCGATGAGCCGGTCGCAGGCGAAGGCCTCGGCGGAGGCGAAGTTGCGGACGTGGCGGGCGCAGTCGCCGCTGCCCCGGTCCTCGACGGGTACCTCCGGCGCGGGGCCGTAGCGGGCGGGGAGTCGGCGCTCGCACTTCGCTCCTGCCAGGGCGAAGCGGCCTCCCGCGCCGGAGGCGATCTGGGTGTGGGTGTCGCGGGGGACGTACGCGAAGTCGGTGGCGGAGGCGAACACGTCCTCGCGTCCGGCCAGGGCGAAGGTCTCGTCCCCGGCGGTGACCGTGCAGCCGCCGTTCAGGGGGACGACGAGCCACTCGGCCTCGCCGGAGTCGAAGGTGTGCGTGCCGCCGGGCGGCAGTTCGAGGACGCGCAGCGCGCTGTACGTCCAGCCGGCCCGCCCCGGGTCGATGTCCAGGGCGTAGGGGCCGTGGGCGGTGCTGCCGTGCGGGAGGTGCAGTCGGCCGGCGTGGCCGGCGTCGCTCGTCGTGCGGCTCATGGGTCCTCGCAGCGGTTCGCCCCGGCGGCCCCCTCGCCCCCGGCTGCACACAGGTCTAGCCGCGGCGCGGGAGCCCTGTCAATCCTTTGTCCGGACATTCGGACGACGTGTCGGGTCACGCGGGATCGCGCGGGCCGAATGCGTCGATTCCGTCACGTCCGTCACCGGTGCGCGATCCGTTCGTCCCAGCACGGTGACAGCGCCTTGCCCGTCGTCACCCTGTGTCGTTCACCCCGCACAGGCTGGGGCCTGTCTGCCAATTCCCGTCGTCCGCCCGGAGGGCGGGCCGGGCGGCGTCAGGTGCGTGCTGTCGGCGTGCCGGCTCCTGCCCCTCGTACTGGTTGTACGTGGGGCAGGAGCCGGCGCGACGAGAGTGCGTGCATGGCGTCGCCCGGCAGACGGGAATTGGCAGACAGGCCCTAGTGATCGCCGAGCGCAGCGCCCGGCTCCCCCGCCGGCCCGTCCGGGCCGCCGCCGGGCGCTCGCGGGGAGGTGCACCGATGACCGAGAACCGCCTCTGGTCGTACAAGGAGATCGCCGCGCACATCAAGGTGCAGCCGGACACCGTGCGCTCCTACCGCAAGCACGGGTTGCTGCCGCCGCCCGACCATGTGGAGGGCGGGAAGCCGTACTGGTACGCGGAGACCGTCCGCGCGTGGGTCGCGGCCCGCCCGGGCAACCGGGGGCGGCGGAACCAGTAGGGCACGCGGGCCGACCAGTACCTCGGGAACCGCCCGGGGTACCGGTCGGCCCGTACCGGTGCGGCGGGAGCTTGGCTTCATACCCCCTAGGGGTATATTCTGCGTACCGTAGACCCCATACGTACCGAGTACAGCGACGAGGAGCACCCCATGACTTCCACCGGCGACACCCGTGACGGCGTCACCACCGTCTACAAGGTGAGCGGCATGAGCTGCGGGCACTGCGAAGGTGCCGTCGGCAGCGAGATCTCGGAACTGGACGGGGTCAGCTCGGTCAAGGCCGTCGCCTCCACCGGCGAGGTCACCGTCGTCTCCGCCGCCCCGCTCGAGGAGGCCGCCGTCCGCGCCGCGGTGGACGAGGCCGGATTCGAGCTCGTCGGCACCCTCTGAACGACGGAAGCCGGTACCCCATGACCAGCACCACGACCACCGGACCCGCCACGGGCACCCCGGCGCCGGACGAGGCGTCCCGCGCCGAGGTCGAGCTGCTCATCGGCGGGATGACCTGCGCCTCCTGCGCGGCCCGCGTCGAGAAGAAGCTCAACCGCATGGAGGGCGTCACCGCCACGGTCAACTACGCGACCGAGAAGGCCAAGGTGGCGTACCCGCCCGAGGTCGCCGTCGACGACCTGATCGCGACGGTGGTGAAGACGGGGTACACGGCTGAGGAGAAGCTCCCGCCGCCACCGGAGCCGCTGCCCCGCCCCGGGGCGGCCCCGGAACCCGGCGCAAGGACGGAACCGGACGGCCCCGGCGACGCGCTCGGCTCCCTGCGGCAGCGGCTGCTCACCTCCGCGCTGCTCTCCCTGCCCGTCGTCCTGCTCGCCATGGTTCCCGCGCTGCAGTTCGACAATTGGCAGTGGCTCTCGCTGACGCTCGCCGCGCCCGTCGTCGTCTGGGGCGGACTGCCCTTCCACCGGGCCGCCTACACCAACGTCCGGCACGGCGCGGCCACCATGGACACCCTGGTCTCCCTGGGCACGCTCGCCGCCTTCGGCTGGTCGCTGTGGGCGCTGTTCTGGGGCGACGCCGGGATGCCCGGCATGCGGCACGGCTTCGAGTGGACGGTCTCCCGCACGGACGGGGCCTCGACGATCTACCTGGAGGTCGCCGCCGGAGTGATCACCCTCATCCTGCTCGGCCGCTATCTGGAGGCCCGTTCCAAGCGGCGGGCCGGCGCCGCCCTGCGCGCCCTGCTCGAACTCGGCGCCAAGGACGTGGCCGTGCTGCGGGACGGCCGTGAGGTGCGGATACCGGTGGACGCGCTCGGCGTCGGCGACCGGTTCCTCGTACGGCCGGGCGAGAAGATCGCCACCGACGGGACCGTGGTGGAGGGCTCCTCCGCCGTCGACGCCGCCCTGCTGACCGGCGAGTCGGTGCCTGTGGACGTGACGGTGGGCGACTCGGTCACCGGTGCCACCGTGAACGCCGGGGGGCGGCTCGTGGTCGAGGCCACCCGGGTCGGCGCGGACACCCAGCTCGCGCGGATGGCGCGGCTGGTGGAGGAGGCTCAGAACGGCAAGGCCGAGGTCCAGCGGCTGGCCGACCGGGTCTCCGCGGTGTTCGTGCCCGTGGTGCTGCTGCTCGCGGCCGGCACCTTCGGCGTCTGGCTCGGCGTCACCGGCGACACGGTGGCCGCGTTCACCGCGGCCGTCGCCGTGCTGATCATCGCCTGCCCCTGCGCGCTGGGCCTGGCCACGCCGACCGCGCTGATGGTGGGCACCGGCCGGGGCGCCCAGCTCGGCATCCTGATCAAGGGCCCCGAGGTGCTGGAGTCCACCCGCCGCGTGGACACCGTCGTCCTGGACAAGACCGGCACCGTGACCACCGGACGGATGACCCTCCAGGACGTGTACGTGTCCGGAGGAACGCCCGGAGCAACGGGCGGAGGAACGGACGAGCGGGAGCTGCTGCGGCTCGCGGGCGCCCTGGAGGACGCGTCGGAGCATCCGGTGGCGCGCGCGATCGCCGCGGGCGCCCGGGAACGCCTCCGCACGGCGCACGCCGCCGGCGCGCGGGAGGACGAGGGCGCCCTGCCGCCGGTCGAGCACTTCGAGAACGTTCCCGGGCGCGGGGTGCGCGGCCGGGTGGCGGGCCGCGAGGTGGCGGTGGGCCGTCTCGCCGAGCCGGCGGCCGCGCTGCCGGAGGACCTGGCACGAGCGCGCGCGGCGGCGGAGGCCGAGGGCCGCACGGCCGTGGTGGTCGCCCTCGACGGCAGGCCGGCGGGTGTGCTGGCGGTGGCCGACGCGGTCAAGGAGACCAGCGCCGAGGCCGTCCGGCGGCTGCGCGCGCTGGGCCTGACCCCGGTGCTGCTCACCGGGGACAACCGGGCCGTGGCCGAGGCCGTGGCACGGACCGTCGGCATCGACGAGGTGATCGCCGAGGTGCTCCCCGAGGACAAGGTCGCCGAGGTCCGGCGGCTGCGGGCGGAGGGCCGCACGGTCGCCATGGTCGGTGACGGCGTCAACGACGCGGCGGCGCTGGCCACCGCCGATCTGGGGCTGGCCATGGGCACCGGCACGGACGCCGCGATCGAGGCCGGCGACCTCACCCTGGTCCGCGGCGATCTGCGGGCGGCGGCGGACGCCATCCGGCTGTCCCGGCGGACGCTCGCCACGATCAAGGGCAACCTGGTCTGGGCCTTCGGCTACAACGTGGCGGCGCTGCCGCTGGCGGCGGCCGGGCTGCTGAACCCGATGATCGCGGGGGCGGCGATGGCCTTCTCCTCGGTGTTCGTGGTGACCAACAGCCTCCGGCTGCGCTCCTTCTCCTGAGCCGGGGCCCTCGGCCCCGCGCCACCGCCGCCACGCCCGTGACCTCGGACCTCACCCCGCACTCAGTGATTATTACGATGAGCATTCTTCTGATGACGGGGTAAGAGACCCCCTAGAGTCCGGAGCGCGCCTCACATAAGCTCTTCACAAGGCTCGCGCATCTTCCTTACGCTGGGCCTCGATCGCCATATCGAGGCACTTGCGCACCTTCGGGGGATATGCAAGAGACGCAGATCACAGTGATGCGGATGTAACCATCGAAGGGGTTCGTGGGTCTAAGTTGGCGATGTCAGAAGCGTCTTGGGGGGCGCGACTGACATCTGGGGATGTCTTGGGGGACGTTCCCGGAAAGAGGTGCCTTCTGCTCGAGACGGGCCCGTGGCCGGTCGAGGGCCGGAGGAAGCGTTGCCGGGGCACGTACACCGGGGAGCTTTGAGCGGCCCTCCCGCGCGTGCGCGTCCCGGCAGGCGATGAACAACACGCGGCGCGAGCCGCGGACACAGTGGCACGGCGGGTTCTGCTCGTTGTGCTCACAGCGATTCAGGCGCTGTCCTCAAGGCGCCCGGCCGGATCCCGTGGGGGGAATCCGTACCGGGACACGGGAAGGCGCCCTGGTCGCCGGCCCGTGGGGGGACCGGTGCACCAGGGCGCCTTCTGTCTTGTCCGCGTGCGCGCGAAAGGCCGCGCGCGGTTCCCCGCGCCCCCGTACGAGGGCGCGGGGAACCGGAGATCAGCGCTCCTCGACCGGAACGAAGTCGCGCTCGACGACGCCCGTGTAGATCTGGCGCGGGCGGCCGATGCGGGAGCCGGGCTCCTTGATCATCTCGGTCCACTGGGCGATCCAGCCCGGGAGCCGGCCGAGGGCGAACAGGACCGTGAACATCTCGGTCGGGAAGCCCATCGCCCGGTAGATGAGACCGGTGTAGAAGTCGACGTTCGGGTACAGCTTGCGCTCGGTGAAGTAGTCGTCGGAGAGCGCGTGCTCCTCCAGCTTGAGCGCGATGTCCAGCAGCTCGTCGGACTTGCCGAGCGCGGAGAGCACGTCGTGCGCGGCGGCCTTGATGATCTTGGCGCGCGGGTCGAAGTTCTTGTAGACCCGGTGGCCGAAGCCCATCAGGCGGACGCCGTCCTCCTTGTTCTTCACCTTGCGGATGAAGGTGTCGACGTCGCCGCCGGACTCCTGGATGCCCGTGAGCATCTCCAGGACGGACTGGTTGGCGCCGCCGTGCAGCGGGCCCCACAGGGCGGAGATGCCGGCGGAGATCGAGGCGAACATGTTCGCCTGCGAGGAGCCGACCAGACGCACGGTGGAGGTGGAGCAGTTCTGCTCGTGGTCCGCGTGCAGGATGAGCAGCTTGTCCAGCGCGGAGACGACGACCGGGTCGAGGTCGTACTCCTGGGCCGGTACGGAGAACGTCATGCGCAGGAAGTTCTCGACGTAGCCGAGGTCGTTGCGCGGGTAGACGAACGGGTGACCGATCGACTTCTTGTACGCGTAGGCCGCGATCGTCGGAAGCTTGGCGAGCAGGCGGATCGTGGAGAGGTCGCGCTGCTTCTCGTCGAAGGGGTTGTGGCTGTCCTGGTAGAACGTGGACAGCGCGGAGACCACCGAGGACAGCATGGCCATCGGGTGGGCGTCGCGCGGGAAGCCCTTGTAGAAGTTCTTGACGTCCTCGTGCAGCAGCGTGTGCTGGGTGATCTCGTTCTTGAACGTGGAGAGCTCGTCCACGGTAGGCAGCTCACCGTTGATGAGCAGGTAGGCGACCTCCAGGAAGGTCGACCGCTCGGCGAGCTGCTCGATCGGGTAGCCGCGGTACCGGAGGATGCCCTGCTCGCCGTCGAGATAGGTGACGGCGGATTTGTAGGCGGCGGTGTTGCCGTAACCGCTGTCCAGGGTCACCAGCCCGGTCTGGGCGCGGAGCTTGCCGATGTCGAAGCCCTTGTCGCCGACGGTGCTGTCGACCACCGGGTAGGTGTATTCGCCGTCGCCGAACCGCAGTACTACAGAGTTGTCGCTCACGTCTTCCCTCACCCGACGTAGTGCCTCATCTTCGAGGTGCCCTGACTGTCTCTACCATCCCCCATTCGGCGCAGAAGCGTGCACTCGGGGTCGGCCGTTGGGCTCATCGACGGCACTGAGTGCCGCCAACCTGCTCATCCTGCCCCCTTCGCTTCGGTTGCGGAAGTGCTCTGTGACCTTCGTGACTCATTTGATCGATCATTTGTGAGGACGATGTGCCCGGAGGGCCTCCGTGACGTCCCTAGGCCGTCTCAGGGCCGCGTCACCCCGTGCCACCCGGGAGGCGGGAACCGGCGAGGCGGAAGTCCAGCGCGGTGCACCGGCGGCCCGCCGAGACCGTGCGCACCGCCTGGCCGATCGCCTTGCGGGAGCCGACGAGGACGACGAGCCGCTTGGCCCGGGTGACCGCCGTGTAGAGCAGGTTGCGCTGGAGCATCATCCAGGCGCCGGTGGTCACCGGGATGACGACCGCCGGGTACTCGCTGCCCTGGGAGCGGTGGATGGTCACGGCGTAGGCGTGCGCCAGCTCGTCCAGCTCGTCGAAGTCGTAGGGCACCTCCTCGTCCTCGTCGGTGAGCACCGTCAGACGCTGCTCGACCGGGTCGAGGGAGGTGACCACGCCGACGGTGCCGTTGAAGACGCCGTTCTCGCCCTTGTCGTAGTTGTTGCGGATCTGGGTGACCTTGTCGCCGACGCGGAACACCCGGCCGCCGAACCGCTTCTCGGGCACGTCGGGGCGCCCCGGGGTGACGGCCTGCTGGAGCAGCCCGTTGAGCGTGCCCGCGCCGGCCGGGCCCCGGTGCATGGGCGCGAGCACCTGCACGTCCCGCCGGGGGTCGAGGCCGAACTTCGCCGGGATGCGGCGGGCGGCGACGTCGACGGTGAGCCGCCCGGTCTCCTCGGTGTCGTCCTCGACGAAGAGGAAGAAGTCCTTCATGCCGTCCGTGACGGGGTGCTGTCCGGCGTTGATGCGGTGCGCGTTGGTGACGACGCCGGACTGCTGGGCCTGGCGGAAGACCCGGGTGAGCCGCACGGCGGAGACCGGGCCGCCCTCGGCCAGCAGGTCCCTGAGCACCTCCCCGGCGCCCACGCTGGGAAGCTGGTCGACGTCCCCGACGAAGAGCAGGTGGGCGCCCGGGGGCACGGCCTTGACCAGCTTGTTGGCGAGCAGCAGGTCCAGCATCGACGCCTCGTCGACGACGACCAGGTCGGCGTCGAGCGGGCGCTCCCGGTCGTAGGCCGCGTCACCGCCGGGCTTGAGCTCCAGCAGCCGGTGCACGGTGGACGCCTCGGCGCCGGTCAGCTCGGCGAGCCGCTTGGCGGCCCGTCCGGTGGGCGCGGCGAGCACGACCTTCGCCTTCTTGGCGCGCGCCAGCTCCACGATCGAGCGGACGGTGAAGGACTTGCCGCAGCCGGGTCCGCCGGTGAGCACGGCGACCTTCCGCGTCAGCGCGAGCTTGACGGCGGCCTCCTGCTCGGGCGCGAGTTCGACCCCCGTGCGCGCTCTCAGCCAGCCGAGCGCCTTGTCCCAGGCGACGTCCGCGAAGCCGGGCATCCGGTCCTCCTCGGCGCGCATCAGCCGCAGGGTCTGCCCGGCGAGGGAGAGTTCGGCGCGGTGGAACGGCACGAGGTAGACGGCGGTGGCGTCTTGGCCGTCGGGTCCCGGGACCTTCTCGCGGACGACGCCGGGGTCGCCGTCCGGGTCCTCCGGCTCGGCGGCCAGTTCGCCGAGGCACTCGATGACGAGTCCGGTGTCCACCTGGAGCAGCTTCACCGCGTCGGCGATCAGCCGTTCCTCGGGGAGGTAGCAGTGCCCCTGGTCGGTGGCCTGCGAGAGGGCGTACTGCAGTCCGGCCTTCACCCGCTCCGGGCTGTCGTGCGGGATGCCGACGGACTGGGCGATCTTGTCGGCGGTGAGGAAGCCGATGCCCCACACGTCGGCGGCGAGCCGGTAGGGCTGGTTCTTCACCACGGAGATGGAGGCGTCGCCGTACTTCTTGTAGATGCGCACGGCGATGGAGGTGGACACCTCCACGGTCTGCAGGAAGAGCATGACCTCCTTGATCGCCTTCTGCTCCTCCCAGGCGTCGGCGATCTTCTTCGTCCGCTTGGGGCCGAGCCCCGGCACCTCGATGAGCCGCTTGGGCTCCTCCTCGATGATCGTCAGGGTGTCGATGCCGAAGTGCTGGGTGATCCGGTCGGCGAAGACCGGTCCGATGCCCTTGACCAGTCCGGAACCCAGATAGCGCCGGATGCCCTGGACGGTGGCGGGCAGGACGGTCGTGTAGTTCTCCACGAGGAACTGCTTGCCGTACTGCGGGTGCGAGCCCCAGCGCCCCTCCATCCGCAGGGACTCCCCCACCTGGGCACCGAGCAGCGCGCCGACGACGGTCAGCAGGTCGCCGGCGCCTCTGCCGGTGTCGACGCGGGCGACCGTGTAGCCGTTCTCCTCGTTGGCGTACGTGATCCGCTCCAGGACGCCTTCAAGGACGGCGAGCCGCCGCTCACCGGGGGCCGCGGGGGGCTGCGAGGACATGATCCAACGGTACCGGTGGGGTGTGACAGGACGGCCGGAGGGACGGTGAAGACGGCCGGGACTCCGCCGGGGGAACGGCGGGACGCCCCGGCCCCCGCCCGGGACGTCCGACTGCCCGCGGGTCGGGGGAGGTTCCGGTCAGCCGCGCACATGCAGCCCGAATCCGGTGCGGCCCGCGGGTTCCAACCCTTCCTTCAGCTGCAGCGACGGGATCTCGTAGTCGCCGAAGTTCTGCGGGCGGAACGGGATCGGTTCGGTCGACTCCAGGGTGAGCAGCCGCCGCTCCCACGCCTTGGCGGCGTCCGCGTACTCCTCGTCGGTCATCCGGTCGGTGCCGTGCAGCACGAACGGCGGCAGTGGCTCGATGCCCGGGTAGTAGAGGATGCCGTGATGGATCGGGAACAGCAGGTCGTCGATGGGTCCGTTGATCCCGCGTGCGGCGTAGTGCGCCTCCGGGCCGCCGACGGTCACCGACAGCAGGGCCTTCCTGCCCGCCAGCGTGCCTTCCCCGTAGCGCTCCCCGTACCTGGTGTCACTGTGCTCCCCGACGCCGTACGCGAAGCGGTAGGTGAAGACGCGGTCGACCCAGCCCTTGAGGATCGCGGGCATCGAGTACCACCACAGCGGGAACTGGAAGATGACCGTGTCGGCCCACAGGAGCTTCTCCTGCTCGGCGCGGACGTCCTGGGTGAGCGTCCCGGCCTCGAAGGCCCGGCCCGAGTCCCGGGCGACCAGGAGCCGGTCCGAGACCTCGGGGCCGTAGTCCGCGGCGTCCACCACCGCCTTCCAGTTCATCGCGTACAGGTCGCTCACCCGCACCTCGTGACCGGCGGCCTCGAGGGTGGACACGGCGAGGTCCTTCAGTGAGCCGTTGAGCGACTTCGGCTCGGGGTGGGCATGGACGATCAGCGTTTTCACGGGAACTCCTCCGCATCGGACTTGCCCTCGGATCGGGACGCCTCGGATTCTGGGCGCCACGACGGCCGACTTTCAGGGGCGCAGCCACCGTCGGACGGGACTTCCTGGTATCGGCAGGACCACTGTCCCGGGCACGGTCCGCGCCCATACTGGGCGTCATGGACGATCTCGCGGGTTTCCTGCGGACCCGGCGTTCCCGGGTCGATCCGGCGGCCGTCGGCATCGCCACCGACAGCCGCCGCCGGGTCGACGGACTGCGCCGCGAAGAGGTCGCGCACCTGTCCGGTGTCAGCGTCGACTACTACGTGCGCCTGGAGCAGGGGCGCGCGACCCAGCCCTCCGAGCAGGTCCTCGACGCGCTCGCCCGCGTCCTCGGCCTCGACGGGATCGAACGCGAGCACCTCGGCCGGCTCGCCCGCCGGCGCCGGCGCCGGGCGAAGGCGCCGAGCGGGCGGGTGCGGCCCGAAGTGCTGCGCGTCCTCGATCTGGTCGCCGACGCGCCCGCGCTGATCATGGATCACCGCCTGGACGTGCTCGCCGGCAACCACCTCGCCGCACTCCTCTACGGACGGCCGTTGCGTGGTCTGAACACGGCGCGGCACATCTTCCTCGAGGAGGCGGAGCGCGGCCTCTACGCCGACTGGGAGAAGTGCACCCTCGACGTGGTCGGCCACCTGCGCCTGGCCGCCGGCCAGTACCCGGAGGATCGCCGGCTGGCCTCGCTCATCGGCGAGCTGGCGATGGGCAGCGAGCGCTTCCGCCGCCTCTGGGCCCGCGCGGACGTGCGCGCCCGCACCCATGGACGCAAGGCGTACCGGCACCCGCTGGTCGGTCTGCTGGAGCTGCACCAGGAGAACTTCGCCCTGCCCGACGACTCGGGCATGGAGCTGCTGGTGCTGTCGGCCGCTCCCGGCAGTCCCACCGAGGACGGGCTGCGCCTGCTCGCGGGGCTGGGCAGGGACAGCGCCGCGGCGCATCCCCCGGCGCAGGTCCGGGTGCGCGACTGACGCAGCGGCGCGGCGTGGACCCACCGCGCGTACGGGGCGGCTCCCCGGGGTCGCGCACCGCGTGCGGCCCGGTGCCCCGGGCGCGGCGCCCGGCGCGGGCCCGTCGGGGCTGACCGGCGTTCACCCGCCCGGGGCCGCTCGTACCCCGCCGACGCGCTCGCTGCCGCACGCGGGCGACTCCTCGCGGCCCCCTTGGCCACCCTCAGCGGTCACGGCGGTCACGATTGCGCATCGGGCCCGGCCCATGCCTTGATTCCGCTCGTGTAATCGTTTCCAATCCTCCGTGTAATCGATTCCACGAGGAGGTGGAACGCGATGGCGAGCATCAAGGACGTCGCCGCGCGGGCCGGAGTGTCCGTCGCCACGGTGTCCCGCGTCCTGAACGGGCACCCTTCCGTCAGCACGGACGCGCGGGCCCGGGTCCTGGGCGCCGTCGAGACGCTGGGCTACCGTCCCAACGCCGTCGCCCGGTCGCTGCGCACCGACCAGACCCGCACGCTCGGCCTGGTCATCAGCGACGTGATGAACCCCTACTTCACCGAACTGGCCCGCTCCGTCGAGGAGGAGGCCCGCGCGCTCGGGTACAGCGTGATCATCGGGAACGCCGACGAACGGCCGGACCTCCAGGACCACCATGTGCGGACCCTGCTGGACCGGCGCATCGACGGCCTGCTCGTCTCACCGACCGACGGCGGCTCCCCGCTGATGGTCGACGCCGTGCGGGCCGGCACCCCGATGGTCTTCGTCGACCGCTGGATCAAGGGCCTCGACGTGCCCGTGGTGCGCTCCGACGGACGGGCCGCCGTGCGCGCGCTCGTCGCCCACCTGCACGGGCTGGGGCACCGGCGGCTCGCGATCATCGCGGGCCCCGCGGCCACCACCACCGGCCGGGAGCGCGTGACGGCCTTTCAGGAGGCGCTCGCCGAGTACGGACTCCCGCTGCCCGCGGAGTACGTCGGGCAGGGCGACTTCCAGGCCGCCAGCGGCCGCCGGGCCACCGAGCGCTTCCTCGACCTGGCCGAACCGCCCGAGGTCGTGTTCGCCGCCGACAACCTGATGGCGCTCGGCGCGCTGGACGCGGTCCGCGCGCGCGGGCTGCGGGTCCCCGAGGACCTCGCGCTCGCCGCCTTCGACGACATCCCCTGGTTCGTGCACACCGATCCGCCGGTCACGGCGGTCGCCCAGCCGACGGGTGAGCTGGGGCGGGCCGCCGTGCGCGCGCTCGTCGACCGGATCGGCGGCGGGCCCGGCGAGTCCGTCACCCTCCCCGCCCGGCTGGTCGTGCGCCGCTCCTGCGGCGAACCGGCGCCCCCGCCTGCCCCGGCCCCCACCCCCACAGCTTCCCCGTCCCCCGTACGAAGGAGTACGCCGTGAGCAGCCCGGACGAGTTGCTGCGCATCGAGGGCATCCGCAAGACCTTCCCCGGCGTGGTCGCGCTCGACGGCGTCGACTTCGACCTGCGCCGGGGAGAGGTGCACGTGCTCCTCGGTGAGAACGGCGCCGGCAAGAGCACGCTGATCAAGATGCTCTCCGGTGCCTACACGCCCGACGCCGGCCGGATCGTGGTCGACGGCGAGGAGGTGCGCATCAACGGTGCGCAGGACTCCGAGCGGCTCGGGATCGCCACCATCTACCAGGAGTTCAACCTCGTCCCCGATCTGACGGTGGCCGAGAACGTCTTCCTGGGGCGGCAGCCGCGCCGCTTCGGGATGATCGACCGCAAGCGGATGGAGGCGGACGCCGAGGTCCTGCTGAAGCGGGTCGGGCTGGACGTCCCGCCCGGCGCGCGGGTGCGCGAACTCGGCGTCGCCCGGCTGCAGATGGTCGAGATCGCCAAGGCGCTCAGTCTGGACGCGCGCGTCCTCGTCATGGACGAGCCGACCGCCGTGCTGACCTCCGAGGAGGTCGAGCGGCTCTTCGCCATCGTGCGGCGGCTGCGCGAGGACGGCGTCGGCATCGTGTTCATCACCCACCACCTGGAGGAGATCGCCGCCCTCGGCGACCGGGTCACCGTCATCCGGGACGGCCGGAGCGTGGGCCAGGTGCCCGCGCGCACGCCCGAGGACGAGCTGGTCCGGCTCATGGTCGGACGCTCCATCGAGCAGCAGTACCCCCGGGCACGCCCCGAGACCGGCGAGGCGCTCCTCACCGTGGAGGGGCTCACCCGCGAGGGTGTCTTCCACGACGTCGGGTTCGAGGTGCGGGCCGGTGAGGTCGTCGGCATCGCCGGGCTCGTCGGGGCCGGGCGGACCGAGGTCGCCCGTGCCGTGTTCGGGGCCGACCCGTACGACGCCGGCGCTGTCCGCGTCGAGGGCGCGCCGCTGCGGCGGCACGACGTGAACGCCGCGATGGCGGCCGGGATCGGGCTGGTCCCGGAGGACCGCAAGGGCCAGGGGCTCGTGCTGGACGCCTCGGTGGAGGAGAACCTCGGCCTGGTCACCATGCGGTCCGCGACCCACGCCGGGCTGGTCGACCGCAAGGGGCAGCGGGCCGCCGCCGCCCGCGTCGCCGGGCAGCTCGGGGTGCGGATGGCCGGGCTCGGCCAGCACGTGCGCACGCTGTCCGGCGGCAACCAGCAGAAGGTCGTCATCGGCAAGTGGCTGCTCGCCGACACCAAGGTGCTCATCCTCGACGAGCCGACGCGCGGTATCGACGTCGGCGCCAAGGTCGAGATCTACCAGCTCGTCAACGAACTGACGGCCGCCGGTGCCGCCGTGCTGATGATCTCCAGCGATCTGCCGGAGGTGCTCGGCATGAGCGACCGGGTGGTGGTCATGGCGCAGGGGCGGGTCGCCGGTGAACTCACCGCCGCCGAGGCCACCCAGGACACGGTGATGGCCCTCGCCGTCAGCACCCGCCACGACTCCGGCGACACCCGCCGCGACAACGGAACGGAGGCCACCGGTGGCCACTGACACGCTCAAGAGCAAGCCGGGCGCGCAGGGCGGCGCCACGGCCGGCCTGCGCAGGCTGCTCCTCGACAACGGCGCGCTGACCGCGCTGATCGTCCTGGTCATCGCCATGTCGGCGCTGTCCGGGGACTTCCTGACCACGGACAACCTGCTCAACGTCGGCGTCCAGGCCGCCGTGACCGCGATCCTCGCCTTCGGCGTCACCTTCGTGATCGTCTCGGCGGGCATCGACCTGTCGGTCGGCTCGGTGGCCGCGCTCTCGGCGACCGTGCTCGCCTGGTCCGCGACCTCCCACGGCGTGCCGGTGGTGCTCGCCGTGGTCCTGGCGGTGGCCACCGGTGTGGCGGCCGGGCTGGTGAACGGTTTCCTCATCGCCTACGGCAAGCTCCCGCCGTTCATCGCGACCCTCGCGATGCTGTCGGTGGGCCGCGGTCTGTCGCTGGTCGTCTCCGACGGCTCCCCGATCCCCTTCCCCGACTCGGTCTCGCACCTCGGCGACACCCTCGGCGGATGGCTGCCGGTGCCGGTGCTGGTCATGGTGGTCCTCGGCCTCGTCGCCGCGCTGATCCTCGGCCGCACCTACATCGGCCGCTCGATGTACGCCATCGGCGGCAACGAGGAGGCGGCCCGGCTGTCCGGGCTGCGGGTGAAGAAGCAGAAGCTCGCCATCTACGCCCTCTCGGGCCTGTTCGCGGCCGCCGCGGGCATCGTGCTGGCCGCCCGGCTGTCCTCGGCGCAGCCGCAGGCCGCCGACGGCTACGAGCTGGACGCGATCGCCGCGGTCGTCATCGGCGGCGCCTCCCTCGCCGGCGGCACCGGCAAGGCCTCGGGCACGCTCATCGGCGCGCTGATCCTCGCGGTGCTGCGCAACGGCCTCAACCTGCTGTCGGTGTCCGCGTTCTGGCAGCAGGTCGTCATCGGTGTCGTCATCGCGCTGGCCGTGCTGCTGGACACCGTGCGGCGCAAGGCGGGGGCGAGCACGCCGGCGGCGGGCGCCGGGAGCCCGGGCGGCCGGCGGAAGCAGGCGGCGACGTACGTCCTGGCGGCCGTGGTCACCGTGGCGGTCGTGGGCGCGACCTCCTTCCTGCACGGCGGGTCCGGTTCCGCGAACCCGAAGGTCGGGCTGTCGCTGTCCACGCTCAACAACCCGTTCTTCGTGCAGATCCGGTCCGGCGCGCAGGCGGAGGCGAAGAAGCGGGGCGTGGACCTCACCGTCACCGACGCGCAGAACGACGCCTCCCAGCAGGCCGACCAACTGCAGAACTTCACCAGTTCGAGCTACGGGGCGGTCATCGTCAACCCGGTCGACTCGGATGCGGCGGGACCGGCCGTGCGCGCCGCCGACAAGGCGGACATCCCCGTCGTCGCCGTCGACCGCGGCGTCAACAAGGCGAAGACCGAGACCCTGGTGGCCTCCGACAACGTGGCCGGCGGCGAGCTGGCCGCGAAGACGGTCGCCGAGAAACTCGGCGGCAGCGGGAAGATCGTGATCCTCCAGGGGCAGGCGGGCACCTCCGCCGCCCGGGAGCGCGCCGAGGGCTTCGCCGAGGGGCTGAAGGCGTACCCCGGCATCAAGGTGCTCGCCGAGCAGCCCGCGGACTTCGACCGCACCAAGGGGCTCGACGTGATGTCCAACCTGCTCCAGGCCCACCCCGACGTGGAGGGCGTCGTCGCGGCCAACGACGAGATGGCGCTCGGCGCGATCAAGGCGCTGGGCTCGAAGGCGGGCCGGTCGGTGGCCGTGGTCGGCTTCGACGGCACGCCGGACGGCCTGAAGGCGGTGAAGGACGGCACGCTGTACGCGTCCGTGGCGCAGCAGCCCTCGCAGCTCGGGCGGATCGCGGTGGACAACGCGCTGCGGGCGCTCGACGGCAAGAAGGTCGACGCGACGGTGAAGGTGCCGGTGAAGGTGGTCACGAGGAAGAACGTCGCCGGGTTCGCCGGCTGACGTTCCGGCTGACGGACCGCCGTGCGCGGAGCGGGCGACCGTTCCCCTACAGGGAGACGATGCATGTACGACTACGACCTGCTGGTCGTGGGCTCGGCCAACGCCGATCTGGTGATCGGGGTCGAGCGGCGGCCCGGGGCCGGGGAGACGGTCCTCGGCTCGGACCTCGCCGTCCACCCGGGCGGCAAGGGCGCCAACCAGGCCGTCGCCGCCGCCCGCCTCGGGGCCCGTACGGCCCTGCTGGCCCGGGTCGGCGAGGACGGGCACGGGCGGCTGCTGCTGGACTCGCAGGCCGAGTCCGGGGTCGACACGGCGGGGGTGCTGGTCGGCGGGGCGCCCACCGGGGTCGCGCTGATCACGGTGGACCCCTCCGGGGACAACAGCATCGTGGTCTCCCCCGGCGCCAACGCGCGGCTGACCCCGGCCGACGTCCGCGCGGCCGAGGGTCTGCTGCACGCCTCCCGGGTCGTCTCGGCGCAGTTGGAGATCCCGCTGGAGACGGTCGTGGAGGTGGTGCGGAACCTGCCGGAGGACACCCGGTTCGTGCTGAACCCCTCGCCGCCGCGGGCGCTGCCGCCGGAGGTCCTCGCGGCCTGCGATCCGCTGATCGTCAACGAGCACGAGGCGCGGGTCGTCGCGGGCGGGGCCGGGCTGGGCGGCACGCCCGAGGAGTGGGCGCGGGCGCTGCTGGCGCTGGGGCCGCGCTCGGTCGTGGTGACGCTCGGCGCGGCGGGCGCGGTGGTCGCCGAGGGCACGGGAGCCCCGGTGCGGGTGCCCTCGGTGAAGGTCGAGGCGGTGGACACCACGGGCGCGGGCGACGCGTTCACCGCCGCGCTGGCCTGGCGGCTCGGGGCGGGCGAGTCCCTGGCCCGGGCGGCGGCGTACGCGGCGCGGGTGGGCGCGGCGGCGGTCACCCGGGCCGGGGCGCAGGTCTCGTTCCCGACGGCGCGGGAGGTGGCGGCGCTGTGAAGCGCGCCGGGATACTCAACCGCCACCTCGCCGGCGCCCTCGCGGAGCTGGGGCACGGGGACGGGGTGCTGGTGTGCGACGTCGGGATGCCGATCCCGCCCGGACCCCGCGTGGTCGACCTGGCCTTCCGGGCCGGGGTCCCGGCCTTCGCCGAGGTGCTGGACGGGCTCCTGGAGGAACTGGTGGTGGAGGGGGCGCTCGCTGCGGAGGAGGTCGACGCGGCGAACCCGGCCGCGGCCGCCCTGCTCCGGCACCGCCTCGCGGACCTGGGCCCGGGCCTGCAACTGGTGCCGCACGCCCGGCTGAAGGAGCTGTCGGCGGGGGCCCGCCTGGTGGTGCGCACGGGCGAGGCCCGCCCGTACGCGAACGTGCTGCTGCGGTGCGGGGTGTTCTTCTAGGGCCTGTCTGCCGGACGAGAGGGGCCGGCGGCGCGCGCACGTTGAGGGGCCCGGTCGTCGACCGGGCCCCTCGTGCCTCCCCGTGTCAGAACCCCCGCGGATCCCCCCAGATCCTCCCCCCAGTGGTCCTGATGCCAAGTACGACCCGTCACGGGCGCCGACGGTTGCACGGACGTCCAAGATTTTTTTCGGGGCGTCCGGCCGGGGTCTGTCGTTCGGATCAGGCCGGCTGGGAGGCGCCGTGCGCATGCGACCCGACCCGTGCCGGACCCCGCGACGCCGGAATGATCCGAGCGAGGGGCCCTGGCTCGTTCACACGTGCGGGCGGCGGCCGTGTTCCTGGGGCGGGTAGGACTGGTCGGCGCCCGGGAGCGTCGGTTCCGGCAGGGTGGCCACCTCCTCCTTGGCCTTCTCCAGCTGCTCGGCGGTGTCCTCGGGCAGCCGGGGCGGGCGCCGGTGGGCGGAGCGGAAGCGGAAGGCGGAGGTGAGGTCGCCGAAGGTCTCGCGGCGCCAGTCGCTGATGTTGGGCTCGGCCACTCCGGTGAACTTTTCCAGGAACTGGAGCACGGAGGTGTGGTCGAAGGGCTCCGAGGCGACCCAGCCGCCCACGGTCCACGGTGAGATGACGACGGCGGGCACCCGGAAGCCGCCGCCGATGGGCAGCCCCTGCACGAACTCGTCCTTGGTGCCCTCGGGCGGGGTGGGCGGCGGGACGTGGTCGAACAGCCCGTCGTTCTCGTCGTAGTTGAGGATGAAGGCGGTCTTGCGCCACACCTTCGGGTTGGACGCGATCGCCTCGATCTTGGAGGCGACGAAGTCGGCGCCGGCGGCGGGCAGGTAGTCCGGGTGCTCGGACTGGTGGCTGGTCGGGATGATCCAGGAGACGGCGGGGAGGCGGTCGTTGCGGGCGTCCTCCTCGAAGGTGCCCTCGGGCTGCGGGCGCATCCCGCGCTCGTAGAGGTCGGAGCCGGGCTGGGCCTCGCGGAAGGCGGCGAACTGCTCCAGCAGGTTGCAGCCGTAGTCGTCGTCCTGCTGGTAGACCTTCCAGCTCACCCCGGCCGCCTGGAGCCGCTCGGCGTACGTGGTCCAGCGGTAGGGCGTGGGCGCCTTGTTGGTGAGGATCGGGCCGCCCCGCGTGCCGCCGGGGTCGAGGGTGCCGGTCATCCAGTACAGCCGGTTGGGCCAGGTGGGGCCGAAGACCGAGCAGAAGTAGGCGTCGCAGACGGTGAACGTCTCGGCGAGGGCGAACTGGAAGGGGATGTCCTCGCGGGTGTAGTAGCCCATGACGTAGGGGCCGTTGACGCCGTCGGCCTTGCGGTGGGCCGGCAGCCACCGGTCCATCTTCCCGCCGTTCCACGCCTCGTGCTGCACGGTCCAGGCGTGGCTGGTGGAGGGGATGGCCTGGGCGCTGGAGGCGTGGGTGTCGAGGTGGAAGGGGAGCAGGTAGCCGCGCGGGTTCTGGGTGTCGGGCTGGAAGAAGACGGAGCGGCCGGTGTCGAGCTTCAGCGCGCGCGGGTCGTGGAAGCCGCGGACGCCGGAGAGGGTGCCGAAGTAGTGGTCGAAGGAGCGGTTCTCCTGCATCAGCAGGACGACGTGCTCGATGTCGCGCAGGGAGCCGTGCTTCGGGGGGCCGGCGGCGACGGCCTTCTGGACGCTCGGGGGCAGGAGGGTGAGGGCGGCGGCGCCGCCGAGGCCGGCGGCGGCGGAGCCGAGGAGTCTGCGGCGGGTGAGCGGCGGGGTCATGCGGTGCCCTTTCGTGTCGTCGGGCGGTGCGGTGACGGGGGCGCGCCCCGCCGTTCACTGTGCGCGCGGACGGCGATCGTTGTCAGGGTCATGAGGTGAACTTGGCGCCAACGTTCCGTAGCCGCGGGGGCGTCGGACCGTGCCCGCCGCGCCCGCGCGCCCCGTCCCGCAAGGGCTCGCGTCCCTTCGGGCCCCGCGCGCCCCTCACCGGGGAGCGAAGTGGCGCGGTGGCGCACGCGGGCTTGATGTGGCCGCTCCCGTCCCACGGCGGAACCGCGTACCCGTCCGGACCCGCCGTCCCGTGAGGCGCGCCCTTCCCGTGTGCGCCACATCTTGACTGGAAGTTAGTTTCCGGTTATTCGTGGGCCCACGGAAGTTTCCTTCAGTGGATCGCTCTCCGGAAGGAGCGCACGTGCCCGACTTCAGTACGGCCCGGACGGACGCCGCCGATCCGCTCAGACCCGGCGAGCCCGTCGAGCCCCCCGCACGGCGTACCGTCCTCGCCGCCACCGCGGGACTCACCGCCACCCTCGCCCTCGGCTCCCTCGGCAGCGGGCGCGCCCACGCCGACGTCCCGCACGAGGACCGGCTGCGCGCCCTGATCTCCCGGATGACCCTGGAGGAGAAGGTCGGCCAGCTCTTCGTGATGCGGGCCTACGGCCACTCGGCCACCGACCCCGACCAGGCCGACATCGACGCCAACCTCGAGGAACTCGGCGTCCGCACCGCCGCCGAGCTGGTGGAGAAGTACCACGTCGGCGGGATCATCTACTTCACCTGGGCGCACAACACCCGCGACCCTCGGCAGATCGCCGCGCTCTCCAACGGCATCCAGAAGGCCTCCCTCGCCCGGCCCCGCGGCCTGCCGGTGCTCATCGCCACCGACCAGGAGCACGGCATCGTCGCCCGCGTGGGCAGACCCGCCACCCTGCTGCCCGGCGCGATGGCCCTCGGCGCGGGCGGCTCCCGCGCCGACGCCCGCACGCTCGGGCGGATCTCCGGCACCGAGCTGCGCGCGCTCGGCATCCGCCAGGACTACTCCCCCGTCGCCGACGTGAACGTCAACCCGGCCAACCCGGTGATCGGCGTACGGTCCTTCGGCGCCGACCCGG
This sequence comes from Streptomyces griseoaurantiacus, assembly GCA_014656015.1. GTDB lineage: Bacteria > Actinomycetota > Actinomycetes > Streptomycetales > Streptomycetaceae > Streptomyces > Streptomyces griseoaurantiacus. Next base: position 122,056 of record BNBP01000007.1, on the reverse strand, counting down.
AGGCGGTGGCCGGGATGGTCGCCGCCGAGGTGAAGGGCTATCAGTCGGCGGGGGTCGCGGCGACCGCCAAGCACTTCCCCGGGCACGGCGACACGGCCGTCGACAGCCACACCGGTTTCCCCGTCATCACCCACAGCCGCGAGGAGTGGGAGGCGCTGGACGCCGTGCCGTTCCGGGCGGCGATCCGGGCCGGCATCGACTCGATCATGACCGCGCACCTGATGTTCCCCGCGCTCGACGACGCCGGCGACCCCGCCACCCTCTCCCGCCCGATCCTCACCGGCATCCTGCGCGGACAGCTCGGCTACGACGGCGTGGTGGTGACCGACTCCCTCGGCATGGAGGGCGTGCGGACCAAGTACGGCGACGACCGCGTCCCCGTCCTCGCGCTCAAGGCGGGCGTCGACCAGCTCCTCAACCCGCCCTCCATCGACGTCGCCTTCCACGGCGTCCTCGACGCGATCCACACGGGCGAGCTGACCGAGGAACGCCTCGACGCCTCGCTGCTGCGCATCCTCCGGCTGAAGGCGAAGCTGGGCCTGTTCGGCGAGCCGTACGTCACCGGCCCGGGCGTGGACCGCGCGGTGGGCACCGAGGCCCATCTGCGCACCGCCGACCGCCTCGCGGACCGGACGACCACGCTGCTGGTCAACGAGCGGGGTCTGCTGCCGCTGTCCCGCCGCACCCACCGCCGGGTGCTGGTGGTGGGCGCGGACCCGGCCTCCCCCTCGGGCACCGACGGCCCTCCCACCGGCGTCCTCGCCGGCGCCCTGGCCGAACTCGGCTTCTCCGCCGCCGCGCTGTCCACGGGCACCGCACCCTCGGCGGCGGCGATCGACAGGGCCGTGACGGCGGCCGAGGGCGTGGACGCGGTCGTCGTCACGACGTACAACGTGACGGCGGGCAGCGCCCAGGCCACCCTGGTGCGGCGGCTGGCCGCGACCGGGGTGCCGTTGATCGCGGTCGCCGTCCGCAACCCCTACGACGTCGCCCACCTCCCCGAAGCCGACGCCGTCCTGGCCTCGTACGCCTGGACGGACGTCGAGGTCCGCGCGGCGGCCCGGGTCCTGGCGGGCCGGGTCCGTCCGCGCGGACGCCTGCCGGTGGCCGTGGCGCGGGCGGACGACCCCGACCGGACCCTCTACCCGATCGGGTACGGCCTGGGGTACTGAAGAGCCCGCGCCCGGGGGCGGCGGGGCGGGGTACGGGCGCGCCACGGGGGACGCGCCCGCACCCCGCGCACGGCCCGCCCTTCGGCCGGACAACGGGAATTGTCAGACAGACCCTAAGGCCGCAGTCCTCGCTCCTGGCCTCGGCGGTCAAGCCGCGCGTCGAACGGTGCCAGCGGCCTCGCCGTCGTCTCGCCGCTCGCCACCTTCGCCGGGGCGACGCCCGCCCAGCTCAGGATGCGGGCGGTCGCCAGGTCCTTCTGCCCGGCGGGCAGCCCGGCCACGTTGGCGCCGTGGTTCATCCCGGGCGCCGTGAAGACGTAGGAGTCCGCGGCCCCCGCGCCGACCCGGAACCGCTCCGCGCCCCACGGGTCGTTCTCCCCGTAGACGAACAGCATGTGCCGCGCGTGGTGCCGCACCCACCGGTCCACGTCCGGCATGGCGCCCCGGTCGAAGCGCATCGGGATGGAGCGCGGGACGAAGTTCCGGGGCGGCTGGTACCCGTACCGGATCAGGCTCTTCTCGATGTACGGGAAGTGGATCGTGGGCGCCCCGAGCTGGGTGCCCGCCTGGTAGTAGTACGGCGTGTACGGCTCGAGGCCCTGGTCGGCGTAGGCGGAGAAGCCGGAGATGTCGTCGACGGAGTCCCAGATCTCCTCGTCCGTCGCGGACGAGGCGCGGGCCGGGATGCTGTCGCAGTCCGACAGCGAGCTGTACTGCCAGAAGCCCCACGCGTAGTCGAGGACGACCGCCTCGTAGGCGCGGTCGAGGCCGCCTATGGTCTCGAAGGTGTAGCCGTTGTCCGCGGCGTGGTCGGCGTACCTCTTCTCCAGCGCGGTGCGCCGCACCAGGGCCTCCCGCTGGACGCCCTCCAGACGCGCGCGGCAGTCGGCCGTGCCGACGGACCGGAAGAAGCGGTCGTAGGCGGAGTCCTCGTCGTTGACGACGTCGTTGGGCGCGACGTACGCGACGACGCCGTCCATGTCGTGCGGGAAGAACCGCTCGTAGTAGGTGGCGGTCATGCCGCCCTTCGAGCCGCCCGTGGCGATCCAGCGCTGGGTGTATATGCGCTTCAGGGCGGTGAAGACGCGGTGCTGGTCGGTGGCCGCCTGCCGGATGTCCAGCTTGGACCAGTCGGCGGGCGCGGGCCGCGAGGGGGTGAAGTAGCGGTATTCCAGGGAGACCTGGTTGCCGTCCACGATGCGGGTCGGCTCGCTGCGGCTCGGGGTGGTGGAGACGTTGTAGCCGCCGGTGAAGAAGACCGTCGGCCGGGAGACGTCCTTGTGCAGCACGGTGATCCGCTGCCGGAACGTGCCCCGCCGGGGATGCCGGTGGTCGACCGGCTGGGTGTAGTCGAGGACGAAGAAGCGGTACCCGGTGTACGGCTTCTCCTCGATGAGGCTCATGCCGGGGATGGCGAGCAGCCGGTCCTTGATGTCGGTTCCGGCGGCCCGGTCGGCGGTGGTGCCGGCGGCCGGTGGGGCGGCGGTGGCCGTGCCCGCCGCACCCAGCGTGCCGATCAGCACGGTGAGCGCCAGCAGCCATCTGAGCGCCTTGCGCATGCATCCTCCTGTGGGGTTCAGATGTCCGCCGGAACCTAGCGGAGCAACTGACCGCGCACCAGAGGTGCTTGCCTCACGGCGGGTTCAGCAGAGGATCCAGCCGGAGCTGACGGACCCGGAGTTCACCGCGCCCCGGATCCGGACGCAGCGGTGGCCCGCGTGCACGTTGACGGGGCCCGCGTGATGGGTGAAGCGGCCCTTGTCGACGACCGCGCGGCTGCCGCGCGCCTGGACGCTCACCGACATCGTCTTCTTGCCGCTCTTCTTCTTGGGATAGGTCAGGGCGCAGACGTATTTGCCGCTGCGGAACACCTGGACGGAGCCGGTGCTGAAGGACAGGGTGCGCACCTTGTGGCCGGGGCAGAGGGCGGTGGCGGCGCCGGCCGGGGTGGGAGCGGCCAGGGCGAGGAGTCCGGTCGCGGTCAGGACGGTCAGGCCGAGTGCGGCGGTTCGGCGTATGGCGCCGCGGTCCACGGGGAACGTCCTTTCGAGGCCAGGGGGATGCGTCCGTACAGGTGTACGGACGCACGGCGGGTGGAAGTGGTTGCGTTCGGGTCGGGCCGGTGCGCCCGGGGAGCTCCCGCCCCGCCGCGCCTTCTCCCATCAGGGGCGCCCCGACGGGGCCCCTCTGGTGACGCTTCCCGCTCGAGAACGCACGGGCCGCTCGTACCTCTTTCCCGTCGGAGCATTGATACCTCAAGGACGCGACATAGAGTCTCTGGATGCCTTCTCTGCGCGCACTGGAATGCCTCATCGCTGTCGCGGACACCGGTTCGATCACGCAGGCCGCATTGCTGCTGCACTCCTCGCAACCGGCCGTGTCCCACCAGATCGCCTCACTGGAGCGCGAGGCCCGCACGGCCCTGCTGCGCCGCGAGGCGCGGGGGGTCAGGCTCACCGCCGCGGGGCGGGTCGCCGTCGCCGACGCCCGGCGGGCGGTCGAGGCGGCCACCGCCGCCGTTCGGTCGGCCAGGGCGACGGGAGAAGCCGGGGGCGGGCTGCTGCGGATCGCCTGCGCGCAGAGCCTCACCGTTCCCCTGCTCGCCCCGGTGCTCCGCGACTGGCGCCGGCATCACCCGAACGTGGCCATCACCCTGCATGAACTCGCCGTCATGGACGAGGCACTGAGGCTGGTCGAGTCCGACGACGTCGACGTCGCGGTGCTGCCGGACCCCCCGTCCGACCGTTTCCAGGTCACCGCCGTCGCCGAGGAGGAGATCGTCCTGGCCGCGCCCACCGGCCACCCACTGGCCCAGCGGGCCTCCGTGCGGATCCAGGACCTCGATGGTGCGCCGCTCGTGCACTACACGGCGCACAACCGCCTCGGCGCGTGGCTCGACCGATCCCTCGCCCGGGCCGGGGTCCGGCCGGAGACGGTCGTGCGGACCTCCGTCACCGCTACGGCACCTCAGCTCGCCGCCGTCGGACTGGGGGTCGCGGTCTGTCCGGTGAGTGCGATCAGTGCGGGCTTCCCGGGCGTGGTCCGGCCGTTCTCGCCGCGGTGGACCAGACAGCTGATGGCGGTGACCTCTGCCGACACCGATCCGCTCGTCGCACGGTTCGTCGCGGGACTGCGCCGTCACGGAGTGCGGGTTCCCCGCAGCGTAAGGACGCAGCTCGACGAAGGCGCCGCGGTCGCGGGCGAGTGACCACGGACGCTCCAGGACCTTCACAGGATCCGGGGCCCGAGGGCAGGCGCGGGCGCGGGCGGAGGCATCCAAGATTTCTTGGTCACGCCGTCCCTCTATGAATGGTTTCGAGGGAACAGCGGGCAGGGCCTGATCGCTGCACCTCACATGGCCTCCCGCCCGCCTCGAGTGGGAAGCGTCCCGCACCGGACAAGAAGGTTCCCATGGCACAGGCATTCCTCACAGGTGGCTCCGGTTTCATCGGACGGGCCCTGATCCGCCGGCTCGTCGGAGACGGACACACGGTCCGCGCACTGGTCCGCAGCCAGGCGTCGGCCGACAGGGTCGCGGCCCTCGGCGCGCAGCCGGTGCGGGGCCGGTTGACCGAACCGGCCGACTGGCAGGACGCGGTGGCGGGCAGCGACGTGCTGTTCCACCTGGCCGCCGAGACAGACATCACCGCCGACCGCGAGCGCCAGGAGCGGGTGACGGTCGGCGGCACCCGGGCGGCCGTGGAAGCAGCCCGCGCCGCGGGGGTCGCCACCTTCGTCAACTGTGGCAGCGAGGCCGCGCTCCTGGCCGGCGAACCGCTGCTGGACGTGGACGAGACCGCGCCGCTGCGGCCTGACTCCGAAGCCGCCTACTGCGCGGTCAAGGCCCTCGCCGAGCAGGTCGTGCTGGACGCCGGCGCGCCGGGCTTCACCACCGTCTCCGTACGGCCGCGGTTCGTCTGGGGCCCCGGGAGCAGCCTGACCGAGGGCTTGGCCGCCGCGGCCACGGCCGGGGAGTTCGCCTGGATCGACGGCGGCCGGCACACCACCGATGTGACGTACGTGGACAACGCCGTCGAAGGCCTGGTACTCGGCTGGCGGCACGGCCGGTCGGGTCAGGCCTACTTCGTCACCGACCGGCATCCAGTCGTCCTGCGGGACTTCCTGGAGAAGCTGTTCTCGCTCTACGGCGTCGACGCGTCCATCCCCGACCTGGACGCCGACACCGCCGCCCGGGTGGTGCCGGTGCCCGACCGGTGGTTCGTCGGACAGCCGTGCACGCTGCGCACCGACAAGGCCGTGGCCGAACTGGGATACCGGCCCCTCGTCCCGCACGCCGCCGGTTTCGCCGCCGTGAAGGAAGCGCTCGCCTCCGACGCCGCGTGACGGCCCGCGGGGTCACACCGGCCGTGGTGTCCGCCCCGGGCGTGCTACCGGCCGCCCCGGGCTGTGCCGTCATCATGACCGGTTCGCGCCGCATCGTCGACCTGCCCGGCATCCCCTGGCTGCGTCTCGGCGTCCTGCGGCCCGAGGACGCGCTGCGACTGCTCGCCGCGATCTCCGGGACCCGGCGGGTGTTCGCAGAGGAGGAAGCGGCCGGTCGCCTGGTGGGGGCCTGCTCCTACCAGCCGCTCTCGGTCCATGTGGCGGCCGCCCGGTTGGATGCCCGGCCGTCGTGGACGATCGACCAGATCCTGGCCCAACTCGAGGACGATCTGCGCCGACCGGTCGTCATGCACGAGGACTGCAAAATCGTCGACAGACCGTTCCGTGAGGCCCAGGCGCGCATGGACAGCTTCCACCGCGACGCCTTCCACCTGGCCGCCGTTCCCGACTGCGGCCGGCTGGACGCCGCCATGGCCGCAGCCGTGCTCGACCTGCCCGTCAACGAGGCCACTGCCGTCATGGAGGCCCTCGTCGACGCTCATCTGGTGGAGATCGACGAGAACGGCGACTACCACTTCCTCGGGCTCGTCAAGGCGTTCGCGCGGCGCCAGGCCCTCAACGGGCTAGGGCACGAACGCTGCCAGCAAGCGCTTCACCGGCTGCTGCGCCACTGCCTGACCGTCGAGCACACGGTCGGCGAGGAGGACCTGCGCGCGGTACTGGACCAGATCGTCGAACTTCCGGACGCTCTCGCGGAGATGGTCTCGCTCTCGCTGCCCTGATTCCCGCGCCGGCCGCGCGAGGCGAGGCACCCGTACGGCCCCGCGTCACGCGCCGTGGGAGATCGCGCGGAGGACGACCCGCGTCGCCCGGGCGAAACGCCCCGTCGACACGCCATCGACGCCCCGTCGACACGCGCTCGGTGGAATGCGCGCATGCTCGATTCACTCACGCGCGCCGGTCTGGCCGCGCAGATCACCGGTCCCGTGCTCGGACCGGAAGACGAAGGGTTCGCCGAGGAGTGCGCGCCCTTCAACCTCTCCGTGACCCACCACCCTTACGTCGTCGTCGGCGCCGCGAACAGCACCGACGTGCAGGTCGCCGTCCGTTTCGCCGCCCAACGGCAATTGCCGGTCGCCGTCCTGGCCACCGGCCACCAGGCGACCGTCCCGGCCGACGACGCGGTCCTCATCACCACGCACCGCATGGCGCGGGTGGACATCGACCCCGCAGCCCGCACCGCCCACGTGACGGCGGGAGTCCGCTGGCAGCAAGTGATCGACGCGGCGGTCCCGTTCGGGCTTGCCCCGCTCAACGGCTCCTCCCCGCTCGTCGGAGTCGTCGGCTACACCCTCGGCGGGGGCCTGAGCCCCACCATGGGCCGCGCGCACGGATGGGCGGCCGACCACGTCACCTCCCTGGAGGCAGTCACGGCCGACGGCGCGTTGCGCCATGTCGACGCCGCGTCGGAACCCGACTTGTTCTGGGCGCTGCGTGGAGGCAAGAGCAACTTCGGAGTCGTCACCGCCATGGAGTTCGCGCTCTTCCCGGTGACACGACTGTGGGCGGGCGGCCTCTTCTTCGACGGTGCCGACGCGGCAGCCGTCCTGCACGCCTACGCCCGGGTCACGGCCGACGCCCCGGACGAGTTGAGCTCATCGATCGCCCTGCTGCGCCTGCCGGCCCTGCCCGGTGTGCCCGCCTTCCTCGCCGACCGCTTCGCCGTGCACGTCCGGATCTCTTACCTGGGCCCGGCAGCCGAAGCCACCGAGCTGGTCGCGCCGTTGCGGGCGGCCGCGCCTGTCCTCGTCGACACTCTGGGTCCGATGCCGTACGCGTCCTTCGCCCAGATCCACAACGATCCGGCGGATCCGGCACCGTTCATGGAACGTACCGCGATGCTGCGCTCGCTGACGGCCGAAGCCGTGGAGGAGCTCCTGGCCGGCGCGGGCCCGACGGCCGACTGCCCGGCGCACTTCGTCGAGCTGCGTCACCTCGGCGGCGCCCTGGCCCGGAGCGCGGACAACGCGGTCGGCCACCGGGACGCCGCATTCGCGCTCTGGGTCGTGGGGGTCGGGGCACCGGATTCCTTCACCGCGATGAACGCCTACGCCGACACGCTTCTGCAACGGATGCGCCCCTGGTCCACCGGCGGACGCTACCTGAACTTCATGGCCGCCCAGGACACCGGCGTGTCCGACGTGAGCGCAGCCTACGACGAGGCCGACCACCACCGGCTCCGCAGCATCAAGAGGCGCTTCGACCCGCACAACCTCTTCCGCCTGAACCACAACATCCCGCCCGAGGAGCACCCGATGAACGACGACCGGCTGCAGCTCCTGACCGACCACGCCGCGATCGCCGACGCGCTGCACCGCTACGCGGCAGGACTCGACCACGGCGACGCCGATCTGCTCGCCTCGGCACTGACCGAGGACGCCGTGGTCGACCTGACACCGGCCACGGGCAGGATCGGTCTCGAGTTCCCCGTGCTCAAGCCGCGCGAGGCCGTCGTGGGAGCGCTCATCCCGGCGGTCGGCCCGCTCGACACCAGTCACGTGATCAGCAACATCCGCGCCACCGTGGACGGCGACACCGCCCGTGTGCACTGCTACGCGATGGCTCAGCACTACCTGCCGCAGGAAGGCCCCGGGCCCGACCGGACCCGGCACGCGCTGATGATGAACCGCTACGACGCGGACCTGACCCGCGACGGACGTACCTGGCGCATCAGCCGGCTGACGATCGACAACGCCTGGTTCGAGGGCGACGAGACCGTCCTGCTTCCCGGCGACTGACCTCAGGACGGGACGGTCCCACCGCGGTGGCGCCCTCCACCGTCCCTCTGCGGGGCGCCACCCCGGCGCGGCGGGCCCCGCCCACACTGCCGCGGACGCGGACCGTGCCCGCCCGACCCAGGGAAAACCGTCACTGGCGGGCCGGCCGCGCCCCAACCCTTCGAAGCCCTCACTCCACGATCCGCCCGGGAGCGTTTCGCGCGTGTCCAGCACCCCCGATGAACCCCGCTCTCCGCAGCGGATGCCGCCCGTGCCCCGGTCACCGTGTTCTCCCGAGGACGGCAGACGGCTGCGCGCGGACGCGGTACGCAATCACGCCCGCCTGCTCGACGCCGCGGCAGCGATAGTGCGGGAGCACGGGCTGAAGCACCTCACCATGGAAGCGGTGGCCACCGCGGCAGGTGTCGGCAAGGGCACCCTCTTTCGGCGGTTCGGCGACCGCGTGGGTCTGTTGCAGGCCCTGCTGCAGCATTCCGAGGACAGCTTCCAGGCCGCCCACCTCGGCGGCGTGGACCAGGCACACGGCCGGGACGAGGCCGTCGAGCGGCTTCGCGCGTTCGGGGTGGCCGCCATACGGCGCTCTGCCCGGGAAGTGGAGCTGCAGATGGCCGCCGAGCCCTCCCCCGACGAGCGCTACCGGCGCGCACCTCGCCGCGCGTATCACGAGCGGGTCAGCGTCCTGCTCGCACTGGCCGCACCGGAAGCGGACGCGGAGCTGCTCGGCCACGCGCTGCTGGGCTATCTGGAGCCCGCCCTGCTCTGGCATCTGGGCGACCAGTGCGGCCTACCGCTGCATCGGTTGGAAAGCGGCTGGCTCGAACTGGTCTCCCGCCTCACCCAGCAGGCCACGGTTCCCCACGACGCGGCCTGAGGACCGGCACGGCTAGCGGGGCGCGCCCACCGGTTCGCCGACGAACGTGCGCCAGAGCCTCGCGTACCGGCCGTCCCGGGCCAGCAGCGTCTCGTGCGTGCCGTCCTCCACCACCCGGCCGTGGTCCATGACCACGACCCGGTCGGCACGGGCCGCCGTGGTGAGGCGGTGGGCGACGACCAGGGTGGTGCGGCGGCCGGCGAGGCGGTCCGTGGCCTGGTTGACCTGGGCCTCCGTGGCGAGGTCGAGCGCGGCGGTCGCCTCGTCGAGGAGCAGCACGTCGGGGTCGACCAGCTCGGCGCGGGCCAGCGCGATGAGCTGGCGCTGGCCGGCGGACAGGTTGCGGCCGCGCTCGGCGACCTCGTGCAGGTAGCCGCCCTCCAGCGTCGCGATCATCTCGTGCGCGCCGACCGCCCGCGCCGCCGCCTCCACCTCCGCGTCGGTGGCCTCGGGGCGGCCGTAGGCGATGGCGTCCCGGACGGTCCCGGGGAAGAGGTAGGCCTCCTGCGGGACGACGCCGAGCCGGTGCCGGTAGGAGGTGAGGTCGAGTGCGCGTACGTCGGTGCCGTCGGCCAGGACCCGGCCGCGGGTCGGGTCGTAGAACCGGGCGACCAGCTTGACCAGGGTGGACTTGCCCGCGCCGGTCTCGCCGACGAACGCGACGGTCTGTCCGGCGGGGACGGTCAGGGAGATGCCGGTGAGGGCCTCCTCCTCGTCGCCGTAGGAGAAGTGGACGTCCTCGAAGGTGATCTCGCCGCGCAGCCGGCCCACCTCGGCGGGGGCGGGGGCGTTCTTCGTGGAGGCGGGCTCCTGGAGCAGTTCCTGGATGCGGCCGAGGGAGACCGTGGCCTGCTGGTAGCCGTCGAAGACCTGGGAGAGCTGCTGCACGGGGGCGAAGAACAGGTCGATGTACAGCAGGTACGCCACCAGGGCGCCGGTGGAGAGGGTGCCCGCGCCGATCCGGTGGGCGCCGACGATCAGTACGGCCGCGGCGGCCACGGAGGACAGGAGCTGCACGAAGGGGAAGTAGATCGAGATGAGCCACTGTCCGCGGATGCGCGCCTGGCGGTAGCTCTCGCTGCCGGCCGCGAAGTGCTCCCGCCCGTCGCGCGCGCGCCCGAAGGCCTGCACGATCCGCAGCCCGGACACCGACTCCTGGAGATCGGCGTTGACGGCCGAGACGCGCTCGCGGGCCAGCTCGTACGCCTTCACGCTGGCCCGGCGGAAGAAGACGGTGCCGATGATGAGCGGGGGCAGGGTCGCGAAGACGACGAGGGCGAGCTGGAGGTCGAGGACCAGCAGCGCCACCATGATGCCGAAGAAGGTGACGACCGAGACGAACGCCGTGACCAGGCCCGTCTGGAGGAAGGAGGAGAGCGCGTCGACGTCCGTGGTCATCCGCGTCATGATGCGGCCGGTCAGTTCGCGCTCGTAGTAGTCGAGGCCGAGCCGTTGGAGCTGGGCGAAGATCTTCAGGCGCAGCGCGTAGAGGACCCGTTCGCCGGTGCGACCGGTCATCCGGGTCTCGGCGACCTGTGCCGCCCACTGGGCGGCGACGGCGAGCAGCGCGAGCGTGGCGGCGGCCCAGACCGCGCCGAGGGCGAGCTTGTTGACGCCCTGGTCGATGCCGTGCCGGATCAGCACGGGCAGCAGCAGGCCCATCCCGGCGTCGAGGGCGACCAGCAGGAGGCTGACCAGCAGCGGCCGGCCGAAGCCGCGCAGCAGGCGGCGCAGCCCGTAGGACTCCTCGGGCCGTACCGCCGCCGCCTCGTCGATCCGGGGGGTGTCGGTGGCCGGGGGCAGCGCCTCGACCTGGGCGAGGAGTTCGGGGGTCGCGGGCATCCCGGACAGCGCGGTGTCCTTGGGTTCGCGGTCGCCACTCCACAGCCGGGGGGTCACCCCGCGTTCGGCGTCGAACTCGGCGTCCAGTTCGTCCCGTACCGAGTCGCGTCCGGGGGTCTCCTCCTGCTGGGCCGGCGGGGTGTGGCCCGGGGAGACGCCGCCGAGTTCATCGGGGTCGGTGAGGAGCCGGCGGTAGAGAGGGCTGCGGGCCTGGAGTTCCTCGTGGGTGCCGAGGTCGGCGAGGCGGCCGCCGTCGAGGACGGCGATGCGGTCGGCGAGGTTCAGGGTGGAGCGCCGGTGGGCGATGAGCAGCGTGGTGCGGCCGCGCATGACCTCGCGGAGCGCCTCGTGGATCTCGTGCTCGACGCGGGCGTCGACGGCGGAGGTGGCGTCGTCCAGGACGAGCAGGCGGGGGTCGGTGAGGATCGCGCGGGCCAGGGCGAGGCGCTGGCGCTGGCCGCCGGAGAGGGTCAGTCCGTGCTCGCCGACCTTGGTGTCGTAGCCCTGTGGCAGCTCGGCGATGAACCGGTCGGCCTGGGCGGCGCGGGCGGCGGCCTCGATCTGCTCCCGGGTGGCCTCGGGGCGGCCGTAGGCGAGGTTGGCGCGGACGGTGTCGGAGAAGAGGAACGAGTCCTCGGGGACGAGGCCGATCGCCGCGCGCAGCGAGTCGAAGGTCAGCTCGCGCACGTCGTGGCCGCCGACGAGGACGGCGCCGTGGGTGACGTCGTAGAAGCGCGGGAGGAGGAGGGAGACGGTGGACTTGCCGGAGCCGGAGGAGCCCACGACGGCGAGGGTCTCGCCGGAGCGGATCTCGAAGCTGAGCCCCTGGAGGACGGGGCGGCCGTCCTCGTAGCCGAAGGAGACGTCGTCGAACTCGACGGTGGCGGGGGCGTCGGCGGGCAGTTCCCTGGTGCCCTCCTCGATCGAGGGCTCGGTGTCGATGAGCTCCAGGACGCGTTCGGCGCCCGCGCGGGCCTGCTGCCCGACGGTGAGGACGACGGCGAGCATGCGGACCGGGCCGACGAGCTGGGCGAGGTAGGCGGAGAAGGCGACGAAGGTGCCGAGGGTGATGTGCCCGCGCACCGCGAGCCAGCCGCCGAGCGCGAGCATCGCGACCTGCCCGAGCGCGGGCACGGCCTGGAGCGCCGGGGTGTACCGGGAGTTCATGCGGATGGTGCGCAGCCGGCCCGCGAACAGCCGCCGGCCGACCTCGCGCAGCTTGCCGGTCTCCTGGTCCTCCTGCCCGAAGCCCTTGACCACGCGTACGCCGCTGACGGCGCCGTCCACCACACCGGCGACGGCGGCGGCCTGGGCCTGCGCGTACCAGGTGGCGGGGTGGAGCCGGGAGCGGCTGCGCTTGGCGATGAACCAGACGGCGGGGGCGACGGCGAGGGCGACGAAGGTGAGCGGCAGCGAGAGCCAGGCCATGATCACCAGGGAGATCACGAAGAGCAGGACGTTCCCGATGGTCATCGGGAGCATGAAGAGCAGGCCCTGGATGAGCTGGAGGTCGCTGGTGGCGCGGCCGACGACCTGCCCGGTGGACAGCTCGTCCTGGCGGCGGCCGTCGAGCCGGGTGATCGTGTCGTACATCCCGGTGCGCAGGTCGTGCTGCACGTCGAGGGCGAGCCGTCCGCCGTAGTAGCGGCGGATGTAGGTGAGCGCGTAGACGAGGACGGCGGAGCCGACGAGGAGGCCGGCCCAGGTGCCCATGGAGCGGCTGTGGTCGCCGATCACGTCGTCGATGATCACCTTGGTGATCAGCGGGACGAGGGCGAGCAGGCCCATGCCCGCGAGGGAGGACCCGAGCGCGAGGACGACGTCCTTGGGGTGCCGCCAGGCGTAGCCGGCGAGCCGCCGGGCCCAGCCGGGTCCCGGTCCTCCTTGTCGTCGCGGTTGTTGCGCCTGCTGCGCTGCCACACGGGTGCCTTCCGTCGCTCCTGCTCGTCCGGAAGGCACCAACGTCGGTGACGTGGCATTTCATCCCGCCGCAACAATCCCCGGTCCTGCGGCGGAGGGCGTGGGGCGGAAGTCCTACGCCTCGCGGTCCCGATCGGCGGCGGCCGCGTTCCCGTTCGTGGTGAGCGCCGCCCACGGGCCGAGGGCGAAGCCCGCGCCGTTCCCGCGGACCTCCAGGGCTCCGGCGCCGCCGAAGTGGGCGGGGACGAGCAGCTCGCGTTCCTCGGCCGCCCGCCCGAGGATCCGGCGGCGGCTCGCCGCCGCCTGCCCGGGGTCCAGGCAGGCGGCGCTGTTGTGGCAGGGGTCGAGGATCTGGACCGGGCTGTGCAGCAGGTCCCCGACGAAGACGGCCCGGTCGGCGCCGGAGGACAGGCGCAGCACGGAGGAACCGGGGGTGTGGCCGGGCGCGGACTCCAGGGTGAGGTGTGCGTCGATGCGGTGGTGCCCCTCCCACAGCACGGCCTGCCCGGCCCGGTGCACGGGGGCGACGCTGTCCTCGTAGACCAGGCGGTCGACCTCCTGCACACCGCCCCCGTAGGCGTTGTCCGGGCCGTAGTGGAAGTCGTCGGCGGCCGGGACGAGGTACTGGGCCCGCGGGAAGGCCGGCACCCACTGTCCGTCCTCCTCGACGGTGTTCCAGCCGACGTGGTCGAGGTGCAGGTGGGTGTTGACGACGACGTCGACGTCCTCCGGACGGATGCCGGCCCGCTCCAGCAGGCCGGGGAAGTCGCTGCGCGCGTCGTGGAAGGGGCCCATGCCCGGCCGCTCGCGCCCCGCGCCCGCCCCGGTGTCGACGAGGACGGTCAGGCCCGCGCTGCGCAGCACCCAGCTCTGCAGGGCCGTCACCACCAGCCCGGTCTCAGGTTGCCAGTGGTCGGGGGCCAGCCGGTCCTCGTTGTCCTTCCACACCTCGCCGGGGACCGTGGGCAGGAAGGCGGAGGGGGGCAGGAACGGCTCGTGCCACTCGACGATCCGGGTGACCTCGACATCGCCCAGCGTCATGGTCTGCACACGTGCGTCTTCAGCGATCATGCACTCGACCCTAGGAAGCCGGGATCGAGCCGCTCAATGCTCACCGCCCTCGATAAGATACGCGTCCGTCTCACATCTTGTGCGATACCCGGCACCGACCGGAGGAGGGGGCGAGCGATGGACGTGGTGAGCGACGCGATCTTCGCCGCGCACCTCGGGCATCCCCGGTTCCACCGGGTGCGGACGCGGGGAAGCTGGTGCGCGCGGCAGGACGCGTACGAGGGCGCGGGCTTCCACGTCGTCCTGAAGGGCGGCTGCTCGCTGCTGACCGACGGCGGCACCGCGGTGTCCCTCGGCGTGGGCGACGCGGTGCTGCTCCCGCACGGCACCGGTCATGTGCTCGCCGACTCCCCGGTCGACGCGGAGGTCGCGGCGCGGACGGCGGTGCCGTTCACGCGGTGGCTCGCGGAGGCGGAGGCGGAGTCGGCGGCGGCGGAGGCGGCGGCCGGGCCGCCGGACCGTGAGGGGACGGAGCTGCTCAGCGGTACGTACTGGCTGGACTGCAGCCGCACGCACCCGCTGATGGCGGAGCTGCCGGAGGTCGTCCGCCTTCCCGCCCGGGTGGGCGGTCACCGCGAGCTCCGCGCCGCGATCGACCTGCTCGCCGGGGAGCTGGACCAGGTGCGGCCCGGCTCGTGCATGGCGCTCCCGAACCTGCTCGACCTCCTCCTCGTCTACATGATCCGTGCGTGGATGGAGGAGAGCGAGGGCGGGAGGTGGCCGGGCGCGCTGGGCGATCCGGTGACGGCCGCCGCCCTGCGGGCGATGCACTCGCACCCGGCCGCGCGGTGGAGCAACGACCTCCTGGCCGCGGAGGCGGGCGTCTCCCGTCCCACCCTGGCCCGCCGGTTCACGGCCCGGGTCGGCCGCCCGCCGATGGCGTACCTCACCTGGTGGCGCGTGGTCCTCGCCGCCGGGATGCTCCGCGACACCACTCAGACACTGGCCGCCATCGCCGGCCGGGTCGGCTACGGCAGCCCGTACGCCCTCTCCCACGCCTTCACCAGGGAGTTCGGCGTGACGCCGGGACGGTACCGGGCACGGGCGGCGGAGCGGTCCGCCTCCGCCGCGGGCTCCCGGTAGCGTCGGCGCCGGGCCTCGTCACCGCCCGGGGCGGCCGCCGGTGCGCACCTCGAGCCGGTACAGGCGGGTGGTCTGGACGGCGTTCTCGTTGTCGTCGCTGACGAGCAGGACGTCGAGTCCGGCGCGGTGGCCGCCGTGCCCCGCCCCGGTGACGGCCATGCCCTCGATGTTGTCCAGGAGCGGGTTGGGCTGGGGCTGCTTGGCGGTGGCGCCGAGGGAGGGGCAGTCGGCGAGGTCGGCGAGCGGGGTCTTCCGCGCCGGGCGGACGGGCCCGCCCTCGGTGAGGTGCTCGACGCCGCTGGTGTCGGTGGCGTGCCGCAGGTCGGCGAGGGCGAGCCGGATCGTGTTGCCGACGTCCGGGGTGAAGCCGCGCTCCAGGACGAGCAGCCGGCCGTCGGGGGTGGCGGTGATCTCGGGGACGCCGAGCCCGTCCTCGGCGCGGTAGGCGTACTGCGGGCCGAGCCGGAACGCGGAGCCGTGCCGCCGCCAGGTCTGCAGCCGGACGAGGCCGGGGGCGTCGCCGTCGAGCGCGTACTCCATGGAGGCGAGGAGGGTACGGCCGTCGGGGAGCAGGGTGAGCCCCTCGAAGGTGCCGTTGGCGGTGGCGCGGCCGGCCGGGGCGACCCGCAGGGAGGCGGGCACGGGCAGCAGGCCGAGGAGGCGCCCGTCCGGGGCGTAGTGCCGTACGGAGGGCTCGGTCTCGGAGGTGACGAACCGGCTGCCGTCCCGGTCGACGGCGAGGCCCTCGGAGTCCAGGGCTGCCCCGCTCTCGTCGGCGAGCGCGACGGCCCCCTTCGGCCGGTAGGTCCGGGCGTCCAGCCGGAACAGCGAGGAACGGTCGGACAGCGCGAGCAGCGCACCGTCACGGTCCCGGGCGAGGGCGGAGAGGTTGCCGACGTAGGTGCCCTCGTACGAGGTCTTGTCGAGTACGTCGGAGAAGCCGGCGAGGGAGACGGAGGGCGAACATGCCCTGTCCGCCGGCGTGCGGGTGGTACCGGCGGGCGCGGGTGCGGCGGCGGTGAGGCAGGCGGCGGCCGCGAGGCACGCGGCGAGGGCGGCACGTACGGTCTTCGGAGGCATGCCCGCCACGGTAGGGCGACCGGGGGACGCGCGGGACCCCGACACGTGCACGGACCCGTGCGGGTCCTCATCTGCCGCGCGTGACAATGGAGTTGTTCGAGGGGGCGCTCATCCGCGCACAGAACACTGGTAGAATGATCATGCGTTCGCGTCGCACGGGGGGTTCCTCGACCGTCCGATGATGCGGAGACAACTGGTATGCACGGCAAGGGTGTCGATTCGCCCGCGGAGATTCGTCCGACGGAGTCCCATCCGACGCGGCGCCTCCCGCTGCTCACCGGACAGTCGGGCGTATGGCTCGCCCAGCAGATGGACCCGTCGAGTCACGCGTACCAGATCGCCGAGTACGTCGAGATCCACGGTCCGGTCGACGAGGCCCTGTTCGAGACCGCCTTACGCCGGGTGATCGCCGAGTGCGAGGCCTACCGTCTGCGGCTGACGGCGGCCGAGGACGGGACGAGCCAGACCGTCGAGCCCTTCGAGGACTGGCCGCTGCACCTCCTCGACCTGAGCGAGGAATCCGACCCGGCCGAGGTGGCACGCCGGTGGATGCGCTCCGACCTGGCCCGGGTCCACGACCTGACGCGGGGCCCCAACTTCACCCAGGCGCTCCTCCGCATCGCCCCGGACCGGTACTACTGGTACCAGCAGTCCCATCACGCCCTGGTGGACGGCTACACCGCGCACCTCGTCGCCTCTCGGGTGGCGCACGTCTACACCGCCCTGACCGAGGGCCGCGCGCCCGAGGCCGAGAGTGCCTTTCCCCGCTTCCGGAGCCTCGTCGAGGAGGAGGCGGAGTACCGCGCCTCCGGCCAGTACGCCGAGGACCGCGCCTACTGGGCCGCGAAGCTGGCGGACCGCCCCGATCCGGTGAGCCCGGCCGGCCGGTTCGCCCCCGCCTCCGCCGGCCATCTGCGCCACTCCTTCGACCTCCCGCCCGAACAGGCGGCGGCCCTGCGCGCCACGGCCCGCGGCCTGCGGGTCAGTTGGTCGGTCCTGGTCCTGGCCGCCACCGCGGCCCTCACCCACCGGCTCACCGGGGCGGAGGACCTCCTCATCGGCATGCCCGTCACCGGACGGGTGGGCCGCACGGCCCGCGCCACCCCCGGCATGATGGCGAACGTCCTGCCACTGCGGCTCTCCGTCCACCCCGGTCTCGGCCTGGACGCGCTCGTCCGGCAGACGGGCGCCACGGCCCGCGAGGCACTGCGGCACCAGCGCTTCCGCCAGGAGGACATGCGGCCCCTGGCCGGCGCGGTCGGCGAGACCCGGGGCCTGGCCGAACCGCAGGCCAACATCATGGCCTTCGACTACGACCTGCGGTTCGGCGGACATCCCTCCTCCACGCACAACCTGAGCAACGGCCCCATCGAGGACCTCTCGTTCATCGTGTACGAGCGGCGGGCCGGGGAGGGCATGCGTCTGGACGTCGTCGCCAACCCGGCCCTCTACGAGCCGCGCGACCTCCTGGCGCACGGGGCGCGGTTCCTGCGCCTGCTCACGGCCATGACGCGGGATGTGACGCGACCGGTGGGCTTGGTGGACCTGCTGGACCCGGACGAGCGCGAGCGGCTGCTGGTGGAGTGGAACGACACCGCCGCCCCGTACCCCTCCGAGCGGGCCGTGCACACCCTGTTCGAGGAGCAGGCCGCCCGCACCCCCGGAGCCCTCGCGGTGGTCGAGGGCGACACCCGGCTGACCTACCGGGAGCTGGACGAGCGGGCCGAGCGGCTGGCGCACCGGCTGCTGCGGCTGGGGGTGCGGCCGGAGTCCCGGGTCGCCGTCCTGCAGGAACGTTCTGCCGCACTGGTGGTATCCACGCTCGCGGTGCTGAAGGCCGGGGGCGCGTACGTGCCGCTCGACCCCCACCAGCCGGCGGCCCGCGCGGAGTTCGTCCTCCGGGACACCGGGGCGCGCCTGCTGCTGACCGACCGGGACCCGCGCGCCCTCGGCTTCGCCGCGGACGTGCGGGTACTGCGCCTCGGGGACGGCACGGACGGTCCCGAGGAGGCCCCCGGCGAGGTCTCCGACGGAGCCACCGGCGAGGCCACCGACGGGGCGGACCTCCCCGGCGGCGCCCGGGTGCCGGTCGACGCACGGCAGTCGGTCTACGTGATGTACACCTCCGGCTCGACCGGCACGCCGAAGGGCGTGACCGTCACCCACCGCAACGTGGTGCGGCTGGTGTCCGACCGCCACTGGCGCGAGGGACGGCACGAGCGGGTGCTGATGCACGCCCCGTACGCCTTCGACGCCTCCACCTTCGAGATCTGGACGCCGCTGCTGACCGGGGGCCGGATCGTCATCGCCCCGCCCGGCCGGCTGGACGCGGCCGACCTGGCCCGGCTCCTCACCGTCCACGGGGTGACCGGCCTGTTCGTCACGGCCGGCCTCTTCCGGGTGCTGGCCGAGGAGAACCCGGCCTGTTTCCGGGGGGTCCGCGAGGTCATGGCCGGCGGTGACGTCGTCGCCCCCGACGCGGTCCGCCGTGTCCTCGACGCCTGCCCCGGCATCGTCGTGTCCAACGGGTACGGCCCCACCGAGACCACCGTCTTCGCCACCGTCGGCCCGCTGCGGGAGACGGGCGAGGTCCCCGCGACGGTGGTGCCCCTCGGCCGCCCCCTGTCGAACACCCGGCTCTACGTCCTCGACGACGCCCTGCAGCCCGTCCCCACCGGGGTGCCCGGTCAGCTGTACCTCGCCGGGGACGGCCTCGCCCGCGGCTACCTGGGGCGCCCCGGGCTGACGGCGGAACGATTCCTCGCCTGCCCCTTCGGGGCCCCGGGCGAGCGGATGTACCGGACCGGGGACCTCGTGCGGTGGAACCACGAGGGACTGCTCGAATACCTCGGCCGCGCCGACGACCAGGTCAAGGTGCGCGGCTTCCGCATCGAGCCCGGCGAGATCGAGGCGGCCCTGGCCGCCCGTCCCTCCGTCGGCCAGGCGGCGGTGCTCGTCCGCGAGGACAGGCCCGGCGACAAACGCCTGGTCGCCTACGCCGTCCCGGCACGGGGCGCCGACCCCGACGCGGAGGCGCTGCGCGCCCACCTGCGGGCGGTACTGCCCGACTACATGGTGCCCTCCGCCCTCGTCCTCCTCGACGCGCTGCCGCTGACCGCCAACGGCAAGCTGGACCGGCGCGCGCTGCCCGCGCCCGGACCCGCCGCCGTCGCGACCGGACGCGCGCCCGCCACCGCGCGGGAGAGGGCCCTCGCCGCCCTGTTCGCCGAGGTCCTCGGCCTCGAACACGTCGGCGCCGAGGACAACTTCTTCCAGCTCGGCGGGCACTCCCTGCTCGCCACCCGCCTCGTCTCCCGCATCCGCCGCGAACTGGGCGCGGAGATCGGCATCCGGACGCTGTTCGCCCGCCCCACGGTGGCCGGTGTCGCCGCCGCGCTGGGGGACGCGGAGGCGGCGCGGCCCGCCCTGACGGCGGGCCCGCGGCCACCGGCACCGCCCCTGTCCTTCGCGCAGCGCCGACTGTGGTTCCTGGGCGAGCTGGAAGGCCCGAACGCCACCTACAACATCCCGGTGGCGATACGGCTGACCGGTGCGGTGGACCCGGTGGCCCTGGAGCGGGCACTGCACGACGTCCTCGTGCGTCACGAGGTGCTGCGGACCGTGTACCCCGCCACCGACGGCCGGCCCCGGCAGCACGTCCTGGAGCCCGGCTCCTTCACGTTCCGGCTGCCCGTGACGGCGGTCGCGGAGCCGGACCTGGAGGCGGCACTGCGCCGGGAGGCGGCCCGCCCCTTCGACCTCGGCCGTGAACTCCCGGTGCGCGCCACGTTGTTCGAGACCGGCGCCGAGGACCGCGTGCTGCTGCTCCTCGTGCACCACATCGCCGCCGACGGATGGTCGCTCGGCCCGCTGAGCCGGGACCTGTCCACCGCCTACGCCGCCCGGCGGGAG
The DNA here is from genome assembly GCA_014656015.1 of Streptomyces griseoaurantiacus. Classification (GTDB taxonomy): domain Bacteria; phylum Actinomycetota; class Actinomycetes; order Streptomycetales; family Streptomycetaceae; genus Streptomyces; species Streptomyces griseoaurantiacus. Next base: position 101,963 of record BNBP01000007.1, on the reverse strand, counting down.
GGGCGCGCGCCCGGGTGGCGGGCGCTCTCGGTCCAGTACGCCGACTACGCCCTGTGGCAGCGGGAGCTGCTGGGCTCCGAGGAGGACCCCGGCAGCCTGGCCTCCCGGCAGCTCGCCCACTGGCGGGATGCCCTGGCCGGTCTCCCCGAGGAACTGGCGCTGCCCACCGACCGGCCGCGTCCGGCGGTGGCCGGCCACGGGGGCGGTCAGGTCCCGCTGCGGGTTCCCGCCGCCGTGCACCGGCGGCTGCTGGAGGTGGCGCGGGCGGAGGGCGCGACCCTGTTCATGGTGGTCCAGTCCGCGGTGGCCCTGTTGCTGTCCAGACTCGGCGCCGGGCAGGACATCCCGATCGGCACGCCGGTGGCGGGCCGCACCGACGACGCCCTCGACGAACTCGTCGGCTTCTTCGTCAACACCCTGGTGATCCGCAACGACCTTTCCGGGAACCCCTCGTTCACCGATCTGCTGCGCCGCGCCCGGGAACGCGGCCTGGCCGCGTACGCGCACCAGGACCTGCCCTTCGAGCGGCTCGTCGAGGACCTCGCCCCGGCCAGGTCCCTCGCCCGCCACCCCCTGTTCCAGGTGATGGTCGCCCTGCAGAACAACGCCGGGGCCGGCCTCGACCTGCCCGGCGTCCGGGCCGAACCGCTCCTCCTGGAGGACACCCGCGCCAAGTTCGACCTCGACATCCACGTCACGGAACTCACCGGTGCCGACGGCGGCCCCGGCGGCCTGCACGTCCTCCTCGGTCACGCCACCGACCTGTTCGACCGGGAGACGGCCGAGACGATGGCCGGGCGGCTGCTGCGGGTCCTGGAGGCGGTCGCCGCCGAGCCGGACCTGCCGCTCGCCCGGATCGACGTCCTCGGCAGGGCCGAGCGCGCCCGGCTGCTGACGGAGTGGAACGGGCCGACCGTCGCCCGTCCCGCGCGCACGCTGCCCGCGCTCTTCGAGGCGCAGGTGGCGCGGACCCCCGACGCGGTCGCACTCAGGTGCCGAGGCGTCGGCCTGACGTACCAGGAACTCAACGCGCGGGCCAACCGGCTGGCCCGGTACCTGGCCGGACGGGGCGTGGGGCCGGAAGCGGCCGTGGCACTGCTCATGGAGCGCTCGGCAGAGCTGCTGGTGGCGGTCCTCGCGGTGCTGAAGGCCGGCGGGGCCTACGTGCCGGTGGACCCGGCGTACCCGGCCGAACGGACCGCCTTCCTGCTCGCTGACGTCCGCCCCGCCCTGGTGCTGACCTCACGGGCCGCCTCCGCCCGCCTGCCCGGCGGGTGCGCGGACGGGTCCGTGGTGGTCGTGGACGAGCTGCCCGGTCTCCCGGAGCACCCGGCGCACGACCTCACGGACGCCGAGCGTCGCGCGCCCCTGCTGCCCGGGCACCCGGCGTACGTCATCCACACCTCCGGCTCCACCGGGCGCCCCAAGGGCGTGGTGGTCGCGCACCGCGGCGTGTGCGACCTGCTGGCGTGGGCGCACGACGAGATCGGCGAGGGACCCCTGTCCCGGGTCCTGGCCTCGACCTCGCTCAGCTTCGACGTCTCGGTCTTCGAACTGTTCGCCCCGCTGACCCGCGGCGGCAGCGTGGACCTGCTCGCGGACGCACTGGCCCTGCTCGACGAGGGCGGCCGGCGCGGCGGTCTGCTCAGCGCCGTGCCCTCGGCCCTGGAGACCGTCCTCGCCCAGCGCGAGGGCGCGCCCCTGGAGCCGGACCTGGTCGTCCTGGCCGGGGAACGGCTGACCGCCCACACCGCCGGGGCGATCCGCACCGCGATGCCGCACAGCCGGCTGGCCAACCTCTACGGCCCCACCGAGGCCACCGTCTACGCCACCGCCTGGCACGACACCCCGGACGCCCCGCGGGACACCCCCGGCGCCGGGCAGCGGGCCGCCCCGCCCATCGGCCGCCCCCTCCCCCACACCCGCGCCTACGTCCTCGACCGGCACCTGAACCCCGTGCCCGCCGGGGTCCCCGGGGAGCTGTACCTCGCCGGGGACGGCCTCGCCCGCGGGTACCTGGGCCGCCCCGGACTGACGGCGGAACGGTTCCTCGCCTGCCCCTTCGGGGCCCCGGGCGAGCGGATGTACCGGACCGGGGACCTCGTGCGGTGGAACCCGGACGGTCAACTCGCCTACGTGGGGCGGACGGACGACCAGGTGAAGGTCCGCGGCTTCCGCATCGAGCCCGGCGAGATAGAGACCGCCCTCGGCGCGCACCCGGCCGTCGCCCGGTCCGCCGTGCTCGTCCGCGAGGACCGTCCCGGCGACCCGCAGCTCACCGCCTACCTGGTCCCCGCCCCGGGCGCCGCACCCGGCAGCGACGAACTGCGCGCGCACCTGGCCGCGGCCCTGCCCGCCCACATGGTGCCCTCCGCGTTCGTGGTCCTGGACGCCCTGCCGCTGACCTCCAACGGCAAGCTGGACCGGCGCGCCCTGCCCGCCCCCTCGTACACGGCCGCCGCCTCGGGCCGGGAGCCCGCCACCGCGCGGGAGAAGGAGCTGGCCCGCCTGTTCGCCGAGGTCCTCGGCCTCGAACACGTCGGCGCCGAGGACAACTTCTTCCAGCTCGGCGGGCACTCCCTGCTCGCCACCCGGCTGGTGGCCCGCATCCGCCGCGAACTGGGCGCCGGCATCGGCATCCGGACGCTGTTCGAGAATCCCACGGTGGCCGGTCTGGCCGCCCGCGCCGTCCTGCCGGACGGACCGGACCGGAGGGACGTCCTGCTCCCGATCCGGGAGGGCGGCCCGGGCACTCCCGTCTTCTGCGTCCACCCCGGCACCGGCCTGGGCTGGGGCTTCCTCGGCTTCGCCCACCACCTGCCGGAGGAGCACCCGCTGTACGCCCTGCAGGCCCGGGGGCTGGACGGCGGGGGCCCGCTGCCCGCCGACGTCCCGGAGATCGCGGCGGACTACCTCGCGCGCATCCGCCGGGTGCGGCCCGAGGGCCCCTACTGCCTGCTCGGCTGGTCCTTCGGCGGCCTGGTGGCCCACGAGATGGCGGTACGGCTGCGGGAGGCGGGCGAGGAGGTGGCGGTGCTCGCCCTCATGGACTCCTACCCCGTGGCCGGGACGGACTTCGCGCCCGCCGGGACGCGGCTGCCCGACGAGGAGGCCCTGCGGGCGTACCTCGAAGCCGGTCCCCTGCGGCACCGGGACGCATCCGGCACCGGCACGGCGGCCGTCCTGGAGGGCCTGGACGCGCGCGCCACGGAAGCGGTGGCGCGGGTGTTCCGCAACAACATGGACCTCATGGAGAAGTTCACCCCCCGCAGGTTCGACGGCGATCTGCTCCTCTTCACCGCGACGCTCGGGAAGACGGACGAGGAGCGGGCCCGGCTCACCCCCGAGGCATGGCGGCCGCACGTCGGCGGCTCGGTGGAGAACCACGACGTCGCCGTCGCGCACGACGACATGAACACACCGGAGAGCGCGGCCGTGATCTGCCGGGCGCTCGGCGAGAAGCTGCGGGGCGGGGAGTGAGCGGTCCGGTGGCCCCCTGCCGCCCCGGACCGGCTCACCCCCCGTTCGGCGGGCCCGCCGGTGGGCCCGGCGGCGGGGGCAGCGGCGGCTCCGCCTGTTTGAGGCGGCCGTAGACGGCGTCGAAGGTGAACCCGGAGACGAAGCCGACGGTCAGCACGAAGAAGAGGAGGCGGCGGGCGCCCTCCCCGCTCAGGATGTCCGGGGAGGCCGCCAGTTGGGCCGAGACGAACAGCAGGAAGGCGACGGCGCCCGCCGACATGCCGAGCGCCGCCGTCCGCGCCCAGTGCTCCCCCCGGTCGAAGGCGTTGCGGGTGATGGCGCCCGAGGTGCCGGTGGCGAGGGCGCCGACGATCAGCCCGGTGAGGTTGACGGCGGCGCTCGCGTCCAGGGCGTAGGTCAGCGGGATCATGCCCAGACCCAGGCAGAGCAGCAGCAGGCCCACCGTGATGCCGAAGGCACTGCGCCAGGCCGCCCGGCGCACGGCACGGGCGTCCAGACGGCGCCGCTCGTCCTTGCGCTCCCGCTGCGCGGCCAGTATCCGCACGAGCCGGGCCGCCGTGTCCCGCCCCCATTCCGCGCCCATCGCCGACACCTCCTCGGGGGTGAGGTGCCGCTCGACCCTGTTCATCACGTCCCACACCTTGCGCCCGGCCCCGCCGAAGCAGGCCGCCGCGTACACGGGGATGCCGAAGGCGAGGCACACCATGCCGGTGATCAGCGTCGAGCGGCCGCCGCCGATCAGCACGACGCCGTGCACCTCGGCGAGCGAACGGTAGTAGCCGCTCTCCCACTCGGAGCCCGACTCGTAGCGCACGTCGTACAGTTCGGGCCGCTCGTCGAGCAGCGGGAAGTCCGTGTCGACGTCCCCGTACGGCGGCCGCACATGGATGGACCCCGGCTCGGGCTCACCGTGCGCGAGGTAACCCGTGATGACCCAGTCCTCCACGAACTGCGCCTCGCTCGAGTAGACGACGAGATCACACCCGGCCTCGGCGAGCGCCGCGCCGATCTGCCCGCACGCCCCCTCCACCCGGTGCCCGGCCACGAGCGGCGGCTCGTACTCCCGCCCCGGATCGGCGCTTCCCACGACAGCGATCAACGGCCTCAACCCGTAACCCCCCGTAAGCGTCGGGTAACTCCCCTGCGCCCCAGGCTACTTGTCCCCACTGACACTGCCGTCCGCATCGACGAGCCGCGCACCCCGGCTCTCGGCGACCCGGTGCACGTCACGCAGCGACTCGGACATCCGGGCGAGCAGAAACCGGAGCTGGACGGCGGACGCCCGCTCGTATCCCAGCAGGTCGTCGGCGTGCCGGAGCAGTCCGACGGCCATCGACAGCTGTACGGCTTCGACCGCGTCGGCCGCGCGGGACAGCGGCCCGTCCCCGTCCGTGACCAGACAGCAGGGCTTGCCGTCCTCCCCGGCCCACGGCAGCAACCGGGTCTCACCCGGTCCGGCCGCCCTCATCGGCGTACTCCCGCCGCGAGTTCGGCCGCGAGTCCGGTCGCCGCGCAGTGCGCCGCGAGTTCGGCGGCGTACTCCGCGCGCCACAGCTCGCGCCGCCGCTCCAGCGCGCGCCGCCGCGCCCCGGGGCAGGGCCCGTCGGCGAAGTAGCACGGACGGAACGGGTGTTCGGCCGCGACGGGGGCCGGTACCGGAGCCGGCGGTGGCGGCTCGACCCGGTGCCTGCCCTCCGGCGGATACAGCAGACGCAGCAACGGCTCGACGAGCCGGGCGATACGGTGAAGCACGTCGTCAACTCCTGGGAGCTCAGCGGGTTGATGGCCATGCCCCCGGACCGGTCGCGCGGTCGCGGGGGTTCTCGCTTTCTGTAGCGATCCGCTCACAGAGTGGAGCGTCCGCGGTTAGGCTCGCCAGAGGTCGGAGCGTGACGAATGATCTGTCACACGAGGAGGCCCGATTGGGCAGCATCTACGGCGACTGGCTCAAACAGCAGCGCGAGAAGGCGGGACTGACACAGCAGCAGTTGGCGGAGGCGGCGGTGATGACGCGTTCGCACATCGCCCACATCGAGGCGGGCCGCCGCACCCCGTCCAAGGAGGACGCCCGCCGCTTGGACAGGGCGCTGAACACGGGAAACGTGCTCAGCAGCTTCCTCCCACCGGAGGACGCGGCCGTCGCCGACTACTTCGAGTCGGCCCGCCTGCTCGAACAACAGGCGGTGATGATCCGGGAGTTCGCGTACGCCTTCGTCCCGGGCATCCTGCAGACGGCGGCGTACGCACGTGCGGTACTCAGCGCGGCGTTCCCTCCTGTGAGTGAAGAGGAATGTGACAGGCTCCTTGTCACACGCCTCGAACGAGCGCAGCTGCTCGCCGATCCGGCACGGCCGGTGGTGTGGGCACTGCTCGACGAAGGCGTTCTCCGCCGCCCGGTAGGAGGGGCAGAGATCATGGCGGAACAGGTGACCCACCTCGTCGACCTGGCAGTACGGGGCAGAGTGCGCGTCCACGTCGTGCCGTACGGCACCGGCGCGTACCCCCTGCTGCAAAGCATGCTCACGCTGATGCAGTTCGAGGACCAACCACCGGTGGCGTACTCGGAGGGGCACTACATGGGCAAGTTGCACGACTCCCCACACGTGGTCAGCCGACTCCACGACATCTACCATCTGGCCCTGAGCGACGCACTTCCGTTGAAGGACTCGGTCGCCCTGATGAGGGTGATAGCGAAGGAGTACGTAGGCGATGACTGACCGCAGGCTGCACTGCCCTTCCGCGAAGGACGGCTGGCGCAAGTCCTCCTACAGCAATACCGAGGGCGGCAGCTGCCTGGAAGTCCTGGACGACCAGGCCGTCGGCATCCCCGTCCGCGACTCGAAGACCCCGCACGGCCCGGCGGTGGTCTTCCCGCGTACGGGCTGGGCCCTGTTCGTCACGGCGGTGAAGGCCGACGTACTGCGCCCGTGACCGGCGTTCGCTTTCGGCGCCGCCGTCGTGGCACGGGAGGGTGGGCGGACGGGGCACTCAACGCGGCTGGGTGGCCGCGATCCGGTGCAGGCCCGCGGGGTCCAGCAGGCGGATGACGCGGTGCTCCCGCTCGATGAGGGCGCGGGAGGCGAAGTCCCCGAGGGTTCTGGCGACGACCTCGCGCACGGATCCCACCGCGCGCGCGAGCTCGTCCTGCGTGGCGTGCACGACCAGACCGCCGGCCTCCCGCGTGCACAGCTCCAACAGGTGAAAGGCCACGCGGGGCGGCACCGGTTGGAACACGTTGTTGCTCCACAGCTGCTCGGAGAGGTGCAGCGTCTCCGCGACGTACCGCGCGACGGGCCACGCCACCCCGACCTCGGTCGCCGCGAGGCGGGACAGGCTGCTCGCCGACAACGACACGCAATCGGTGTCGATCATGGCCTTGACCGCGACGTCCGGGTTGTGGCGGCCGGCCGCCAGGGCGGGCAGGCCGACCAGCTCACCTCGTGCCGCGTACCGCACCGTCACCTCGCGGCCTGTGGTCGAGCTGACGAAGACACGGGCCAGCCCCTCGACGATCAGGTACACCACCCCCGACGGCTCCCCCGCACCGCGGATGGCGTCGCCGCTGGCGAAGTGCCTCAGCATGGCCCGCTCAGCCAGGATCCCGGCGGCGTGTTCCGGGAACTGGGCGAGCAGACTGTCGTTCCACGCGGCCCGTGCCGCTGCGGGGAAGGACTCCGGAGCATTCATGCACCGCGCTCGCTCTCTCTCGCACGGCGCCGCACACCGCGGAGACACGCCCGTCCGGGTGATCGCCACCGCTGGTACGGGGACACCATGCCGCCGCCCGAGGATCCTCAGCGGCCCCACCGATCCTCCCACATGACGTGGTCGACGCCCTGATCGGCGAAGGGGTGTCCCGGATCCCCGGCGGGCATGCGACCGTGACGGCGGCGCGCCCGACGAAGTCGAGACATCACCGCCGCGTGCCGGCCCTTCTCTCAGCCGGCCAGTCGGTCGAGGAGCAGCGCCAGTGGTTCCGGCGCGGTCACCATCGCCTCGTGTCCGGTGTCGAGTTCGTATCCGGGCCACCCGAGCTCGCGCGCCCGTTCGGCCGACGGAGCGAAGACGCGCATCCAGGACGTGCACTCGATGTAGGCCGCCGGTACGTCTCGTTCCCGCGCGGTCAGCGTGAGCGGCGCCGTATAGGTGGCCCACGGCTGCGGCGTGAGCCGGGGAGTCAGCCAGTCGAGGTCCTCGGTGGCCGTGACGCCCAGCACCTCGAGCGACCGCGGCGGGATGAGCCAGCCGAATCCCGGGCCGCTGACGGATTCGCGGTAGTGACGGGCGATGTGGTCGGGCAGCAGATCGATCGCGGACTCGCCGTCGCGCGGGAGGAAGGCGTCCAGGTAGACCCGGGTCCGGATCCGGTCGGGGCGCTGCTCGGTGACGCCGGCGACCACCATTCCCGCATAGCTGTGGCCGACGAGGACCACGTCGTGCAGATTCTCGGCGTCCATCAGCCGCACGATGTCGTCGACGTGCGTGTGCAGGTCGATCTGCGGGGACAGCAGGTGCGCGCGGTCGCTCACGCCGGTGAACGTCGGGCTGAACACCGAGTGCCCGGCGTCGCGGAGGCGGGCGGCCACCCTCGTCCAGCACCAGCCTCCGTGCCACGCTCCGTGCAGGAGCACAAAGGTGGTCACCGTCCCGGGGCCCTGTTCTCGAAGAGCGCCAGCGCCGCGGCGGTGTTGGACGCCGGCACGTGATAGGTGTCCGAGATCCTCGTGATGTCCTCGTCCATCGCACCACGCATGACCAGCCACATGATCATCTCGATCCCTTCGGAGCCGGCCTCCCTGATGTACGTCTCGCGGCTGAGGGACGCAAGTGCCTGCGGATCGCTCTGGATCTTGCTCATGAACATCGCGTCGAAGACCGGATTGATCAGGCCGGCGCGTTCCCCGGCGAGCTGGTGCGACATCCCGCCGGTCCCGAACACGGCGACCTTCAGGTCCTCGGGGTAGGCGCGGATGGCTCTGCCCAGGGCCTTGCCGAGGTCGTAGCACCGGGCCGCGGTGGGCTGCGGGTACTGGATGACGTTGACCAGCAGCGGGATCACCGGACACGGCCAGGCGTCACCGGGGTCGGGGTGGTACACCGAGAGCGGGACCGTGAAGCCGTGATCCACCGCGAGCCGGTGGGCGACCGTGATGTCGAACGCGTCGTCGACAAGGCACTCGACGAGGTGCTGCGCGAGCTCGGGATGGCCGTACACGGTCGGGACCGGACGGGGTCCCCAGCCCTCGTCGGCGACCGGGAAGCTGGCCGCCGTGGCCAACGCGAAGGTCGGGACGAGATCCAGGCCGATCGCGTTGGCGTGATCGTTGTACACCAGGACGATGACGTCGGGCGTGTGGTCGGCCATCCAGTCACGGGCCTGCCGGTAGCCGTCGAACAGCGGCTTCCAGTACGGCTCCTGCGTCCTGCGGTTGTCCATGGCGGCGCCGATGGACGGGACGTGGCTCGTCGCCAGCCCCCATGTCACCTCAGCCACAGCGGCGTCCTCCTGCCCTCATCGCCGCGATGAAGTCCTCGGTCGTCATGCCGGTGAAGACGCCCCCGAGGTGCTGCATCGACAGCTTGTCCACCGTCGCCAGCTTGAGGACGTGGAAGATCGAGCCCCCGAGGTCCAGCAGCGACCGCCAGTCACGCTGCAGCACCGCAGTGCGTTGCGCGGGCGTCATGTCGAAGTGATCGCAGTAGTCCGCCTCGTCGGCGAGGAAGCGGGCGCGGTGCGCCGGCGTCGTCAGCGTGGAGCACAGCTCGTTGATCGCATGGCCGTGACGACTGTCCGCGATGTCGAAGACGTACGTCCCCGGCACGTCCGGCTTGGTGGTCATCGCTGCTCCTGAGGATGGGTGGCGAGCGCCTCGACCGTGACGTCCATCCAGGGGAAGGCGGGCAGGGACACCAGCGCGTCGTGCAGGTGGGTGGCGTCCGTGGTGTTCCAGAGACCGATCACCGCTTGCCTCCCGGGGACCCGCCACAGGCACAGAAGCGTTCCCTCACTCCGCAGCTGCTGAGCGCGGTCGCGTTCGAGAGCTTTCAACCGGTTCCGTTCGGCGGCGGGCATCGTGTCGGGGAGGTTGGTCTCGAACCTGACCAAGAACTCCATTGCTGCTCCTTCCGGGCGCCGTGCGGTGTCGGCCGTGGCGCCCCGGCGGGTGGTGGGCATGACCTCGGTCACTCCGAGATCGGGTAGTGCGGGGTGTCCGGGCCCTCGATGGTGATCCACTGGACCTCGGTGAACTCGGCGAGGCCGGTGCGGCCACCGGACTTCCCGTAGCCGCTGTTCTTCACGCCGCCGAAGGGCATCTGCGCCTCGTCGTCCAGCGTCGCGCCGTTGATGTGGCACATGCCGACGTCCAGCCGCTTGGCCAGATCGAGCGCGAGAGTCACATCCCGGCTGAAGATGGCCGAGCTGAGTCCGTACTCGTTGTCGTTGGCGACGGCCAGGGCTTCCTCGGGGCCGTCGACCGGAATGACCGTCACCATGGGCCCGAACGACTCCTCCCGGTAGGCGCGCATGGCCGGGGTGACTCCGGCGAGCACGGTCGGCGCGAAACACGGCCCGTCGGCGACTCCGCCCGCGAGCAGGTCGGCTCCTCCCGCGACCGCGTCGGTGACGAGCTCCTGGACGTGCCGCACGGAGTTCGCGTTGATCAGCGGGCCGTACATCGACTCCTTGCGGCGGGGGTCGCCGTAGACGATCGAATTCGCGACCTTGACCAGGCGGCGGCTGAACTCGTCGGCGATGCTGCGGTCCACCACGATCCGGCCGGTGGACAGGCAGCCCTGTCCGGTGTTGGCGAACGAGCCGAAGGCGGCCGCGCTGACCGCGACGTCCAGATCGGCGTCGGCGAGGACGATGAAGGGAGAGTTGCCGCCGAGCTCCAGCACGACCGGCGTGAGCGTCTTGCTGGCCAGCTCGGCGATGACTCGCCCGATCCGCGTCGATCCGGTGAAGTGAACACGTCGCACGGCCTCGTGGGAGACAAGCGCGTCGACGACCTCGGCCGCGTTCTCGGGGGCGTTCGTGATCAGGTTGATCACGCCGTCCGGCAGGCCGCCCTCGGCGAAGCAGGAGGCGACCAGTCCGTGCGTGCGGGGGGTCTGCTCGGAAGCCTTCATCACCACGGTGTTGCCGAGGACGAGAGCCGTCGGCACCGACGCGCCCACGAGCAGGACCGGGGCGTTCCAGGGCACGATGCTCGCCACGACGCCGACCGGCTTGCGGACGGCCAGCGCGGTGCGACGGGGATCGTCCGACGGAATGACCTCGCCCGTCAGCCCCTCATAGGCGGACATCGCGGCGTACCGGACCTTGTCGACCAGGATCTTGATGTTGAAGTGACCCCACCCGGACGGCCCGCCCATCTCCGCGGTCACCGCCTCGGAGATCTCCGCGGAGCGCGCCTCGATCGCGTCCGCGCAGGCGAGCAGGGTCCGTGACCGCTCGGCGGGTGAACGGCCGGCCCAGTCCGGGAAGGCCGCGCTCGCGGCATCCACCGCACGGTTGACGTCCGCCGCCGAGGCAGCGGCCGCCCGGCAGGCGACCTCGCCCGTGTACGGGTCCAGCGACTCGTACACGGCGCCGTCGGCCGCCGCCGTCCAGCCGCCCCCGATGAACAGCTCCTGCCGCTGTGTGCCCGTGTCGAAGCCGGTCGGCATGACTTTCTCCTTTTTCGGTCCAGAATTCTCGCCGCCCGGTACGCCTCGCGCACCGGGACCGTGGCCTTCTGAACGGGTTGGCATCGATGAATGACACTAACGAGGCCGTCGGCCGACGTCCGTAACCTGAGTCACGGCGCCCGCGCCGTGAGTCCGTACAGTTCTCGTCGAAATCCCACCCGTACCGGCACCACAGCCCTGCACGATAGGTACGACACCATGTCGACATCACAACAGCCCGAAAAGCTGGACAAGATAACCGCCACCGCGGGTGACGGGAACCGGCGCATTCTGCTCACCGGCGCGCACGTCATCACCATGGACGATCAGGCTGGATTCCTCGGCGACATCCTCATCTCGGGTGACACCATCGAGGCGGTCGGACCGGGTCTGGCGGCACGTGTGGGGGGAAACGCCATCGTCGTCGACCTCACCGGGTCGATCGTCATTCCCGGACTGGTGGATTCGCACATCCACGCCTGGGAGGGCCAACTGCGTGGCATCGCTCCCGACGCGACCTTCGCGGAATACATGGCCCTGACCCACGGAAAGCTGGGAAAGGCCTACCGGCCCGAGGACATGGCCATCGCCCAGCGGCTGACCGCGGCGCGGGCCCTGAACGCCGGCACGACGACGATCGTCGACAACAGCCACAACTCGCGCAGTGCGGAGCACTCGGACGCGGCGATCGAGGCCCTGCGCGGATCGGGGATCCGGGCCGTGTACGCGGCGGGGCCGGCCATGGAGGGCGACCACGACCACCAGCTCCCCGCCGACATCCTGCGCCTGCGTGACGCGCACGCATCGGCCGACGGACTCCTCACCATCCGGATGATGGACAGCTGGCCGACGCTCGAGTCCTGGCGGTTCGCGGCCGAACACGGCATCGACGTGTCCTCGGAGATGGGCGGGTGGGTCACCGATTCCGAACAGCTCCTCACCTCCGGCCTCCTGCACCCGGGACACACCCTCAACCACTGCTCGGGGCTGACGGACAGGTCGTGGGACGCCATCGCCGAGAGCGGCGCCGCGGTGAACGTCGTCCCCCGGTCGGATCCGCACCTCGGGCTCGGGCCCTTCATCCCGATCCTCGAGGCGAATCGGCGCAATATTCAAGAGGGAATCAGTTCGGACAACGAGCTGGCCTACGGGCACGACCTCTTCACCGAGATGCGCGTTCTGCAGACGGTACAGCGAGGCCTGAGCCTCAGTGAACAGCAGTCCGGCGCGACGGACACCCCGGCCCCTTATGGGCCCCTGGACGCGCTCAGGGCGGCGACGATCGGTGGTGCGCTGAATGCCGCACTGCCACATCGCATCGGGACGCTCACAAGCGGCAAGAAAGCCGACCTGGTCGTCCTCTCGCTGGGCCGGGTGAATACGCGCGGCGCCGGATCCGTCATGGGCACGGTCGTGAACTTCGCCGCCATCGAGAATGTCGACGCCGTCTTCGTCAACGGCGTCGTGGCGAAATGGGGCGGCCGCCTCGTGGGCCAGGACTTCGAGAAGCTCGCAGAAGCGGGTGAGGCCTCGAAGGAATATCTGCTCGCGAATTCGTAGCACCGTTCCGCACCATTCTGCACTGCCCCCGGAGCACCAGTCAGGCGAAAGGCTCGTCATGCCCGAGAACGAGAACGAAAGCTTCGAAATGCTCTACCGACTGCCGATCCCGCCGGAAGAGGGGAGGTACCCCGGCCTGGCTCCTTCCCGCCGCGTCGAGCACGGTCTGATCGTCGAACGCGATGTGGCCGTCCCGATGCGGGACGGCGTCGTGCTCCGCGTGGACGTCTTCCGCCCGGAGGGGCAGTCGGACCTGCCGGTGCTGTTCACCTACAGCCCGTACGGAAAACATGCCCGCAAGGGGTTCCACATGCTGTACCCGCAGGCCGGGCAGGAGGACCACGGGTTCGTCGACCCGGGGACGACGGATGTCTCGGTGTCGCACTACACCGTGTGGGAGGGCCCCGACCCGCTGTACTGGTGCCGTCAGGGCTTCGCGGTCGTCAACGCGGATTCCCGAGGATCGTGGGGATCGGAGGGGTCCTTGACGTTCCATTCCCCGCAGGAGGCCGCCGACGGCTACGACGTCATCGAGTGGGCGGCCGGCCGGCCGTGGAGCAACGGACGGGTCGGCATGACCGGTGTGTCCTACCTGGCGTGGAGCCAGTGGAACGTGGCGGCGACCCGGCCGCCGCACCTGTTCGCCATCAACCCGTGGGAGGGCTACTCCGACCCCTACCGCGACATCGCCATGCAGGGCGGGATCCGCGAGACCCGTTTCCGCGGGTGGTGGATCGAGTCCACGGCCTACTCCCGCAACCGGGTGGAGGACGTCGTCGAACTGTGCAGGCAGCACCCGCACTTCGACGCGTACTGGAAGGCGAGAACGCCCGACCTGTCGAAGATCGAGGTGCCGCTGTACGCAGTCGTGGACTGGGGCGACCACGGCATCCACACCCGGGGCACGATCGAGGGTTTCAAGCAGGCCGGCTCCCGTGAGAAGTGGCTCGAGGTGCACGGCCGCATGAAGTGGCCCTACTACTACCGTCCCGAGAGCCTGGCCCGGCAACTGGAGTTCTTCACGACGTTCCTGAAAGAGGCACCCGGCGCCACGTTGTCCTGGCCGCGGGTGAACATCGAGGTCCGCGAGTCGCACTTCGTGGGCGAGGTACGGGCCGAGAAGACCTGGCCGCTCGAGGGCACCGTCTCGACGCCGCTGTTCCTCGACGCCGCGGCGGGCGCGCTCGCGAAGGACCTCCCGGCGGCGTCCAGCCTCAGCTACGACTCCGAGGACCCGCAGGACTTCGTCGAGTTCTCGGTCGCCTTCGACGAGGACACCGAAGTCACGGGCACCATGTCCCTGCAGCTGTGGGTGGAGAGCGAGACGGACGAGGCCGATCTCTTCGTGGCCGTGGAGAAGTTCGACCGCGACGGCGTGCGGGTGCCGTTCCCGTTCCAGTCCATGTTCCACGACGGGCCGGTCGCTCTCGGATGGCTCCGTGCCAGCCACCGCGACCTCGATGCCGAGCGTTCGACCCCGCAGCAGCCGTGGCACACCCACGCCCGGTCCGTGCCGCTCGAGCCCGGCCGTCCCACCCTCGTCGACATCGAGATCTGGCCGTCCTCGACCCTGTTCCGGGCCGGGGAGCGCCTGGCGGTGCGGGTGAAGGGCAGCGACCACAACACGTATCCAGGAGTTCCGGCGGTCATCCACCACCAGGAACCGCACAACACCGGCCGGCACACCGTCCACACCGGCGGGGACCACCCCTCCCGGCTCCTCCTGCCCGTAATCGACCGCTCGGCCCGCTGACCTCCGGCGGACCGCCCGAAAGCGGCGGCGACAGAACAAGGCACCGTTCCCCTCCTGCGGCTTGATCCGCCGGAAAGGCTCTAACGCCGCACCTGATAGCGGAGGTAGACGACCCCCGAGTCGAACGTGCGGGTCTCGGCGAGGGCGAGGTCGGCCCGGCGTTCGTCGCGGGGGAAGAACGGTGTGCCGCCGCCGACCAGCACCGGGTAGACCCTGATCCGGTACTCGTCGATCAAACCGTGCGCCGCCGCCTCGGCGGCGAGCGTCGCCCCGCCGATCCCGATGTCGCCCTCCCCCGGCTCAGCACGCAGCCGTCGGATCTCCTCCGCCGGGCCGCCGGAGGCCAGGCGGGCGTTGCCCCGCACCTGCGCGCCCTGCAGCGTGGTGGAGAACACCACCTTGGGGAGCGCGTTCCAGATCGCGGCGAACTCGCGTTCCTGGTCGTCGAGTTCGGGCTTCTCGTCGGCGTCCTCCCAGTACACCATCGTCTCGTACAGCCGCCGCCCCAGCAGGTGGACGTCGAGTCCGCGCACCTCGTCCATGGCGAGGCGGAAGACCTCCGCGTCGGGCACCGACCAGTCGAAGCGGCCGTCGGGACCGACGATGTAGCCGTCGAGCGAGACGCTCATGGAACAGGTCACCTTGCGCATCGGAGGTCCTCCTCGGGATCGGGGTCGGTCCTCTGACCGTCCGGCGCCCCGGAACTCATCGTGCCGCCTCCGGGGGGCGGGCGCCCGCCGACCGGTAGGCGCCCGGGGTCTGGCCCAAGGTGCGGGTGAAGGTCGCGACGAAGGCGCTGGGGGTGGACCAGCCGCAGCGGTGGGCCGTCTCGGTGACCGTGGCGCCGTCGGTGAGTTCGATCATCGCCTGGAAGAGGCGGGCCGTGGTCCGCCACTGGGGGTACGTCGTGCCGAACTCGGTGTGGAACAGCCTGCTCAGGTGCCGTTCGCTGAGGCCGACCTCGCGGGCGAGGCGGGCGATGGTGAGCGGCCGGGCGAGGTCGTCCGTGACGATGCGGCAGGCCTGGTGGAGGCGGGGGTCGCGGGCGCAGGGGAGCTGGAGCGGGGCGATGTCGGCGCGGCACAGCCGGTCCTCGATGACCGCGCGCAGCCGGTCGCTCTCGCCGGTGGTGAGACCGGGCTCGGTGCTGGCGACGAGGAGTTCGCGCAGCAGCGCGGGAACGGCGATGACGGTCGGGGTACCGGTGGGCAGCGGGGTGCAGCCGAGGGGGAAGTGGAGGGTGTGCACCTCGGTGTGCCCGTGGACCCGGTGTTCGTGCCAGGTGCCGGCCGGGACCCAGACGGCCCGCCGGGCGCCCGCCACCCATGCCCCGTGGTCGGTCCGCACGGCCAGAACTCCCCTGGCGACGTAGACGAGTTGGTGGTCCTCGTGCCGGTGCCGGGCGATGAGTTCGCCGGGGTGATGGTCTTGGCGGTTCTGCGACACAAGTGGACAGGTTATCGAAAGCCGACGGGGGTGGGTGTGGACAAGGGTGGTGCCCATGAGCCACACCCCTTCGACGGCCACCCCTGAGACACCCGAGCCCGAACCGGGGCGGCACGGACCGGAGTCCGCACAGGAAGCCGCGGGAGCGGCGGAAGCCACGGAAGCGGCGGAAGCGGCGAACGGCACCCCCCGCACCGGGCTGCGCGGGCTGCTGCGGCGGGCCGTCGCCGACACCCGGCCGCTCGCCCTGCCCGCCTTCCGGCGGACCTTCCTCGGGCAGGGCGCCGCTCTCGTCGGCGTCATGCTCACCTCCGTCGCCGTCCCGGTGCAGCTCTACGCGCTCACCGGGTCCTCACTGATCGTCGGCCTCGGCGGGCTGGTCGGGCTGCTGCCGATCGTCGTGTTCGGGCTGTACGGGGGCGCCGTCGCCGACGCGGTCGACCGGCGCCGGCTCTACCTCGGCTCCTGCCTGCTCACCTGGGCGGTGACCCTCGCACTGCTGCTGCAGAGCGTGCTGGAGGTGCGCTCCCCGGCGCTGATCCTCGCCCTGGTCGCCGTGCAGTCCGGCGGCTTCGCGGTCTCCTCCTCGGTGCGCGGGGCGATCGTGCCGCTGCTGGTCCCGGTGGAGCAGATCCCGGGCGCCAACGCACTGCTGTACACCGCCGGCGACCTGGGGCAGGTGCTCGGCCCGCTGCTCGCCGGCCTGCTGCTCTCGCTGCCCGGCGGTTTCTCCCTCGCCTACGGGGCGGACGCCCTGCTGTTCACGGCGGCCCTGTACGCGGCCCTCCGGCTGCCTCCGCTCCCGCCCGCACAGGGGGCCACCGGGCGCCCCGGGCTGCGCTCGGTCCTCGACGGGCTGCGGTTCCTGGGCGGGAGCCCGGTGCTGGTGATGTCCTTCGCGGTGGACATCGCGGCGATGGTGCTCGCCATGCCGCAGGCCCTGTTCCCGCAGGCGGCCGCCGAGCGGTTCCACGGCGGGGTGGGCCCGCTGTACGCGGCGATCGCGGCCGGCTCGCTCGCGGCCGGGCTGTTCAGCGGGTGGATCGGGCGGGTGCGGCGCCAGGGGGTGGCGCTGACCCTCGCGGTCGTCGTCTGGGCGGCGGCCGTCGCGGCGGCCGGGTTCGCCCGCAGTCTGTGGGCCGCGGTGGCGCTGCTGGTCCTCGCCGGGGCCGCGGACCTCGTCAGCGCCGTCTACCGGCAGACGATCCTCCAGACCTACGCGCCGGACCGGCTGCGCGGCCGACTCCAGGGCGTGTTCACGGTGGTGGTGTCCGGCGGTCCCCGCCTGGGCGACCTGCGCGCCGGGACGACGGCCGCCGTGGCCTCCCTCACGGTCGCGTGGTCCGGCGCGGCGTTGGTGTGCGTGGTGCTCGTCCTGGGGGCCGCCCTGCTGGTCCGGCCGTTCTGGGAGTACGACGCCCGGGCGGCCAAACCCGCACCCGGGGCCGGAGCCTGACGTGCAGTGACCGGCGGACGGAGCGGCACCGCGACGACGCCCCCGCTTCGCCCGACGGCTCCGCCGCACCCTTTACACGTTCACATGTTCATGTCACGCTCCCGTCTGCCGCCCCCGTTCAACCCGCGTAGAAGGGGACCCCCCACATGACGGCAGCACGTATCCACCGCAAGGCGGTGGCCTGGGCCACCGCCACCGTTCTGGCCGGGCTCACCGCCCCGGCCCTGAGCGCGGCCCCGGCCTCCGCGACACCGGCCTCCCCCACCCCGGTGTCCGCGAGGACGACGGCCGTCACGGCCGCGACGGCCACCACGAGCCCGTACGACTCGACGTACTACAAGAACGCCGTCGGCAAGACCGGCAGCAGCCTGAAGTCGGCCCTCCACACGATCATCAGCAACCAGACCAAGATCTCCTACTCCGCGGTCTGGAACGCCCTGAAGGTCACCGACCAGGACCCGAACAACAGCAGCAACGTGATCCTGCTGTACAGCGGCGTCTCCCGCAGCAAGTCCCTGAACGGGGGCGACGTCGGCGACTGGAACCGCGAGCACACCTGGGCCAAGTCCCACGGCGACTTCGGCACGGCGACCGGCCCCGGCACCGACCTGCACCACCTGCGCCCCACGGACGTCAAGGTCAACAGCGTCCGCGGCAACCTGGACTTCGACAACGGCGGCAGCGCGGTCGCGAACGGCGGCGGCAGCCGCGTGGACTCCGACTCCTTCGAACCGCGCGACGCGGTCAAGGGCGACGTGGCCCGCATGATCCTCTACATGGCCGTGCGCTACGAGGGCGACGACGGCTTCGCCGACCTGGAGCCCAACGAGCAGGTCGGCAACGGCAGCAAGCCGAACATCGGCAAGCTCTCCGTCCTCAAGGCGTGGAACGAGCAGGACCCGCCGAGCGCCTTCGAGGAGAAGCGCAACGACGTCATCTACGACACCTACCAGCACAACCGCAACCCGTTCATCGACCACCCGGAGTGGGTCGAGTCGATCTGGTAGGCGGTGCGGCCACGGGCGGCGGCGGACGCCGCCGCCCGGCCACGGCACCGTGCCTCGCCGCGCCCGGCCCGGGGTCACGGCACGAGGGGCCGCACCTCCTCCGCGGCGAAGCGCACGAACCCCTCGGGATCGGGCTCGTCGGCGGTGGGCTGGAGGATCACCGCGTCGGCCCCCGCCCCGGCCAGCTCCCGCACCGCCCGGGCGACGGTCTCCGCGTCACCGGCGACCGCCGCGTCCGGGTCCCCGCCCGCCCCCTCGGCGAGCACGTCGGCGCGGACCCGTTCCACCGCGTCGGCGCCCCGGGCGGTGAGCAGGTAGACGACGATCCGGTGGTCCTCCTCCGCGCGTCCGGCCGCCGCGCGGCCCTCCGCGAGGAGCCGCCGGGCGGCGCGCACCCGGTCCGGCGAGGTGCCGGCGGTCAGGATCGTGCCGTCGGCGGCCTCCCCGGTCAGCCGCAGGGTGCGCGGGCCGATGCCGCCCGCGAGCACCTCGACGGGGCCCTGCGGCGGCCAGTCGAGGGCGACGCCGTCGAGCCGCACGTACCGGCCCTCGGCCGTCACCCGCTCCCCGCGCAGCAGGGCGCGCAGCGCGTCCAGGTACTCCCGCAGCAGGGTCATCGGGGACTCGACCCGCGCACCGGCCCGCCCCATCCCGTCCTGCGCCCCGTGTCCGACGCCGAGGACCGCACGGCCCGGGAACATGCGGTGCAGGGCGGCGGCCTCCATCGCCGTCAGGGTGACGTTCCGCAGCGGCACGGGCAGCAGTCCGACCCCGACCCGGACGCGTTCGGTCCAGGCGAGCGCGGCGGCGGCGGACGCGATGCCGCCCTCGCGGAAGCAGTCCTCCCAGAGCCAGAGCTCGTCGAGACCCGCCCGGTCGGCGAGTTCGGCGACGGAGCGGAGGCGTTCGGGCGGGAGCTGGGGGCGGAAGACGGCACCGAGAGCGATCATGCCTCCCTCCCTACCCACACGCGCCCCGGGCGTCACCTCAGTGATCCGCGGCCCGCCCGGCCCGCCCCCGGGTCACTCGGCGCGTTCGGCCGCGATCCGCCGCGTCATCAGCGTCGTCAGCTCGTAGGCCGTGTGGGAGGCGGCGACCGAGGTGATCTCGGCGTGGTCGTAGGCGGGGGCGACCTCGACGACGTCCGCGGAGACCACGTCGCAGGCGGCCAGGCCGCGCAGGATCTCCAGGAGTTCGCGGGAGGTCATGCCGCCCGCCTCCGGGGTGCCGGTGCCCGGGGCGTGGGCGGGGTCGAGGCAGTCGATGTCGATGGAGATGTAGAGGGGGCGGTCGCCGATGCGCTGCCGGAGCTGGTCGGCGACCTCGTCGGCGCCGCGCCGGTAGACGTCCGCCGAGGTGACGATGCCGAAGCCCATCTTCTCGTCGTCGGTGAGGTCCTGCTTGCCGTAGAGGGGGCCGCGGGTGCCGACGTGGGAGAGGGCGGAGGTGTCGAGGATGCCCTCCTCCACCGCCCGCCGGAACGGGGTGCCGTGGGTGTACGCGGCGCCGAAGTAGGTGTCCCAGGTGTCGAGGTGGGCGTCGAAGTGGAGCAGGGCCACCGGGCCGTGCTTCTTGGCCACCGCGCGCAGCAGCGGCAGCGCGATGGTGTGGTCGCCGCCGAGGGTCATCAGGCGGGCCCCGGTGCCGAGGAGGTCGTCGGCGGCCGCCTCGATCGTCTCCACGGCCTCCTCGATGCGGAAGGGGTTGGCGGCGATGTCGCCCGCGTCGGCGACCTGGGCGAGGGCGAAGGGGGAGGCGTCCTGCGCGGGGTTGTAGGGGCGCAGCAGCCGGGAGGCCTCACGGATCGCGTTGCCGCCGAAGCGGGCGCCGGGCCGGTAGGAGACGCCGGAGTCGAAGGGCACGCCCACGACGGCGACGTCGGCGCGGCCGCCGACCTCGTCGAGCCGGGGCAGCCGGGCGAAGGTGGCGGGGCCCGCGTACCGGGGGACGCGGGAGGAGTCGACGGGGCCTCGGGGCGTCTCGCTGCTCATGGGGCGCTGCCTCTTTCTGCGTGCGGTGAGCTGCCCGGCCGGGCGGGGGTTCGGGGTGCCGAGGAGGACCGCGGGCCGGGGCGCGCACGCGGTGGCGTGCGCGCCCCCGACGATAAGGCCTGACCGGCGGAACTCCCCCGGCCGCGCGGCCCCGCGTGACGAGCGTTACGGCCCCGCCCGCGCACCCGCCCTGGACGCCGGTCCCTACCCGTCGGTACCTTGGTGTCTGAGCAAGCGCTTAGACAAACACCGCGCCGGACGTCCGTCACCTCGGACGACCGCCGCACCGAAGGACCGTCGGCGCTTGGAGACCACTCAGGGGATCGAGGGAGGCGGCAGTGCGCCGTACGGTGTTCAACGAGGATCACGAGGCGTTCCGGGAGACCCTCCGCGCCTTCATCGAGGCCGAGGTCGTACCGGCGTACGACGAGTGGTTCACGCAGGGCATCGTGCCCCGCGAGTTCTACTACAAGCTCGCCGAGCTGGGCCTCTTCGGCATCAACGTGCCCGAGGAGTACGGCGGCGCCGGCCTGGAGAGCCACAAGTTCGAGGCCGTCCAGTACGAGGAGACCGCCCGCGCGGGCGTCACCTTCGGCGGCTCCGGCGTGCACGTGCTGCTCGCGCTCCCCTACATCAAGATGCTCGCCACCGACGAGCAGAAGAAGCGCTACCTGCCCAAGTTCGTCTCCGCCGAGGAGATGTGGGCGATCGCGATGACCGAGCCGGGCACCGGCTCCGACCTCGCCGGCATGAAGACCACCGCGAAGCTCAGCGAGGACGGCACGCACTACGTCCTCAACGGCGCCAAGACCTTCATCACCGGCGGCGTCCACGCCGACCGCGTCATCGTCTGCGCCCGCACCGCCGCGCCGACCGCCGAGGACCGCCGCTTCGGCATCTCCCTCTTCGCCGTCGACACGAAGTCCGAGGGCTACTCGGTCGGCCGCAAGCTGGACAAGCTGGGCCTGAAGACCTCCGACACCGCCGAGCTGGCCTTCGTCGACGTCAAGGTCCCCACCGAGGACCTCCTCGGCGAGGAGAACAAGGGCTTCCACTACCTCGGCGCCAACCTCCCCTCCGAGCGCTGGGGCATCGCCTTCGGCGCGTACGCGCAGGCCAAGGCCGCGGTCCGGTTCGCCAAGGAGTACGTGCAGGACCGCACGGTCTTCGGCAAGACCGTCGCCAGCTTCCAGAACACCAAGTTCGAGCTGGCCGCCTGCCAGGCCGAGGTGGACGCCGCCGAGGCGGTCGCCGACCGCGCCCTGGAGGCCCTGGACGCCGGTGAGCTGACGGCCGCCGAGGCCGCCTCCGCCAAGCTGTTCTGCACCGAGGTCGCCCACCGCGTCATCGACCGCTGCCTCCAGCTCCACGGCGGCTACGGCTACATGAACGAGTACCCCATCGCCCGTCTGTACGCCGACAACCGGGTCAACCGGATCTACGGCGGCACGAGCGAGATCATGAAGTCGATCATCGCCAAGAACATGGGGCTGTGACCGGCTCCGGCCCGGCCCCAGGCACGAAGAACACGCAGGATAGAACTGACATATGAGTCAGGCACTTCAGTCGCTGCTCGATCTGCTCGACCTCGAGCGGATCGAGCGGGACATCTTCCGCGGCCACTCCCGGCCCGCCGTCGTCCCCCGGGTCTTCGGCGGGCAGGTCGCCGCGCAGGCGCTGGTCGCCGCCGGCCGCACGGTCCCCGAGGACCGGCACGCGCACTCCCTGCACGCGTACTTCCTGCGGCCCGGCGACCCCGGCGCGCCGATCGTCTACACCGTCGACCGCATCCGCGACGGCCGGTCCTTCACCACCCGGCGCGTGGTCGCGGTCCAGCACGGGCAGCCGATCTTCCACCTCTCGGCCTCCTTCCAGCTCTTCGAGGAGGGGCTGGACCACCAGGCCCCGATGCCCCCCGCCCCGGACCCGGCGACCCTGCCCACCTCCGGCGAGCGGCTGCGCGGCTACGACCACCTGCACCCGATGGTCGTCGAACGGTTCCTGGAGGCCCGGGAGGCCGTCGACCTGCGCTACGTCGACGAGCCGCCCTACGGCCGCTTCGGCGAGCCGCGCGAACCCCACTCCCAGGTGTGGTTCCGCGCCAACGGCAAGCTGGAGGGGGCCATCGACACGCCCCTGCTGCACGTCGTCCTCGCCACCTACGTCTCCGACATGACCCTCCTCGACTCCGTGCTGCTCGCGCACGGGCGGGGCGGCTGGGCGGTCGGCGACGTCGTCGGCGCCTCGCTGGACCACGCCATGTGGTTCCACCGGCCGTTCCGGGCCGACGAGTGGCTGCTGTACGACCAGGAGTCCCCCTCCGCCTCCGGCGGGCGCGGCCTCGGCCAGGCCCGCATCTACACCCGGGACGGCGCGCTGGCGATCTCGGTGATCCAGGAAGGCGTGGTCCGCGTTCCGCGGGAACACTGACATGCATGGCGCACACGGACACGAGCAAGGGCACGGGTACCGGCACCCCTGAGGACGGCGGCGGCGAGAGCACCTTCACGGTGCTCGTCGCCGCCTTCGCCAATCTCGGGATCGCGGTGGCCAAGGCCGTCGCGGGACTGATCAGCGGCTCCAGCGCGATGCTGTCGGAGGCCGCGCACTCGGTGGCCGACACCGTCACCGAGGTACTGCTGCTCACCGCGCTCAAACGCAGCACGAAACCCGCCGACGAGGACCACCCGCTCGGCTACGGCCCCGAGCGCTACGTCTGGGCCCTGCTCGCCGCCGTCGCCACGTTCGTCGGCGGCGCGGTCTTCTCCCTCTACGACGGCATCCACACGCTGGCCGAGGGCGAGGAACTGGGCGACCCGCTCGTCTCCTACCTCGTGCTCGCCGTCGCCTTCCTCCTGGAGGGCTTCTCTCTGCGCACGGCGGTGCGCCAGGCACGCGGGGAGGCGGCCCGGCTGAAGGTGCCCTTCGGGCGCTATCTGCGGCGCACCAGCGACACCGCCGTCAAGGCGGTCGTCATGGAGGACTCGGCGGCCCTGGTCGGCCTGCTGCTCGCGGCCGGCGGCCTGCTCGGCGGGCAGCTCACCGGCTCCGGGGTGTGGGACGGCGCCGCCTCCCTGTGCATCGGCGTGCTGCTGCTGTACGTCGCCTGGGTGCTCGGCCGGTCCAACATCGAGCTGCTCGTCGGGCGCCCGCTGCCCCGGTCGGTGCGCGCGGGCATCCGCGAGGAGCTGGTGGCCGGGGAGCACATCGAGGCGGTGCTGGAGCTGACGACGCTGGTGCAGGGGCCGACGGAGGCGCTGGTGGCGGCGAAGGTCGACTTCCGGGACGTGTCCACGGCCGCCCAGATCGAATGGGCGTGCGAGGAGGCGGAGCGGCGGCTGCGGGAACGGTTCCCCTCGGTGCGCCGGGTCTACCTGGACCCGACGCCGGGGTTCGCGCAGCGGCGGGCCGAGGGACTGAACCCCTGGCCGTGAGGCCCCCGGGCCGCCCACCCCTCGCCTGCGCCCTCCCCCGCGCCGTCGCCGCCGGTCAGAGCAGCCCCGCCTGGCCCAGGAGGTAGGCCGTCATCGGGTCGTAGTGGCGGGGGCTCTTGACATGGTCGTCGAGGGGGACGGCGACCTGGAGGGTGCCCTCGGACTCGGCGAGGAAGAGGGCCGGGTCGTTGCAGTCGGCGTACCCGACGGCGTCGACCCCGTCCTGGGCGGCGCGGCCGGCCCAGCCGTGGTCGGCGACGACCAGGTCCGGCGCCGGATCGCCGTCGCGCTCGAGGCCCTGGAGGATCGCCCGCATGGGGTCGCCCGAGTGGGTGTGCCACAGGCTCGCGCCGTGCTCGAGGACGGCGACGTCGGCGAGCTGCCAGACGTAGCCCTCGTCCGTCTGCAGGCCCTCGGGGATCACGACGATGTCGCAGCCGGCGGCCCGCAGGGCGGCGGCGGTCGCGCGGTGCACGTCCAGGAGGCCGCCGGGGTGGCCGGTGGCGAACAGGACGCGCTGACGGCCGTCGGCGGCCTTGCGCAGCCGGGCGGCCATGCGGTCCAGGGCGTCGACGGTCAGCTCGGGGTCGATGGTGTCCTGGCCGTAGCGGTACTCGGGGTCGTCGTTGACGCCGACGCGTTCCGCCATGACCGCGAGGACGTCCTGCTCGTCGGTCCAGCGGTCGCCGAGCTCCAGGCCGAGCCAGAAGTTGCGGTCGCCGTTGGCCAGCTTGCGGTAGTGGGAGAGGTTGTTCTCGCGGGGGGTGGCGACGTCGCCCGCGATGCGGGTGCGGACGAGGTGGGTGACGAGGTCGGCGCGGCTGGGGGGCGTCCCGGGTATCGGCATGCCCCCATTGTGCCGGGACGCTCCGCCGGGGGAAGCCGGACCTGGGGGTTCACCCGGGGGCGAGCGACCGGCCCGAGGGCCCTGCGGCGGGTTCGCCCGGGGGCGGGCGACCGGCCCGAGGGCCCTGCGGGCGGCTCGGTGGGTGGGGGTACTTCGCCGTCCCCGGCTGCCGCGGGACTTCCCTCGCCCCCGCCGCCCCTACCCTTCCCGTCCCCGAGGGACCCCGCCCCTCGCACCCCGGCACGGGGCTCCGCCCCGTCTCGCGCAGTTCCCCGCGCCCCTGAAAAACCACGCGACCGGCACAGTCAACGCCACCGCCAAGGTCACCCACCCAGGGGCGCGGGGAACCGCGCGACCGGCCACAACGCACCCGCACCCGCCAGACACACCGAACCCGCCGACGCAACCGACCCGCCACAAGCAACGCCACCCCGAGCGCAACCTCCCCAGGGGCGCGGGGAACTGCGCGACCGGCCACGACGCACCCGCGCCCACGAGCCGCACCGCACCCCGCCGCCACCGTTCAGCCCGCCGCAGGCGCCGCCGCGGCGAACGCGCCGTGCGCCATCGCGCGCAGGAGCGCCGCGGTCGCGGCCCGGCCCGGGAGGGCCCCCCGCCGGCCGAGGTGGGGCGTGCTGTTGAGCAGCCCGAACACCGCGTGGACCGCCGCCCGCGCGGCCGGTTCCAGCAGCGTGGGATAAACCTCCCGCAGCACCTCCACCCACAGCTCGACGTACTGCCGCTGGAGCTGCCGCACGAGCTTACGGTCGCTGTCCCGCAGGCGGTCCAGCTCGCGGTCGTGCAGGGTGATGAGCGGACGGTCGTCGAGCGCGAAGTCGATGTGGCCCTCGATGAGCGAGTCCAGGACCGCCTCGGGGTCGCCGGCCGCCTCGGCGGCCCGCCGCCGGCCGCCGGTCAGGAGCTGCCCGCTGATCCCGACCAGCAGCTCCGCCAGCATCGCGTCCTTGCCGGCGAAGTGCCGGTAGAGCCCGGGTCCGCTGATGCCGACCGCGGCGCCTATCTCGTCGACGCCCACGCCGTGGAACCCGCGTTCGGCGAAGAGGCGGGCGGCCTCCTTGAGGATCTGCTCGCGGCGGGTGGGCGCGTCGGTTCTCGTGGCCATGCGATCGATTCTAGACATTGACGTTAGCGCTCGTTAACCTGAGACCCGTGCGTTAACGCTCATTAACACGTGAGGGGACCGCAGGATGCAAGAGGCACCGGAGCTGACCAGCGCGGCGGATCCCGCGTCGGCGGCCTGGCGGGCCAACGAGTCGGGGCACCGCGCGCTCGTCGAGGAGCTGCGCGGCAGGCTCGCCGCGGCCCGCGCGGGCGGCGGCGAGCGGGCCCGCGCCCGGCACACCGCGCGCGGCAAGCTGCTGCCGAGGGACAGGGTGGACACCCTGCTCGACCCCGGCTCGCCCTTCCTGGAGCTGGCCCCACTGGCCGCCGAGGGGATGTACGAGGGGCAGGCACCGGCGGCGGGGGTGATCGCCGGGATCGGCAGGGTCAGCGGGCGCGCGTGCGTGATCGTGGCGAACGACGCCACGGTCAAGGGCGGCACGTACTACCCGATGACGGTGAAGAAGCACCTGCGCGCCCAGGAGGTCGCGCTGGAGAACCACCTGCCGTGCGTCTACCTGGTGGATTCCGGCGGTGCCTTCCTGCCGATGCAGGACGAGGTCTTCCCCGACCGCGAGCACTTCGGGCGGATCTTCTACAACCAGGCCCGCATGTCCGGCGCCGGCATCCCCCAGATCGCGGCGGTGCTCGGTTCCTGCACGGCGGGCGGGGCGTACGTCCCGGCGATGAGCGACGAGGCGGTGATCGTCCGCAACCAGGGGACGATCTTCCTGGGCGGCCCGCCGCTGGTGAAGGCGGCCACCGGCGAGGTCGTCACCGCCGAGGAGCTGGGCGGCGGCGAGGTCCACTCGCGCACCTCCGGCGTCACCGACCACCTCGCGGAGGACGACGCGCACGCGCTGCGCATCGTCCGGAACATCGTGTCGACGCTCCCGCCGCGCCGGGAGCTGCCGTGGGAGGTCACCGCGCCCGTCGAACCGAAGGTGGACCCCTACGGGCTGTACGGGGCGGTGCCGGTCGACCCGCGCACCCCGTACGACGTGCGGGAGGTCATCGCCCGGGTGGTGGACGGCTCGCGGTTCGCGGAGTTCAAGGCGGAGTACGGCCAGACCCTGGTCACCGGCTTCGCCCGGATCCACGGCCACCCGGTCGGCATCGTCGCCAACAACGGCATCCTGTTCTCCGAGTCCGCCCAGAAGGGCGCGCACTTCATCGAGCTGTGCGACCAGCGCGGCATCCCCCTGGTGTTCCTGCAGAACATCTCCGGGTTCATGGTCGGCAAGGACTACGAGGCGGGCGGCATCGCCAAGCACGGCGCCAAGATGGTCACGGCGGTCGCCTGCACCCGCGTCCCCAAGCTCACGGTCGTGATCGGCGGCTCGTACGGCGCGGGGAACTACTCGATGTGCGGCAGGGCGTACTCGCCGCGCTTCCTGTGGATGTGGCCGGGCGCCAAGATCTCGGTGATGGGCGGTGAGCAGGCCGCCTCCGTCCTCGCCACGGTCAAGCGCGACCAGTTGGAGGGGCGCGGCGAGGAGTGGCCGGCCGAGGACGAGGAGTCCTTCAAGGCCCCGATCCGCGCCCAGTACGAGCAGCAGGGCAACGCCTACTACGCCACGGCCCGCCTGTGGGACGACGGCGTGATCGACCCCCTGGAGACCCGCCAGGTGCTCGGCCTGGCCCTGACCGCGTGCGCCCACGCCCCGCTGCCCTCCGCGGCCGGCGGCTTCGGCGTCTTCCGGATGTGAGGGGGAGCATGACCATGTTCGACACGGTGCTGGTGGCCAACCGGGGTGAGATCGCCGTCCGCGTGATCCGCACCCTGCGGGCGCTGGGCGTGCGCTCGGTGGCCGTCTTCTCCGAGGCCGACGCCGACGCCCGGCACGTCCGCGAGGCCGACACCGCGGTCCGGCTGGGCCCGGCGCCGGCGGCCGAGAGCTATCTGTCGGTGGAGCGGCTCCTGGAGGCCGCCGCCCGCACGGGCGCCCAGGCGGTGCATCCGGGGTACGGCTTCCTCGCGGAGAACGCCGCCTTCGCGCGTGCCTGCGCCGAGGCGGGGCTGGTCTTCATCGGCCCGCCCGCCGAGGCGATCGCCCTGATGGGCGACAAGATCCGCGCGAAGGAGACGGTGCGGGCGGCCGGGGTGCCGGTGGTGCCCGGCTCCAGCGGCTCCGGGCTCACCGACGAGGAGCTGGCGGCGGCCGCCCGGGAGATCGGCGCACCGGTGCTGCTCAAGCCGAGCGCGGGCGGCGGCGGCAAGGGCATGCGGCTGGTGCGGGACACGACGACGCTCGCGGAGGAGATCGCCGCGGCCCGCCGTGAGGCCCGCGCCTCCTTCGGCGACGACACCCTGCTGGTCGAACGCTGGATCGACCGCCCCCGGCACATCGAGATCCAGGTCCTGGCCGACGCGCACGGCAACGTGGTGCACCTGGGCGAGCGAGAGTGCTCCCTCCAGCGCCGCCACCAGAAGATCGTCGAGGAGGCGCCCAGCGTCCTGCTCGACGAGGCCACGCGGGCGGCGATGGGCGAGGCGGCGGTCCAGGCGGCCCGCTCCTGCGGCTACACGGGCGCGGGCACGGTCGAGTTCATCGTCCCCGGCCGCGACCCGTCCGCGTACTACTTCATGGAGATGAACACCCGCCTCCAGGTGGAGCACCCGGTGACCGAGTTCGTCACGGGCCTCGACCTCGTCGAGTGGCAGCTGCGGGTCGCCTCCGGCGAGGCACTGCCGTACGCCCAGGAGGACGTCCGGCTCACCGGCCACGCGGTGGAGGCGCGGCTCTGCGCCGAGGACCCGACGCGCGGGTTCCTGCCCTCCGGCGGCCGGGTGCTGACGCTGCGCGAGCCGGAGGGCGAGGGGGTGCGCACCGACTCGGGGCTCAGCGAGGGCGCGGAGGTCGGCAGCCTGTACGACCCGATGCTGTCCAAGGTGATCGCGTACGGCCCCGACCGGGCGACGGCGCTGCGCAGGCTGCGGGCGGCCCTGGCGGACACGGTGACGCTGGGCGTGCCGACCAACGCGGGCTTCCTGCGCCGGCTGCTGGCCCACCCCGCCGTGGTGGCGGGCGAGTTGGACACGGGCCTGGTGGAGCGGGAGGCCGAGGGCCTCGTGCCGGACGGGGTCCCGGAGGAGGTGTACGAGGCCGCCGCGGCCGTCCGCCTGGACGCGCTCGCGCCCCGGACGGAGGGCTGGACCGACCCGTTCTCGGTGCCGAGCGGCTGGCGCATGGGCGGCCGGCCCGCCCCGGTCTCCTTCGACCTGCGCGTGGCGGGCTCCGAACCGGTCCGGCACACCCCGCGCGGCACGCACCACGTCACCCCCGGCCGCGTGACGGTCACGCTGGACGGCGTGACGCACGCCTTCCACCACGCGGGCGACTGGCTCGGCCGGGACGGTGACGCCTGGCAGGTGCGGGACCACGACCCGGTCGCCGCCTCCCTCACCCGCGCCGCGCACGCCGGGGCGGACGCCCTGACCGCGCCCATGCCCGGCACGGTCACGGTGGTGAAGGTGGCCCTCGGCGAGGAGGTGGCGGCCGGGCAGAGCCTGCTGGTGGTGGAGGCGATGAAGATGGAGCACGTCATCTCCGCCCCGCACGCCGGCACGGTCGCCGAGCTGGACGTCACCCCGGGCACGGCGGTCGCGATGGACCAGGTGCTCGTCGTACTCGCACCACTGGACGGGACAGAAGAGGAGGGCGGGGAATGACCGTGCCGGGACTTCCCATGACCGTGCCGGCGCCGGACCTGCCGGCCCGGGTCCGCATCCACGAGGTCGGCGCCCGCGACGGCCTGCAGAACGAGTCGGCGACGGTGCCGACGGCGGTGAAGGCCGATTTCGTCCGGCGCCTGGCCGGCGCGGGTCTGACCACGATCGAGGCGACGAGCTTCGTGCACCCGAAGTGGGTGCCCCAACTCGCCGACGCCGAGGAACTGTTCCCGCTGGTGCGCGAACTGCCGGTGGACCTGCCGGTGCTCGTGCCCAATGCCCGCGGCCTCGAGCGGGCGCTCGCGCTCGGGGCCACCCGGGTCGCCGTGTTCGCCAGCGCCACGGAGTCCTTCGCCAAGGCCAACCTCAACCGCACGGTGGACGAGGCGCTGGCCATGTTCGACCCGGTGGTCTCCCGGGCCAGGGCGGAGGGCGGGCACGTCCGCGGCTACCTCTCGATGTGCTTCGGCGACCCCTGGGAGGGTCCCGTGCCGGTGGAGCAGGTGGTCCGCGTCTGCCGCGCCCTGCTGGACATGGGCTGCCAGGAGCTGAGCCTCGGCGACACGATCGGCGTGGCCACCCCCGGCCATGTCACCGCCCTGCTCACCGCGCTGAACGAGGCGGGCGTGCCCACCGAGACGCTCGGCGTCCACTTCCACGACACCTACGGCCAGGCGCTCGCCAACACCCTGGCCGCCCTCCGGCACGGCGTCACCACCGTGGACGCCTCCGCGGGCGGCCTCGGCGGCTGCCCGTTCGCCAAGTCCGCCACCGGCAACCTCGCCACGGAGGACCTGGTGTGGATGCTCCGGGGCCTCGGCATCGAGACCGGGGTCGACCTCGACGCTCTCGTCGCCACGAGCGTGTGGATGGCCGCGCACCTGGGCCGGCCCAGCCCGTCCCGCACCGTCAGGGCCCTCACCCCCCGGCCCGACGAACCCGCCCGGACCAACCGGTCCTCCCCGACCTCCCACAAGGAGCAGTGACCCCATGGACCACAAGCTCTCCCCCGAGCTGGAGGAACTCCGCCGCACGGTCGAGGAGTTCGCCCACGACGTCGTCGCCCCCAAGATCGGCGACTTCTACGAGCGGCACGAGTTCCCCTACGAGATCGTCCGCGAGATGGGCCGGATGGGCCTGTTCGGGCTGCCGTTCCCCGAGGAGTACGGCGGCATGGGCGGCGACTACTTCGCGCTCGGCATCGCCCTGGAGGAGCTGGCCCGGGTCGACTCCTCCGTCGCCATCACGCTGGAGGCCGGGGTCTCGCTCGGCGCGATGCCGCTCCATCTGTTCGGCACCGAGGAGCAGAAGCGCGAGTGGCTCCCCCGGCTCTGCGCCGGCGAGATCCTGGGCGCGTTCGGCCTCACCGAACCCGAGGGCGGCTCGGACGCGGGCGCGACGCGCACCACGGCCCGCCTGGACGAGAAGACGAACGAGTGGGTGATCAACGGCACCAAGTGCTTCATCACCAACTCGGGCACGGACATCACCGGCCTGGTCACGGTCACGGCGGTGACGGACCGCAAGCCGGACGGCAGGCCGGTCATCTCCTCGATCATCGTCCCCTCCGGCACCCCGGGCTTCACGGTCGCGGCGCCCTACTCGAAGGTCGGCTGGAACGCCTCGGACACCCGGGAGCTGTCCTTCGCCGACGTCCGCGTCCCGGCGGCGAACCTGCTGGGCGAACGGGGCCGGGGCTACGCCCAGTTCCTGCGCATCCTGGACGAGGGCCGTATCGCGATCGCCGCGCTGGCCACCGGTCTCGCACAGGGCTGTGTGGACGAGTCGGTGAAGTACGCCAAGGAGCGCAAGGCCTTCGGCCGGCACATCGGCGAGTACCAGGCAATCCAGTTCAAGATCGCCGACATGGAGACCAAGGCGCACACCTCCCGCCTCGCCTGGCGCGACGCGGCCTCCCGGCTGGTCTCCGGCGACCCCTTCAAGAAGGAGGCCGCCCTGGCGAAGCTGTACTCCTCCACGATCGCGGTCGACAACGCCCGCGAGGCCACCCAGATCCACGGCGGCTACGGCTTCATGAACGAGTATCCGGTGGCGCGGATGTGGCGCGACGCCAAGATCCTGGAGATCGGCGAGGGCACGAGCGAGGTCCAGCGCATGCTGATCGCACGGGAGTTGGGCCTGCCGAGCTGAGCCCGGCAGCCAAGGGCTCCCCACCGCCGCCTTCCGGCCCGGGCGCCCCCGCACCGCGGGATTCGTCGTCCCGTGGCGGGGTGCCCCTCCCTGGCGGGCGGCGCCCGACAACCCCGCCCCCTGGACAGGGCATGAGGTTAGGCTAACCTACCTTCGAACTCCTCCGGCGGTGAACCCCGCCCCGTTCGAAAGTAGCCACGCCATGCCCAACGCCCGTGCCCTCCGCCCCTCCCGCCGCGGCATCCTCGCCGCCGGCGGCGCCCTCGGCCTCAGTGCCGTGCTCGCGGCCTGCGGTGACGAGGACGGGTCGAGCGGCGGCTCGGGCGACTCCGCCGGGGCGGGCAAGAAGGGCCCCTGGAGCTTCAAGGACGACCGCGGCAAGACCGCCTCGGCCGACAAGACCCCCTCGAGCATCGTCGCCTTCGTCGGCGCGGCCGCCGCGCTGCACGACTACGGCGTCCCCGTGAAGGGCGTCTTCGGACCGACGAAGACCAAGGACGGCAAGGCGGACGTCCAGGCCGGCGACCTGGACGTCGCCAAGCTGACCGTCCTCGGCAACGAGTGGGGCCAGTTCAGCATCGAGAAGTACGCGGCGCTCGCCCCGGACCTCCTCGTCTCCACGATGTTCGACGACTCGGGCACGCTCTGGTACGTCCCCGAGGAGTCCACGAAGAAGATCGAGGCCGTCGGCGCGCCGAGCGTCGGCATCTCCGTCTACGACCGGCAGATGCCCGAGTCGCTCCAGCGGATGCTGGCGCTCGCGGAGTCACTCGGCGCGGACACCGGGGCGAAGGAGATCTCCGCCGCGAAGAAGCGCTTCGAGGACGCCGCCGCCCGGCTGCGCGCCGCCGCCAAGGCCCATCCCGACATCAAGGTCATGGCGGGTTCCGCGAGCCAGGACATCTTCTACGTCTCGGGCACGAACCTCTCCATCGACCTGGAGTACTTCAAGTCGCTCGGGGTCGACTTCGTCGAGCCCAGCGAGGCCGCCAAGAAGGAGAGCGGCGGCTGGTTCGAGAACCTGAGCTGGGAGAACGTCGACAAGCACCCGGCCGACATCATCATGATGGACAACCGGACGTCCGCGATCCAGCCGGCGGACATCACCGAGGCCACGTGGAAGAAGCTGCCGGCCGTGAAGGCGGGTCAGGTCATCCCGCGCAACCCGGAGCCGATCCTGTCGTACGACAAGTGCGCGCCGCTGCTGGAGGACCTCGCCAAGGCCATCGAGGGCGCGAAGAAGGTGAGCTGAGCGCTCCGCCGGGCAAGGGGGGCGGGCGGGGTGGCCCTTGCGCGCGAGGGCCGGGCGGCTCCCGCCGCGCCTCGCCCCCTCTCCCTCCCGGCGACGTGATCGTCCTCACTTCCGCCGGACAACGAGACGTCAAACTTAGGTTAGGCCAACCTAAGTTGAAGCCGTCTCGGAGGGCCCCCACATGCGCTCGCAGCTGCTCACCCACACGACCGCGGAGCGGTACCGCCGCTCGGTCACCGAGGGAGTCGAACGGGTGGCGACCCGCATCGCCGCCGCCGACCGTCCGTTCACCGGAGTCACCGTCGACGCCCTCTCCGCCGTCGTCGACGCCGTCGACCTCGACCGCCCGCTGGGCGACACCGCCGCCGCACTGGACGAGTTGGAGGAGGTCTACCTGCGGGACGCGGTCTACTTCCACCACCCCCGCTACCTCGCCCACCTCAACTGCCCGGTCGTGCTGCCGGCCCTGGTCGGCGAGGCCGTGCTGTCCGCCGTCAACTCCTCGCTGGACACCTGGGACCAGTCGGCCGGCGGCACCCTCATCGAGCGCAGGCTCATCGACTGGACCGCCGAGCGGATCGGCCTCGGCCCCGCCGCCGACGGGGTGTTCACCTCCGGCGGCACCCAGTCCAACCTCCAGGCCCTGCTGCTGGCCCGCGAGGAGGCCAAGACCGAGGACCTCGCGAGACTGCGCGTCTTCGCCTCCGAGGTGAGCCACTTCAGCGTGCGGAAATCGGCGAAACTGCTCGGTCTCGCCCCGGAGGCCGTCGTCTCCGTGCCCGTCGACCGCGACAAGCGGATGCGCACCGCGGCCCTCGCCCGGGAGCTGGAGGAGTGCCGGAACGCCGGGCTCGTCCCGATGGCCGTGGTCGCCACCGCGGGCACCACCGACTTCGGCTCCATCGACCCGCTCCCCGGGATCGCCGAACTGTGCGCCCGGTACGCGACCTGGCTGCACGTGGACGCCGCCTACGGCTGCGGACTGCTGGTCTCGCGCCGCAGGCGGGACCGGCTGGCCGGCATCGAGCACGCCGACTCCGTCACCGTCGACTACCACAAGTCCTTCTTCCAGCCGGTGAGTTCCTCCGCCGTCCTGGTCCGCGACGGCGACACCCTGCGGCACGCCACCTACCACGCGGAGTACCTCAACCCGCGCCGGATGGTCGCCGAACGCATCCCCAACCAGGTCGACAAGTCCCTGCAGACCACCCGCCGCTTCGACGCGCTCAAGCTCTGGCTCACCCTGCGCGTGATGGGCGCCGACGGCATCGGCGAGCTCTTCGACGAGGTGTGCGACCTGGCCGCCGAGGGCTGGCGGATGCTCGCCGCCGACCCGCGCTACGACGTCGTCGTGGCCCCCAGCCTGTCCACCCTCGTCTTCCGCTACATCCCGGCCGCCGTCACCGACCCCGCCGCCGTCGACCGCGCCAACCTGTACGCCCGCAAGGCCCTGTTCGCCTCCGGCGACGCCGTGGTCGCCGGCACCAAGGTGAACGGCCGCCACTACCTGAAGTTCACCCTCCTCAACCCCGAGACGCGCACCGACGACATCGCCGCCGTCCTCGACCTGATCGCCGGCCACGCCGAGCAGTACCTGGGAGACTCCCTTGACCGCGCCTGCTGACCACCCGGACACCGTGCACGACTTCATCGGCATAGGACTCGGCCCCTTCAACCTCGGCCTGGCCTGCCTCACCGAGCCGATCGCCGAGCTGAACGGCCTCTTCCTGGAGTCGAAGCCCGCCTTCTCCTGGCACTCCGGGATGTTCCTCGACGGGGCCCACCTCCAGACCCCGTTCATGTCGGACCTGGTCACCCTGGCCGACCCCACCTCCCCGTACTCCTTCCTCAACTACCTCAAGGAGTCCGGGCGGCTGTACTCCTTCTACATCCGGGAGAACTTCTACCCGCTGCGCGTCGAGTACGACGACTACTGCCGCTGGGCCGCGGCGCAGCTCAGCAGCGTCCGCTACGGCACCACCGTCACCGAGGTGACGTACGAGGAGGCGGACGCGCTCTACCGGGTGCGCACCGGCACCGGCGACGTCCACCTCGCCCGCCGGCTGGTCCTCGGCACCGGCACCCCGCCCCACGTCCCCGAGCCGTGCCGCGACCTGCCGGGCGACTGGATCCACAACTCCCGCTACCTGGAGCACCGTTCCGAGCTGGTGCGCAAGAAGTCGATCACGCTGGTCGGCAGCGGCCAGTCCGCCGCCGAGATCTACCACGACCTGCTCGGCGAGATCGACGTGCACGGCTACCGGCTCAACTGGGTCACCCGCTCCCCGCGCTTCTTCCCGCTGGAGTACACCAAGCTCACCCTGGAGATGACCTCACCGGAGTACGTCGACTACTTCCACGCGCTGCCCGAGGACACCCGCTACCGCCTCACCGAGCAGCAGAAGGGCCTGTTCAAGGGCATCGACGGGGCCCTGATCGACGAGATCTTCGACACGCTGTACCGGAAGAACCTCGGCGGCGCCGTCCCCACCCGGCTGCTCACCAACTCCTCCCTCACCAGCGCCCGGCACGAGGAGGGCGGCTACGTCCTCGGCTTCCGGCAGGAGGAGCAGGGCAAGGACTTCGAGCTGCGCTCCGAGGGCCTGGTCCTCGCCACCGGCTACCGCTACCGCGCACCGGACTTCCTCGCCCCGGTCGCCGACCGGCTGCGCCAGGACTCGCGGGGCAACTTCGACGTCTCGCGCACCTACGCGATCGACGTCACCGGCAACGGCGTCTTCCTGCAGAACGCCGGCGTCCACGCCCACTCGGTCACCTCACCCGACCTGGGCATGGGCCCCTACCGCAACAGCGTCATCATCCGGGAGCTGCTCGGCCGGGAGTACTACCCCGTGGAGAAGTCGATCGCGTTCCAGGAGTTCGCCGTATGAGCACGCACACCGCCGGTGCCGTGGGCACCCTCACCCTGCGCCCCCTCGACCCGCTGCGCGAGGCCGAACTGCTGCACGGCTGGGTCACCCACCCCAAGTCCGCGTTCTGGATGATGCGGGACGCCCGCCTGGAGGACGTCGAGCGCGCGTACATGGAGATCGCCGCCGACCCGTACCACGAGGCCTTCCTCGGCCTGCACGAGGACGTCCCGGCGTTCCTGATGGAGCGGTACGACCCCGCCCACCGCGAGCTGGCCGGCCTCTACGAGCCCGAACCGGGCGACGTCGGCATGCACTTCCTGGTCGCCCCGACCGACCGGCCCGTGCACGGCTTCACCCGCGCGGTCCTCACCGCGGTCATGCGGCACCTCTTCGAGGACCCGGCCACCACCCGGGTCGTGGTCGAGCCCGACGTGCGCAACACGGCCGTCCAGGCCCTCAACGCGGCCGTCGGCTTCGTGCCCGAGCGGGAGATCGAGAAGCCCGAGAAGCGGGCGCTGCTCAGCTTCTGCACC
Organism: Streptomyces griseoaurantiacus; assembly: GCA_014656015.1. Lineage (GTDB taxonomy): Bacteria > Actinomycetota > Actinomycetes > Streptomycetales > Streptomycetaceae > Streptomyces > Streptomyces griseoaurantiacus. Next base: position 65,714 of record BNBP01000007.1, on the reverse strand, counting down.
CGGGAGCGCTTCGAGCAGGCGGTGGCCGTCCGATGAGCCTCTCCGACGCCGTGTCCCACCTGACCCCCGCGCACTGGGAGCGGGCCAACCGGCTGCTGCTCCGCAAGGCGCTCGCCGAGTTCGCCCACGAGCGGCTGCTCACCCCCGAGGCGGACGGCGAGGGCTACCTCGTCCGCAGCGACGACGGCCGCACGGCCTACCGCTTCACCGCCCGCCGCCACGCCCTCGACCACTGGACGGTGGACGCCGACTCCGTCACCCGCCACCGCGAGGGCGCCGAACTCCCACTCGACGCGCTCGACTTCTTCATCGAGATGCGCGGCACGCTGGGGCTGAGCGAGGCGATCCTGCCGGTCTACCTGGAGGAGATCTCCTCCACCCTCTCCAGCACCTGCTACAAGCTCGCCAAACCACCGGTCACCGCCGCCGAGCTGGCCCGCGCCTCCTTCCAGGAGGTGGAGACCGGCATGACCGAGGGCCACCCCTGCTTCGTCGCGAACAACGGGCGGCTCGGCTTCGGCGTCCACGAGTACCTGTCCTACGCGCCGGAGACCGCGAGCCCGGTCCGCCTGGTGTGGCTCGCGGCGCACCGCTCCCGGGCGGCGTTCACGGCCGGCGAGGGCATCGCCTACGAGTCCTTCGTGCGCGGGGAACTGGGCGCGGCGACGCTCGCCCGCTTCGAGGACACCCTGCGCGCCCAGGGCCTCGACCCGGCCGACTACCTCCTCCTGCCCGTCCACCCCTGGCAGTGGTGGAACAAGCTCTCCGTCACCTTCGCCGCCGAGGTCGCCCGCCGGAACCTGGTGTGCCTGGGCGAGAGCGAGGACGAGTACCTGGCCCAGCAGTCCATCCGGACCTTCTTCAACACGAGCCACCCCCGCAAGCACTACGTCAAGACCGCGCTGTCGGTCCTGAACATGGGCTTCATGCGGGGTCTGTCGGCGGCGTACATGGAGGCGACCCCGGCGATCAACGACTGGCTGGCCCGGCTCGTCGAGGGCGACCCCGTGCTGAAGGCCACCGGCGTCTCGGTCATCCGCGAGCGGGCGGCCGTCGGCTACCGGCACCTGGAGTACGAGGCGGCCACCGACCGGTACTCCCCGTACCGCAAGATGCTCGCCGCGCTGTGGCGGGAGAGCCCGGTCCCCTCGCTGGAGGAGGGCGAGACCACCGCCACGATGGCCTCCCTGCTGCACGTGGACCACGAGGGCGGCTCCTTCGCGGCCGCCCTGGTCGACCGCTCGGGGCTGCCCGCGCGGGAGTGGCTGCGCGGCTATCTGCGCGCCTACCTCACCCCGCTGCTGCACTCCTTCTACGCCTACGACCTCGCGTTCATGCCGCACGGCGAGAACGTCATCCTGGTGCTGAAGGACGGGGCGGTCCGCCGCGCGATCCACAAGGACATCGCGGAGGAGATCGTGGTCATGGACCCGGGCGCGGTGCTCCCGCCGGGGGTGGACCGCATCCGCGTCGACGTGCCCGAGGACCAGAAGGCGCTGTGCCTCTTCACGGACGTCTTCGACTGCTTCTTCCGCTTCCTCGCCCCGATCCTCGCCGACGCGGGGGTCCTGACGGAGGACGACTTCTGGCGGACGGTGGCCGAGGTGGTGCGCGCGTATCAGGAGAGCGTGCCGGAACTGGCGGAGAAGTTCCGCCGGTACGACATGTTCGCCCCCGAGTTCGCCCTGTCCTGCCTCAACCGCCTCCAGCTCCGCGACAACCGTCAGATGGTGGACCTCTCGGACCCTTCGGCGGCCCTGCAACTGGTGGGCACGCTCGCCAACCCGCTCGCCGGCCGCTGAGCCGGAACCGCGACCGCTTCCCGGGACGGTCCCCGGGTCGCGGTCGCGGTCGCGGTTCCGGGCGGGTCCGGGACGCGGTTCCGGGCGGGCGCCTCAGCCGGGGAGGCCGAAGAGCCGGGCCGCGTTGTCGTGGCACACCGCGCGCAGCCAGTCGGGTCCGAGGCCCAGGCGCTCCAGGGCCTGGAGCTGGTGCAGATAGGGATAGGGGATGTTGGGGAAGTCGGTGCCGAGCAGTATCCGGTCGCCGAGGTCCGCGAGGCGGGGCAGGGCCCGCGCCGGGAACGGCATGAAGTCCTCGGTGAAGTCGGTGAACGCCATCGTGGTGTCGAGCCGCACCTGCGGATACCGCTCGGCCAGGCCGAGGAACTCCTCGTACTCGGGCATCCCCAGATGCGCGACGACCAGCCGCAGCCGCGGGTGCCGGGCGAGCACCCGGGCCACGGGTTCGGGTCCGGTGTGCTTGCCGGGCGCGGGCCCGGAGCCGCAGTGGACCACCACCGGTACCCCGGCCTCCGCGAGCAGCCCCCACACCGGCGTCAGCCGTGGGTCGGCGGGATCGTACGCCCCGACCTGCACATGGGCCTTGAACACCCGGGCACCCGCCTCGACCGCCTCGCGGACGTAGGTCTCGACGCCGGGTTCGGGGTGGAAGGTGGCGGTGTGCAGGCAGTCGGGGGTGCGGCGGGCGAACTCGGCCGCCCAGCCGTTCAGCCACTCGGCCATGCCCGGTTTGTGCGGGTAGAGCATCGAGGTGAAGGCCCGTACGCCGAACTCCCGCAGGCGGGCGGTGCGTTCGGCCTCCTCGGCGCGGTAGGTGATCGGCCAGGCCCGGCCGCCGACCAGCGGGCCGTTGGCGTCGAAGTAGTCCCAGACCTTGCGCAGGACGCGCTCGGGCATGAAGTGGGTGTGCACGTCGATCAGCCCGGGCAGCCCGAGGCCGCCCCAGAAGCGGCGCACCTCGGCGCTCTCCCCGCTCACGCCCTGCCCGGCCCTCTCACCCCTCTCGCCCATCCCACCCATCCCACCCATCCCGACCGCACGGGGCGTACCCACCTGGCGTCACACACCTCTCCACCGACCCAGCACTGCCGCCCCATTGTCGGTGCCATACCAGTACCGACGTAAAGAGGGCGGCACTCTGCCCGAAATCGGGCAGGATTCTTGCGGATCTCCCGGGCTTACCCCAGGATCTACCGGGTGCACGAGGAACTTGTCGACCATCTGACGCGGTCCACGCCCCTGAGCCGGGGCGAGGCGCTGCGCGTGGTCCAGGACGTGCTCGCCTACTTCGACGAGACGACCGAGATGTACGTCCGCCGCCGGCACCGCGAACTCCAGGCGCAGGGGCTGGTCAACGCGTCCATCTTCGAGCGGATAGAGGCGGACCTGAAGTACCGCGCGGTGTCACCGCCGGACCTCACACTGCGCCAGCTGCGCCGCATCGTCTACGGCTGACCGGCCCGGCGGCGCACGAGCACACGAGCACACGGCAACCGAACCGACCGACAGCAAGGGACACAAGGCCACATATGTGCGGAATCGTCGGATACATCGGCAGGCGCGACGTGGCGCCCCTGCTCCTGGAAGGGCTGCAGCGCCTGGAGTACCGGGGCTACGACTCGGCGGGCATCGTCGTCACCAGCCCCAAGGCCAGCGGCCTGAAGATGGTCAAGGCCAAGGGCCGGGTGCGTGACCTGGAGGCCAAGGTCCCCGCGCGCTTCAAGGGCACCGTCGGTATCGCCCACACCCGCTGGGCCACCCACGGCGCCCCCTCCGACGAGAACGCCCACCCGCACCTGTCGGCCGACAGCAAGGTCGCCGTCGTCCACAACGGCATCATCGACAACGCCGCCGACCTGCGGAAGAAGCTCGAGGCGGACGGCGTCGAGTTCCTCTCCGAGACCGACACCGAGGTCCTCACCCACCTCGTCGCCCGCTCCGAGGCGGCGGAGCTGGAGGACAAGGTGCGCGAGGCGCTGCGCCTCGTCGAGGGCACCTACGGCATCGCCGTCATGCACGCCGACTTCCCCGACCGCATCGTGGTCGCCCGTAACGGCTCCCCGGTCGTGCTCGGCATCGGCGAGAAGGAGATGTTCGTCGCCTCCGACGTGGCCGCGCTCGTCACCCACACCCGTCAGATAGTCACGCTGGACGACGGCGAGATGGCCACCCTCAAGGCGGACGACTTCCGCACCTACACCACCGAGGGCACCCGCACCACGGCCGAGCCGACCACGGTGGAGTGGGAGGCCGAGTCCTACGACATGGGCGGCCACGACACCTACATGCACAAGGAGATCCACGAGCAGGCCGAGGCGGTCGACCGCGTGCTGCGCGGCCGCATCGACGACCGGTTCTCCACCGTGCACCTGGGCGGCCTCAACCTCGGCGCCCGCGAGGCGCGCGCGGTGCGCCGGGTGAAGATCCTGGGCTGCGGCACCTCGTACCACGCCGGCATGATCGGCGCCCAGATGATCGAGGAGCTGGCCCGCATCCCCGCCGACGCCGAGCCGGCCTCCGAGTTCCGCTACCGCAACGCGGTCGTGGACCCGGACACGCTCTACGTGGCCGTCTCCCAGTCCGGTGAGACCTACGACGTGCTGGCGGCCGTGCAGGAGCTGAAGCGCAAGGGCGCGCGGGTGCTCGGCGTGGTCAACGTCGTGGGCTCGGCCATCGCCCGCGAGGCCGACGGCGGCATCTACGTGCACGCCGGGCCCGAGGTGTGCGTGGTGTCCACGAAGTGCTTCACCAACACCACCGTGGCCTTCGCGCTGCTCGCGCTGCACCTGGGCCGTACCCGGGACCTCTCGGTGCGCGACGGCAGGCGGATCATCGAGGGACTGCGGCGGCTGCCGGGGCAGATCAACGAGATCATGAAGCAGGAGGAGGAGATCAAGCGGCTGGCCGAGAGTTACGCCGAGGCCCGCTCGATGCTCTTCATCGGCCGCGTCCGGGGCTACCCGGTGGCCCGCGAGGCCTCGCTGAAGCTCAAGGAAGTCTCCTACATCCACGCGGAGGCGTACCCGGCCTCCGAGCTGAAGCACGGGCCGCTGGCGCTGATCGAGCCGGCGCTGCCCACCGTGGCGATCGTGCCGGACGACGACCTGCTCGAGAAGAACCGGGCGGCGCTGGAGGAGATCAAGGCCCGCAGCGGCAGGATCCTCGCCGTGGCGCACCAGGAGCAGCCGAAGGCCGACCAGACGCTCCTCGTGCCGAAGAACGAGGACGAACTGGACCCGATCCTGATGGGCATCCCGCTGCAACTCCTCGCCTACCACACCGCGTTGGCGCTGGGCCGGGACATCGACAAGCCGCGCAACCTGGCGAAGTCGGTGACCGTGGAGTAGACGACGCGCCCACTTTTCCTCGTCCTTGATCGCTTACCGTGGTGCTCACCGCGGGGGGACCGGCCTCCACGTCCGTGGGGGCCGGCTGGACGAGGACGCGAGGGAGCGTGGCGATGACGAGTCACACAGGGGCCTTTGGACCCGGGGGCTGGATGCCGGCCCCCGGCACGGGGGACGGCACGGAGCCGGCCTGGACGAAGGAACTGCTCGGTTCCGCCGGGAGCGGTGACTCCTTCGCGCTGCTGCGGCTGCCCGCGGGCGGCGCCTCGCGGCTCGCCGGTTCCGCGGAGGACCGGATACTCGTGCTGGACGGCGCCCTCTCGTTCCCGGAGGCCGACGGGGAGGAGCCCCGGCTCCGGCGCAAGGGCGCCTACGCCGCACTGCCCCCGGCCGGCGGGGCGGACGTGACCAGCGCCGAGGGCGCGCTCGCCCTCGTGCTGTCCGGCAGCCGGCTGGGGGCGCCCGCCGAGGACGTGTTCGGTCCGCGGGGGTGGCAGTCGACGGGGCCTGGGCAGTGGTCCCGGCTCCTCCTCGACGTGGTGCCGGACGAGAACTTCGACGAACGGGTCCTGGGACTGGCCCACTTCGAGCCGGGATCCTTCGCACCCCGGCATCCGCACCGCACGGCGCACCGGTTCCTCTTCCTCGACGGCGAGGCCGACGACGAATGGGTCCTGCCCGACGGGAGCCGGCACACCGCGCGCCGGGCCGCGGGCGACTTCGTCGACTATCCCTTCCCCGTGGAGCACCAGACCTTCAGCAGGACCGGCTGCACGCTCCTCTTCGTGCACGAGGCGCTGCCCACCGGGGCCTGACCCCGGGCCCTGCCCTCGGGGACGGGGCCCGCACGGCGCGACCGCCGCGCGGGCCCCGTCCTCGGCGGTCCCGGGAACCGCCCCGGCCCGGGACCGGGCGGCGGTCAGCCCGTCGCCGTCACACGACGGCCGGCCACCCCTCGCCGCACGTCCGTCGGCCAGTGCGCGAGCACCGCCGTCGCCGCGTACCAGGCGACCGCGCCGGCCGCCACGGCGAACCAGCCGCCGACCTTGCCGAGGGCGTCGCTGCCGGCGAGGACGGATATCGCGAGCAGCACCAGGGAGACGAAGAACAGACCGTAGGTGCCCTGGCCGAGCGCGTCGCCGGCCGCGCCGAGGGTCAGGGTCAGGGTCACGAGGGCGAAGAGCAGCAGGAACAGTCCGGCCGCGTTGTCGGAGACCTGGTTTCCGGCCGAGACGGCCCAGGTGAACCACAGGGCGCCGAGCGCCGCGAAGGCGGTGCCGTTGCCGGTGTCGTGCTCGCGGAAGGCCAGCAGGCCGACGAGGAAGAGGGCGACCCCTCCCACATAGTGGGCGAGTGTGACGGCGTTGGCCGCCGTGACGCCGTCGATCACATCGGTGTGGCCGAGGCCGAAGGCCAACAGGGTGATCCCCAGGGCGAGTCGGCCGGCGACGGTGGTCGTGCTGCTTCCCGCGGAGACGTCATTGTCCACGACGGGCTCCCTTCATGCGCGCTTGTGAAGTCGTGCGTGCCCGGTATATGCCCTTCACATGCGCACAAACACCTCTACGTGCGAGTAACTTCACCACGCGTCAGAGGTGTCCTCGCGGGCCCGGCCCCGCTCAGGGAATGACGACCACCGGGCGCCGGGCACGCTTGGCCAGACGGCCCGCGACCGAGCCGAACAGCCGGCCCACGAGGCCGTGCGTGGAGCCGACGACGATCGCGTCCGCCGCGTACTCCTGCCCGACCTCCTCGAGTTCGTGGCAGATGTCGCCCCCGCGCTCGACGAGGATCCAGGGCACCTCGGCCAGGTAGTCCGCGCAGGCCAGTTCGAGGCCCAGCACCTCGGTGCGGTGGTCGGGGACGTCGACGAAGACCGGCGGCTCGCAGCCCGCCCACACCGTGGTGGGCAGCCGGTTGGCGACGTGGACGATGATCAGGCCCGAGCGGATGCGCTGGGCCATGCCGATCGCGTAGGAGAGGGCGCGCTCACTGGAGGTGGAGCCGTCGAAGCCGACGACCACCCCGTGCTGGAACGCGGGGTCGCAGGGCGTGCGGCTCTCGTCCGACGCCAAGGGGTCGACCGAGGCGGGCTCGGCGACCGACCGCTTGCGGTCCGCGGGTTCGAAGAATTCGTGACCGGCCATGAGTGTCTCGGCGTTGTGATCCTCGTCGGGGACGGCGGTGTGCGGGAAGACGACGGTGCACGGCGGAGCTGTCCGGGAAACATCTTCCCCGGCCCATACCCCAAAGAGTACGGCGGCACGCCTTCCCGGCCCAGGGAACGGGCCCGGCTCCCGCACTGGCCGCGCGGGGTTCCCCGGAGCATGCACGAGCCACCGCCCCCGGCGCAACGGTCCCTGCCCCTTACAGGCGTCACCACGAGCGCTTCACACCGGCTCCACAGCACCTTCCCGGACATCGAGCGCGTTTCGGACGCCTCCACCGGAAACGGAACCCGATCATCGCAGTGACCACTTGCCGCCGCCCCGCGTTGAACCCCGTGAGCCATCGCCCCAGGGAGCCCTTGTTGCCCGCACCCCGCCCGTCCCACGGCCGCCGCCCGCGCGCCCGCACCCGGCCCCGCTCCCCCGCGGCCGGCCCCCCTCAGGACACCGTCGGCGATCTCGTCCGCTGGGCCGCCTTCAGTTGCGTCCTGGTCCCCCTCGTCCTCGTCTGGTACGGCACCTCGCTGGCCGGCGCCACCGGCGCCGCCCTGGGGCTCGCGGCCGTCACCGCCGCCTGCCGCGCCCTGCTGCGCCGCTCCGAGCGGCACGCCGCACAGGCGGCCCTGGAGGCACTGCGGGCCCACCGGCCCCGTCCCGCGCACGCGTCCGAGGAACCCCGCGGATCCCTCGGGCCCCGGACCGGCCCGGCGGGGCGACAGGCCGCCCACGCGCGCACCCGCCGACCGGCTCACGCCGGAGCGTCCCCGGGGGCGCACAGGGGCGGTCGCCGGAACCGCCGAAATACGCCGGTCGACTGACCGGTTTCCGCGCACGCGCCCGCATGTTTTCGGCCAACTTCCCGGCCATGCGCACACACCCCTCACAGACCCCCCCACAGCCCGTTCGACCTGCACCGAAAGGGTCTGGGGAGGCACGCGCACCCTATGGGGACCGGCCACCGGGACGAGGCGCACTTCCCTGCACGGCCCACGAGTGCAACGCTTCGTGATCGAATGCTTTACGCCAAGTTGCCATGTCGACAATTCGCCGGATGGTGAACCGGTCACGCCGGCACCACCCGAAGCAGTAGATTCGATCATGACTGTCTTACGGCGGGGGACTCGTGCTGGACCGAGGGGAAACGTGTTGGAGCGACAGACCCGAAGCATGGAGGGCGCCGCGACCACCGAGGGGGGCTTAGCAGTATGAGCCACGACTCCACTGCCGCGCCGGAAGCCGCGGTCCGGAAACTCTCCGGACGCCGCCGCAAGGAGATCGTCGCTGTGCTGCTGTTCAGCGGCGGCCCCATCTTCGAGAGTTCCATACCGCTGTCGGTGTTCGGGATCGACCGCCAGGACGCCGGCGTGCCGCGCTACCGCCTGCTGGTGTGCGGTGGCGAGGAGGGCCCGCTGCGGACCACGGGGGGCCTCGAACTCACCGCACCACATGGGCTGGAGGCGATATCACGGGCCGGCACGGTCGTCGTACCGGCCTGGCGTTCGATCACTTCTCCGCCGCCGGAGGAGGCGCTCGACGCACTGCGCCGGGCGCACGAGGAAGGCGCGCGGATCGTCGGACTGTGCACCGGCGCCTTCGTGCTGGCCGCGGCCGGCCTGCTGGACGGCCGCCCGGCCACCACGCACTGGATGTACGCGCCGACGCTGGCCAAGCGCTACCCGTCGGTGCACGTCGATCCCCGCGAGCTCTTCGTGGACGACGGCGACGTCCTGACCAGCGCGGGCACGGCCGCCGGCATCGACCTGTGCCTGCACATCGTGCGCTCCGACCACGGCAACGAGGCGGCCGGCGCGCTGGCCCGCCGGCTGGTGGTGCCACCGCGCCGCAGCGGCGGGCAGGAGCGCTACCTGGACCGCTCTTTACCGGAGGAGATCGGCGCCGACCCGCTCGCCGAGGTCGTCGCCTGGGCCCTGGAGCACCTCCACGAGCAGTTCGACGTGGAGACGCTGGCCGCCCGCGCGTACATGAGCCGGCGCACGTTCGACCGCCGGTTCCGTTCGCTCACGGGCAGCGCGCCGCTGCAGTGGCTGATCACGCAGCGGGTGCTGCAGGCACAGCGGCTGCTGGAGACCTCCGACTACTCGGTCGACGAGGTCGCGGGCCGCTGCGGCTTCCGCTCGCCGGTGGCGCTGCGCGGGCACTTCCGGCGGCAGCTCGGCTCGTCCCCGGCCGCGTACCGGGCGGCCTACCGGGCGCGCCGGCCGCAGGGTGAGCGTCCGGCCGAGGCCGAGGGCGTCCCGAGTCCGGTCGCGGGCCCCGGCGGTCCGCAGTCGATGGCACCGGATCAGCCTCCGCAGCTGCCGATGCAGTCGCGGCGTGCCGCGGCGGCGAACGCCCTGGGCGCGGCGGCCTCCGTCTCGGCCCCGGCGCCCGAGCACGGCCACGGGCCGGGAGCCGGCCGGCACGCGCAGGAGATGTACTACGCGGGCAGCGGACGCGCGGGCGTACCGGGCTCGCGGGGCGCACCGTAGGAGGCGCTCCCCGGGCGGGGCGGGGCAGGCCGTACGGACCCGGTCCGGCACGGTCCGCCCCGCCCCGCCCGCGCGTGCCGTGCGCACGTCCCTCGTGCACGGGCGGTCCGCCGTGCCGCCGCGGGGTCATAAGGTAAGGCTCATGAACGATCGCATGGTGTGGATCGACTGCGAGATGACCGGTCTCTCGCTGTCCTCCGACGCGCTCATCGAGGTGGCCGCGCTGGTCACCGACTCCGAGCTGAACGTGCTGGGCGAGGGGGTGGACATCGTCATCCGGCCGCCGGACGAGGCGCTGGAGACGATGCCCGAGGTGGTGCGCGAGATGCACACCTCCTCCGGCCTGCTGTCCGAACTGGCGTCCGGCACGACGATGGCCGACGCCGAGGAGCGGGTGCTCGCCTACGTCCGCGAACACGTCAAGGAGCCCCGCAAGGCCCCCCTGTGCGGCAACTCCGTCGGCACCGACCGGGGTTTCCTCGCCCGGGACATGCCCTCGCTGGAGGAATACCTCCACTACCGCATCGTGGACGTCAGTTCGGTCAAGGAGCTGGCCCGGCGCTGGTACCCGCGGGCCTACTTCAACAGCCCCGAGAAGAACGGCAACCACCGGGCGCTGGCGGACATCCGGGAATCCATCGCGGAGCTGCGCTACTACCGGGAGGCGATCTTCGTACCGCAGCCCGGACCGGATTCCGACACGGCCCGCACCATCGCCGCGAAGCACGTGGTCACCGGCCACTGACCTGGGCGTCCGGCCCCCGCGGTGGCCCCGGACACCCCCCGCGAAAAGGCGTGCGCGAGCACCCCCGCGGACCCTGTACACTTTTTCTCGGCCGGTCGGTGGAACACCAGGGAAACCGTCGGTCATGGTGGGTGTAGCTCAGATGGTAGAGCACCTGGTTGTGGTCCAGGATGTCGCGGGTTCGAGTCCCGTCACTCACCCTTTCTCGAAAAGGCCGGTCACCCGAAGCGCTGGGTGACCGGCCTTTCGCATACCCCGTTCCCTCCCCCGGCGGGAACCGCCGGGGTTCCCCGCGTACCGCCCCGGTGCCCTCTACGACGACGCCCGGACGACCAGTTCCGTCGGCAGGACCTCGTGGCGGCGTTCCGCGGGGACTGCGCCCGGGAGGCGGTGGGCGGCGATCTCGTGCAGCAGGAGGTCGATCATCGCCCGGCCCATCTCCTCGATCGGCTGGCGGACGCTGGTCAGCGGCGGATCCATGTGGCGGGCGATCGCGGAGTCGTCGTAGCCGATCAGGGCGACGTCCTCGGGTATGCGGCGGCCCGCCTCGCGCAGTACCTGGCGGGCACCGGCGGCCATGACGTCGGAGCCGGCGAAGACCGCGTCGAGGTGCGGGGTGCGCTCCAGCAGCCGCGTCATCGCCCGGCGGCCGCCCTCCTCGGTGAAGTCGCCCGGCTCCACGAGGTGTTCGTGGACGGGGAGTCCCGCGTCCCGCAGGGCCTCCCGGTAACCGTCCAGACGCCGCTGGGCGCCGTAGACGGCGAGCAGTCCGGTGATGTGGGCGATCGTGCGGCGGCCGCCCGCCAGGAGGTGCTCCACGGCCGAGCGGGCGCCCGCGTAGTTGTCCGAGTCGACCGAGGCGAGCGTCTCCGCGCCGGAGCGCGGGCCGCTGATCACGGCGGGGATCTCGAGCTGGGCGATCAGGTCGGGCAGCGGATCGTCGGCGTGCACGGAGACCAGCAGCACCCCGTCCACCCGGTGCGCGGCCAGGTACTGGGCGAGCCGGCGGCGCTCACGGTCCCCGCCCGCGAAGATGAGCAGCAACTGCATCTCCGTGTCGGACAGTTCGGCGCCCACACCCCGCAGCATGTCGGAGAAGTACGGCTCGGCGAAGAACCGGGTCTCGGGCTCGGGGACGACCAGCGCGATGGCGTCGGTGCGGTTGGCGGCGAGTGCGCGGGCGGCGGTGTTGGGGACGAAGCCCAGCTCGGCGACGGCCGCCTCGACGGCGGCGCGGGTGGCGGCGCTGACCCGGGGGGACCCGTTGATCACCCGGGAGACCGTGCCGCGGCCCACACCGGCCCGGGCGGCGACCTCCTCCAGGGTGGGCCGTCGACCGCCCCGGCTCCGCCCACCGTTGACCGCCATAGTCGCCGCCTCCTGTTTTGCCGCTTTCAGGCCAGGAATGTAACAGCCCGGGACGGCACGGCGTACGGGCCCGTCGTCTTCCGCCGAGGACCATCGTCCCTCGTCGGACGGACTCCGTGCCCTCTCCGGCGGCACAAAAGACGGGAGGGGCGCGGCCGGTGTCCGGCCGCGCCCCTCCCGGGCGGTGTGGATCAGCCCTGCGAGCCGGTGGCCGGCAGCGCGTTCTCGCGGATCACGCCCGCGTACCAGTGGGCGCTGTCCTTGGGGATGCGGCGCTGGGTGGAGTAGTCGACGTAGACGGCGCCGAAGCGCTTGGAGTAGCCGTAGGACCACTCGAAGTTGTCAAGCAGCGACCACAGGAAGTAGCCCCGCACGTCGGCGCCGTCGGCGACGGCCCGGCGGACGGCGTCCAGGTGGGCGTGGAGGTAGGCCACCCGCTGCGGGTCGTTGACCTTGCCCTCGGGCGAGATGTAGTCGTCGAAGGCGGCACCGTTCTCGGTGACCATCAGCGGCAGTTCGGGGTGCGACTTGGCCAGGTCGGTCAGCAGGGTGTGCAGGCCGCTGGCGTCGATGGCCCAGTTCATCGCCGTGAGGTTGTCGTTGGCGAGGTGGAAGGCGACGTGGTCGGAGCCCGTCCACGGGGAGTGGGCGCTGGCGCCGTGACCGTCGTTCTTCGTGGTGCCGGCACCGTCGACCGGGTGCGAGACCACGGTCGGCGAGTAGTAGTTGACGCCGAGGACGTCGATCGGGCGGGAGATCTCCGCCAGGTCGCCGTCCTGGACCAGCTCGTTCCAGTCCACCAGGTGGGAGGTGTCGGCGATCAGGTCCTGGGGGTAGGCGCCGTCCAGGATCGGGCCGGTGAAGACGCGGTTGCCGACGGCGTCGATGCGGCGGGCCGCCTCGGCGTCCTCGGGGCTGTCGGTCAGCGGGCGGACCTGGTGCAGGTTGAGGGTGATGGAGGTCTGCGCGGTCGACGGCAGGAGGTCGCGCAGCACCCCGACCGCCTTGCCGTGGGCCAGGTTCAGGTGGTGGGCGGCGCGCAGGGTGGCGGCCGGGTCGGTGCGGCCCGGGGCGTGCACACCGGATCCGTAGCCGAGGAAGGCCGAGCACCAGGGCTCGTTGAGGGTGGTCCACACGCCGACGCGGTCGCCGAGGGCGCGGGCCATGATCTCGGCGTAGTCGGCGAAGCGGTAGGCGGTGTCGCGCTGCGGCCAGCCGCCCGCGTCCTCCAGCTCCTGGGGCAGGTCCCAGTGGTAGAGGGTGGCGACCGGGGTGATGCCCGCCTCGAGCAGCTCGTCGGTGAGACGGCGGTAGAAGTCCAGGCCGCGCTCGACGGCGGGGCCGCGGCCGGTGGGCTGGACCCGGGACCAGGAGACCGAGAAGCGGTACGCCTTCAGGCCGAGGTCCTTCATCAGCGCCACGTCGTCGCGGTACCGGTGGTAGTGGTCGGCGGCGATGTCGCCGGTGTCACCGTTGCGCACCTTGCCGGGGGTGTGGCTGAAGGTGTCCCAGATCGAAGGGGTGCGACCGTCCTCGGCGGCGGCGCCCTCCACCTGGTAGGCGGCGGTGGCGGCACCCCAGACGAAGTCGGTCGGGAAGGAGAGAGAGGTGTCCGTTACCGGCCGGGCAGTGGTCTCGGGTCGTACGGCGGTCATGGTGAGAACGCTCCCAAAGTGGCGTGAGGCGGTCCGGACGGTGGTCCGGCGGTGGGGGGGGAAGGCAGGAGAGGCCCGGGTGCGGGCCCGGCGGGGCGGGGTTTCGGTGCGGAGCGGACCCCGCGGGCGGCGGGTGACTCGGGGAGGCGGGCGGTGCCGCCTCCCCCGCCGGTACGGCCCGTGTGCGGGACGGGCCGTACCCGGATGGACGTCAGCCCTTGACCGCGCCCGCCATGATGCCGCCGACGATCTGCTTGCCGAAGACGATGAACACGAGCAGCAGCGGGAGCGTGCTGATCAGCGCGCCCGCCATGACGATGCTCTGGTCCGGCGTGTACGAGGCGCTGAGCAGGCCGAGCGCCACCTGGATGGTGGGGTTCTCCTGGTTCAGCGCGAGGAAGGGCCAGAAGAAGTCGTTCCAGGCCTGGACGAAGGTCAGCATGCCGAGCACCATCATCGCGGGCCGGGCGGCGGGCAGGACCACGTTCCAGACGATGCGGATGTTGCTCGCGCCGTCGACCTTGGCCGCCTCGATGAGCTCGTAGGGCAGCGCCTCGATCAGGTACTGCCGCATGAAGAACACGCCGAAGGCGCCGACCAGGGTCGGGAAGATGACCGACTCCAGCTGACCGTTCCAGCCGATGTCCGACATCATCATGAACAGCGGCACGACGCTGAGCTGCGGCGGGACCGTCAGGGTGGCGATGACCGCGGTCATCAGCACGTTGCGGCCGCGGAAGCGCATCTTGGCGAAGGCGTAGCCGGCCAGGGTGCAGAAGAACAGGGTGGCGGCGGTGATGCAGCCGGCCACGATCGCGGTGTTGACGATCGCCTTGCCGAGGTTGGCCTGCTCCCAGGCCGTCTGCAGGTTGCTGAACAGCCTGCCGCCCGGGATGAACGGCGGCGGGGTGTCGAGGACCCGCTGCTGGTCGTGCGAGGCGGCGACCAGCGTCCAGTACAGCGGGAAGACGGAACCCAGGCCGACGATGATCAGGAAGACGTACGTCAGCGGGCCGCCCTTGAGCTGCTGGCCGGCGCCGATCTTGAAGCGGTTGCGGCCCTTGCCCGGCTCGGCGGGCAGCGGCGCCGGGGCGGGCCCCGGCACGGCGGTCTTGGTGGGACTTGTCGTGGTCATCGATTTCGCTCCCGTCAGACCGCGGCGCTCTTGCGCACGAACCGGCTGATGATCCAGTTGATCAGGGCGATCAGCAGCAGCAGGACGAGCATGGCCCAGGCCACGGCCGCGGCCGGACCGAGGTGTCCGAGCTTCCAGCCGTAGTTGTAGAGGTAGATGCTCAGCGTCTCGTACTGGTGGTCGCTGCCGCCGACGGCGCCGAGGGTGCCGCCCTGCAGGAGCAGCGGCTCACCGAAGAGCTGCATCGAGCCGATCGTCGAGATGACGATGGTGAACAGGATCGTGGGCCGCAGCGAGGGGATGGTCACCTTGCGGAACTGCTGCCAGCGCGTGGCTCCGTCGATCGAGGCGGCCTCGTAGAGGTCCGTCGGCACGGCCTGCATGGCGGCCAGGTAGATGAGGGCGTTGTAGCCGGTCCAGCGCCAGATCACGATGATCGAGATGGCGATCTTGGACGTCCAGTGCCCGTTGCCCCAGTCGGTGTCGCTCGGGGCACCGAAGAAGTGCAGCACCCAGTTGAGCATGCCGCCGTCGGCCCGGAAGACCAGGGCGAACACGAGGGCGGCGGTGGCGACCGAGGTGGCGTACGGGGTCAGGATGAGCGTCCGCCAGAACGTGCTGGCGCGCAGCTTGTAGTTGAGCAGATGGGCGAGGCCCAGCGCGACCAGGAGCTGCGGGACGGTCGAGATGACGCCGATGACGAACGTGTTGGAGACGGCCGTCCAGAACTCGGAGTCCTGGAGGATCCTCGTGAAGTTCTCGAAGCCGACCCACTCGGACTGGTCGAGGCTCGTCATCTCCACCCGGTGCAGTGCTATCCAGCCGGTGTAGAGGAGCGGGTACAGACCGAAGGCGCCGAAGATGAGGAAGAAGGGCGCGATGTAGGCGTACGGCGACGCCTTGTCGTCGAAGCGCCACAGGCGGGAGCGCCACGCGCTGCGTTCCTTCGACGCGGTGCCGGAGCCGCCGGGCGGCGGGCTGTAGGCACCCTGTGTGGGGGTTGTCGTTGCCACGGAGGGAGTCCTTCCCTGGGAGGTTGCGGCCGGGTAGGGGGCGGGGGGCGCGTGCACGGGCCGGGCGCCCATCCCGCCGCTCCCTGCGCTGTTCGGTACGGTAGCGAGCCGCCCGCGCCGCGGCCTGACGTACGTGTGTGCGGAACCCTGGGGTTCCGCTGAGGGACCGGATCCGGCGGACGGGACCGGATCGGGCATCGGTCCCGGCTCCGCTCGGCGGATCCGGCCCGACCACCGGGGGCCTTCCCGTCGTACCGGCACCGTTCCCCCGTGCCGGTCCGGTACGACGAGCCGGCACCCGGTGGCGTCCGGGCACGAACCCGGTGCGCCCCGTCACCGGGGCGCGCACCCGGCCGGCGGGTGAACGCCGGCCCGGTGACGCGGATGCCGTCGGCGGCCGAAGCCGCCGGTGCGGTGCGGGCAGCCCCTGGGGACCACCCGCACCGCCGGGGTTCAGCCGATCGCCTTGTCGATGGTGTCGACCGCGTCGCTCCAGGCCTTGTCGGGCTTGGTGCCACGCTGCGCCATGTTGTTGATCTGGCGGGAGATCGTGTCCTTGATCACGCCGTCCTTCGGGCCGAGCACCGCCGCGGGGATGACCTTGGCCTCTTCCGCGTAGATCTCACCGATCGGGGCGTTGTTGAAGTACGGGAGCTTGGCGTTCTTCACGTCGGGAAGGTCGTAGGCCTTCGTGTTCGACGGGAAGACACCGATGGCCTTGAAGACCTTCGCCTGCTGCTCGGGCGCGGTCAGCCACTTGACGAGCTCCTGCGCCTCCTTCACGTGCTTGCCGGCCTTCGGCACCGCGAGGAAGGAACCGCCCCAGTTGGCGGCGGCGTCGCCGGGCGCACGGGCGATGTCCCACTTGCCCTTGAAGTCGTCACCGGAGTTGACGGAGATCTGGCCGGCCATCCACGCCGGGCAGGCCACGGTCGCGATGGAGCCCTTGCGGAGCGCGGCGGTCCACGGGTCGTCGAACTGGGCGAGACCCTGCGAGAGGCCCTTGTCCGTGGCCTCGACGGCCAGGTCCCAGCCCTTCTTGACGGAAGCGCTGTCCTTGTAGATCGGCTTGCCGTCGGAGCTGTAGTACTGCTCCGGGGAGGAGGAGACGACCGCGTTGTACATCGCGCTCGCGGAGTCCATGAAGTAGGTCTTGTCGGGAGCCTTCTTCTTGAACTTCTCGCCGAGCTTGATGTAGTCCTCCCAGCCGCCGGCGACGGCCTTCGTGACGTCCTCGCGGTCGGTCGGCAGACCCGCCTTCTCGAACAGGTCACGGCGGTAGCAGAGCGACATCGGGCCGATGTCCGTGCCGGCGCCGATCACCTTGCCGTCGTCGGTGGTGACCTGCTTTTCCTTCCAGTCCACCCAGTCCGCGACGTTGATCGTCTTGCTCAGGTCGACGAACTTGTCCGCCTGAGTGGTGACGACCTCCTTGGTGCGGCCGACCTCGATGCCGGTGACATCACCCAGACCACTGCCCGCGTTCAGCTGCTGAAGCAGCTTCGGGTAGTAGTCCTCCTCCTTGGTGGAGGTCTCTTCCTTCACCGTGATGTTCGGGTGCAGCTTGTGGTACTCGTCGAACAGCTTGGCTTCCTTGTAGCCGAACTGCCCGAAGTCCGCGAGCTTGAGGGTGATGTTCCCGTTGGAGTCCGAGCTGTCCGAGTCGTCGCTGCTGCAGCCGGTCAGCAGCAGCGCCGAGGCCGTGAGGACCGTGGTGGTCACGGCCGCTGCTCTGCGGCCTCGACCGCCGCCGGTACGGGTGATGCGCATTCCACTACTCCTTGTTCCAGTGGGGAACGGGACCTCAGGAATCGGGCTGCCGGGGAACCGGCAGTCCGGACCTGCCCTCTCGGTTCGAGCAGCGGCCAGTTCACAACACGAGGTGTGTGGTGAAAAGATGCTGGTCAACAGTGGGTGTTGCGAGGTGGAGGGAAGGGCCTTCGGTGTTCTGGTCCACACGGGAGTAACCCCCCGAGGACCCGTGGGACCGCTCCCACGCGGCATGCCGGAAGACTCGTTCCTGCGAGCCCCAGTGTCAAGACTTGAAAACGGCGTCGTTGCGCAAGCGTGTTGTAGGCGTCACGTTTACGTGTCGTGACGTCACGTGTAACCAGCCCGACACACTGCCGTCACACCCCGGATTCCCGCAGGTCAACGACGTCTTCGCGGAGCCCCCGATGAGCCGGGTACGGTCCACGGAGGCGGTTTGGGAAATTTCTGGGTCAGAATGAGGCCCGCCCCCCACTGATCGCCGAGAGGTGAACGATGAGACCTGCCGACCCGCCGGCCAGGAACGCGGACGTCCGGCGCCCCACCCTCAACGCCGTGGCCGCGCTCGCCGGTGTCGGGCGCGGCACCGTCTCCCGGGTGATCAACGGCTCCCCCAAGGTGAGCGACCGCTCCCGGGCCGCCGTCCAGCGGGCCATCGACGAACTCGGCTACATCCCCAACCGCGCCGCCCGTTCCCTGGTCACCCAGCGCACCGACTCGGTGGCGCTGGTCGTCCCCGAGGCGCAGAACCGGCTCTTCTCCGAGCCCTACTTCTCCGGGATCATCCGCGGGGTGTCCGCCGGACTCGCCGGTGCGGGCATGCAGTTGCTGCTGGTGCTGGTCCGCGACGAGAAGGAGTACGCGCGCCTCGCCACGTACCTGTCCGCGCAGCGTGTGGACGGCGTGCTGATGATGGCGGTGCACAGCGACGACACGCTGCCCGACCGGCTCGAGGAACTGGCCGTGCCGACCGTGCTGGCGGGCCGGCGCGGCGACGGCGAACCGCTGGGGCACGTCCGCGCGGACAACGGGGGCGGGGCCCGCAGCGCGGTCGAACACCTGCTGGCCGGCGGCCGCCGGACCATCGGCACGATCACCGGGCCGCTGGACATGGATGTGGCGCAGGCCCGGCTCGAGGGGTACCGGGAGGCACTGGAGAAGGCGGGGCTCGAAGTCCAGGACGACCTGATCGTCCAGGGCGACTTCACGGAGGACGGCGGCCGCTGGGCCATGCGGGAACTGCTGCGGCGGCGCCCGGAGGTGGACGCGGTGTTCGCCGCCTCGGACGTGACGGCCTCAGGAGCCGTGCTGGAACTGCGGGCCTCGGGGCGGCGGGTGCCGGACGACGTGGCGGTGATCGGCTTCGACGACTCCATCGTGGCGCGGCACATCGACCCGCCGCTCACGAGTGTGCGGCAGCCGCTGGAGGAGATGGGGCGGACGATGGCGCGGTTGCTGCTCGACGAGATCGAGCAGCGGGGGGCGGGGCATCGGGGGGTCGTCCTGCCGACGGAGCTGGTCGTACGGGAGTCGGCGTGAGGGGGGTCCCCTCGCCGACGTAGGGGGCTTCCGGCCTCCGGCGGTAGGCCTCCGGCCGGGGCGGTGGGGGACGGTGGCGTGCTGCTCGCCGTGCGGGGGTGGGGGTTCGGTGGGGGGCTCGGCCTTCGGGGGCGGGGGTCTGGTGGGAGTGCCCCGCCTTCGGGGGTGGGGGTGACCTCGCCTACGGGGGGTGGGGGGTTCGCGTACGTGGGCGGGTGCGGGTTCGTGGGTCGGGCGCGCAGTTCCCCGCGTCTTGTTCGGTGGGCCGGGGGTCTTGTGAAGACGCAGTTCCCCGGGCCCCTGAGGGGTGGGTTCGGGGGCTTCGTCGTGAGGCGGTTTGTTGCGGCGCTGAGGGGTTCGGGACTCCCGGGGGTTTTTCGTGGGAGCGCTCCCATGCATAATGGGCGGCGCAACCGACCCGTGGGAGCGATTCCATGACCGAGCCGATGTCCGTGTCCTTCCCTCCCGCCTTCGTCTGGGGAGCGGCCACCTCCGCGTACCAGATCGAGGGAGCGGCGGCGGAGGACGGCCGAACGCCGTCCATCTGGGACACCTTCAGCCACACGCCGGGAAGGACGGCCGGCGGCGACCACGGTGACGTGGCCATCGACCACTACCACCGCTACCGCGACGACGTCGCGATGATGGCCGAGCTCGGTCTGGCCTCATACCGCTTCTCCGTCTCGTGGTCCCGGGTGCAGCCCACCGGGCGGGGCCCGGCGGTCCAGCGCGGGCTGGACTTCTACCGGCGTCTGGTCGACGAGCTGCTCTCCCACGGCATCAAGCCGGCCCTGACGCTCTACCACTGGGACCTGCCGCAGGAGCTGGAGGACGCCGGCGGCTGGCCGGAGCGGGAGACCGCCTACCGGTTCGCCGAGTACGCGGCACTCCTCGGGCAGGCGCTCGGCGACCGCGTCGAGCAGTGGATCACCCTGAACGAGCCCTGGTGCAGCGCCTTCCTCGGCTACTGCTCCGGCGTGCACGCCCCTGGCCGCACCGACCCGGAGGCCTCGCTGCGGGCCGCGCACCACCTGAACCTCGCGCACGGCCTGGGCACGACCGCCCTGCGGGCCACCCTGCCGGCCGGCGCCTCGGTCGCCGTGAGCCTCAACTCCCAGGTGATCCGCCCGCTTTCGCAGGACCCCGCGGACCTGGAGGCGGCGCAGCGGATCGACGACCTCGCCAACGGTGTCTTCCACGGCCCGATACTGCACGGGGCCTACCCGGAGACGCTGATCAAGGCGACCCGGTCGGTCACCGACTGGGCCTTCGTCCAGCAGGGCGACCTGGTGCTGACCCACCAGCCGCTGGACGCGCTCGGCCTGAACTACTACACGCCCGCCCTGGTGAGCGCGGCGGAGAACGCGCCGTCCGGTCCGCTCGCGGACAATCACGGCTCCGGCGCGCGGGCACCGTGGCCGGGCGCCGACGACGTGACCTTCCACCAGCCGCCGGGCGAGCGGACGTCGATGGGCTGGGCGGTCGACCCGACCGGGCTGCACGACCTGGTCATGCGCTACACCCGCGAGGCGCCCGGGCTGCCGCTGTACATCACCGAGAACGGTGCCGCCTACGACGACGAGCCGGACGCCGAGGGCCGGGTGCACGACCCGGAGCGCATCGCCTACCTGCACGGCCACCTGACGGCGCTGCGCCGCGCCGTCGACGACGGCGCCGAGGTGCGGGGCTACTACCTGTGGTCCCTGATGGACAACTTCGAGTGGGCCTACGGCTACGAGAAGCGGTTCGGGGCGGTCCACGTGGACTACGAGACGCTGGCCCGCACTCCGAAGTCGAGCGCCCACTGGTACAGCCGTGTCGCCCGCACCGGCACGCTGCCGCCCCTCCCCTAGGGGCCGGCTCCACAGACCACCGTGCCCGCGCCACTACCCGCCCCGCCCGGCGCGGGCACGGTCGCAAGTCCCGGCCCGGCCGGCGTAAGCGGACGCCGGCCGGGCCGGTCAGAGGGGACGGGGCGCGGTCCTGGTGGGGGCTTTGTGGGGAAGCGGACCGCGCCCCGCGCTGAGCGGGAGCTGCCCGGCGGAGGGCGCCGGGCAGCTCCTTTCCCTCGGCTCTCTCTGGCTGCCTCGGCTGCCTTGGCTGCCTTGGCTGCCTTGGCTGCCTTGGCTGCCTTGGCTGCCTTGGCTGCCTTGGCTGCCTTGGCTGCCTTGGCTACCTTGGCTACCTTGGCTCCCTTGGCTGCCTTGGCTACTTGTAGGCCGCGAACGCCTTGGAGAAGTCGAACGCCCCCTGCGTGATCGAGCTGCACGTGGCGTCCGCCGTGTTCTTCGGCCCGCCCGCACAGCTCTTGTCGCGCGTCGCGGACCACATCGACAGCCACGCGAGCCCCTTGGACTTCGCGAAGTCCACGAGCTGCTTGGCGTCGTCGACCTTGAAGACCTCCGAGGACACGTCGTTGACGCCGATCATCGGGGTGACCGCGACCGCCTTCCACGCCGCGCCGTCCGAGAGTCCGAGCACGCCCTTGATCTGCGCCTGGGTCGCGGTGGCCGCCTGGACGGCGTACTCGCCCATGTCGCCGTCGTACGAGGCCCCGTAGTCCATCGCCATGATGTTGACGGCGGAGATCTTCACGCCGTTGGACTTGGCGTTGGACAGCAGGTTGACGCCGTCCTGGGTCAGCCCCTCCGGCATGACGGGCAGGGTGAAGGAGACGTCCAGGCCGGAGTGGGCCTGCTGGAGCTTGGCGATGGCCTGGGCACGCCGGGTGTTGGCCGCCGCGTTCGGCAGCGCGCCGCCCTCGATGTCGAAGTCGACCTTGGTCAGCTTGTACGTGTCCACGACCTTGCCGTAGGCCGCCGCCAGTGCGTCGGCGGAGCTGCAGGTGGTGCCGAGTTCGGAACCGGAGGCGCCGCCGAAGGAGACGCGGACGTCACCGCCCTTGTCCCGCAGCTTGCCGATCTGCGCGGCGACCGCGTCGCTGCCCAGATCGCTGACGCCGCCCCACTTGGGGGTGCAGCCGCCGCCGTCGGTGACGAAGGCCAGGTTGAAGTCCTTGACGCCGGCGGCCTCGGAGGCGGCGAGCAGGTCGAAGGCGGGGTAGAGCGAGGTGTCGACGTAGGGGGAGAAGCCGGCGCCGCCCGCGCTGCCGTTGCCGGTGTCCGGCGGGGTCGAGGGGCTGGAGCTCGGCTTCGGCGGGGTGCTCTGCGAGGGCGTGGCGCTCTTGCTGGGCTCGGCGCTCGGCTTCGAGGTGGCGGTCTCGGAGGGACGCCCGCTCGGCTCGGGGGTGCTGCCCTCGTCCGCGGAGCAGCTCGCGCCGTCGATGCGGCAGCCGGTGGGGTCGCCCTTGCCGTTCACGACGAAGCCGACGGTGACGGACTCGTTCGCGGCGAGCCCGTCCTTGTCCCAGGAGGGGGCCGTCACGGTGACGTGCTGTCCGCTGACCTTCGAGGTGGCGTTCCACAGCGAGCTGATTCTCGCCCCCGCGGGCAGGTCGAACTCCAGCGTCCAGTCGTCCTCCTTGGCACCGCTGTCGTTGGTGACGACGTACTGGGCGGTGTAACCGGTCTCCCACGTGCTGGACTTGGTGTAGACGGCACCGACGCCGGCCGCGTGGGCGGTTCCGGTGAGCGCGAAGGCGCCGCCGCCCGCCACGGCCGCGGCGACGACGCCACCGATCACCTTGTTCCTGCCGCTGACCCTGCGCCGGTGCGTCACGCTCATCTGGTGCCTGCTTTCACTGCTCACGGAAGTGTGGGGTGCGGCGACAAGCTAGCGGGCGGGATTCGGGCGCATCGGCCCAATCCGGGCCGGGGTCACGGTTCTTAGGGTGCGCTTAAGGAAGGGATGGGCGGGGGTTAAAGGTAGAGACCAATCCGGGGGCGACGCGCCCGCCCGGGCCGGTGTCCGACGGGCGGCGCGCGTCCGCGCGTTCCCCGTTGGGGGACGGGAACGGCACCCTCCCGGTTGCCCCCGCCACCCGCGCCACACGGCCGAGCCGCACGGGCGCGGGCGGCCCCGTCACACCCCCGCGGAGCGTCGCCCCTACCTCGCCGCGGCCACCCGCTTGCGGCCGCGCACCCTCCCCCGGTGACCGCGGCGGCCCTTCGGCTCGGTGCCGCGGCCGTCGAGCTGTATCCAGATGCGGACCTCCGTGCCGCCGAGGACGGAGGACCCGATCCGCACGTCGCCGCCGGTCGACTCGGCCAGCCGCCGCACGATGTCCAGCCCGAGCCCCGTCGACCCGTCGTTGCCCGAGCCGCGCCCCCGGGCCATCGCGGCACCGGGGTCCTTGATGCCGGGCCCCGCGTCGGAGACCAGCACGATGACGGCGTCCTCGGCGTGGTGCACGTCGACCGCGAAGGCGGTCCCCTCCGGGGTGTGCCGGAAGACGTTGCCGAGCAGGGCGTCGAGCGCGGCGGCCAGATCGGCACGGGCCACGGGTATGCGCACCGGGCGGTCGATGCCGGCCGTGCGCACCTTGCGTCCCTCGTCCTCGGCCAGCGCGGACCAGAACTCCATGCGTTCACGTACCACTTCGGCCGCGTCGCACCCGGCCCCGGGGCTCGGGGCGGTCGTCTGCGGCTTGGCCTCCCGGGCGGTGCGGATGATGGTGTCGACCTCGCGTTCGAGCTGGGCGACGGCGGCCCGGGTCTGGTCGGCCGCCGGGCCCTCGCCGAGCGAGGCGGCGTTGAGCCGCAGCACGGTCAGCGGGGTGCGCAGCCGGTGCGAGAGATCGGCGGCCAGTTCCCGTTCGTTGGCGAGCAGTTGGACGACCTGGTCGGCCATGGAGTTGAACGCGACCGCCGCGAGCCGCAGTTCGGTCGGCCCCTCCTCGGGCACCCGGGCACCCAGTTGCCCCTCCCCCAGTTCGTGCGCGCCCTCGACGAGGCGCTGCGCGGGCTGCACCATGCGCACGCCGAGCCGGTCGGCGACGGCGACCGAGCCGACGACGAGCGCGGCGCCGACGGCGGCGAGCACCGCCCAGGCCGTGCCGACGCCATTGCTGACCTCGGCCTCCGGCACGTACACCTCGACCACGGCGATGGCCCCGGAGCCGATGGCGACGGGCTGGAGCAGGGTGAACCCGCCCGGCACCTCGCTGGTGGAGGCCCGGCCCAGCTTGCGGGTGGCCTCGATGTCCTTCTCGGCGGCACGCCGCCGGCCGAGGTCGAGGGCCTTCGTGGCGCCCTCGCCGTCGCTGAGGACCCTGCCTTCGCTGTCGGTGCCCGCGGCCGCCGGGATGTGCACCGCGATGCCCTCGTCGTCGGAGCCGGCCGAGGCGACGACGCGTTCGAGCTGTTCCCGCTCGGTGGTGATGGACAGCGCGGGCGCCACAGCCGCCGCCTCGCGCTCAGCGTTGGAGAAGGCGCGGTCGCGTGCCATCTCCTTGATGACGAGGCCGAGCGGCACCGCGAAGGCGACCACGACCATGGTGGTCACCGCCACGCACACCTTGACCAGTGCCCACCTCATGACAGCGGCTCCGCTCCCGGCGGCTCCAGCTTCACGCCGACGCCACGCAGGGTGTGCAGATAGCGGGGCCTGGCCGCCGTCTCCCCCAGCTTGCGCCGCAGCCAGGAGAGGTGGACGTCGATGGTCTGGTCGTCGCCGTAGGACTGCTGCCACACCTCGGCGAGCAGTTCCCTGCGGGGGACGACCACTCCGGGGCGGCCGGCGAGGAAGGCGAGCAGGTCGAACTCGCGGCGGGTCAGGTCCAGGGGCGTGCCGTCGAGTTCGGCCTGGCGGCGCAGCGGGTCGATGGCGAGGCCGCCGACGCGGATCACCGCGGAGGCCGGGGCCCCGCCCGCGCCGGAGCGGGCCCGGCGCAGCACGGCGGCCATCCGGGCGGAGAGGTGCTCCACGGAGAACGGCTTGGTCAGGTAGTCGTCGGCGCCCGCGTTGAGCAGCCGGACGATCTCCGTCTCGTCGTCCCGCGCGGTGGCCACGATCACCGGTACGTCGGTGATGCCGCGCAGCATCTTCAGCGCCTCGGAGCCGTCCAGATCGGGCAGTCCGAGATCGAGTATCACGACGTCGAACGAGAAGTGGGCGACCTCGCGCAGTGCCTCGAGCGCGGTGCCGACACTGCGCACGAGGTGCGTGGCCTCGGTCAGATGCCGGATGAGCGCGGAGCGTACGAACTGGTCGTCCTCGACCACGAGCACACTTGCCATGCGCCGCACCGTAC
Organism: Streptomyces griseoaurantiacus; assembly: GCA_014656015.1. Classification (GTDB taxonomy): domain Bacteria; phylum Actinomycetota; class Actinomycetes; order Streptomycetales; family Streptomycetaceae; genus Streptomyces; species Streptomyces griseoaurantiacus. Next base: position 40,532 of record BNBP01000007.1, on the reverse strand, counting down.
GCCATGCGCGCGGGTGGCTCCGGAGCCTGTGGACAACTCCACGACGCACAAAGGACATTCGAGACTGTGTGCGACTGGCGGGACGCGCGTGGGGCGGGTGAGGCAGTATGACAGCGATGTACAGAGGACTCGTTCACGTATCGGCGTGGTCGCTCGCCACCGGCGCGGCGGTCACCCTGTCGTGGTGGGGTGTCCACACGGTCATGGCGGGAACCGCCTACGACCCGCCGCGCGCCCTGCCCATCACGGCGGCAGGCTCGACGCAGGAGGCCAGGGCGCTGGCCCGGCCGACCAGCCGCCCGCCGAAGCCGGCGCACAGTCCGTCCCCGTCCCGGACGTCGAAGGCGCCCGCGCCGTCCGGCACCCCGGGGGCCGCCTCCTCCCCGCCCTCCTCGTCCTCGGGGGACTCCGGGAACTCCTCGGGCTCCTCCGCGCACTCGTCGAAGGGTTCTCCTCCGGCCTCCTCCGGGGAGGTCAAGGGCTACGACACCGACGGCGGCCGGGTGGTGTTCGACATCGGCGACACCTCCGCGACGCTGGTGTCCGCGACGCCGGGGGCCGGCTGGTCGATGCAGGTGTGGAAGACGGAGTCGTGGATCCGCGTGGAGTTCACCTCGGGCGCGGACAAGGTGTCGGTGTTCTGCACCTGGCACGACGGGCCGCCGCACGTGGACATCGGCACCTACTGAGCCGTCCGCGCACGAGGTACGGCACGGCGCACGACGGCACGGCCCCGCTCAGTCGAACACCGAGGGCGGCGGCGCCGGCGACGCCACCGCGTCGGTGTCGGTGACCGGGCGGGCGCCGCCGGTGAAGTCGGCCAGCGCCCCGCCGTGTTCGACCCGGGCGGAGTGCGGGTCCGAGGCCGCGCGCCGGGTGAGTTCGGCGAGGGGCAGCGGCGCGTCGGAGGCGAGGAGTATCGCGTTGCCGAAGCGCCGGCCGCGCAGCACGGCCGGTTCGGCGACCAGCGCCAGTTCCGGGAAGACCTCCGCCGCCGTGGCGATCTGTCCGCGCAGATGGGCCAGCGGCGGACCGTCCGTCAGGTTCGCCGCGTACAGCCCGCCGGGGCGCACCACCCGGCGGGCGTCGGCGAGGAACTCCACCGAGGTGAGGTGGGCCGGTGTGCGGGCCCCGTCGAACACGTCGGCGAGGACGAGGTCGGCCCAGTCCTCCGGCAGCTTGGCGAGGCCCTCGCGGGCGTCGAGGGTGCGGACGCGGATCCGCGCGCGCGGGTCGAGCGGCAGCGTCTCGCGGACGAACCGCACGAGGGCGCCGTCGCGCTCGACGACTAGCTGGGTGGAGCGGGGGCGGGTGGCGGCGGTGTACCGGGCGAGGGTGAAGGCCCCGCCGCCGAGGTGCGCGATCCGCAGCGGCCGGCCGGGCGGGGCGGCGAGGTCGATCACATGGCCGAGGCGGCGCTGGTAGTCGAAGGCGAGACGTGTGGGGTCGTCCAGGTCGACGTGCGACTGCGGGGCGCCGTCGAGGAACAGGCTCCAGGAGTGGGGGCGGTCGCGGTCGGGCGTCAGCCGGGCCAGTCCGCCGTCGACGGTCTCCTCGACCTCGGCGGCCGCCCGTCGGCCGCCGCCCCGGCCACTCGCCGCCCCCTCGTCCGTCACGGCCCTGCCGGCCTTCGGGGCCCTGCCGGCCTTCGGGGTCTTCGCCGCCCTCGCGCTCCTCGCCATCCGCCCATTATCGGCCGGGCGCCTGCGGCCCCGGGCGGGACCACGGCCTCACCGGCGGGGCCCGGTCCCCGGGCTCACCTGCAGCTGTCCGCCGCCCGGAGCAGTCGCGCGGCCTCGCCGAGCGCGTCCCGCAGCACCGCGGGGTCCGTGGCCGGCTCGGCGCCGCCGGGCGGCAGCAGCCAGCCGCCGCCCTCGCCGGCCGGCTCGGGGGCGGCCGGTGCCGTCGCCGAACCGTCGGTCTGGGTACAGGTGCTGCCCGGCACGTCCCAGGCGTCCGCCGTCCCGGCCGGCACCAGGAAGCCGAGGGTGTCGCAGTCGTCGTCGTGCAGGACGGGTCCGACCCGGTCCCCCGTGCCGCGGCGCAGGATGTCCACGGCCTCGAGTCCCTGCCGGGCGGGCACGGTCACCACGTCGGGAAGGCCGGGCGACGACAGCGCCCCGCGTGCGCCGTGCACCCCGTGAGCCCCCTGCGCCCCCTGCGCCCCATGGGCTCCATGGGCTCCATGTGCTCCACGCGACCTTCGGGGATCGATCCTCGTCATCCCGGTCTCCCACACGGCGTACCCCTCCTGACGGCTGAGTGGTCGGGAGTTCCGGCGGCTCCCGGTCCACGGGGTACAACGCACGAGCCCGCCGACGGCTACGGCGCACACACCTTCCCGAGGATGGCAGTTCATGGCAGATCCCGGATGAGATATCCGGTTTGTAGCCAAACCTCGCATCACGGCATCTGACGGACGGGTACGTTCATGCACCGTCGGACGGATCGACCCGGTGGGGTCGACGGAGTGCGAGAGAGGGCCCGGCCATGGCGTCGTCAGCGGTGACCTCGTCCCAGTCCCCCCTGCCCGCGAGGCCGAACCTGGCCTTCCGGGAGCTGCGCGGGCAGCGCTCGCCGGGCGAGTTCGCGGCGGCGGTGCGGCGGGCTGCCCGGGAGATCGGCGAGCGTGTGAGCTGCGACGCCCGGTACATCGGCCGGGTGGAGGCGGGGGAGATCCGCTGCCCCAACTACGCCTACGAACGGGTGTTCCTGCACATGTTCCCCGGCCGGGAGCTGACCGACCTGGGATTCGCCCCCCGCTCGTCCGTGCGCGGCCGCTCCCCGCGCCCGGCCGGGGAGAATCCCCCGCACCGACAGCACCTTGGAACGGACCACGAGGAGAGCGACGTGCGGCGTCGCGCATTCATGACCGGCGGCACCGCCACCGTGGCGGCAGTCTCCTTGACACCCTTGACACCCTTGACGGCCCTGGCCGCCCAGACGGCCCTCGGCCCCGACGCCGCGGCCGCCGCCGGACGCCCGAGCCGCCGCGCGGGCACCGCCGAGGCGGACCTGCTGGAGGAGGCCGTGCGGCGGATCCGGCTGCTCGACGACCGGCACGGCGCCGACGGCCTGTACCGGTACGCCGCCGCCCCGCTGCAGACCGCGTACGCCCTGCTCGACTCCGGCGCCGCGCACCCCTCGGCGGCCGGCCGGCTGTACGCGGCGGCGGGCGAACTGGCCCTCTCGGTGGGCTGGCTGGCACACGACTCGGGCCGCCTCGACGACGCGCGCTCGCACTACGCGGAGGCCCTCGCGACGGCCCGGACGGCCGGGGACCCGGCCCTGGAGGCACACGCCTTCTGCAACACCTCGTTCCTGGCCCGGGACGCGGGCCGGCCCCACGAGGCGCTGCGGGCGGCCCAGGCGGGCCTGCGGGCGGCCGGGCCGCTGGGTTCGCCCCGGCTGCTGTCGCTGCTGGCGCTGCGCGAGGCGGGCGGCCGGGCCGGACTCGGCGACCGCGCGGCCTGCGAACGGGCGCTGGCCCGGGCCCGCTCGCTGTTCGCCCACGGTCCGGCGGCCGCGGACCCCGAGTGGATGTCCTTCTACGGCGAGGCCGAACTGGAGGGCCTGGAGGCGCAGTGCTGGTCGGTGCTGGGCGACTGGGCGCGGGCGGCCCGGCACGCGCGCCGTGCGGCGCGGCTGCAGGACCCGCACTTCGCCCGGAACACCGTCCTCTACACGGCGGAGCTGGCGGACGACCTGGCCCGCGACGGCCGCCCCGAGGAGGCCGCGGCGGCGGGCCACCGGGTGCTCGACCTGCTGGACGAGGTCCGGTCCGCCCGCGTGCACACCATGCTGTCCACGACGAGGCGGCTGCTGCTCCCCCACCGCAGGACGGCGCAGGTCGCGGCGTTCCTCGACCGCCACGCCTCCCTGCCCCGCCCGGCACGCTGAGCCGGGTCGCGCCCGGGCCGCCGGGAGGCCGTCCTCACCCCGCGAGGTGCCCGACGTCGTTCCACGACTCGATCGCGGCCTCCCCGTACGCCCAGCCCAGGACGCACAGCGAGGCGGGGCTCAGCCGCACGCGCGCCCCGAACGACAGCGGCAGCCCCAGCCACCGCGCCCCGATCGCGCGCAGCACGTGCCCGTGGGCGAACAGCAGGACGTCCCGCTCCTGCTCCCGCGCCCAGGAGACGACCTCGTCGGCCCGCGCGGTGACCTCCGCCGCCGTCTCGCCCCGGGGGGCGCCCTCGCGCCAGAGCAGCCAGCCCGGCCGCGCTTCCTGGATCTCGTCCGGCGTCATGCCCTCGTACTCCCCGTAGTCCCACTCCAGGAGCGCGTCCCAGGGCTCGGCGCGGTCGCCGAAGCCGGCCAGTTCGCACGTCTCCCGCGCGCGCAGGAGCGGGCTCGTGCGCACCAGGGCCCCGGGCAGGCCGTCCAGGGGCGCCCGGTGCAGCCGTTCGCCCAGGAGTTTGGCCCCCTGCCGGCCCTCCTCGAGGAGCGGTACGTCCGTGCGTCCCGTGTGCTTTCCGAGCAGGGACCATTCCGTCTGTCCGTGCCGGGCCAGCAGGATGCGCGGTGCCATGAGAGGGACCTTCCGAGACAAAGAATCCGGGGCGGGATTCCGAGACAAAAGAAGAGGCGGCTTCTTCCATCATCGCGCACCCTGTCGAAGGGCCTCCGGCCGCCTCCGGGCGGCCCGTACGGGCAACCCGGAACGCGATCTCCGCGTCTTGCAGTGCCGGGGGCACCCACGGCGACGTGTTCAGGCACCGTAAGGTGGGCCGTCATGCCATCGGGCACCCGCAGCGACGAGAAGGGGGAGGGCGATCGGATGGCGCAGACCGAATCGCCGGGCATCGAGGCGGGTCCGCGGCCCGGGCCGGAGCGCGAGGAGCGCCCGCGGGTCCGGCCGCAAGAGGCGAAGACCTCGAGGTCCCGTGCCCGTTGGTGGACGGAACTGCCGCTGATCGTCGTGGTGTACGCCGCGTACTCGGCGGGACGGCTCATCGTGCGCGGGGACGTGTCCGGTGCCGTCGACCACGGGCTGGCGATCCTGCGCGTCGAGAAGCTCCTCCACATCAACGCCGAGCACCCGCTCAACCGGCTGTTCACGGACCATGCCTGGCTGGGCGTCCCGGCCGACTTCTGGTACGCCTCGCTGCACTACATCGTCACCCCCGCGATCCTCGTGTGGATGTTCCGCGCGCACGCGGAGCAGTACCGCATGGTCCGCACCTGGCTGATGACGTCCACGTTCCTCGGTCTGATCGGCTTCACGCTGCTGCCGACCTGCCCGCCCCGGCTGCTGCACCCCGCCCACGGCTTCGTGGACACGATGGCGCAGTACAGCTCCTACGGCTGGTGGGGCGGGGAGGCGAGCGCGCCGCGCGGCATGGGCGGCATGACGAACCAGTACGCGGCGATGCCGAGCCTGCACGTGGGCTGGGCGCTGTGGTGCGGGGTCATGCTGTGGCGCCACGGCCGCTCGCCGCTGATGAAGGTCGCGGGTGTCGTCTATCCGCTGTTCACCACGATCGTGGTGATGGGCACCGCGAACCACTATCTGCTCGACGCGGTCGCCGGGGCGGCGGTGATGGGTGTCGGTCTGCTGCTGGCCGGACCGGTGATGCGGCTCGCGGTGGTGCTGCGGACGGCGTCGGCGGCGCGGCTGGCCCCGGTGGTGGCGGCCGTGCGCGGCGGCGGTTCCCCGATTGTCAGTGGCGGATGCCAGACTTCGGCGGGTGAGCGAATTCCCCGACAGCGCGAAACCCGCCACGGGCCGGGAGCCGAACCGGGTGCCGCCCCCGCGGACGCGGGGGACGGCGCTGCGGCACCTGCTCGCTGAGCTGCGGGGCCCGGCCGTCCCCGTGCCGGGCGAGCCCCCGCCGCAGCCCAAGGCGCTGGACGCCCGCGCGCTCGCCGCGCTGGCCGCCAACCCCGGCTGCGACCGGCGGGCACTGCTCGACGGCGCGGGGGTGGACAAGGCGGCGCTCGCGGACGCGCTGGGCGCCCCCTCCTCCTTCGGGCAGTCGCAGTTCGCCCTCACGCGGGGCAACGCCTTCGAGAAGCGCGTCAAGGCGGACGGCGGCGCGGAACTGCTCCGGCTGGTGCACGAGAAGCTGGACCCGGCCGCCCCGCCCCCGGAGACCTCCTCCGTGCCGGACCTGACGGCGGTGGGCCCGGCCGGGCGCACGGCCCGGACGGCGCTGGCGCTGCGGGAGGCCGTCGAGGCGGGCGGCTGGACACTGCTCGACCACCCCATGCTCGCGCTCGACGTGGCCGGCTCCCCCGCGTTCCTGGAGCCCGACGCGGTGGTCGTCCACCCCGACGGGTCCTGGACGGTCGTCGAGATCAAGTCCTTCCCGATGCTGGACGGCTCGGCCGACCCGGCGAAGGTGGGCGCCGCCGCCCGGCAGTCCGCGGTGTACGTCCTCGCGCTGGAGGAGGTCGCGGCGCGGCTGGACCCCGCGCCCGCGGTCCGGCACCGGATCCTGCTCGTCTGCCCCAAGGACTTCTCCAACCTGGCCACGGCCTCCGCGGTCGACGTGCGCAAGCAGCGCTCGGTGACCCGGCGGCAGCTCGCCCGGCTCACCCGCATCGAGGAGATCGCCGAGGCGCTCCCCGAGGGCACCTGCTTCGGCCTCGACCTGCCGCCGGAGCGGCTGACCGCCGCCGTGGAGTCGGTGCCGGCCACGTACGCCCCGGAGTGCCTGTCCACGTGCGAGCTGGCCTTCCACTGCCGGGAGCGCGCGCGTGCGGCGGGCGCCGTGACCGCGCTGGGCCGGGCCGCCCGGGCGGAGCTGGGCGGTCTCACGACGGTCGACGAGGTGCTCGCGGCGGCGCACGGCGAGGCGGGGGACCCGGCGGACCCGGCGGTCGCCGCGCTGCGCCGTGCGGCGGGTCTGCGGGCGGAGGCGCTGGCCTCGGCCTCGGCGGGACAGGGGGGAACGGCATGCTGACCGCCCCGCACGGCGGCCCCCGCGAGGTCGTCGCGGAGGTCGCGGAAGAGGTCGCCCAGGAGGTCCCCCCATGTCCCTGATGTCCACGCTGGCCCGGCTGGAGGCCGTGCGGAGCGGGCGGGCCCAGGTGGTGGCGACCGTGCGGCACCGGCACGTGTCCGCGCGGCCGCTGGTGTTCGTGCCGCTGACCACCGCCGGTGAGGCCGGTGCCCCGCTCGGGGCGCTCGTCGGCACCGAGCGGGACGCGCCGCGGCTGCTCGTCGTGCCCCAGCCCCGCGACCGCGACCTGCGCTTCGCCTTCCTCACCGAGCTGGCCGACGTCGTCCTGCCGTACATCGACTCCTTCGCGGCCGACGTGGAGCCCGCCGAGCGCACCGAGACCGACCCGGAGACCGGCAAGCGGGTCAAGGTCGAGGTCGAGCTGTGCGCGGACGCGCCGCAGCTCCTGGTGCCGAGCCGGGCGGGCATCGAGTTCGTACGGCTGCTGGGCCGCTCCATGCGGTTCCGCCGCACCGCCGAGCAGGACCCCGAGACCCCGCACCCCGCGCCGCCCCACGTGCCACTGCTCGGCCGGTGGCTCACGCACTTCGGGGAGCGGGCCCGCGTCCCCGGCTCCTCCTTGCTGCAGGCCCTCACCGAACTCCTGTCCCGGCACTGGGCGACGGGCCAGAGCAATCTGGAGGACCAGCACCTGGGCGCGCTGCTCGCCTGGATCGACCCGCCGGAGGGCACGCGCGGCGCCGAGGAGGCCCTGCGCGCGGAGCTGGCCCGGGGCGCCGACGGGCAGTTGCTGCACCCGCCCGCCGGCCCGGCCACCGACCCCGCCTTCGACAACCGGCTGCTCGCCCCCGCCATCGAGCGCTACGACCGCGCCCGCACCCGGCTGGCCGCCGCCGAGGACGGCCTGGAGGCGGACGACCGGCTCGGCGAACTCACCGCCGCCGAGCGGGACGTCCGCGCCCTGGTGGAGAGCCGTACGCGGCCCACCTGGGACGCGGTGTGGCACGGCCTCGACCTGCTGCGCGCGCTGCCGGAGGGCGCGCACGTCGCCGACCGGTGGACCCGGGACCGCTGGTCGTTCACCGGCCACCGCGACCGCGTCCTGGCCGGGGAGCCCCCGCAGCCGCGCCTGGACGACGCGGTCACCGCGGCCAACAAGCTCGCCACGCGCGAGCGCGAGCAGGCCCGGCTCGACGCCCAGGAGGCGCTGGACGACCCGCTGGTCATGGCCGGGCGACGGCTGGCCGGGGAGGCCTTCGCGGGCGAGGTCGTGGAGGTGGTGCGGGCCTACAGCGAGAGCAGGCGGCCGAGCCCGCGCCCGCTGGTGACCGTCCGCACGGACGACCGGCCGCACCTCGGGGAGCGCGCCAAGGTGTACCGCTCACTGGGCGGCAGACCGCAGTCCGCCGAGTTCGTCGAGGCGGTGGAGGAGAACACGGGGGCCGCGCACGAGAACGGGGCGGACGGGGAGGACGTCCACGGCGGGACCGGGGCCGGCGCGGGCCTGCTGGTGACCGTGCGCGTCCTGGACAAGATGGGCCGCGGGCGGGAGCCCGAGGAGGGCTCGGTCCCCGAGAAGGGCGACCGGATCTGCTTCACCCTGTTCGAGCACGAGCAGCGCGGCGGGGCGAAGCTGCCCGACCCGGAGGACACCCCGTGGACGCACGGCGGCCCGCCGGGCGAGGCCGCGGCCACGACGGCGCAGCGACCGGACGCGGTGACCGAGGAGGACGTCCTGTGACGACGGTGCACGACACGGCCGACGCCGCCGGCGGCCCGGCCCCCGCCTTCGACCCCGGTGCCGAGGCCGCGCGGGCCACCGACGCGATCCTGCGCGACACGCTGCACGGCGGCCACCGCGGCGTCGTCGTCGACTCGCCGCCCGGCGCCGGGAAGTCCACGCTCGTCGTGCGCGCCGCCCTCGAACTGGCCGCCGCCGGGCGCCCGCTCATGGTCATCGCCCAGACCAACGCCCAGGTCGACGACCTCGTGGTGCGGCTCGCCGAGAAGAACCCGGACGCGGCGGTGGGCCGGCTGCACAGCAACGACGCCGACCCCTACGACAAGGCGCTCGACGAGCTGCCCGGCGTCCGCAAGTCCGCGAAGGCGGGCGACCTCGCGGGCATGGACATCGTGCTGTCCACGGCCGCCAAGTGGGCCCACGTCAAAGGCGTGGAGCCGTGGCGGCACGCGATCGTCGACGAGGCGTACCAGATGCGCTCCGACGCGCTGCTGGCCGTGGCCGGACTGTTCGAGCGGGCCCTGTTCGTCGGCGACCCGGGACAGCTCGACCCGTTCGCGATCGTCGGGGCGGAGCAGTGGGCCGGACTGTCGTACGACCCCTCGGCCTCGGCGGTGAGCACGCTGCTCGCGCACAACCCCGAGCTGCCGCAGCACCGGCTCCCGGTGTCCTGGCGGCTGCCGGCCTCGGCGGCGCCGCTGGTCTCGGAGGCGTTCTACCCGTACACGCCCTTCCGCAGCGGCACCGGCCCCGGCGACCGGCGGCTCGCGTTCGGCGTGCCCTCCGACGGTTCGGGCCCGGACGCGGTGATCGACGAGGCCGCGCACGCGGGCTGGGGCCTGCTGGAGCTGCCGGCCCGGCACACCCCGCGCACGGACCCGGAGGCGGTGGCGGCGCTCGCGAAGGTCGTCCGCCGGCTGCTCGACCGCGAGGGGGCCTCGGTCTCGGAGCGGGCGGCGCAGCCGGTGCCGCTGACCGCCGACCGGATCGCGGTCGGCACCGCCCACCGCGACCAGGCGGCGGCCGTGCGGGCGGCGCTCGCGGAGCTGGGGGTCACCGACGTCACGGTGGACACGGCGAACCGTCTTCAGGGCCGCGAGTTCGACGTGACGGTCGTGCTGCACCCGCTGTCGGGCCGCCCCGACGCGACGGCCTTCCACCTGGAGACGGGCCGCCTGTGCGTCCTCGCCTCCCGCCACCGGCACGCCTGCATCGTGGTCAGCCGCGCCGGCGTCCCCGACCTCCTCGACGCCCACCCCTCCACGGAACCGGTCCAGCTCGGCGTCACGGTCAAGTTCCCCGACGGCTGGGACGCCATGATGACCACCTGGGACCACCTCGCCGCCCACCGCGTACGGGACGCGCGATGACCGGGGCACGGGAACACCCGGCGCCGTCCCCGCATTGAACCTCGGGTGGGCGGGGTCCTCCCTGACGGTCCCCGCCCTCTTGCGCGCCCACGAGACAATGGACGGTGGCCCTCTCCCGACCGGGTGGGGATCGGACGTACGAGGAGGAGACGTCATGGCGGAGCACGCGCCGCGCCGGAACGAACCGCGGCTACGCCCCGCGCCCCTGCTCTTCGAGCCCGCGGAGGCCACGGCCGATCCCGAACACTTCTTCGACCTGGAGTCGATGGACGATCCACGCGCCCTGCTGTCCCGGGCCACCGAGCTGACGCAGGCGTTCCGCGCCGCAGCCGACCGGGCGCTGGAGTACCAGGCGATCGCGGCGGCACAGCTCGCGGACCCGCGCCGGTTCGACCGGCTGACAGCGGCGGCGATCGCCGAGCGGGCGGAGTGGACGGAGGACTACGCCAAGAAGATGGTGGAGTTCGGCCAGAACCTGATGCGGGGCGTGGAGGCCAAGGGCCCGTCCGAACTGGGCTGAGGAACGGACACGGCGCGGCGCCGTCCCCGTACGGATCCCGCCGCTCGCGGGCGGGCCCACGACCGGTCCGGTGCCGGGCGCACGGTACCCCCGGCCCGCCCGCCTCGCACACGATTTCGGCAACTGTGCGGATCGGGGGCGTCACGCGGGGTACAGATGGACGCCATGAACATCCACCCGTACCCGGACCGGTCCGACGTGGCGGGGGTCACCACGGAGGGCGCCGCCTGGCTGGCCTCGGCCGACCCGTACCCCCGCAGCACGCTCGCGCTCTGGCGGGAGCGGCCCGAGGCGCCCCTCGTCCTTCCCTGCGGCACCGCCTTCGACATCGTGAACGTGCCCGCCGTCTTCGGCCGCGGACTGCTCGACCGGTTGTGGGAGGAGGGTCCGGGCTCCGGCCCGGTCGCCGTCCACCGGGGGCGGACGCTGCTGTTCACCGCCCCCGGGACCGCCCGCCTCCTGCCCCGGCTCCTCGCCGAGGAGAAGGCCCTGGAGGCGGTCGGCGGGACGGCGGGGAAGACGGCCGGGGAGTGCGGCGACGGCGCCGTGCCGCCGCTGCTCTGCCACGGCAGGGGCGACGCCGTGACCGTGCCCGCCCTTCGTCCCGTGCCGGGCGCCGGGCGGCCGGCCTCGCGCTGGCTGGTCGCCCCGGACACCCTCCGCCCGTGGCTCCCGGGGGCCGAGGCCGTGCGGTGGGCGGCGGTGCGGGCGGCCCGTGCCGGGGCCTCCCCGGCGGTGCGGATTTCGATTTTTCCTCCCGCCGATCAGGGTGCTAAGGTCTACGACGTCAGCAGGCGCCGCTAGCTCAGTTGGTTAGAGCAGCTGACTCTTAATCAGCGGGTCCGGGGTTCGAGTCCCTGGCGGCGCACACGACGGAAAGAGGCTCCTCGCCCAGCGAGGGGCCTCTTTCGTATGCCCGCACACCCCTCGCCGGGGCGGCGACTCACTCCACGCCCGGCGTGACGTCGACCGTCCACTGCCCGGAGGCCGTGCGGCCCTCCACCGTGATCCGCACGCCCTCCCCCGGCACCGTGAAGGTCTCCCCGGAGGCGATCGGGGCGTCGGCGAGCGGCGGGTAGACCGACTCGTTCGGGCAGGCCTCCGTGTGCGGGTGGGCGTCGACGACCTGGACGGGCCCCTCGCCCGACTCGGCCCCGTTGCGGACCCGGTAGACGAGGATGCCCCGGGTGCAGGAGGCGGCGTCGTTGCCCGCCGGATCGCGCGCCTCGATGGCCAGCACGCGGTCGCGGCCGGTGCGCACCACGGCGAGCTTCGTCCCGCCCCCCGTCGCGGCGAGCGGCCGCACCCCGAGCCCGGGCACCGTCGCGGGCGCCCCGGCGGCCCCGGTCGCGCCGGAGGCAGGGGAGGCCGAGGAGGCCGGCGAGGCCGAGGAGGCCGGCGAGGCAGGGGAGGCCGCGGAGCCCGCCGCCACGGCGGCACCCCCGGTCACGGACGCGTCCCCCGGCGCCGGTCCCGTGTCCACCGGCTCCAGACTCAGCCGGGTGCTGCCCGCCCCCTTCACGCAGACCACCTGGCGCGGGTCGAGCCAGCCCAGCTTCCACTTGTGCCAGGCGAAGAGGTCCGGCGCGAGACCGAACTGGCTGCCCATCAGGTCCCAGTCGCCGACGTACGTGTCCCAGTCGCCCTTGCCGTCGACCGGCCGGTGGTAGAGGTCGGGCAGGTCGAAGACGTGCCCCGTCTCGTGGGCGAGGACCAGCCGGTCCGGCGGGTGCTGCTCGAACACGGTGACGACCCGGCGGATGGCCTTGCCGTCGGCACGCAGCGGCCGGTCGAGGTTGACCACCTTCGTGGCGTCGGAGTCGACGCCGGGCGCGTCGGGGTCGGCCACGAAGTAGACGATGTCGTAGCGCGAGAAGTCCACGTGCCGATCCGCCGCGGAGAGCGCGTCGCGCAGATAGGCGGCCCGGCGGCCGGGGCTCCAGTCCCGTTGTATGGCGTAGGCGGTGGAGGGGTGCGGCATCTGGATCCACTGCCGCAGCGGGCGCGTGCGCAGGGAGAAGCGGCCGTAGGAGGCCCGGGCGAAGAAGCGGTCGGTGGCGGGGAAGTAGTCCTCGGCCAGTTCGGCGGGGGTCGTCTCGGGGCCCGCGTCGGGGAAGGAGAGGAACACCATGACCGCGTCGAGGGGGCGGGTGGGCCGGGGGTAGGAGGTGTTCCAGGAGTCGAGCCCCTCGGAGTGGTGCGCCTCGGTGCGCCGCAGCGCGCAGGGAACGGCGCCGGCCTCGGCGAGCGCGGGTCCGGTGACCAGGGAGGTCGCCGCGAGCGCGGTCATCGAGGTGAGGACGGCCGCGGTGCTGCGCAGTCGGGGCGCGCCGTCACGGACGAGTCCCTTCAGGGGCCCCACGAGGGGGAGCAGGCGCGGCAAGGCGACCTCCGGGTGCGAGGGGGGAAGACGCACCCAGCCTGTGATGATTAGTCGTATTTCTGCCTGTTTGCCTGCACCGGACGGGTGAGGTCCGCCACGGTGTCCTCGGCGTGCGCCCGCTCACCCTCCCGGCGCGCGGGGTGACGGTTCGGGCGCCCTTTCCCACGCACACCCGGCGCGCGCTTCCACGCACCGAACACTCACGGAACGTCACATGCGGTCGGCATGTGAACGAACCGGGCCAACGACGAGCAGAAACGATCCCCCAGGCGCGGCGGGCCCCAGGGAACACCGGACGGCGGCTGGAAGGGAGGGGGGACAGCCTCTATGATCGGCACACTTTCCTGCGAGATCCGTACGATGAACGAATGCACTGCGGGAGCGAGCGGTGAGCGGAACGTCCGAAGTACCGGCACCCTCGGCAGACACCGACCGGGCCGGCGTCACGGAGAGTGACGGCGGCGGACCCGTCGCCGCGTTCGCCGAGGCGCCGCTGGCGATGGCGGTCGTCGACCGTGAGGGACGCGTGGTCACCGCCAACAGGGCGCTGGTGGCCCTGCTGGGCAGGACCCCCTCCGAGGCACGCGCGGGCGGCACCGGTCCCGACGCCGACCGTGCCTCCGAAGCCGGGCGTGCGACCGAGGCTGCCGCCGACGACGGCCTCACCGGCCGGGCCGCCGCGGACCTGGTCGACCTCGCCTCCGACCCCCGCACCTGGCACGCCTACCGCGAGGTACTGCGCGGCCGCCGGTCCCGGCTGCGGTGCACGCGCCGCCTCAAGCACCCCGACGGCCACTCCCTCTGGGTCCAGGTGACCGTCAGCCCGCTGCCGCCCGCCCGGCAGGCGGTCCTGCTCTCGGTCACGGACATCAGCGCCCGCCGCGAACTGCAGGCCCGGCTGCGGCACTTGCAGATGCACGACCCGGTGACCCGGCTGCCCAACCGCACCCTGTTCTTCGAACGCCTGACGGCCGCGCTGGAGGCGGAGGACGCCGGGGCGGCGGGCGCCGACGGCGCAGGAGGCACCGGCCGGATCGGCCTGTGCTACCTGGACCTCGACGGCTTCAAGGCGGTCAACGACACCCTCGGCCACCGCCTCGGCGACCGCCTCCTCGCGGCGGTGGCCGAACGTCTGACCCGCTGCGCCGCGGAGGCCGGCCGCGGCCGGTCCGGCGCCGACCACGGAGGTGACGGCACCGACGCCGGCACATGGCCCGCGGCGGACCGCGCCCTCGGCGCACCGCTCGTCGCGCGGCTCGGCGGCGACGAGTTCGCGCTGCTCGTGGAGGACTCGACCGGCACCGACCAGCTCGCCGAACTCGCCGAGTCGGCGCTGGAAGCCCTGCGCGCGCCCTTCGAACTGGCGGACCGCCGGGTGTCCGTGTCCGCCTCGATCGGCGTCGTCGAACGACGCGTCGCCGGCACCACCGCCACCGCCCTGATGCAGGACGCCGACACGACGCTGTACTGGGCGAAGGCCGACGGCAGGGCCCGCTGGACCCTGTTCGACCCGGAGCGCAACGCGCACCGGATGACCCGTCAGGCCCTCGCCTCCACCCTGCGACCGGGCATCGAGCAGGGCGAGTTCGCGCTGGAGTACCAGCCGCTCGTCAGCATGACGGACGGCCGGGTGCGCGGGGTCGAGGCGCTGGTGCGCTGGCACCACCCGCAGTTCGGCGCGCTGGCGCCGAATCGGTTCATCTCACTGGCGGAGGAGGACGGTTCGATCGTCCCGCTCGGCCGCTGGGTGCTGACCACGGCCTGCCGGCAGGCCCGCCGCTGGCAGCTCGACCACCCGGACGCTCCCCCGCTGTTCGTCAGCGTCAACGTGGCGGTGCGCCAGATCTGGGACTCGGACCTGGTGGCCGACGTGGCCAGGACGCTCGCCGAGACCGGGCTGCCCCCGCACCTGCTCCAGCTCGAACTGACCGAGTCGGCGCTGACGGGCTCGGCCGGCCGGCCGCTCCAGGCACTCGAAGCCCTCAGCGACATGGGCGTGCGCATCGCCATCGACGACTTCGGCACCGGCTACTCCAACCTCGCCTACCTCAGCCGGCTCCCGGTCAACGTCCTGAAGCTGGACGGTTCCTTCGTCCGCGGCTTCCAGTACGAGGCGCCTGCGGCGGGCGGCGCCGCGCCCGAGCCCGGGGCGGAGGGGGCACCGGCCAGTCCCGCCGACGAGGTGATCGTGGAGGCGATGGTGCAGCTCGCCCACCGGCTCGGTCTGACGGTGATCGCCGAGTGCGTGGAGACCTCGGCGCAGGCGGCCCGGCTGCGCGCCATCGGCTGCGACACCGGGCAGGGCTGGCTCTACTCCCGCCCGGTGTCCCCGGACCGCATCTCGGACCTGCTGACGGCCGCGACGGCGACGGCGGGCAACGGCTGACGCCCGAGCGCGTCGCCCGCCGGAACCCGCCGCGACCCCGTGACGCCCGGCCGCGCCCGGCTCAGGCGGCGGGGGCCTTCGGGAGGCCGTAGGCGTCGGCGATCAGCTCGTAGGAGCGCACCCGCACGTCGCCGCCGTGGGCGTTGGCGGTGAGCATCAGCTCGTCGGCGCCGGTGCGCTTCTGGAGGTCGTCGAGGCCGGAGACGACCTCGTCGGCGGTGCCGTGGATGACGTTGGCGTTCCAGGAGTCGACGAACTCCCGCTCCATGGGGCTGAACTCGTAGGCCTCCGCCTCCTCGGGCGTGGGCACGAGGCCGGGGCGGCCGGTGCGCAGCCGGACCATGTTGAGGGCGGCGGCCAGCACCTGGCGGCGGGCCTCCTTCTCCTCGTCCGTGGCGAGCGCGGCGACGCCGATCAGCGCGTACGGCTCCGCCAGGACCTCGCTGGGCCGGAACGTCTCGCGGTACAGGTCGAGCGCGGGGACGGTGTTCTGGGCCGAGAAGTGGTGGGCGAACGCGAACGGCAGGCCGAGCGTGCCGGCGAGCCGGGCGCTGAAGCCGGAGGAGCCGAGCAGCCAGAGCGGCGGCCGGTGCGGAGACTGCACGCCGCCGGGCGAGGTGGCCTGCACGGGTCCGGGCACGGCGTGGATGCGCCGGTAGGGGTGGCCGTCGGGGAAGTCGTCGTCGAGGAAGCGGGTCAGCTCCATGAGCTGTTGCGGGAAGTCGTCGGCGCCCTCGTGGAGCCGCTCGGTGCGGCGCAGCGCGGCGGCGGTGGCGCCGTCGGTGCCGGGGGCCCGGCCGAGGCCGAGGTCGACGCGTCCCGGGGCGAGCGCCTCCAGGGTGCCGAACTGCTCCGCGATGACGAGCGGGGCGTGGTTGGGCAGCATGACGCCGCCGGAGCCGAGGCGGATGCGCTCGGTGTGGGCGGCGAGGTGGGCGAGGATCACGGCGGGCGAGGAGGAGGCCACGCCGGGCATGGAGTGGTGCTCGGCGACCCAGTAGCGGTGGTAGCCGCGGGACTCCGCGAGCTGGGACAGCTCCACGCCGGTGCGCAGCGCGTCGGTGGCGGTACGCCCGGCGCCGACGGTGACCAGGTCGAGTACCGAGAGGGGCACGGGGGCCGTGCCGTGTGCGGTGCCGCGAATCCCGTCCGCCGCCGTTCCGTCTGTCACCGGGTACCTCCTGCTGCTCGTACGCATGCTTTCTCACGCTGTGGCCGTGTGCGTAACAGGAGGGGGTCCCCGGTTATTCCGTCGCCGCGCACAGGAGCGGGCCGTCGCCGCGCACAGGTGCGGGCGGGCCCGTCCCGCGCCGGCCCGCACCCTTCGTGTCTCTTCACACCCCTTCGCGCCCGTCCGCGCTTCTTCGCACCCGCGCCGCGCTCCTGAGCCCCGGCGTGGGTCCGCCTCACGCCTGGACGATCGGTTCCCGTGTGAAGAGAGCGCCGAGGCGGGGCGCGTTCACCCGGCGGTCGGCCAGGCGCAGCCCCTCCCACACGGTGACCTGGTTCGCCGTGAGCACCGGCTTGCCGAGGGCCGCCTCCAGCTCCTCCACGCACGCCGCCGTGTGCAGTGCGGTGTTCGGCAGCAGGACCGCCTGCGCCTGGGGGTGGTCGCTCTCGCGCGCCAGGCGCAGTACGTCCTCCGCGCCCCACCGGGCGGCCTCCGCCGCCGTCTCCACCCCCGCGCCCCGTACCGCGACGACCTCGACGCCCGCCGCGCCCAGGAACTCCGCGAACAGCGCGGCCACGTCCTCGGGGTAGGTGGCCGCGAGGGCGACGCGCTGCGCGCCGATCTCCTGGACGGCGCGGACGAAGGCGAAGGAGGTCGCGGAGGCGGGCATGCCCGCCGCGAGGGCGAGGTCGCGGACCTGGTCGCGGGCGCCCTCCCAGCCGTGGACGAAGCTCGCGCTGGTGGAGGCGAGGACGACGGCCTCGGCGCCGGAGAGGCGGAGGCGTTCGATGCCGGCGGCGAGGTGCTCGGGCGAACCGAGCGCGCGGAGGGCGTCCACGTGGTGGGTGTCCTCGCCGATCTCCGTGTGCACGAGGTCGACTCGGATGTCGCTGCCCAGCAGCTGCTCGATGCGGGGGTAGTCGTCCTCGGCGGAGTGACCCGGGTAGAGGAGTCCGAGTGCGGTCATGCCCAGCCCTTCTGTCGTTCGGGCTCTTCGAGTACCCCGCGGAGTGGGGCGCACCCGGGGCGGGCGCCGGGTTTTCCGATGCCGTCCGTGCCGGGCGATCGGCCTGCGCCAAAAAAAATTGGTACGCATGACTTGGATGGACCTGGGTAGCGGCGCGCCCATGGCTTCACCACCCGTGCACGGTGCACACATACCTCGACCCAGTCGTCGGGCGCTGCTCGCCGGTGCCGCCGGGCTGCTCGTGCCGGTCGCCGCCGGT
This sequence comes from Streptomyces griseoaurantiacus, assembly GCA_014656015.1. Classification (GTDB taxonomy): domain Bacteria; phylum Actinomycetota; class Actinomycetes; order Streptomycetales; family Streptomycetaceae; genus Streptomyces; species Streptomyces griseoaurantiacus. Next base: position 22,827 of record BNBP01000007.1, on the reverse strand, counting down.
TGCAGCCGGGTAGCGACGGCCTCGACCAGTGACGGAGGCGATCTGCTGGACCGGCTGAGAGCCCAGGGGGTCGCCCGGCTGGGAATCGCCGGTGAGATCCCCTTCGGCTACATCGACAAGAACGGCGACCTGACCGGGGAGGCGCCGGAACTCGCCAAAGTCATCTTCAAGCGCCTCGGTGTCGACCGCGTCCAGGCCGTGCCGACGGAGTTCGGCTCGCTGATCCCGGGACTGAACTCGCAGCAGTTCGACATCGTCTCCGCGGGGATGTACATCAACCCCGACCGCTGCGAGCAGGTCATCTTCTCCGATCCCGACTACCAGATGCTCGACTCCTTCGTCGTCCGCAAGGGCAACCCGCTGGGGCTGCACAACTACCAGGACGTCGTGAAGAAGAAGGCGAAGTTCGCCACCGGCACCGGCTACGCGGAGATCGCCTACGCCGTCGAGGCCGGTTACGAGGAGAGCGACATCCTCATCGTCCCGGACCAGGTCGCCGGGATGAACGCCGTGGAGGCCGGCCGGGCCGACGTGTTCGCCGCGACCGCGGTCACCGCGCGCCAGGTGGTGCTGAAGTCCCGCAAGGCCGAGGCGACCGAGGCCTTCAAGCCGCTCGTCGACGGCAAGCCGCACGTGGACGGCGGCGGATTCGCCTTCCGGCCCACCGAGACGAAGCTGCGCGACGCCTTCAACGCGGAACTGCGCAAGCTGCGCGAGAGCGGCGAACTGCTCCGGATCATCAAGCCGTTCGGCTTCACGCAGGACGAGGTGACCGACATGACGGCGAAGGAGCTCTGCGGCCAATGACATCCGGTCTGTGGGAACTCGTCCTGAAGGGTGTCTGGGTCACGGTCCAGCTCCTCTTCCTCAGCGCGCTGCTCGCCACCGGCGTCTCCTTCGTCGTCGGCATCGCCCGCACGCACCGGCTGTGGATCGTCCGCTTCCTCGCGGGCTTCTACACCGAGGTGTTCCGCGGGACCTCCGCGCTCATCATGATCTTCTGGGTGTTCTTCGTGCTGCCGCCCGCGTTCGGCTGGCAGCTCGTGCCCCTGTGGGCGGGCACGCTCGCGCTCGGTCTGACGTACGGGGCGTACGGCGCCGAGATCGTGCGCGGCGCCCTGGGCGCCGTCGACCCGGCGCAGCGCGAGGGCGGTGTGGCGCTGAACTTCACGCCCTGGCAGCGGATGCGCAAGATCCTGCTGCCGCAGGCCGTGCCCGAGATGATTCCGCCCTTCTCCAACCTGCTGATCGAGCTGCTCAAGGGCACCGCGCTGGTGTCCGTCATGGGCATGGGCGATCTGACGTTCAGCGCCAGCCTGGTGCGGCTCGCGCTGCAGGAGAGCGCGGAGATCTTCACGTACGTCCTGCTGATCTACTTCGTGATCGCCTTCCTGCTCACCCGCGGCATGCGCCGGCTGGAACGCGATCTGAAGGCCGGCCTCGGACAGGGTCCGACGCGGCCCTCGCGGTTCTCGCTCAAGCGCGACACCGCGGGCCTGTCGGCGTCGACGACTACAGGTACCGCCGGCGTGGGCGCCGGGGTCGGAGGTGACTCGTGAAGTGGGACTGGGGCGCCGTCGCCGACTTCATGCCGCATTTCTGGGACGGGCTGCTGGTCACCCTGCAGGCCCTCGCCCTCGGTTCGCTGATCTCCTTCGCCCTCGGGCTGGTGTGGGCGCTGCTGATGCGCACGCCGACCCGCTGGGTGCGCTGGCCGGTCGGGGTGGTCACGGAGTTCATCCGCAACACCCCGCTGCTGGTGCAGCTCTTCTTCCTGTTCTACGTACTGCCCGAGTGGAACATCACCTTCTCCGCGCTGACCACCGGTGTCTTCGCGATCGGTCTGCACTACTCGACGTACACGATGCAGGTGTACCGGGCCGGCATCGAGGCCGTCCCCGTCGGGCAGTGGGAGGCGGCCACCGCGCTGAACCTGCCGCTGCGCCGCACCTGGACCGCGGTGATCCTGCCGCAGGCGATCCGCCGCGTGGTGCCGGCGCTCGGCAACTACGTGATCTCGATGCTCAAGGACACGCCGCTGCTCATGGCGATCACCGTGCTGGAGATGCTGGGCCAGGCACGGCTGTTCTCCCAGGAGCACTTCCAGTTCACCGAGCCGCTGACGGTGATCGGTGTGGCCTTCATCCTGATCTCCTACCCCGCCTCCCTCCTCCTGCGAGCCCTGGAGCGACGTCTTGTCCGCTGACACTCCCCTGATGAAGGATCCCGACGCCCACGCCAACCCGCCGGTGGACGGGGGCGAGCTGATCCGCTTCGACAAGGTCACCAAGCGGTTCGGCGACAACACCGTGCTGGACCGGCTCGACTTCTCCGTCGAGTCCGGCCGGCACGTGACGCTGATCGGCCCGTCCGGCTCCGGCAAGACGACGATCCTGCGCCTGCTGATGACCCTGACCCGGCCCGACGAGGGCACGATCAAGGTCAACGGTGACTACCTCACCCACGAGGAACGGGGCGGCAAGCTGGTCCCGGCCCGCGAGAAGCACGTGCGCGAGGTCCGCAAGAACATCGGCATGGTGTTCCAGCACTTCAACCTGTTCCCCAACATGAGCGTGCTGCGCAACATCACCGAGGCCCCGGTGACGGTGCTCGGCATGTCCAAGGACGAGGCCGAGGCCCGGGCCCGGGAGCTGCTGGAGCTGGTGGGCCTCTCCGACAAGGCGGACGCCTACCCGACCCGGCTGTCCGGCGGCCAGCAGCAGCGGGTCGCGATCGCGCGGGCGCTGGCCATGCGGCCGCAGGTGCTGCTCCTCGACGAGGTGACCTCGGCGCTCGACCCGGAGCTGGTCGCGGGCGTGCTGGACGTGCTGCGGGACATCGCGCGTTCCACGGACATCACGATGCTCTGCGTGACCCACGAGATGGGCTTCGCGCGGGACATCTCCGACCAGGTACTGATGTTCGACTCCGGTCGGGTCATCGAGTCGGGCTCGCCGGACAAGATGTTCGGCGAGCCGGAGCACGCACGCACGAGGGAATTCCTCAGCGCGGTGCTGTGACCGCGGACGGTGAGAAACCGCTGATCGGGGCGCCGCCGGGTGACGGGGGCCCGGCGCACCCCGAGGTCGGCGCCCCGCGGCCGTGCCCCCGGCATGTGCCGCCGTGATACGTCGCTGCTGGGGGGCTCGTACGGGGCCGCCCGGCGTCCGTACGCCCTCGCGAACTTCGGCGTCGGCCGCTCTCCGGTCCCCCGTTCGGCCCTATCGTGGACGGCAGCCGACCGCCCGGAGAACGGCCCGAAGCGCAGGGGGAGACCGTGGCGCTGACCCAGGAACCGACCGCCCCGTACCGTTCGGCCCAGGACGCGCTGCGTGTCCTGGAGTCCGTCTCCCGGCGCCCCGCCGGGGTCACCGCCGCCGAGCTGGCCCGCCGCACGGGCCTGACCGCCGGCCGGCTGAGCGCGCTGCTGCGCATGCTCAGCGAGGAGACCTATGTCGTCCGGACGGCCGACGGCGCTTATGTCACCGGGGCCGCCCTCTGCCGTCTGGGCGCCGCGCACGGCCGTGACCGGGCGGTGCGCGAGCGGCTCCAGCACACCCTGGACCGGCTGCGCGACTCCGTCGGCGCGGCGGTCTACGTCAGCCGCTACATCGACGGCGAGGTCAGTCTCACCCAGTGCGCGCAGAGCCCGGCCGCGCCGGCGGTGCACGAGTGGGTCGACTTCCGCTCCGCCGCCCACGCCAGCGCGATAGGCAAGAGCCTGCTCGGCCAGCTCGACGTGGGCGCCCGCCGCGACCACCTCTCCCGGCACCGGCCGGCCCGGCTCACCTCGCGGACCATCACCAGCGAGCGGGCACTGCTGTCCCGGCTCGCCGCCCAGCCGCCGACGGTCCCGGTCCTCGACCTCCAGGAGTACGCCGTCGGCACGGTCTGCGCGGCGGTGCCGATCACGGCGGGCTCCGCCGTGGGCTGCCTGGCCCTCTCCCTCCCGGCCCGCCAGGCGCACCGGCTGCGGCAGGCGGCGGAACGTCTGAACCGGGGCGCGGCACCGGTCCTGCTCTCCCTGACGCTCTGAGGGGCCCCGCCCGCCGGACCGTGGTCGGCAGCACCCCCGCGGACCAGGTACTATTTTCTCCGTCGCCGGAACGCGAGAGCGTGAAGGCGGGAGTCATGCGCCGCTAGCTCAGTTGGTTAGAGCAGCTGACTCTTAATCAGCGGGTCCGGGGTTCGAGTCCCTGGCGGCGCACCGAAGAGAGGCCCCTCGCGGACGCGGGGGGCCTCTTTCGCGCGCCTGTCCTCACCAGTACGTGACGCCCGCCCAGAGGGTGACGAGGAACCCGGCGCCCAGGATGATCAGGACGTAGGTCAGGACCGCCGAGTCCCGCCCCGGGGTCGGCTCCCCGGCGGTGGCCCGTTCGGGGTTCTCGCGCGTGTAGTGGACGAGGACCCGCTCGCCCTCGGCCCGGTCCCTGGGGCCGCCGGACTCACTGAAGCGGACCGCCCGGTCGTCGACGGTGGTGAAGTCGTACTCGTGCCAGTGCGTGTACCGCGGGACGTTGTTGACGATCCGCGTGGTCACCCAGGCCCGCACCACCCGCCCCTGCGCCGTCAGGCCGCTCGCCCAGGCCGCCCGCCGCTCCTGGACCCGGACGACGGAGCGCCAGCCGGCGTAGACGAGGAAGAGCAGAAGGCACGGTATGAAAAAGTGGAACAGGAAGCCCATGGACGATCCCCCGTATCGGTCCGGCGGGCGGGCGGCCACCGGCGGTCCCCCGCCGACGCCCTCGGCCGGAGCACGTCAGAAACCGCCGCAGGATACCGTTCGCCGCCCGCTCCCCCGGGTCTACCCCTCCAGCTCCGCCATCCGCCGCCCGCGCAGCCACTCGGCGACCTCCGTGACATAGGCGACCCGCGTCACCCGCACCGCGCACACCTCGAGACCCACCGCCTCCACGTCCTGTGCCACCCACTTGGCCAGCGCGTCCCCCAGCGCCCCGGCGTCCCGCAGCGTCACCCCTGCCCGCGCGGCCGAACCGCCCACCGGGACCTGCGGCACCAGCCGCGCGAGCGCCGCCTCGACGCACTCCGCGAGGTACCGCCGGTGCCTCCCCACCCCGCGCAGCGCCCGCGCGGTCTCCCGGAACCGCCAGGTCACCAGGACCGTCACGGACAGCTCCAGCCCGTTCGCGTCGCACACCGGCACCGGTTCGCTGCGCCAGTGCCGCGGCCGTGCCCGGGTCCGGCCCCGCTCCCCGGCCTGCCGCGCGCGCCCGCGCGCGAGCCCCACGAAGCCGGCGAGGCCGAGCGCTCCCGCTCCCGCGTACGCCGCCCACTGCACGGGGCCGAGCCCCGTCCCCGAGGGCCAGACCGGCCCGGCGAGGGGCGGCAGCACCCCGGCCCACCAGGATGTGAGCAGGCACCCCGTCGCCCCGCAGACCCCCGCCAGCACACCGAGCGCACCGGGCAGCATCCGGGCGGACCTCCCCCCGGGCCCGTCCCCGCCGGACGAGGGCACCGAAGCCGCCGCGGGGACCGGGGGCGCCGAGGGCGCGGCCGGCATCGTCGGCACCGGCCGGAGTCGCACCTCGGGCGCCCCGGGGGCGGGGGCCGCGCCCCCGGGGTCGTCCCGGAAGAGCAGATGGACGGGGATCTCCAGGGTGGACTCGCCGTGGATGACCCGTCCGTGCCGTGACCCCTCCGTCCGGGAAGTCGTCGTACTCATCGATGCCCTCCAAGCCTCCGCGCCGGAAGTTGCGCCGTACGGGGTGCGGTCCGCGTCCGCGCGGTCGCCCGGCCGCCGGAAGGACGAGTTCCGGTGCCGCGGCGTGCCCTCTCCGCACGACGGCAAGTGTTCCGGCGCTCCGGAGGAACCGCACGCCCACCGGGCGAACGGCGTACGCGCCCCGGCCTCCCCGCCCGGTCCGCCGGCCGGCCCCCGCGTGGTCGGGAGCATCCTCCGGCGTCCGGTAAAGTTTCCCGGGTCGGCAGGCGCCGCTAGCTCAGTTGGTTAGAGCAGCTGACTCTTAATCAGCGGGTCCGGGGTTCGAGTCCCTGGCGGCGCACGACCGGAAAGGCCCCCCGTGGGAGCGGGGGGCCTTTCCGTATGCCCGCGAGCCACATGACCGCGGGTGGACCGGCGCGGTCGGTGCCGTCCCGGCCGGGCCGGCGTCCTCAGCGCGCGTTGCCGGCGCGCAGCCAGGCCACGTAGTCGGCGGCGGCCCGCTCGGTGTCGTACTCGGGGCGGTAGCCGGTGTCCTGCCGCAGCCGGTCGATGTCGAAGACCATGTGCGGCCCGCCGCCCCCGGCGGGGAGGTCGATCCGGGCGTCCGGGACGGCCTTCTTGAGCGCCTCGGCGACCTCGGCGTTGGTCGTGGCCCGCCCCGCGCCCACGTTGTACGTGCGGTGGTTCAGCCGGTCGGCGAGCTGGAGCAGGGCGAGGGCGCGCCCGGTGTCCTTGACGTAGTTCAGGTCGAGCCCGTCACCGGCGAAGGCCGGCCCGATGAGCCCGGACAGGTCCGGCTCCGTGCCCCGGGCGGCGGCGTGGACGAGGGCGGGCGCGGCGAAGAAGGGGTCGGCGTGGCCGAGCGGTCCCCAGGTCCCGGAGATCCGGTAGTTGACGAGTTCGACGGCCGAGTGCTCGTCGAGGAACCCGCTGAGCAGTTCGCCGACCTTCTTGAAGGTGGGGATGGAGACGGGCGCGGTCATGGTCAGCGGGGCGTCCTCGCGCAGCGGGCGGCCGTGGTCGATGCCGCCGTAGACGCCGATGGTGCTGGCGAGCCCGAGCCGGCGCACGCCCCACTCCTCGGCCGCCTGCACCATGTTCAGCAGCCCGTCGAGCGAGCGCCGGGTGGCCGCGACCGCCCCCTCGGGCATGGGGGGCCAGGGGTAGGAGCCGGCGAGGTGCACGATGCCCGTGACGGTGTGCCGCCGCCCGAGGGCGAGCAGGGAGTCGAGGTCGGTGACGTCGGCCTGCTCCAGGGTCACCCCCTTCCCGTCGAGGAAGGAGGGCAGCGGGCGTGCGTTGCGCTGGACGAGGAGGCATTCCTCGCCCAGATCGAGGAGCGCGCGCACGGTGTGGGATCCGATGAAGCCGAGGCCTCCGGTGACGAGGATCATGGTGCCCCCTTGGGCGAAACAAAGCGGAACTTGGTTCCACTAACGTTACGGAACATTGTTCCGCTTGGCAATCGCAGGGGTGCGCCCGCGCCCCGTCCGCGCCCCTCGCCGGGGCGCGGACGGGCGGGCCGACGGGCCGGCCGGAAGGCGGGAACGGGGGCCGACGGGCCGACGAACGGGCAGGTCAGACGCGGACGACCCGGCGGCCGCGGGTGTGGCCGGCCCTGCTGTCGGCCTGGGCGGCCGCCGCCTCGTCGAGCGTGTAGACCTTCTCGACCGGGATGCGCAGCCGCCCCCGCGCGACGAGGTCGGCGGCCTCGGCCAGCGCCTGGCGCGGGTTCTCCTCCTCGCCGGAGAACCGCACCCCCGCCTCCGCCGCCCCGAGGTCGGAGATGGTGATCACCTTGTCCGGGTCCCCGGTCAGGGCGACGAGTTCGCGCAGCACGCCGGAGCCCGCCAGGTCGAGCGCCGCGTCGACCTCGCCGAGCCGCCGCACCCGCTCGACCCACCCCTCTCCGTACGTCGTCGCCAGGGCGCCCAGCCCTCGCAGATACTCCTGGTTGGCGGCCGAGGCCGTGCCGATCACCGCGACGCCCCGGTCGCGGGCGATCTGCACCACGGCCGACCCGACTCCCCCGGCCGCGCCGCTGACCAGCAGCGTCTGCCCGGACCGCACGCCCACCTGCCGGAGGATGCGCAGGGCGGTCTCCGTCACGGAGGGGTACCCGGCGGCCTCCTCGAACGTCAGCCCCTCGGGCATGCGGGCCCAGTGCGAGAGCACCGCGAACTCCGCGTACGTCTCCGTTCCGAGGCCGAACACGCGGTCGCCCACCGCCACCTCGCCCTCGAGCCCCTCTCCGACCTCGTCCACCACGCCCGCGGCGTCGAACCCGGTCCCGGCGGGCAGGTCGAGCGGACGCCGGTCACGGAACTGCCCTTCCCTGATCCGCCAGTCGACGGGGTTGACCCCCGCCGCGCGCACCGCGACACGTATCCGCCCCGGCCCCGCGTGGGGCTCCTCGGCGTCCACGAGCCGCAGGACCTCCGGACCGCCGTACTCACTGAAGCTCACTTTTCTCATGCGGCCGAAGCTAACACTAACGGTTAGTGTTTTGAAACCGTTGTTGAGACAGAACGGTTAGCCTTTCGTAGCTGATAGCATCTCGTCATGACCGCAGTGCCGACCCCGACCGGACGCCGGGAGCGCAAGAAGGCCGCGACCCGCCAGAAGATCGCGGACACCGCGCTGCGCCTCTTCATGGAGCACGGGTACGACGCGGTGGGAATCCGGGACGTGGCCGCCGAGGCCGACGTGGCCGTGACCACGCTCTTCTCCCACTTCGCCTCGAAGGAGGCGCTGGTCTTCGAACAGGAGGAGGACTTCGAACGGCGCCTCACCCGGGCGGTCACCGAGCGCACGCCCGGCGAGCCGGCGCTCCCGGCGCTGCGCCGCGAGGTGCACGCGCTGGTGCGGCACTGCACCGGGGCCGGGGCCGCGCCCGTGTGGCGCATGATCGACGACTCGCCCGCCCTGCGCGCGTACGAGCAGGCGATGAAGCTGCGTTACGCCCGGTCGCTGACGGCGGCCCTCCTCGCCGATCCCGGCCTGTCCCACTCGGAGACGTCCCTCCGGGCGCTCGCGTGGTTCGTGGTCGACGCGCAGTCGCTGGCGCGGGAGGCGGAGGATCCGGAGGCCGCGGTGGACGAGGTCTTCACGATGATCGAGGCGGCCTGGCGGGCCGGGGCGGAGCGGCCGGCCTGAAGGGGCCGGCGCCCCACCGGGCCGGCGCCCCACCGGGGCGGAGGCCGTCCGAGGCGGAGGCCGTCCGAGGCGAGGGCCGTCCGAGGCGGGGGCCGTCCGGGTCAGAAGCCCGGGGCGCTCACGTGGGTGACCGCCTCCAGCTCCGCGAGGTCCGTGGCGTCCAGCCGGATGCCGTCGACCGCGAGGTTCTCCTCCAGGTGGGCCACCGAGCCGGTGCCGGGGATGAGCAGCATGCGGTCGTAGTGGGCGAGCAGCCAGGCGAGCGCGACCTGCGAGGGCGTGACCCCGTGCCGGGTGGCCACCCCCGCGACCGCCGGGTCGGCGGCGAGCGCCTGCGGGCCGCCCGTGAACGCCGAACCGAGCGGGTAGTAGGGCACGAAGGCGATGCCGTGCGCGCGGCACAGGTCGAGGACGGCCTCGTCGGTGCGGTTGGCGATGCCGTACGCGTTCTGCACCTCGGCGATCGGGGTGATCGCGAGCGCGGTCTCGAGGTCGCCGGTGGAGACGGTGGAGAGGCCGATGAGGTCGAGCTTGCCCTCCTCGCGCAGCTCGGTCAGGGTGCCGAGCTGTTCGGCGAGCGGCACGGGCTCCGGTCCACCGCCGACGCCGAGCCGCAGGTTCACCAGGTCGAGCCGCTCGGCCCGCAGGGTGCGCAGGTCCTGCTCGACGGTCCACCGGAGCTGCTCCGGGCGGGATGCCTTCACCCAGCCGCCCTCCGCGTCCCGGGCCCCGCCGACCTTCGTGGCGATGACGAGGTCCTCGGGGTAGGGGCGCAGCACCTCGGCGAGGAGTTCGTTGACGACGTCGGGTCCGTAGACCTGCGCGGTGTCGATGTGGTTGACGCCGAGCTCGACTGCGCGGCGCAGCACGGCGCGGGCCGCCTCGGGGTCCTTGGGCGGGCCGAAGACCCAGGGGCCCGCGAGCTGCATCGCACCGAAGCCGATGCGCCGCACGGTGCGGTCGCCGAGGGGGGAGGTCTGACTGATCGGGCCGACCGGGCCGGTCGGGTCGTTCTGCCTGCTCTGTGCACGCTGATTGCTCTGGTTGCTCTCGCTGCTCTGGCTGCTCTTATTCATGCCTCGACCCTCGGTCGCGGTCGCCGCCGGGACCAGTGGCGGCCGCAACCTCGGTCTGACAGACCCACCCTTCCCGCCGCGCCCGGACCGTACCGTGGGGGCATGGCGAACAACGGTGAGCTGCGGGAGTTCCTGCGTACCCGGCGGGCAAGGGTGCGGCCCGAGGACGTGGGCATCGAGACGGGCGGGCGGCGCCGGGTGCCGGGGCTGCGGCGCGAGGAGGTCGCGATGCTGGCCGGGGTGAGCGTCGACTACTACTCCCGTCTGGAGCAGGGGCGCCGCCGGCTGCAGCCCTCCGAGCAGGTGCTCGACGCGCTGGCCCGGGCGCTGCGGCTGACCGAGGTCGAGCGGCTGCACCTGCACCATCTCGTACGGTCGGCCGTCGCCCCGCCCGCGCCGGAGGCGCCCCGGCTGCCGCCCCTGGACGAGGGCATGCGGCTGGTGCTGGACGGCATGCCGACGCCCGCGATGGTCGTCGACTCCTTCGGGGACGTGCACGCCATGAACCGCATGGGGCGGGCGCTGCTGGTGGGGCTCGAACCGATGCCCTCGGCGACGTCCAGCCATCTGCGCTGGCTGTTCCTTGACCCGTCGGCGCGGGAGCTGCTCGTCGAGTGGGAGATGGTCGCGCGGGTGAGCGTGGGGGTGCTGCGGGAGGCCGCGGGCCGTTATCCGCGCGATCCGAGGATGCACCACCTGGTCGGCGAACTGTCCGTCGCGAGCGCGGAGTTCCGCGGCTGGTGGGCCGGGCACGAGGTGGACGTGCGCTGCCGGGGCACCAAGCGGCTGCGGCACCCCGTCGTGGGCGAGCTGGTCCTGCACGTGGAGGCCATGCGGCTGCAGGACGGGGAGCGCTGGCTGTACGCCTACGCGGCGGAGCCGGGCTCGCCCTCGGCGCAGGCGCTGCGGCTGCTCGGTACGTGGGCGGCGACGCAGGACGCGGAGCAGACGGACCGCGGGACCGTCGGCGGGCACGGCACCGGGGCCGGGACCGGGACCGGGGCCCAGGTGGACGGTGCGGCGGCCGGCCCGGGCGGCGACGAGACGGCGCTCCACCGCGAGCACCCGGCCGGCTGACGCCCCGCCGGAGAGGTGCCCCGGCCGAAGGGGTGTCCGCCGGAGAGGTGCCCCGGCCGAGGGGGGTGTCCCGGCCGAGAGGGCGCCCCGCCGGAGAGGGTGTTCCGGCCGAGAAGGCGTCCCGGTGGAAAGGCGCCCCGGCCGAGAAAGCGTCCCGCAGGAGAGGTGCCCCGGTGGAAAGGTGTCCCGGCCGAGGGGTGTCCCGTCGGCCGGTGGGCTCCTCAGGTGACGATTCCCGTGAGGTACGCCGACACCACCACGTTGGCCGTGTAGGTGCGGCTAGCCTCGTCGTACGTGCCGCCGCAGGTGATCAGCCGCAGCTCGGCGCGGCCCGCCCTGCGCGGCCCGTACGCCGCGCGGGCGTCGAAGTGGTCGCGGGCCAGCACCTGGACGCCCTCGACGGTGAACTCGGCGACCCGGTCGTCCTCCCGCACGACCCGGATCCGCTGCCCGGGCCGCAGGGTGCTCAGCCGGTAGAAGACGGCCGGCCGCGTCTCGGTGTCGACGTGGCCCACGATCAGCGCGGTCCCGACGGCGCCGGGCCGCACCCCGTCCTCGTACCAGCCGACCTCGCCGGGCCGGGTGAAGGGCGGCGGCTCGATGGCCCCCTGCCCGTCCAGCCCGCGCGGCACGACCGGGGCGGTGACGTCCAGCGCGGGGATGTCCAGCCGCCGGGGGGCCGCCCCGGTCAGCGGGCGGGCGGGGGACGGCAGGCGGACGTCGGCAGGCCGGCCGACCGCGGCGACGTCACCGGTGGTCGGCGCCGACACGCCGAGCCGGAGGTCGGTCAGGGTCTGCCCCCACAGCCACAGTCCGAGGAGCACGAGCGCCCAGGTCACCCCGGTGACGACCCGCCCGGCGCCCGGGGAACGTCCACAGCGTGCGCGCACGGCACTCAGTCCCTGCCGGGCCGGCGGACCCGCGCCGCCAGCACCGCCGAGACCAGGGCGACCCCGGCGAGGAGCAGTCCGGCCAGGAGCTGCCGGCCGGTGGGTCCGGTCTCGCCGGTCCGGGGCGCGGGCCGGGAGTCGGCGACGTGCGCCGCGTAGCCGCCACCGGCGGGCACGGGGGCGACGGGCGAGGCCGGAGCGGGGGCGGAACCGGGAGCCGCGGGACCGGGAGCCGCGGCACCGGCGGCAGGATCGGCGGGGCGGGCGGCGGGGGCGAGGGAACGGGCGCCCCCGCCGACCGCGGCACCGTACGCGGCCGGGGCCACCGGCCCCGCCACGAGGGCGACCGTGCCGGCCACCAGCACCCCGGCACGCACAGCGACCGAAACCGAACTCATCGTGAACCTCCAGACACACCTGGAGATTCCCCCGCCGCCTCCCGCCCCGCATCCGGAGACCGGTACCTCTACGCCGAACGAGTGAGGCGAGGTTTACCGCCTCGGAACCACCGGCCGCAGTGCCCGGCGCGCTCCGTCACGGTCCGGCAGTCCGGCGCGGTCCGACAGTCTGACGCGGACCATCGCGGTCCGGACGGTCCATCACGGTCCGGACGGTCCGGCGCGGTCCGTACGGTCCGGCGCGGTCCGTACGGTCCGGCGCGCGTCAGATCCAGTCGACCAGGTCCGCGATCGAGTCGACGATCTGCGAGGGCCGGTACGGGTAGTCCTCGACCTGGTGCGGCCGGGTCAGCCCGGTGAGCACCAGGAACGTCCGCATCCCGGCCTCGATGCCGGCGAGCACGTCGGTGTCCATCCGGTCGCCGATCATGGCGCTGGACTCGGAGTGCGCGCCGATGGCGTTCAGCCCGGTGCGCATCATGAGCGGGTTGGGCTTGCCCGCGAAGTACGGGCTCTTCCCGGTGGCCTTGGTGATCAGCGCGGCCACGGCTCCGGTCGCGGGCAGCGGGCCCTCGGCGGAGGGGCCGGTCTCGTCGGGGTTGGTGCAGATGAAGCGGGCGCCGTCGTTGATGAGGCGGACCGCCTTGGTCATGGCCTCGAAGGAGTACGTGCGGGTCTCGCCGAGGACGACGTAGTCGGGCTCGTGGTCGGTGAGGACGTATCCGATGTCGTGCAGCGCGGTGGTCAGGCCCGCCTCGCCGACGACGTACGCCGTGCCGCCCGGCCGCTGGTCGTCGAGGAACTTGGCGGTGGCCAGGGCGGAGGTCCAGATGTTCTCCAGCGGGACGTCCAGCCCCATGCGCCGCAGGCGGGCGTGCAGGTCGCGGGGGGTGTAGATGGAGTTGTTGGTGAGCACGAGGAAGGGCCGCCCGGACTCCCGCAGCTTCTTCACGAAGGCGTCGGCCCCGGGGATCGGCACTCCCTCGTGGATGAGCACCCCGTCCATGTCGGTGAGCCACGACTCGATGGGCTTGCGCTCTGCCATGTCCGAATCTCCCGCTTTCCGGCCGTCTCGCCCCGACCACGTACCCCCAGCGTATCGATCGCGTTCTCCCGGGGGCCCGGGGCCCGCCCCGGACCCCCGGACCCCCGGGCCCCCGGTCCGGCGTTCCCGTCTGCCAAGGTGACCCCATGACCCGCACGACCGACGCATCCCCGCGCCCCCTGCGCACCGCCCTCATCGGCTACGGCCTGGCCGGCTCCGTCTTCCACGCCCCCCTCGTCGCCGCCACCCCCGGCCTCGTCCTGGACACGGTGGTCACCCGCGACCCCGAGCGCCGGGAGCAGGCCCGCGCCGAGCACGGCGACTCCCTGCGCTTCGCCGACACCCCCGACGCGCTGTGGTCCCGCGCCGGGGAGCTCGATCTCGTCGTGATCGCCTCCCCCAACCGCACCCACGTCCCGCTGGCGACCGCCGCCCTGAACGCCGGTCTCCCCGTGGTCGTCGACAAGCCGGTCGCGGGCACGGCCGCCGAGGCCCGCGCCCTGGCGGCGCTCGCGGAGGAGCGCGGTCTGCTGCTCTCCGTCTTCCAGAACCGCCGCTGGGACAACGACTTCCTCACCCTTGCCAAGCTCCTCGCCGAGGGCACCCTCGGCGAGATCACCCGCTTCGAGTCCCGCTTCGAACGCTGGCGCCCCGGCCTCAAGGGCGGCTGGCGCGAGTCCGGCGACCCGGCGGAGATCGGCGGCCTGCTCTACGACCTCGGCAGCCACGTCGTCGACCAGGCCCTGCGGCTGTTCGGCCCCGCCGCCACGGTCTACGCCGAGTCGGACGTCCGCCGCGAGGGCGCGCAGGCCGACGACGACACGTTCATCGCGCTCACGCACACCGGCGGCGTCCGCTCCCACCTCTACGTCTCCGCCACCACCCCGCAGCTCGGCCCCCGCTTCCGCGTCCTCGGCTCGAAGGCCGGCTACGTCAAGTACGGCCTGGACCCCCAGGAGGCGGCCCTGCGCGAGGGCGCCCGCCCCGGCGCGACGGACGAGCCCTGGGGCACGGAACCCGAGGAGGCGTGGGGCCGCGTCGGCAGCGGGGAGTCCCCGGCGACCGGCGGCGGCCGTCCCGAACCGACGCTCCCGGGCGACTACCCGGCCTACTACGCGGCGGTCGCCGCCGCCCTCACCGGTACCGGCGACAACCCGGTCACCGCCCTGGAGGCCGCCGCCGCCCTGGACGTCCTCGAAGCCGCCCGCCGCTCGGCCCGCGAGGGCGTCACGGTCACGCTGTAGGCGCGGCTTCCCCGCCCTCCCCGCCTTCGCGGAGGAAGTCGTCCGTCGTGAGTTTGATGCCGACCGGTGTCCGGGTCAGGTCGACCGGGTCGCCGAAGTCGGAGGTCAGGCTCGCGCGGTACTCGCCGTCCTTGGGCAGCGTATGCAGGTGCCACTCGCCGGTGTACGGATCGACGATCAGGTACACCGGCACGCCGGCCACCGCGTACGTCTCCCGCTTGGGGCCGTAGTCATTGGCCGCCGTGTCCTTGGAGATGACCTCTGCCACGAACTCGACGTCCTGGTGGCGCCAGCGCCCCTTGCCGTCCTTGACCGCACCGTCCTTGAGGGCGACGACGTCGGAGGCGAAGCCGTTGAGACGGCCGGGATAGTCGATCCGGACGTCGGACTTCACGCGCTGCCGCGGATACCGCGCCCGCAACTGCTCGACGATGTCCAGGATGATGTCCCAGTGGTTGTCCCGCTGCGGCGACATGTGGACGGCCCCCCGGACGATCTCGACCTTGTATCCCTCGGGGGTCGGCTCGAGCCACTCGAACATCATGTCCAGCGTGCGCTCGTCGCTCTGCTCGGCCATCGCAGTCCTGTCATCGAGAACAGTCACTGTGGCGCTCCTCCCCGCTCCCGCGGGAACGCGGGCAGTCGCGCGGTACAACGATACGCTCGGCGCCCAGGTCACGCCGGGCCGCGTCCCACGACCCGACGTCCCGCTCCTCGTCCGCTCAGACCCGGGACGGCTCCCCCGACGCCTCCCGGTACAGCACCGCCCGTTCCGCCGCCGTCCAGGCCGCGCTGGTCACCACGTACAGCGCGGCGGCCAGCGGGACGAGGGCGACGGTGACGAGGGTGAAGTAGGGCAGGAAGGGCGTCACCCGGGTCACCGCGCCGAGCGCGCCGGCCGCCGGTCCGGCGCCGGGGCCGGCCCCGGCGGGCGCGGCCGCCGCCATGCCGCGCCTGGTGCGTCGGCAGCTGAACGTGGCGACCACGCCGACGAGGGCGAACAGCGCGAGGTACACGAGTCCCTGCGCCCCGAAGGGCCCGCCGTGTCCGAGGGCGTCGGCCCAGCGTCCGCCGAGCGGGGCGGCCAGCAGCCGGTGGTGCAGCAGTCCGTTCGGGCCGTCGCCGAGGGAGGAGCTGGAGAACAGGTGGTAGAGGAGGAGGAAGGCGGGCGCCTGGAGCAGGCTGGGCAGGCAGCCGCCGAGCGGTGAGACCCGTTCGCGGGCGTGCAGTTCGAGCACCGCCTCCTGCAACTTCCTCGGGTCGTCGCGGTGCCGCTCGCGCAGTTCGGCGATGCGCGGCCGCAGCGCGGCCCCGGCCTTCTGCCCGCGTGCGGCGGCCCGGGACAGCGGGTGGACGAGGAGTCGTACGAGCGCGGTGAAAAGGACGACGGCGGCGGCCGCGGCCGACCCGTGGAACAGCGGCTGGAGCAGGTCGGCGAAGTTCTCGACGACCTCCGCGACGACGGACAGGGGGCCGGACAGGGGGCCCGCCAGGACGGCGGACCCGGAACCGGACGGGACAGGGACGGGGGATGCGGCAGGGGCCAGGGATGTGACCGCGGACATGGGGGAACCCTCCGGGGCTCTCGTCGTGCCGGATGTGACGTGCGTGTCGGCATGACGACCCGCGTGGGGGCACGGCGGACCCGGGCACCAGGTGCCGGGGCGGGCTCGGGACTCCCTACACGGTCGCCGGGAGGGCGTGCCCGGGGGCCCGGGGCCGGGTGCGCCCGGCGGCGTCGGGGTCCCGTTGCGGCAGGAACGCCGTGCGGCGCGCGCGGTCGCGCAGCGCGGTGCGCACCCGGGTGGGCGGCACGGCGGGCGCGCAGCGCGCGGTGAGGACCGCGCAGGCGAGGAGGGCGGCGCCGACCGCGGTGGCGGTGGCGGCGAAAGCGATGCCGGCGGACAGACCGCCGGCGTCGAGCACGGCGATCTGGAGGAGCACGAGGAACAGCAGCACGGTGGAGGGCCGCGGACGCGCCGGGGTGCGAGTCACCACGAGGCCCCTCCCTCTCCCGTTCGCTCACGTGTTCCGGTTGCCGTTATACCCGATCGCCGGCCGTCGCGGGCTCCGTGATGAGGGGTTCCAGGAGCCGCCGGGGGGCGAGCAGGGCGCGGCTGACCGGATTGTCGGGGTTCGGGTCCAGGCCGGGTCCGGGGAGCATCACGACGTCCCCGACCGGGACGACGATCCCGCAGGCGGGGCACTCGCCGTAGGGGCCGAGCTCCTGGTCGGTGCCGCACACGGCGTGCCGCATGATCCGCCGCTGGCTCAGCGTGACGTGCTGCCGTCCCCACAGGCCGAGCGACCGCACCACGGGCCACAGCGCGAGGCCGGCTTCGGTGAGCACGTACTCCTCGCGCGGCGGCGACTGCTGGTAGCGCCGCTTCTCGAGGATGCCGTGGGCGGTGAGTGTCTGCAGTCGCGTGGCGAGGACGGCCCGCGGGATGCCGAGGTGGACGAGGAAGTCGTTGTACCGCCGCACGCCGTAGAACGCGTCGCGCACGAGCAGCAGCGTCCACCGCTCGCCGACGACCTCGAGCGCCCCGGCGATGGAGCAGTCCTGCGTCGCGTAGTCCTTGCCCAGTGCCATGACTCCACTGTAACCACTTTTCCCTTCCTTGGTTCGATGAACGAACCAACCCGTGTTAGGGTCGCGGACATCGAAGGTTCGGTCATCGAACTCACCCATCGCCGCGTGAGTGCGCCGAGCCCACGACCCTCGCAACGAAGGACAGGTCGTCATGCCACAGTTGGACCACTCCGCGTCCGGCGCGGTGGAATCGGCGCCCACCGCCGTCCGTCACACCCCCTCGGCTCCCCCGGCTCCCGCGCCCCCGCGTCCGGCCGCCACGCTGGCCGTGACCAGCGCGGCCACCGCCGTCGCGCTGATGACCTACACCGTGCCGATGGTGACGCTGCCCGGCACCGCCGCCGCCCTGCACACCCCCCTGTCGGCACAGGCGTGGCTGCTCAACGGCACCCCGCTCGGCCTCGCCGCGCTGCTGCTGGTCGCGGGCAGCCTGGCCGACGACTACGGCCGCCGCCGGGTCTTCCTGGCCGGCACCCTGGCCCTCGGTATCACCACCGTGCTCGGCGCGCTCGCCGGTTCCACCTGGCTGTTCACGCTGGCCCGGGTGGCCCAGGGCGCGGCCAGCGCCGCCCTCCTCGCCAGCAGCCTCGGCCTCCTCGTGCACGCCTTCCCGACCGCGCGCGAACGGCTGCACGCGACGGGCGTGTGGGGCGCGTTCGTCAGCGGCGGCATCGCGCTCGGCCCGCTGCTCGCCGGCGCGCTGCCCGGCTGGCGGCTCGTCTACGGCGTCCTCGGCGCCGTCGCGCTGCTGATCGCCGCCCTCGGCACCCGCATCCTCACCGAGTCCCGGGCCCCGCGCGGCGGCCGCCCGGACCTTGCCGGCGCCGCCGTCTTCAGCCTCGCCCTGGTCGCCCTTGTCGCCGCGCTCACCCTGGGCCGCGAAGGCTGGCTGCGCGCGCCGGTGTGGCTGCTGCTGGCCGCGACCGTCGTACTGCTCGCCGGCTTCGCGCTGATCGAACACCGCTCCCGCAAGCCGATGATCGACCTGTCGCTGCTGCGCCGGCCGCGCTTCCTCGGCTCGTCGGCGGCCGGGCTGTTCACGGGCCTGTCGGTGATCGGCATGTTCAGCTACCTGCCCGCGCTGCTCCAGGGCGGCATGGGCCTGTCGGTGCTGGACTCGGCGTGGCTGGTCCTGCTCTGGTCCGGGCTGTCCTTCGCGGTGGCGCTCCAGGCGAAGCGGCTCGCGGGCCGGGTCGCGGCCCGCCACCAGCTCGCCCTCGGCTTCCTTCTGCACGCGATCGGCGTCCTGACGATGCTGGGCGCGTTCGGCGCGGGTTCCTGGCACCGTCTGCTGCCCGGCCTCGTGGTGAGCGGCGTGGGCAGCGGCCTGCTCAACGCCGCGCTCCCCCTGGTCTCGGTCGACTCCGTCCCCCCGGAGCGCGCGGCCATGGGTTCCGGCGCCCAGCAGACCTTCCGCTACATAGGTTCCTGCGCGGGCGTCGCCCTGACCATCGCCCTGGTCACCTCCTCCGGCTCGCTGTCCCACGGGGCGAACGTGGCGATGCTGGTCTCGATCGCCCTGGCGGGCGCGGGCGCGGTGACGGTGGCGGCGCTGAAGTAGACCGCCCGGCAGTGGACCGCCCGGCGCGAGCCCGAAAGGGCCCCGGGGCGGCGGGGACGAACCCCCACCGCCCCTCTCCCAATGTCGGCGACCGGCAGTACCGTGTTCCGCATGCGCCCCGACACGCCTGCCGAAAACGTCGACCACCCCACGGAGGCGGCCCGCCTGGAGCGGACCGCCGGCCTGTACCCCGAGGACGCCGAGGCCCTGCTGCTGCAGGCCGCGGCCCACCGGGAGTTGTCCGGCGACCGCCCCGCCGCCACCGCGCTCTACGATCGCCTGCTCGCCTCCTCCCACCCCCTGGAGAACCCCCACCTCGTGCGCGCCCTGAAGGCGTCGAACCTGTGGGAGTACGGCCACGAGGCCGAGGCCCGCGCCATCATCGACGGCGTCCGCGCGGCCGGCCCGCGCGACCCCGCCGCCTGGGTGATCGTCGCGGAGGCCCTGGAGCAGCACGACGAACTTCAGGCGGCCCAGGAGACGTTCAGCGAGGGCGCCACACTGCTGATCGCGGGCGAGGCGCAGCCGCCGCAGTCCACGCACGCCCTCCTCTTCGGCCGCCACCGGGTGCGCCGCATGCTGGGCGCGGCGCACGACGACTGGGACCTGCTGGCGGACACCCTGCACAACCTCCCCGTCTCCCTCGACGAGTTGCACGACCCCAAGCGGGTCTGGTCCCTCGGCTCGGACAACCCGGCGGAGCTGCAGGCGGAGATCTCCCGGCTGCGCGCGGAGCTGGGCGCGTTCCGCCAGGCGCTGTCCCGCCCGTTCCCGGTGGCGGTGCTGCACTGGCCGAAGGAGGAACTGACCGAACTCCTCGCGGCCTACCCGACGCTGGAGACGGAGTACCCCTCGCACGAGGAGCACCTGGCGACGACGGAGCGCTCGCTGCGCGAACTCGCCGCCTCCGGCACCCCCAACCTGGGCATCGTCACCGGCACGGTCCCCTCCTACGAGGCCTTCGCCGCCTCCGAGGCGTCCTCCCCCTCGGACCCGGCCCTGCTCCCCCAGTACGCGACGACCCTGGCGGCGCGCGGCCGGGCGCGGCAGTGGCCCCCGCAGCACGGCACGGCCTGCTGGTGCGGCTCGGACGCGCCGTACGAGACGTGCCACGGGGGCGAGGCGTAGCGGCAGCGGGCGGGCGGCGGGCCGGCCGGTCACCGATCGCCGCTCACCAGTTGGCGCACCGGTCACCGATTGCCGGTCACCGCTCCGGGTGCCGGGGGTCGCCCTTCGGCACGGGCGGCGGGCCGAACAGCGTCAACCCGTACCGGGTCAGCATGTCCACGTGGTCCTCGTCGCGGCGCCCGTCGGCGGCACCGACGGACCGGAAGTACTCCTCGACGGCGCCGGGGTTGTTGATGACCAGCACCTGCGCCGTCTCGGTGATCGGCTGGAAGGTGTGGGGCACGAACCGGGGCCCGAAGACGTAGGCCCCCTCCACGGCCTCGTGGACCTCGCACTCGTCGAGCGAGGTCGAGCCGACCCAGAACCGCACCCGGCCGGCGAGGACGACCCAGCTCTCGTCCTCCCGGCTGTGGCTGTGCAGGGGCGGCGCGTCCTGCTGCCGCATCACCAGCCGCGCCACGGTCACGGCGCCACCCGTCTCGGTGTGCGACACGACCTGTTCCTGCACGGTGTCGTAGTACGTGTAGGTGGTGCCCTCGCCCGGATTGCGCACCAGAGGCATGCTCATGCGGGTCTCCCTGCTCGTCGGCGGCCGCCCCGACCTTTAGTGGTTGACCGTTCAATCATTGCTCGGGGAACCGCGCGGCGGCAGACCGAGGGACCGCAACCGGCCATGATCACCCTCACGGCGCGGGAAGCACCGAACGGACCGCCAGCCCCAGGACGACGGCGCTGGAGACCAGGGCGGTGCACAGGCGGCCGCGCGGCCCGGTGAGCGCCCGCCCCAGCAGCGCACCCCCGCCGACGAGCAGCAACTGCCAGCTCGCGGACGCCACGAAGGCCGCGAGGACGAACCCGGCCTTCTCCCACCCTCGCGACACGGCACCGCCGGGCGCGGCGAGCACCAGCGCCGTGAAGTAGACGACGGTCACCGGGTTCAGGAGCGTGACCCCGAGGAACCCGACGTACGCCCGCCCGGAAGTCGCCGGTTCCCGCTGACTTCCGCCCCCGGTAAGCCCCTCGCGGTACCCGGCGAGGGCCGCGGCGGCGCCCCGGCACGCCAGCACGAGGAGCACGGCGGCCGAAACCCAGCGCAAGGGAGTCGCGATCGGGGCGATCAGGGACGCGAGCGAGGCGCCTCCCACCACCGAGACCAGCGCGTAGAGCCCGTCGGCCGTCGCCACCCCCAGCGCGGCGAAGACGCCGACCCGCGGGGAGGTGCGCGCGGTGAGCCCGACCAGCCAGGTCGCCACCGCTCCCACCGGCATGGCGATGCCATAACCGGCGAGGAGCCCCGCGACCAGGGCCGCGCTCACGCGCGCGACGGCATCGACCTCCGCCGGGGACGGCCCTGCTGCTGACCGCGCCCCGCGACGGCGGAGGTGGTCATGGGCAGCGGGCGAACGCCAGTCGAGGTCATGCCCGGATACTCCAGCGAGCCACCCCGCCCCGGCAACGGAATTTCGCAGCCGCGCCACCCCGAACCCTCACCGGCGATGCCCCGAGGTCGACACACCCTCCACTGCGGAACCGTCCGGGGCGAAGGAGTCGCGGAAGGTGAAGGCGTGCGGCGCGGGACCGTGCTCGTGCAGGTGCTCCAGCCTCGTGACCCCGTCCCGCCAGACGGGTATCGCCCTCTCCGGCACCCACCAGCACACGTGGCCCGGATGTCCCGTCCTCTCGAACCAGTCGTACCGCCTGCCGAGCGCCCCACGGTGCACCCCGGTGTAGACCGCCTCGAAGGCCGGCCCCGGACCGGTCCAGAGCGAGAGCGTCGCGGCCAGCGCGGTGGTCTCCACCGTTCGCCCCTTGCCGTACCACCCCGGCACGACGAACTCCCCCCACACCCCCCAGTCCGCCCCGAACAACCCGCCCCGCCCGGCATCCTCCGCCACGGCATCCCCGAGATACCCGGGAGCCCCCCGCACCTCCCGATACACGGCCTCCCCCGCCTCGTAGAACTCCCGCGTGAGCCCCCCGGAATCGGCAAGGGGCGCCTTGAGCACGCCGAAGGTGTACAGAGCGAACTGGGGCATACATCCCTCCCTGGCTGGGGCAGGTCTGGCGCGCGCAAAGGAAGAGATCCTTTACGCCACACCCACCACACGCACGGCCAACGGCCAACGGCGAGCCGAAGGTAGCCGCCCCCAAAGCTCCTGTCGAAGTTGCGTTTTCCCCACTCAAGTGGCCTGCACAAGCGACCTCTCGCACAGCCCCCGGACAGAACCCGACGCACCAGCGCCACCCGCGACGGCGGACGCCGTATACCCCGCCGCCCCGCCTTCGGGTCGCTCGGCCATACGGCTCCCGGCAGTGAACGAGCGTCAGGAGTGCAGCGCAGCGAAATCGGCACAACCGACGCCCGAAGGGCGCTCTTGACGCCCACCCCGCAACCGCCACCCTGCACACACCGGGCGGCCCCAACGCCCTACGCCCCATGGAACATGGTCTATATCGCCCCCGCCTCCGCCACCATCAAGCCCATGGCCAAGCACCGCCGACCCGGACCACCGGACCAACCTTCGCGTGTCGTCCCGTACATCAACGCCGAAGATCCGCTCGCGGCCTACGCCAAGCGACGCCACCCGCCGATGGACGTCCACCGCCGTCATCGCCCGACCCACGGTGGCGCCGCGCACCTGCAGCCGGACGTCCCACGCCTACTGGAGGAGTGGGACGGCTTTGCGTACCAGGCGGTGAGCCGCGCAGACGTGGGTTGGTGAGAGCCAGCACCAGGTCTGACAGGACTCCGCTGAGTCATTTCGGACACCGTCCGTCGGCAGAGAACAAGACCGTACTGAGGTCAACATCTCCATAGCGTTGGGGAGGCGCAACATGGAAGAGTGCCTCCATGTGAAGCTTCCCCTCGATGCTGGACACCTGGAAACTGGGACGTGAGGTTCCAGAGGAAGTAGTGCCAGGTGGGAAGCAAGAGCAACCGCAGCAGGCGGTACACGGAGGAGTTCAAGCGGGACG
>BNBP01000006.1 GCA_014656015.1 Streptomyces griseoaurantiacus | reverse complement strand
GCACTTCCTCACCGAGGGCGGCGCGGAGGCGCTGGGTGAGCTGGCCACGGCGGCCATCTTCCACTTCCCCACCGAGGGCCTGACGACCTTCCTCGGCGGCGGTCTCAGCTCGGTCAGCGAGCGCCACCTGGGCCAGGGCGCCTCGTGGCTGGGCGGCAAGTTCAACTTCAAGAAGCCGCCGAACGTCAACACCGTCGGCCCCGACGACATCCTGGGCTCGAAGAACGACGACACCTCCTCCTCGTCGTCCGGCTCCTCCGACAGCCCCGGCGGCGGCGCCCCCTCTCCTGGCCCGGGGTCCTCCCTCACCGTGCCCCCGAGCACGACGTCCTCCGCACCCGGCGGAGGGCAGAACCGTCCGGGTTCCGGCTCCTCGCAGACGGGAGCCGACGGCAACGGGATCACCACCGAGGTCCCCGGCGTCGACCTCGACGACCTCGAACTCAACGGACCCCGGCCCGGCGCCGGACACCTTGACCCCGGCCACCTCGACACGGTCCCGCCGAAGACCTCCCCGGGCACTGACGGCAACGGACAGCACGCGGACACCGGAACACCCGCGAACGGCACACCCCAGAACGGGACGGCCCCCGGCAGCATCCGACCCGGCTCGACATCGACGCAGGGCCAGGGCCAGGGGAACAACCAGGACCACAACGACACGTTCGACGACGCCGACAGCGTCTACGACGACGACAGCCTCTTCGACGACAGCGACACCGAGACCGACATCGACAGCGTCTTCGACGGAAACCCCGGAGACAGCGACACCGACAGCGACACCGAGAGCCTCTTCGGCGACGACGACGCCGTCACGCAGACCGCAGGACCGGGGACCGACCACACGAAGGGGACCCCGGACCCGGGGGACACCTCCGGTACTCCCCTGCCCACCACCGGTGCGCCCCTGCCGCACGTCACCTCGCCCACCGGCTCCCCCGCACCTGCCCCCGGCAACGCCTCGAACGCCAACGGCACGGGGGCGGGTACGGGCGGTCAGTCGTCCGGCGCCCCGAACTCCTCGTCCCCCTCGTCCTCCCCTACCGGCGGCGGTACCCGTCCGCCCGCCCCGGTGCGGACGGACGGCACGGCTCCGGACACGGACGGCACGACCGACGCCACCGGGACGGACGGCGCCACCGACCTCGACGAGGCGACGGACACGCCCGACACGTCCGGCATCGACACCACGTCCGGTGCGAACGACCCCGGCACGACCGCCGGTACGGACCTCAAGGGCGGTCCGATCGGCAACACCCCGGGAGACGTCACCCGTACCGAGGGCGGCGACACCGGCTCCCCCGTCGACACCACCGGCACCGCGCCCGCCCCGGCGCCGGCCCCCGTCGCAACCACCGGACGCGGCGCCCCGTCGACCACCGGCACCGGTAATGGCACCCCGCAGGACGTGCACGACAAGGGCAAGGCCCTGGACACCTCCTCGGACACCGACACCAGTGGCCGCGGCACCGACACCACGAGCACCACGACCGCCCCCGACGGTCCCCGCGGCGCCGACGTCTCCGACCTCGACGTCTCCGAGGCCCGCGATCAGCACATCGACGCCGTACGGGAACTCAAGCAGGCGACCGACGACGCCGCACGCATCAGGACGCGGATCGACGCCGGTGAGGGCAGCAGTCGGGACCTCGACGCCCTCGACGCGGCACAGCAGCGGGTGGACCGCGCCGAGCAGCACCTGCACGACAGCGAGGACCGGTTGCGGGACCTCGGGATCGACCCCCACGCCCCGGAATCCTTCCCGCACCCCGCGCCCGTGGTCGCACGCGACGACAGCCAGCGCCAGTGGATCGCCTCCCAGGTCACCGCCGACGATCTCCCGGACGGGCTGCCGACCGGGCTGGACCCGCACACGACGGTCACCCTGCGGGACCTGACCGCCGCGGGCGTGGCCGTGGGCCCCGCCCTGAACACGCAACTCGCCCTGAACAACGGGGAGGTGTCCCTGAGGGACACCGGACTGGACCCCGTGGACCAGGTGAAGGTCCTGATGAACCGCCCGGGACCGTGGCCCCAGTCCCTGGACACCGTCGCCGCCGACACCTCCCGGCGGATCTGGCAGGACTCCTACGAGGACTTCACCGGCTCCCTGCCACCCGGCACCGATCCCCGGTCCGCCCGGGAGGCGTGGGACAGGGCGACCGGCCTCGTCCTGCCGCTGGAACTCCACCCGGTGCGCGCCGACTCCCGCTACACCACGGGTCCGTTCCGGGACGCGGTGCGCCAGGTCGCGGACCTGCTGGCGGGCGGCTCCGGCCGCCCCGCCGCCGTCACCCGCGCCGACCAACTCCGCACCGACCTCGGCCTGCCCTTCCGGGTCCGCGGCGGGGCGCCCGAGTCGACGGCCACCATCGACGGCCCGCAGCCGGTCCCCACCACGTCGAACGCGCCGGCCCCCGCGGTCACCACCGATCCGGTGGCACCCCCGGAGGTCGCGCCTCCCACGCACGCGACGGTGCCCACCGTCACCGCGGCGGCGCCGGCTCACGTGACCAACCCGGTCGGCCCCTCGAACGTACCCACGGTCCACCTGTTGTCGAGCCCGGCCCCGACCGGCCCCCTGACCTCGGACAGTGCACCCGAACCTTCCGCCATGTCCGTCGACACGCACGGTGACGGGGCCACCGTCGCTCCGCATCCCGACCCGCACTCCGTACTGCCGGACCCGTACCGTGACCTCCTGGTCGGTGCCTTCGGTGCCGACATCATCCAGAACCCGGTGTACCCGCAACTGCGGGACGCGACCGCGCGCCTGGACTTCCTACGGCGTGGTGACGGCGATGTCGCACTGCGACAAGGGCCGTTGAACCTGGCCGCCGTCGCACGACGGGTACTGCTCCTGGACCCGGCCGCCCAGGTCGGCAGCAACGAGTACGGTCAGTTGTTCCGCATCGCCCTCGACCCGGCGACGCAGCAACCGCGGAGTCTCGCCTCGTTGACCGCATACGGCCTGGTGCTCCGCGGAGCCCTGTCCCAGCCGCATGCGATCACCGCCTCCGACGGCACCCCTTACGGACGGGACTGGGACGGTGACCCGGGCGACAGCCACGGACTCGACTTCGTCCTGGACACCGTCTGGGACCACACCGGCCGGCCGGCCGGCCAGCGGCAGACGACCAACCCCCACCCGGCGCCCTGGCGTCCCGCCCCGGGCCGACCGCGCCCTTACGTGATCATGGCCGACGGCGGACCTCACACCGTCTCCGTCGCCACCAGCGACAACACCCGCACGGACCTGCCGATCGACGTGTTCACCGAGCTGCTCGCCCTGGACCCGACGCTGACCGCCCTGCCTCCGGACGTGCCGGTCCTGTTGCTCGTTCCGGAGGGCGGCGGCCGGCAGCTTGAGCTGCCCCGTGCCCTGGCCCACCGGATCAACCGGCAGGTGTGGTCCACCAGTGGGCACCCCGTCCCGGGCGTCAGGTCCGACAGGACGGTGACACTCTTCCTCCGCAAGTCGCCCGGTCTCCCCGACGGCGACTGGATACCGAGCAATCCCGGCGAAGTCCCGCAGGACACCGACCCGCGCGCGGCCGACGTTCCCGCGTGGGAACGCAACCTGGTCAGCTTCACCCTCGTCGCGGAGGGGGACAACACCATGCGGCTCGGGAGGGCCGCGTTCCATCCGTCGGAGTTCGCCGGGGATCGCGAGAAGCACTACCGCCGCCTGCACCTGGCGAAGGACCTGGAGCGCCTGCACCCCGCGACCTATTCGGGCTTGGGGAGGAAGCCGTTGACGGTGGGGGCCGCGCCCGGCGAACGGGCCCACCACGTCGTCCTGCACGGTGCCCCGCACATCGTCGCCATGCCGCAGCAGGACGGCTCGGTCTACAAGGCCTCGGGGGAGGAGTTCACCGGCTGGCTCAAGCGGCGGCCGAGCGTGCGCAACCTGCGCGACCAGGACTGGATCTACCTCGACGCCTGCTGGACCGGCGGTTCCTACCGGAGCGACGGGCGGGCCTACCACTCCGGTGTCGCCCTGCCTTCGCCTCCCGACCCGCTCGCCCAGATACCCATCGCACAGCTTGCGGCCAACGGCACCCGTAAGCGGGTACGGGCGGGTGACCGCTCCGTCGGCTACGGGTTCAACGACGACCCGGACCTCTGGATGCAGGTGATCACCGACGGCCAGGCGCGTGGTGGCCAGGTCATGGAGTACTGGCCCGAGCCCCTCGAGACGGAACTGGCCGACCTGGCCCGTACCGCCGGCCTGCACACCGGCCCCGATCCCGTGCCCGGCCACACCCTCGACACGACCCTGCGCCTGGTACGCGCCCTGCGCCACACCTTCGGCCCCGGCATCGGCCAGGACCCCTCCTACCCCGGCCTCCTGCGGGGCATCGGCGCCCTGGAGACGATGCGGGGCAACGACCCCCACCTCAGGGACTTCACCCCGTTCACCCTCGATCTGTTCGAGCGAGTGACCCGGGCGCACCGGCAGTTCCACGGCGGCGCCCCCGCCCTGGACACCGATGCCTACCGCGCCGTGCTCGCGTGGGCGACGGGGGCGCCTCCGGGCACCCGGCTCACCGACGCCGTCCGCATCCCCGTCCTCACCCAAGTGGCACAGCAGCTCCGGAGCCTGCCGGACCTCGCGTCCACCGCGAGGAGCGCGTTGCCCCTGGCACCCTCGGCCACGGTGGGACCGGCTGAGGTGTCCTGGCTGTACTGGACGAATGTGAAGGCGTCCGAGTGGATCGATTCCGTACCGGACATCGGTGCCGCGGCCATGGCAGTCATGCACCTGCCGGCGCCCGACCCCCACGCGCCCGTGGGCATGCTCGTCGCCAGGGCGATCGCCGCCGGGCGCGACCCGTACAATCCGGTCCAGCTCGCGGCCTTCCACCTGGAGGAAGTAGGCGCTCTCGGTTACCAGTCGCTGACTTACGATTCCTCCGGCCTCCCCAACGGTCGTAACTGGCGGACACCCGTCCCACCGGGCGAACGTGTGGATCTCTCCACCGTGCACACCCTGGCCCAGCGGCCCGACGGCACGTACGACAACCTGGGCCAGGAGACTGCACCCTGGATCGGCCAGGGCAACCAGGCCTATGTCGTGTCGGCCGAGGACGCGGGAGCGAACCACGTCCGGATCACGGTGCCCGGCGGGCGCCAGTTCGTCGTGCCCTACGTCGAGGTCGCCGAACTCCTGGCGAACGATCCGCATCTCAACGAGCTGAACCCGGAGACGACGGACGTGGCGCTGGACATGTCCTACTCCGGAGGCGACACGGCGCAGCCCCACACGCCCCCGCCGCTGCAACCCGCCATCGCCCGTTCCACCGGCCGGACCGTCTGGGCTCCCAAGGGCGCGAGCATGGTCGCCCGGATCGGGAGCAACGGGCCCTACGCGCTGGCCGGTCTGCCCGCCGTCAACGGCACCACGGCCGCCGCCGACTGGGTCGCCGCTCCGTCCCCCTACTCCGTACCCACCCAGTCCCCCGGCGCGGGTTCGATCGCCCCGAACCCACTCGGCTCCGATCCGTCCACCTCCTCCGGCATCCGGTCCTCCTTCTCGCCGGGCACCGCCCCCGACGGCCCGCGCCCCGCGCCCACCACGTCGAACGACTCGGACCCGACGCCCAGCACGGGCAGGCCCCTGACGGTCGGTGGTGATCCTCAGGCTCCTGGTGATCCGTACGAGTCGTATGACGCGACCTACACCGGTGTGTCGCCGGAGACGGCGGATTGGGCCGACGATGTGCTGACGGATCTGGTCGGCGAGCAGCCGGATCTTGATGCTCTGGCGAGGCGGTTGCTGCATCTGGATTACGGCGCGCCGACCGACACGGCGACCATCGACCGGCTGTACGAGCTGGTGGTGGCCGCGGACAGGGCGGGTCGTGCGACGAGCCTGGCGGCGATCGGTGCGTTCGACCTGGATCGGCGTGGTGCGCTGGACGATCAGTGGCTGGTGCGGGACACCGGCGGGCGTCGAGTGGGCCGTGACTGGACAGGGAGTGCGGGCCGGCCGCGAGTGGACCGGTATCTCAAGGTGAGCCCGAGCGGCAGGGTGACCAGAGTCGACGCGCCCTGGCCGCAGCAGCGGCAGTGGATCGTCTCGGCCGAGGGCGGCCCCGAGGGGCCGTGGTTGAACGACCGTGACGGAAACGTACTCGTGCCCAACGGCTGGGATGAGTTCGCCGAACTCCTGCGTCACGATCCGGCGTGGCAGCAGCGAGGTGATCTGGTGATCGCGGTGCCCCAGGCAGGCTCGCAGGCACTGGAGGGACCCGCTACGGTCTCGGACCTTCTGGGGGTACGGACCTGGTCGACGCACGGCACGGTCGACTGGAGCGGGCGGACAACCAGCGGTGACCCGCTGATGCGCGTGGGGGGCACGGCGATCGTGTGGGTGTCGAACAGGCCCGGCCAGCGCACCCGTGCCGTCCCGGGTGGGGTGACCGACATCCACGGTAGGCGGATCGACGACCGTGAGATCGCCTCCACGACGATGACCCTTCCCAACGGGCAGACTTCCTACGGGCGCAGCATGATGCAACCCGGCGACCCCGTCAGGGCGAAGCAGGGGAGACTGGACGGGAAGATCAGGCACTTCGCCTACGCCGAGGTGCGGGAAGGGCCGAACGGCGAGAGCACCATCGTTCGCGAGTCGGCTTTGCATCCGCTGCCGTTCGATCCGGCCTACGTCATGAGCTTCCATGGCACGTCGATGGGCGGACAAGTGCCGACGACGGACGACGACGTCACGTATGCGTCACTGGGCGAGATCGCCGGGTTCTTCGGGCGCCGCGGAAGTTTCCGACGGCTGCGCCCCCGTGACATGGTGCTGGCCGAGGCATGCGAGGTCTCCGACTACCCGCCGGGAACCAACGACCCCCTCCACTTCCCCCGCGGCATCCAGCACATCAGCAACCGCGTGGACCAGCCCATCGTCGCGGTGAACAAGACGATCTTCGCCACCCCGGCCCGCGACGGCAAGCCGGACCGCTACCTTCTGGAAACCGCCGACATCGGCAATCCCGTCGACGTCAGCTGGCACTACGCCTACCCCGAGCCCAGTCACGACGCGCTCCTCGAGATAGGAGAACGGATCAGCGGCGGGCTCCAGCAGACTCCGACACCCGAGCAGTTGCTGTCCTGGCTCCGGGCGGCGCGGGAGATCTACGGTCCGGACTTCGGACCCGGCAGCCCCGGCTTCGACCCGACCATGCAGGCGCTGGGAACCATCGACGCCCAGCGGCCCGACGCGGGAGGCACCGGAACACTCACCCTGCCCTGGCTGCGGGAATTCTCCCAGCCCTACAACCAGGCCTACGGCTACCCGGAAGACTCGTGGAACGGCCTGCGCTGGCTGATCCACAGCATGTCAAACGCCAACACCGGCGGAGATCCGCAAGCACCCACCGACACCTCGGACACGAACCCCGACCTCACCATCCCGGCCACCACCCCCCGCCCGGACGGCGGGCTCGATGCACTGCCCCCGCCTGGAGTGCCCTACGGTGTCGACAACTCGGTCGCCACGAGCGTCCTCGAACGCGGTGGCCAGGACTGGTGGCGGGCGCGCGCCGCCGCCGGCGACCCCGTCCTGCGTCAGCACACCTGGACCAGTGTCAACCGGCAGACGCCGGACATGAACGGCGTTCTCCAGCCCACCACCGTCCACGGCACCTTCCGCGTGCGCCGCTTCACCCACAACGACGTCAACTACACCGACATCGAGGTCCGCACCGCCCTCACCACCCGCGACCCGCTCACCGCCCAGCAACTCGCCGACCTGTGGACCGAACTGTCCGCCGACATCGACGCCGTCTACAACACTCCCGGGCACAAACTCCCCAACGGCGACATCCTCCACGTCACCCCCGTCCGCGTCGCCCACGGCGACCCCGACACCGACTGGCTCGCCGACGTCTACACACCCGCCCCCGGCAAACGCCCCTCGCACCACCGCATCCCCGTCAACCTCCGCGCGGGCTCCCGCATCGGCGCCCACGAATTCGGCCACCAAGTCGGCCTCCCCGACGAATACACCGACAAGTCCACCAGCAAAGACATCGAACCCGTCCAGGGCATCAACATCTCCGGCAGCCTCATGGGCCGCTACAACGAGCCCATCGACCCCGCCGAACTGGAAACCTACGAACGGGAAGCAGCCGAAGGACGCCCCACCCTCACCGGCGACGGCATGGCCCAAGGCGGTCTGCGCGACCGCAACCTCGGCCGCATCGCCCGCTTCGTCGGCGACCTCCCCACCAGTACGCCACGCATCACCCCACTCCCCACCGGCCTGCCCGACGACGCCCTCACCGGCCTCACCGACTTCCACGCCACGGTGGACCGCGCCCTGCAGACCATCCCGACCACCAGCGGCATCACCGACGACGCCCTCGACGCCTACAACGACTTCAACAACCTCCTCGAAACCACGCTCCGCATCGCGCAGGTCGAGGCGGGCCTGGACACACCGCCCCTCACCGTGACGACGGTCGGAGGGGACCCCCAGGCTCCCGTCGACACGTACGAAGACCACCTGATCCAGATCTTCGGCCCCGGGGTCACGCAGCTTCCCGGCTACCAGGACCTGCACGACGCCCTGGCGCGACTGGACACCCTGCGCGGCACCGACAGCGACCCCGCGCTGCGGCAGGGTCCGCTGGACCTGGACGCCGTCACCCGGCGGGTGCTGCTCCTGGACCCCGCGGCGCCGATCGGCGCCACCCAGTACCGCGACCTGTTCCGCCTCGCCCAGGACCCGGCCATAGTGCGGGCGCCCCGCCTCGCCACCCTGGCCGCGCTGGGGCTGGCCGGGCGCGGAGCGCTGTCCGAACCGCGCGGGATCACCGCCCCCGACGGCACCCCGTACGGACGCGAGTGGCTCGACGATCCAGGGGCGAGTCACGGGCTGGACCTGGACCTGGACAACGTCTGGGACCACACAGGGCAGCCGATCACCCAGCCGCAGACGACCGGCCCCAGGCCGGCGCCGTGGCGCCCGGCCGCGGGGCGGCCCCGGCCGTTCGTGGTCGCGGCCGGCGGCAGCCCCCACTCGGTCACCGTCGTCACCAGCGACGGCGCCCGCACCAGTGTGCCCGCGGACGTGTTCATCGAACTGCTGGCCATGGATCCGACGTTGTCCGGGTTGCCGCAGGACGTACCGGTCCTGCTGCTGGTCCCGTACGCCGGAGGCAGGCAGCTGGACCTGCCGCGTGCCCTCGCCGACCGGCTCGGTCGCAACGTCTGGTCCACCAGCGGCTATCCCGCCCAGGACGGCCTGTCGGACAGCACCACCAGGATCTTCCTCTTCGAGCGGCCCGGGACGCCCCGCGGCGACTGGATCCTCAGCACTCCCGGCGAGGTCCTGAGCGAGACCGAGACGACGCAGACCGCGGACGTCCCCGCGTGGGAGCGCAATCTGGTCAGCTTCACCCTCGTCGCGGACGGGGACAACACCCAGCAGCTCGGCCGGGCCGCGTTCCATCCGGGCGAGTTCGCCGGGCTGCGGGAGCCCCAGTACCGCAACCTGCACCGGGTGACCCTCGTCGAGCACCAGCATCCCGCCTTCCCCCGGGCCCTGGCGACCGTCCCCCTGACGGTCGGTGCCAAGCCCGGCGAACGGGTCTACCACCTCGCCATGCACGGCAGTCCGCGTCACGTCATGGCACCGCAGGAGGACGGCTCCACCTACGAGGCCACCGGGCAGGAACTCACGGGGTGGCTCAAGCGGCGCCCGAGCGTGCGCCGTCTGCGCGACCAGGACTGGATCTATCTCGACGCCTGCTGGACGGGCGGTGCGCATCCCGGCACCGCCTTCACCAACGCCGGTGCCCCCCTGCCGCCGACCGCCGACCCGCTGGCCGACACCCCTCTCGCACAGGTCGTCGCCAACGGCATGCGCAAGAGGGTGAGGGCGCTTGAACGCCCCGTCGGCTATGTGGGCTCACCGCAGGATGTGCGTCTGTTCACCTCCACCGACGTGGGGCAACGCCCCGGCAATGTCCTCGAGTTCTGGCCCGAGCCCCGAGACACGGAACTGGCCGACCTCGCGCGCACCGCCGGCCTGCACACCGGCCCCGACCCCGTGCCCGGCCACACCCTCGACACGACCCTGCGCCTGGTACGCGCCCTGCGCCAGACCTTCGGCCCCGGCATCGGTGAGGACCCCTCCTATCCCGGCCTCCTGCGGGGCATCGGTGCCCTGGAAACGATGCGGAGCAACGACCCCCACCTGGGGAGCGTCACCCCGTTCACCCTGGATCTGTTCCGGCGGGCGGCCTTCGCCGACCTGCGGGCCCGCGGCGGCAACACTCCTTCCGTCGACACTGCCGCCTTCCGTGCCCTGCTCACGCGGGCCGCCGGCGCGCCCGAAGGCACCCGGCTCTCCGACTTCGTACAGATACCGGGACTCACCTGGGTCGCCCAGCAGCTGACGTCCATGCCGAATCTCCAGGCCGCCGCGGTGCGGGTCCTGGGGCTGGAACCCTCGGCAGCGCTCGGTCCGGCGGATCTCGCGCGTCTGTACTGGGCGCGGGTGAAGGCCCTGGAGTACCTCGCCTCGGTGCG
Organism: Streptomyces griseoaurantiacus; assembly: GCA_014656015.1. Classification (GTDB taxonomy): domain Bacteria; phylum Actinomycetota; class Actinomycetes; order Streptomycetales; family Streptomycetaceae; genus Streptomyces; species Streptomyces griseoaurantiacus. The sequence continues at coordinate 146,250 of BNBP01000006.1, read as the reverse complement.
CGACCCCGGGGCCGCCGCCGCGGCGGCGCTGCACCTGCCGGCGCCCGACCCCACCAAGCGTGATCAACTGGGCTGGCTGGCCACCACCGCGATCGCCGCCGGACGCGACCCGTACGCCCCGCACCAACTGGCCGCCTTCCATCTGCAGCAGCTGGGTGCCTTCGCCCCCGGGTCGCTGACCCACGACCCCTCGGGACGCGCCAACGGGCGCAACTGGGCGGGGGCACTGCCGCCGGGCGGGCACGTGGACCTCTCCACCGTCTCCGTCCTGCGGCCCGGCGGCTCGTACCGGAACGGCGGCCAGGAGCAGGCGCCCTGGACGGCCCGCGACAAGACGGGCTTCGTCGTCCGGGCCGTGGACGCGGGAGCGGGCCGAACCTGGATCGCGCTGCCCGGTGGGCGGCTCCGCGTTCCGCACGCGGAGGTCGCCGCGCTGCTCGCCCACGACCCGGACCTCCTCTCCGAAAACCTGCAGGACACACAGGTCGTCCTGGCCGTCTCCCAGGCCGGCTCGGGAACACCGGCGTCCGGTACGGCTCAGTCACCGGCTCCGCTCTCCCTGCGGGCCGCCGTCGCCCGTTCCACCGGGCGCACCGTGTGGGCACCCTCGGGCACGGTGGACCTCAACCGCCCCGGAAACAGAGGGGACTTCTCGCTGTCCGGTATACCCGCCGCCGGCGGGACCGCCGCCGCCGACTGGGTCCGCACTCCCCCGGTTCCCGCCGTCCCGAACCAGCCCGCGACCGCGACCGCGACGCCGACGACCCCGATCCCGACCAATTCCGACGCCGCCGCCTCGCTGAACCTCCCGCCCTCCCCGCAGACCGGGGCCGGCCCCGACCCGCTGCCCGATCCCGCCACCCCGTCGCAGGACATCTACCACGACCACCTCGTCCGGGCCTTCGGCGCCGACATCACCCAGGACCTGCGGTACCACGACCTGCACGACGCCCTGGCACGACTGGACACCCTGCGCGGCACCGACAGCGACCCCGCGCTGCGGCAGGGTCCGCTGGACCTGGACGCCGTCACCCGGCGCGTGCTGGTGCTGCCCCCGGGCACACCGTTGAGCACCGGCCACTACGACGCCCTGTTCCGCTTCACCACCGCCCCGGACGCGGCGCAGGCACCCAGCCTCGCCGCCATCGCCGCCGTCGGGCTGGTCATGCGCGGAGCGATGTCCACGTGGATGGCGGTGAAGGCCCCCGACGACACGCCGTACGGACGTGACTGGGGCAGCAGCCTGGGCGCCGACCGCTCACTCGACATGGACCTCGATTCGGTCTGGCAGGACAACGGAGCGCCGTCCTGGGAGTCCCGGACGACGGATCCCCGTCCGGCACCGTGGCGCCCGGCCGCGGGGAAGCCGCGTCCCTATGTCATCAAGACCGGCGGCAGCCCCTACGCCCTCACCGTCACCACGCTCGACGGTGCCACCACGAGCGTGCCGGTGGACGTGTTCGCCGAACTGCTCGCCCTGGACCCGGCACTGACCGCGCTGCCGCCGGACGTTCCGGTCGTGCTACTGGTCCCGCACGCCGGTGGCCGACAGCTGGAGCTGCCCCGCGCCCTGGCCCACCGGCTCGACCGGCCGGTCTGGTCCACCAGCGGCAACCCGGAAACCCAGAAGGCCGACGACGGAAAGGTCCGCGTCTTCCTCGAGAAGCGGACCGGCCTGCCCGTCGGCGACTGGATCACCAGCCGTCCCGGCGAGGTCATGAGCGACCCCACCACGCAGACCACCGACGTGCCCGCCTGGGAACGCAACATGGTCAGCTACACCGTCGTCGCGGACGACGACCCCACCCTGCAGATCGGACGAGCCGCCTTCCACCCGCAGGACTTCTCCACTCGGGAGTCGATCTACCGCACGATCCACCGGGCGCGCCTGTACGCCCGTTTCTACCCCGCCATCAGGAAGGAGACGGCGCCGACTCCCCTTACGGTGGGGGCCGCGCCGGGCGAGCGTGTCCATCACGTCCTCATGCACGGCGCCCCTGACGCCGTCTCGGTGCCGCAACAGGACGGCAGCACCTACAGGGCTTCGGGCGAGGAGATCACCGGCTGGCTGAAGCGTCGGCCGAGCGTCAAGCGTCTGCGCGACCAGGACTGGATCGACTTCGACCTCTGCTTCACCGGCGGCGCCTACCGTCCAGGCGCGGCCAGGCTCATCGGCTCCAACGTCGCGCTCCCCCCGGCCACGGACCCGCTGGCCCAGCCTCCCCTCGCCCAAATCGTCGCCAACGGCACCCGCAAGCGCGTGCGAGCAGCCGATCGCGTCAGCGCCTACGCCGTCAACCCCAGCACCGGTGTCCCCAGGTTCCTCCTGCATGCCGACGCACGAGGGAACGATTCGCGTGCCCTGGAGTTCTGGCCCGAACCCCTAGACGCGGAGCTGGCCGATCTCGCCCGCACCGCCGGCCTGCACACCGGCCCCGACCCCGTGCCCGGCCACACCCTCGACACGACCCTGCGCCTGGTGCGCGCCCTGCGCCACGCCTTCGGCCCGGGCATCGGCCCCGGCTTCCGCCAGGACCCCACCTACCCGGACCTCCTGCACGGCATCGGCGCCCTGGAGAAGATGCGGGACAACGACCCCCACCTCAGGGACATCACCCCGTTCACCCTGGAGCTGTTCACACGCGCGGCCCGGGCCGACCGCCGCGACCACGGCGACGGCAGGGACGTCCTCGATGCCGACACCTACCGAGGGCTGCTCACACGGGCAGCCACCGCACCGCCGAACACGTCTCTGAGCGACTTCGTACAGATCCCGTTGTCCGTACGGGCGGCGGATCAACTGCGCAACCTGCCGCACGTGGCGGCCCTCGCCACACGGTTGCTGCAGCTGCCACCCTCGGCCCCGGTGGGGGCGGCGGAGATGACCCGGCTGTACTGGGCGTACGTCGAGGCGGCCGAATGGATTCAGTCGGTGCCCGACATCGGTGCCACCGCTGCCGCGGCACTGCACCTGCCCACACCCGACCCCGCACTGCAGGGCCGGCTGGTCGAGCTGGCCACCGCGGTGATCGCTGCCGGACTCAATCCCCGCAACCCGGCGGAACTGGGAGCCTTCGACCTGGTCCTGCGAGGCGCTCTCGGCGATCACTCGCTGTACTTCGACCCTTCGGGGCGACCCGTCGGCCGCAACTGGAGCGCGCCGCAACCGGGCCAGGTGGTCGACTCCTCCGCGGTACTCACCGCGACCCGACAGCCCCAGGGCACCTACGGCCTCACCGGATCGGCCCAGGCGCCCTGGGTCGACCAGGGCAAGCACGGCTTCGTCGTGTCCGCTCAGAACGCCGGCCCGGGTCGGGTACGGATCGCGCTTCCCGGCATGCCGCCCGTCGACGTGACGAACGCCGAAGTCGCCGAACTCCTCGCTCTCGACCCGGCGCTGGCCGTTCGGGACCTGCGCACCACGCAGGTCGTGCTGGCCGTCCACGGCTCCGGGGGCAGCACGGCTCCGGCCACCGGCATGCCTCCCGTCCCGCCGTCCATCGACGCGTCGCTGCCGCTGCGGTTCGCCGTCGCTCTCTCCACGGGCCGGACGGTATGGGCGCCCCAGGGCAGGCTTCAGGTGGCTCCCCTCCCGAACAGCGGGCACTCGTCGCTGACCGGCATATTCGACACGCCCGGCACCACGGCCGCCGCCGACTTCGTCCCCACGTCTCCCGACTTCTGGATCCCGGCCGCCGCGGTGTCGGCCGCGCCCTTGGCACCGACCCACTCCGACGGCTCGGTCACCTCGCAACCGCCGTCCCAGCCGCAGGACCCGTACCGGGACCATCTGGTCCGAAGCTTCGGCACCGACATCGTCCAGAGCCCCCGATACCAGCAACTGCACGACGCCGTGGGACGTCTTGACACGCTGCGGGCGAACGACAGCGACCCCGCGCTGCGGCAGGGACCGCTGGACCTGGACGCGGTGACCCGGCGGGTGCTGGTGCTGGACGCGGCCACGCCGTTGACCACCGAGCACTACGACATGGCACTCCTGTTCGCCGGAGCCCCGGGCGCGGCGCAGGCCTCCGGTCTCGCCACCATCGCCGCCATCGGGCTCGCCATGCGGGGGGCCCTGTCCGGAGGGCTGGCGCTCACCTCCCCCGACGGCACCCGGTACGGGCGCGACTGGGGAAGCGGCGCGGCCGCCGACCGGACGGTCGACCTGGATCTGGACTCGGTCTGGCAGGACAACGGAGCGCAGTCCGGGCGGTCCCGGACGACGGATCCCCGTCCGGCACCGTGGCGCCCGGCCGCGGGGAAGCCGCGTCCCTACGTCATCAAGACCGGCGGCAGCCCCTACGCCCTCACCGTCACCACGCCGAACGACGACCGCATGACGGTGCCGGTGGACGTGTTCGCCGAACTGCTCGCCCTGGACCCGGCACTGACCGCCTTGCCGCCGGACGTACCGGTCGTACTGCTGGTCCCCCACGCCGGTGGCCGGCAGCTGGAGCTGCCCCGCGCCCTGGCCCACCGGCTCAACCGGCCGGTCTGGTCCACCAGCGGCAACCCTGACACCCAGAAGGCCGACGACGGAAAGGTCCGCGTCTTCCTCGAGAAGCGGACCGGCCTGCCCGTCGGCGACTGGATCACCAGCCGTCCCGACGAGGTCATGAGCGACCCGACCACGCAGACCACCGACGTGCCCGCCTGGGAACGCAACATGGTCAGCTACACCGTCGTCGCGGACGACGACCCCACCCTGCAGATCGGACGAGCCGTCCTCGACCCGAGTGACTTCGCCACTCGGGAAGCCACCTACCGCAAGCTGAACCAGGACTACCTGCTCCACCGCTACGTCTCCTCCGCCAGGGCGCTGAAGCAGGGGGTTCGTCCACGGGTCGGCGCCGCACCGGGCGAGCCGGTCCATCACGTCTTCATGCACGGCACGCCGGAGTACGTCCAAGTGCCGCAGAAGGACGGTTCCGTCTACCCCGCCTCGGGCGAGGAGATCACCGGCTGGCTCAAGCGCCGGCCGAGCGTGAGCCGTCTGGGCGACCGGGGCTGGATCAACTTCGACGCCTGCTGGACCGGCGGCGCCTACCGCCACGGCGCGTACAAGCGGACCCACTCCGACGCCCCCCTCCCCCGGGCCGTCGACCCGCTCACCACGATCCCCCTCTCCCAGGTCGTCGCCAACGGCACCCGTAAGCGGGTTCGGGCCGGCGACCGCGTCAATGGTTACGACCTCGATCCCGACACCGGCAAACCCCGCTGGTTCGTCTTCGACGACGTGCGAGGCGGGCTCGCGCACACCGTGGAGTACTATCCCGAGCCGCTCGACACGGAACTGGCCGATCTCGCCCGCACCGCCGGCCTGCACACCGGGCCCGACCCCGTGCCCGGCCACACCCTCGACACGACCCTGCGCCTGGTGCGCGCCCTGCGCCAGACCTTCGGTCCCCGCGTCGGCGAGGACCCCTCCTACCACGACCTCGTGCGCGGCATCGGGGCCGTGGAGAGGATGCGGAGCGACGATCCGCAGCTCAAGGACGTCGCTCCGTTCACCCTGGACCTGTTCAAGCGCGCTGCCGCGGCCAACCGCCGGGACCACGGCGACGGCAGGGTCCTCCTCAACGCCGACGCCTACCGAGCGTTCCTCGCCAGGGCGGTCACCGCACCGCCGGGCACGGCCCTCAGTGACTTCGTGACGCTTCCCATGCCCGTATGGGTGGCGGGACAAATACGCACGATGCGGGACCCGGCGGCCTTCGCCCGACGAGCGCTGCAGCTGCCCCCTTCGGCCCCGGTGGGCACGACCGAGATGACGCAGGCGTACTGGGCGTTCGTCAAGGCTTCCGAATGGTTCCAGTCGCTGCCGGACAGGGGTACCACCGCTGCCGTGGCACTGCACCTTCCGGCGCCCGACTCCTCGCCGTCCCGGGGCCTGCAGCTGGTCGACCTGGCCATGAAGGCGTTCGCCGCCGGGCACGACCCGCACAATGTGATGCAGTTGGCCGCCTTCGATCTGACATTGCGAGGTGCTTTCGACACCCACTCCCAGTATGTGGACTCCTCCGGCCGCGTCGTCGGCCGCAATTGGGGAAGGCAGCGCCCCCACCAGACCCAGCAGCTGGACAGCTCCGCGCTGGTCACCCTGACCCAACGGGCCGACGGCAGCTACGCCCGGAGCGGTCCGGACACGGCGCCCTGGGCCGGCCCGGACACGGATCCCTATCTCGTGTCCACCAAGGACAACGGCCACGGCCGCTACCGGGTCACGCTCCGCGGCGGGCAGCATGTCGACGTGCCGCGGGCCGAACTGGCGGAACTCCTCGCTCTCGATCCGGACCTCCTCCGCCGCAACGCGACCACGACGCAGGTCGTGCTGAACGTCTCCCGGACCGGCGGCAGCCCGGCGCCGGCGGGCGACCCGCTGGCCACCGCCCCGCCGCCTCTCGCCCCGACCATGCCGCTTCCGCACGCCGTCGCCCTCGCCACCGGGCGGACCGTGTGGGCGCCCAAGGGCACGAGCGAAGTCCGCCAGTTCCCGGGCACCGGGCATCTGTCGCTGACCGGTGTCTTCGACGCACCAGGCACGAAGGCGGCCTCGGACTTCGTCCCCGTGTCCCCCGACTTCTGGGCTTCCAACGCCACCACATCGGCCGCACCGCCGCCCCCCACCCATGCCGGTGGGACCACCCCGTCCGATTCCGCCGCCCCCACGGCCGGTCTGCCGTACGTGTCCTCCGACGGCGGGGTCACCACGGCCGGGCCGACGGCTCCCGACAGCGACGCCGAGGACGGGTACGTGGCGGACCACACCGATCTGCTGTCGGAGGAGGGCCCTCCCCCCACCGTTCCGCCGCCGCCCCGCACGCAGGTCGAGTCGAGTTACGTGCGCCGCTACGGCGCGCTGCCCGACGGGTCGGTCGGCCTGGTCCAGTTGCCCGCCTTCTCCCCGGAGGTGCTGGCCGGTCTGCACGAGCAGGTCTACAGCGAACTCGGCGTCGACCCGGACAACCCGCCCGCCGACGTGCGTGAGCAGGTGGAGGACCGCCTGAGCGGCGCCCAGCTCGCGCTCAATCTGGCCTATGTGCGCAGCGCCGGCGGCCATCGGGTCACCATCCGCGTCGACGGAACCGACCACACCATCGACGTTCAGCTCACGCTCTCCCATCCGCGTCCCTCCACGCGTCAGGGACTTTTCGACACCCGTGATCCAGACAAGCACGTGGAGCGACGCGGCTTCGGCACCCGTGAGACCTACTCCGGGCAGCCCTCCGGCACCTACCGCACCTTCCAGGCACCCTGGACCGGTTCCTGGCCCATCGGTGCCGGGACCGCGGTACGGGCCGTGGACGGTGCGGCGACGGCCTCCATCACGCACAACCAGGCCAGTGACTCGGCCACCGTCACGTATTCCGTCCAGACCACCACCTCGCAGCGCTCCAACGAACCCTCGGACCCGATCGAGTTCGACACCCACTGGCGTGTCCGTCGCGATGCCCCCAACGTCCCCGAGGCCGCCGCGTCGGCCGCCAGGACCGGCACGCCCGCCCCCACGAGCGTGGCCTCCGAGGGCTGGAGCGCCCCGCAGTCGCACGGCCCCACCACCATCTGGTTCCCGCGCCACCTCACCGCCGCCGACCCCGCCCCCGATTCCCTCCCCGAGCCCGCGGACCTGCACGAACTCCCCCTGTACGGCGTCGACTCCGTCATCGACCCCGGGGCCCTCTACGAGCACGTCCACCAGAGTTTCCGCGCCGACCTCGACGACACCGCCGCGGAGCAGGTCTCCACCTTCCTCTCCGAGCAGGTCCTCCGGGGCACCCTCCCCATGCAGATCGACGAAGGGTTGCACTCCCCCGTCATCACCGACGGGAGCGGCAACGTGGTGGGCATGCTGCGTCTGGAGACCACCCCCGTCGTGGCTCCCGCGCAGCGGCAGAGCGTGGAGGGGCAGATCAACCTCGAAAGCCACGTGGTCAACTACTCCAAGGTGAGCCTTTCCTCGAAGTACACCAGCGGCATCGCGATCACCGGCAACGTCGCCGCGGCCCTCACGGGTGACCACTCGGAGGGCCACCCCCACTCCGCGGACACCATCGGCGGCAGTGCGGGCGCGCGCGGACAGGCCCAGATCAACGTCTCCAACACCTACGGCGCCGAAAGCTCCTCCGGCACCATGCACGCGGTCCGCACCAACCGCAGTCACCTCCTCGCTCCGGCCGCCGTCGGCTACCGGGTCACCCTGATCCGGCCCGACGGCACCGAGTCGCCCGCGCCCGTGTTCTCCCCCAAGCACGGCATGGACCTGCGCGTCCTGTCCAAGGCCGATGCCGAGGGCCACCGTCCCTCCGACGAGGAACTGCGGGAGCTGCCGGACTCGCTGGAGCACCTGGACGGCCTCGGTCTCAGCGCCGCGCCGCTCGACGTCACCGGCACGGCGGCCCTCTACGACCGTGCGGAGGCGTGGCTGCGCCGGGAGGGCTTCCTGCCGCCCGCCCCCGGGACGCCGGCCGCGACGGGCCTCGGCGCGAAGCTGAAGAAGCTGGCGCGCGACCACGAGCCGGAGCACCAGATCCGGCTGCACGCCCAGCTCAACAACCTGCGCAAGCTGCGCGACGCGCGCTCCCGCGTCGGGCGGCGCGCCGGGTCCGACTCCATGATCGACGGTGGTCAGTCCCTCCACTTCGAGATCCCCACCGGCACCGACACCGGCGTCCGCCGGGTCCGGCTGCAGCTCACCGCGGAGCGGGACACCTCGCGTGAGAGCCGCCACGACAAGGTCCTGCCGGGCATCCAGGTCATGGGTCTGGCCCTGGGCGTCGGCAGTGACAGCGAACAGCTCGGCGAGTCCTACGGTGGCGGGGCCGGACCGTTGGGCAGTGTCAGCGGGCCGCTGGGCGACTGGGGCGGCTTCGGCTTCGGTGGTGACTACCAGTACGTCCACCAGTACACCGACGGTGACGGCGTGGGCGGCAGCACCGGTCACGACCAGTTCTTCATCGGCACCGCACAGGACACCCACAAGTTCGAGGTCCCCGTGCGGCTGGCCCTCGACCTGTTCGCGGACGACGGCGACCGGCCGAGCGTGCGGTTCGGGGAGGAGGTGAACGCGGCGGCGGCCGCTGCCGCCACGCCCGCGGCCCCCGCCGTCCCGACCGCCTCCACCACGTCCGCCGCCCCCGCGCCGCCGACCGTCTCCGGTTCGATGTGGCTCGCGGTTCCGCACAGCCGCACCCGGGCGCCCGCGCCGAAACCCGCGCCCAGGCCGCGGGCGGGACACACCGGCGGAGTGCCGCGCAGGCCCAACCCCACCGACATGGCCCGTCTCGAGGGAACCGACGCCACCGGTGCCCCGCTCCCGAATCTGGTGCGCGTGCCGGACGACGCGCTGATCGACGTCATGCGCGGGTCCGCCGTGATCGACTCGCTGTTCCAGCGGGCCGCGGCCGAGATCCGCCGGCAGGTGCGCGCCAGTGAGACGGCCGCCGACGATTCGGGCACCGGCCCGATCCTCCCGCTGACCACCGCCGACGCCGGCAGGACCACGGGCACCGGCGACGGCCGGCAGTCCAGGAAGTGGACCTCGCCGCTCGCCGGACAGGGCCTGACGGACACCAGGACACGCGCCGCCGAGTCCCGGTACGCCGCCACCACCCCCGGCAGTCTCATCGCCCACGGGCACGAGCTCCTGAAGAACACCTACGTCGTCGAGGGACTGACCCTGCCCGGCGCGCTCTCGGACGGCCAGTACACCCTGGAGCTGCGGGCCATCGCGCACGACCCCGAGCTCCTGGGCACCGACAAGCAGTACACGGAGACGGGTGCCGGCGCGGTCGACACCGCGCAGCAGTCGAAGTCCCTCGGCAAGTCCCACCAGGTGGGCTTCACGGGGCTCGCCTCGCAGAACCCGCCCGCCGTGCCGGAGAACGACGAGAACTCGCCCGAGCTGGTCAACCCGGAGATCGACGGGACGATCGGGGTCACCAACCGCGCCGGCACGAAGTCGTTCGTGGGGCTGTTCAACCCGTCCGCGCGGTTCGGCTACACGTTCCGCACCGATGAGTCGGACGCCCTTTCCTCCAGCACCGCCGTCAACCGGGTCCCCACGGAAAGCGGTGAGAAGCACCGGGTGAAATCCGGCCTGACCTACGTACTCACCCTCCGTGCCGGTTCCCGCACCGCGTTCAACGGCCCCGGCGAACTCGGCACGATCGACCCCGTCACCTTCGCCGCGGACGTCCCTGGTGGACTGGAGTTCCTCATGACACGGGGGCAGCACCTCCGGGACGCACGGTGGATGAGTTCCGTGCGGGGGCTCACCGCGGAGTCCGCGCCGAAGCTGACCGCCGGGCTGCCGTCGTCGTACACACGCGACCGTGAACTCGGGCTCGGCACCGTGCTCTCGGTCATCGAGTACCAGAGGCCCGCCCCTGCCGCACCCCCCGCCGCTCCCGCCCCCGTCGCCACCTCCGGAACAGCCGCCCCGGCATCCACCCCGGCGATACCGCTGGGCCCGGTCACCCCGCGGGAGCGGCGCGGCCAGGTCTACCGTGACATGGTGGAGTTGGTGGAGATCGAAGCCCCCGGTGCGACCACCCCGGGGCACCCGGGCTACCAGTCGGGCGTACACAGTCGGATCGCGCAGATCACCTCCACCGCCGGACTGCGCAGCCTGCCCGGACGCGGCCCGGGCGGCACCTTCGGCCGGGCCACCACCCGCTTCCACTTCCGCCACCACGGCTTCGGTGGTGAACGCCTGGTCGAGGTCGCGTTGGCGGCGGTGCCCCGGCGTTCCCAGGACCTGGCCGGCGTCCGGGGTGTCTCGCACCCGGGTTCGGGATTCGAGCAGTGGCAGTCGCACACCGCCGCGGGCCGCACCACGTCCAAGTCGTGGGTGCGGCAGAAGCAGTTGGGGGTCAACCTCACCACGCGTCACCTCCGACGGAACCAGCCACCCGGCCAGTCTCGGGTGGACCGGTCAGCACCGGTGCTGACCCCGCAGGCGGCGACCAGCAAGTCTTCCCGGCGGGCGACCACCGCCGACAACCGGTTCTGGCTGCGCACCGACAACGGGGCGGACTTCGACGGCCTCGAGTACGACTACGTGGTCTCCGTCCGTTCGGTACTGGTCATGGACTGGCCACCCAACGTGCTCGGCGGTCTGATCCAGAACGGCGTGATCGCCTGGGAACGGGCGAGCGTCAACACGCGGCGGTGGCTGGACGAACTGCTGGAGCGTGGGCGTCCGCAGACCCGCTCCACCCCGGTTCGGCTGGCTCTCCGGTTCACCGGCACCGAGACGAACACCCGCACGACGCCGGCCTCGGTGACCGCCCCGGCGGCGGTCTCCACCGTCGACCCGCGCAACAGGTTGCTGCCCGGTCCCCCGCCCACCCCGTACCTCACCGACAGCCAGATGTTCAGCCCGACGGGGCCCACCCCGGTGTTCCACTTCGACGGCTGGGCCCACCTCGAGACCGCGCTGAACGAGGTGACGCCGATCAGCGACGGCGGCTGGCACGTGCAGCTCACCGGTGCATCGCTGGAAGGCCGGGCGGCACGCCTCGGGCAGCTGGTCCAGGCCGGACGGATCTCCCTGGACCGGCCCCGGCTGGTCGCGGGCCTCCTCCGACGCATGCCCGGCTCACGGCCCCTCGAAGGGCCTCCCACGCAGCCGCCGTCGCTCACGATCACGCTCTACAACCCGCGCCGCGCCACGCACGGTGACGACGTCACCCTCGACCAGCTCCACAACGTCACCGACACGCTGAGCACCGCGGCGGGAGCCGACCACACGTTCTCCGTCGGCTTCACCGAGCTCCTCAGCGCCGACGCCGACGGCCATCAGCTCGCCGGAATGAGTGTTCCCATCGTCCAGCGTCCGGCCCAGCCCACCTCCTTCGGCGGCACGGTCACCGGCAGCCGCCGCGACTGGCTCAAGCACGGCAGTACCTCCGCCCCCGGCGACGGGGCCCGGGGCACCCGCAGCTACGCGATCGACGCGGACGTCCACCTGCTGGTGGAGGGTCCGGAGGGCACCCGTCACGTCACCGGCACCGCCACGCTCCGCGTCGAGGAACGCGATCTGCTCGGCCACGGTCTGATCACCGAGGAGGAGTCCCCTCCCCGTGTGCGCGACCTGCCCTCGCTCGTCCCGGACTGGGACACCGGCGAGCTGTCCGACCTGTCTCAACGCCTCCACTCGGCACTCAACACCGAGGTGGACGGGGTGCAGCTGTGGGTGTCCCTCGGCCCGGACCAGGACGGCGTCCGGCTCGGCCGGGTCCTCTACGGAGCCTCCCGCGCCGCCGTCCTCGGCAACCGTCCCGTGGAGCTGATGACCCGCGGTCCGGAGGGGATCCGGCGCTGGGAATTCAACTCCGAGGGCTCCCTCGTCACCGACGATCCCCAGCTCACCGAGGCGTGGACCCCCTTCCACGCCCAGGCCCAGCTCCTGCACTCCGCCACCCTCACTCTCGCCGACGCCCCCGGCCAGCTGCGCCGGCTCACCATGGCCCTCCGGCACGCCGACCACGCACTCACCCACGCCGTGGTGGCATTGGAGAGCGCTCGGGACATGGTGCGGACCGCGATCACCGCCGAGGAGAGGGCGAAGGCCAGAGCCGCCCTCTCCATCAAGACCGCACGACAGCACAGGAAGCTGGTCGGCACCCTGGAGCAGGGACTCAAGACCGCCCAGCAGACGGTCGCGACACTGCCGCCGGTGATCGCCGCGAACGAGAAGACGGCCGCCGACGCGCGCCGCGATCTGCGCACGGCGCTGGACCGGCTGACGCAGGTGGAGAACACCGTACGTGCCGAGCGTGCGGCCGCCGCGGCGAAGGGTTCCTCGACGAGGACCGGGCAGGACGCACAGGGCGTGGGAAGTGCCGTTCCGCCGGCCGGGCGGCCCGCGCCGCCCGCCCCGTCGGAGAGCCCCGCTGCCACCGGCGCGCCGCGTTCCGGCCGGCCCGCCGCCGATGTCGCCGACGATCCCCGGGTGCGGGCGGTGCTCCCGGCGATCACCGCCGCCGAGAACACCCTCCAGGAGGTCACGAAGCAACTGGAGGAGAACAGCGGGAAGCTGAGGAAGGCCCAGAAGATCGTCACGGACGGGCCCGCGCGAGTCCAAGAGGCGCAGACGACCCGCGACGAGGCCGTGGAACAGGCCGGCCGGGACGCGGCCGCCGTGGTCAGCCGGGGCGAGGACGTGCGGATCGCCCGGTTGCGCGAGAGCCGTGCCGAGAAGCGGGTCGAGCGGGCCGAGACCAAGGTCCTCCGCCGCAATGACCAACTCGCCACCGCCGCGGACGCACAGGCACGCGCCCTGTCCGACCACTCCTCCGCCACCGAGGCACTGGAGGACCTGTCCACCGCCGTCCGGGACAACGCCCCCGCCCCCGAGCAGTCGCTGCGAACCACTTTCGCCACGACCTCGCCCCGATGGCCCCGGCCGGGTGGCCGTCTCGCCCCCCTCCCGGCCGCCGGCCAGAGTCACTCCGCCATCCCGAGGGTCACCACGGACCCGGCCAGGATCACGCGCAAGAGCACCTTCAAGCTGGGGCGCACGGGCACAGCCAAGCCGACACACCCGGACATCCCCAAGATCACGCGCACGGGCACCTCCAAGCCGACACACACGATGCCCGCGCACTCGGGCACCGTGGCGACCGGCAAGGGCAAGGAGGCGGCCGCGGCGCCCGTCACGCGCGAGACCCCCTACATCGCGCCCCGTGGTGCCCTCGTTCCGACGCCCGGCGACAACCGCTGTCTCCTGTCCGCCGTCATCGGCAGCGCACCCCAGCTCGTCCGCACCCGGCTGCAGGAGGCCGGCCTGCCGGTCGGCCCGAGGGTCGCGACCTGGCTCGGCCGGCCGACCGGTGTTCAGCAGACCCTCAGGAGCGTGGCCCTCAATTCGGGCGGCGGCCGCGACGCCCGTCATCTGCGCACCGTGCAGGACCAGTTGCAGAACCTGGTGCAGAATCGGCTGGCGGCGGCGATCGGCGGCACCCGTCCGCTGTCGCCCCAGGTACTCGGCCAGCTCCGGAGCCTCCTCGTCACCGAGTTCGCGGCGCAGGTGCGGGACGAGAGCGACGCCTGGGTCGACGCGCGGCTGATTCAGTTCGGCATCGGGGGACTGGCCAGGCCCGAGGACCTCGACCCGACGGAGCTGCAGACCCTCTACGCGGTGGAGGTGTCCCGGCAGGACGCGCCGCACCCCGCGGCCGGCGAATCACCGAGCAACGTACAGATGTTCGACTACCTGCGCCGGAGGAACGCGCTTCCGGCGCTCCCGAACCTGACGCCGGAACAGCGCCGGGAGCTGCTCATCACCGAGTACCACCACAGCACCGTGCCACTGACCACCCCCGAGGCGAACAGGCTCAACCGGGCCGTGCGGAACTGGTCCACCGAGTGGAACAGCCTGATGGGCGACGTCTTCCTGCCGCTCCTCGCGGACACCCTCGACGCGCCGATCGACGTCTTCACGCACGCGCCCGGGCCTGTCGCGGAAGGCGGCACCCTGGGCTTCGTCATCCGGTACGGTCCCGATTCGCACACTCCCGCGCTGGAGGTGCACTACACCGGGCTGAACCACTACAGCGCGAGCGCCGCGGCCACGCACCTCTCCCTGGCGCCGCCGACGGCCGGCCCGCCCTCCAGCCTCTCGTCCGCACGCGAGGACTCGATAGAGCCGCCCACGCCCACGATGGAGGGGAGTAGCGTCGGGTCGGTCGGCGACGGCTCCCGCGGCGAGGACGACGGTCCGGCTCCCGTCTCCTACGGCGAGCGCCCCGACTCCTTCGTGGCCTCACTCGCCTCCCTCCTCACCGGGCCCGGCACCGCCCCGGCGTGGGCCGGCGCCCGCGACCCGCAGCAGGCGCTCCGCGGGTGGGCGCTCTCCGACGCGGCGGACCGCGGTGTCCCCGCGGACGCGGCACTGCCCGATGGCGACACGGACGTGAGCTACGAGGACCTCGATCGTCTCAAGGTCCTCGACGACGACCAACTGCGCGCCCAGGCGATCCTGCAGGGCTCGCTGACCGTCGCGGAGGCCGGACTGGACGACGCCGCCCGCCTCGCCCTGGTACTGGCGAACCCCGACACCCTCGCCTACGTCCTCACCCTGGCCGCCCTGGTCGCCCGCGACACCGACAGGCGGATCCGCCTGGTGCCGCCCGGTGGCGGCGAGGTCCGCGAGTTCGGTCCCGCCGGGGGCACTCCCCTCACCGTGTACTTCGACGGCGACCGGTTCACGACCACTCCGCCCGCCCCGGACGACGACTGACCGTCCGGCGGCCCCTCCCCCCACGCACCGATCCGGAAGGACCCCATGTCCGGCACGAACGACCCCCGGCAGCCCGCCCCTTCCTCTGCCGCGCAGGCGGCGGAACCCGTCGCGGAACCGCCACCGGCCCCGGCCCCGGCCCCGGCCCCGGTCCCGGCACCGGAGAAGACCGTCCCCGATGCCCCGGCTCCCGCCCCGAAAGCCGAGGCGATCCCCGCGACGGCGTCGGTCACCACGACCCCATCCGTCGCGGACCCCGAGCCGCACGCCGATGCCGAGGCCGCCACCGGTACCGCGGCCACCGCCGACACCCCCGACCGCCTCACCGCCGGCACCGAGGAGGCCACCGCCGACGCCCGCCCCTCCGGGCGTCCGTCCCGGGGTCTGCTCGCCGGCGCGGCGGTCGCCGGGGCGCTGCTGGTCGGTGTGCCGTTCCTGGTCTCCGGGATGCTCCACCGGTCGGGTTCGGACGGATCGGCCTCGGACCGGTCCGCCGAGGCCGGTACGGTCCTGGCCGATCCGGCGGACGGCGCCGCGGGCGCCTACGGTTCGGCCTCGCCGACCGCGTCCCCGTCACCCTCGGACAGCGAGGAGGCCGAGGGCGACAAGGGTGAGGAGCACGGCGGGAAGGGCGACGGGAGGAAGGGCGCGAGGGCGGGGGCGGCGGCCGGGGCCGGGGTGGCCGGGGAGAGCTCAGGGAAGGCCGCCGCGAAGGGGTCCTCGGGCGGGGGCGGGAAGAAGTCGGGAGGTGGTGCGGTCGCCACCAGGACGGTGATCAGCGCGCCCGGCACCACCCTCTACAGCCATGCCTCGAACCGGTGCGCCGAGGTGGTGGGCCACCGGGGCGCGGACGGTTCGCCGCTGCAGATCTGGGACTGCGGCAAGAAGGACTGGCAGAAGTGGGACTTCCGTTCGGACGGCACGATCCGTTCGATGGGCCTGTGCATGGACGTGGCCTGGGGCTCGCGGGACAACGGCGCGGTGATCCAGCTCGCGGTGTGCAGCGGCAACCCGGCCCAGCAGTTCCGTCTCAGCGGCGCGGCCGACCTCGTCAATCCGCAGGCGAACAAGTGCGTCGACGTCAAGGACCAGGCGACCGGCAACGGCACCCGGCTCCAGCTGTGGGACTGCAACGGCCAGGACAACCAGAAGTGGAGCACGCGCTGACCCCGCCGGGTCCCGTGCCGGGGCGACGGTGGCGGCCGGCCCCGTGAGCGGGCCGGCCCGGGGTGGTCAGGACCGCTCGTAGACCCGGACCCAGTCGACCGTCATCCGGGCCGGGAGGGGCGTGCTCGACGTCACGGATCCGGTCCACACTCCGCCGACGGCCAGGTTGAGCAGCAGGTAGAAGGGGTGGTCGAAGACCCAGGGGTGCTTCTCGTCGTGCCGTGCGCGCAGGTCGCGGTGGTACACCGTGCCGTCGACGGTCCAGGTCACCCGGTCCTTCGTCCACTCGACGCCGTAGGTGTGGAAGTCCTCGGAGTAGCGGGCGTCCTCGGGGAGTTCGTGGCTGCCGCCGATGCCCTCATCGGCGTAGCCGGGGCCGTGCACGGTGCCGTAGACCGTGCCGGGTTCGGTGCCGGCGACCTCCATGGCGTCGATCTCCCCGTTGCCGGGCCAGGACTTCTCCTCGTCGTTGTCGCCCATCATCCAGAACGCCGGGAGGGTGGCCTTCCCCTCGGGCACCCGGATGCGCGCCTCGAACTTCCCGTAGGCCTGGGCGAATTTGCCCTTCGTGGTGAGGCGGCCCGAGGTGATGTCGCACGTGCCGTAGCGGCAGTCGGCCATGCCCGGGAGCTGGTCGCGGCGGGCGGTCAGGAGGAGGCGGCCCTTGCCGTCCAGGGCCGCGTTGGCGGTCCGGTCGGTGTAGTACTGCCATTCCTCGTTGCCCCACTGGGGCTCGCCGCCGGTGTCGTGGACCCACTTGTGCGGGTCGGGCGGTGTGCCCCGGGCGCCCTTGAACTCGTCCGACCAGGTCAGGTGCCAGCCGTTCCGGCCGTCCTCGCCTTTGGCCCGGGGCCCCGAACCGCTCCCCCCGTCACCGTCGTCGCCGCAGGCCGCGCAGGCGGCGAGCAGGGCGAGTGCGGCGGCCCAGGCGGCCGGCCGCGAGGCCGTTCGGGGACGGCGGGACGTGGGGCGACGCGTCGGTCGGCGCGTACGGTGCATGGCTGGACTCCGGGTGGATCGGGCACCGTTCGCTCCTACGGCGTGGATCGCGGACGACCCTGGCGGTGCGGGACCCAGCCTGCCACAGCGGCAACAGCCATCATTGCGACACGAGTTCGATGAACCTCCGCGTGTCGATATTGCCCCCGGAGGCAATGATGCCGATGCGGCGGGGCAGCCCTTGAAGGCGTCCGGCCATCAGGGCGGCCAGCGGTGTGGCACCGCTCGGCTCCAGCACGATCTTCAGCCGTTCGAAGGCGAAGCGCATGGCGCGGACGATCTCCTCGTCGCTGACGAGTGCGATCGCGTCGACGAGGCGCTGGTTGAGGGGGAAGGTGAGGGCGCCCGGGGTGTTCAGCGCCTGCCCGTCGGCGATGGTGCGGGGCACCGGGACGGTGACGCGTTCGCCCCGGTCCAGGGACCGCTTGGTGTCGTCGCCCGCCTCGGGTTCGACGCCGACGACCGCGGTGTCCGGGTGCAGGGCCCTGGCGGTCAGGCCGCTGCCCGCGATGAGCCCACCGCCGCCGACGGGCACGACGAGCGCGTCCAGCTCGCCGGTCTCCTCCAGGAGTTCCAGGGCGGCCGTGCCCTGTCCCGCGATGACGTGCGGGTGGTCGTAGGGCGGGATGAGGGCGAGGCCGCGGTCGGCGGCGAGGGCCTCGCCGAGGGCGGTGCGGTCCTGCGTGTAGCGGTCGTAGGTGACGACCTCGGCACCGTACCCGGCGGTGGCCTCCCGCTTGGAGCGCGGGGCGTCCTCGGGCATGAGGATGACGGCGGTGGTCCCCAGCTCGCGGGCGGCCAGGGCGGTGGCCTGGGCGTGGTTGCCGGAGGAGTAGGCGGCGACGCCCTTCGCGCGCTGTTCGGCGGGCAGTTGGGCGATCGCGTTGTAGGCGCCGCGGAACTTGAAGGCGCCGATCCGCTGGAAGTTCTCGCACTTGACGAACACCTCGGCGCCGACCAGGGCGTCGAGGGTGCGGGAGGTGAGGACGGGGGTGCGGTGGGCGACGCCGTCGAGGCGCGCGGCGGCGGCGCGGACGTCGTCGAAGGAGACGGGTGATGCGTCGGACATGGCGGGCACCTCGCGGGAGTGCGGACTCGGGGGGACGGGGCGGTCGGCGGCGGTCACCAGCCGGTGACGCGCGGCCAGTAGGCGACGGCCTCGGGGGCACCGGTCCCCGTACGGCTGCTGTCGACGACGTGGTAGCCGCGGTGCTGGGCGGCGGTCGCGCAGGCGTGGTTGGGCAGGATCCGCAGCCGGGTTCCCAGGGGCAGCTCGGGCAGGTCGGTGCCCTCGCGCGCGGTGAGGATGCCGTGTTCCTGGCTGGCGTCGGTCATGACGAGGCCGGGCAGGAGGCGGCCGCCGAGGTCGGTGACGAGGCCGTAGCCCTGGTCCTGGGCCTGGCGTGCGGTGCCCCGGTCGCGGGACATGGCCATCCAGCCGCCGTCGGTGAGGATCCGGCCGAGTTCGGGGCGGTGGCCGATGACGGTGACGACGACGGAGAGGGCGAGGTCGTCGACCCGGCAGACGCCCAGGCCGGCCATGACCAGGTCGAAGAACACGTAGTTGCCGGCCCGGAGTTCGGTGACGCCGCCGAGGTCCTCGGCGGCGTGCGCGGTGGGCGTGGAGCCGACGCTGACGACGGGCACGGGCAGCCCGGCGGCGCGCAGCCGTTCGGCGGCGGTGACGGCGGCGTCGCGTTCCTGCTCGGCCGCCCGGCGCCGCGCCTCGGGGGTGGTGGCGAAGTAGGACTCCCCCGCGTGGGCCAGCACGCCGTCCAGGCACCCGGCCTCGTGCAGGACGCGGCCGATGTCGGTCAGGGCGGGGTCCTCGGGGCGCAGGCCGCCGCGGTGGCCGTCGCAGTCGATCTCGATCTGCGCCGGTATCGCGAGGCCGGCCCCGCGGGCGGCCTCGGCGACGGCCTCGGCCTGCGCCCCGCTGTCGAGCAGGACGCGCAGGCGCACGCCGCGCCGCAGGAGGGCGAGGACGCGCGGGAGCTTGTGCGGGGCGATGCCGACGGCGTAGGTGAGGTCGGTGTGGCCGCCGTCGGCGAAGGCCTCGGCCTCGGCGAGGGTGGAGACGGTGACCGGGCAGGGTGCCCCGCTCGGGTCCCGCAGGAGGGCGGCGACGTCGAGGCTCTTGGCCGTCTTGACGTGCGGGCGCAGGACGACGCCGAGCCGTTCCGCGCGCCGGGCGAGGCGTTCGGCATTGCGAAGCACCCTGTGCACGTCGACGACCGCGAAGGGGGTGTCGGGTTCGGCGAGGGTGAGGGTGCGGGCGGTTGCGGGGAGGGGGCCGGGGGTGGCGGCGGTGGTGTTCACGGTGAGGATGTCCGGTCTCTTCATTTCGTGTAGTTGTAGACGGTCGCGCGCGAGACGCCGAGCAGGTCGGCGATGGTCTGCGCGGCGTCGCGGGAGTCGAAGAAGCCGTCCCGGTGCAGTTGCCGGACCAGCTCCCTCTTGTCCTGGCGGCTCAGCGAGCGCGGGGTGCCCGCCCGTTCGGCGGCGAGCGCCTCGACGGCCTCGCGCAGTTCGCGCGCGTTGCGGTCGCGCAGGCTCTCCAGCGTCCGCTCGCGGTGTTCGGCCTCGGTGGCGACGAGGTTCGACAGGGCGAGGGTGACCGGGGAGAGCACGGACACGTCGAGGTTGAGGCAGAGCGCGGCGACGTACTCCCCCGCGGCGTTCCTGATGCCGATGGAGGTGCTCTTGACCGGCCGGCCGTCGGGGAAGCGGTTGGGGTAGTTCTGGATGACGCTCGGGTACTGCGGGTCGGCGATGCGGGCGAGGCCGAGTTCGGTCGCGGAGTCGCCGACCCGGCGTCCGGAGAGGTTGTTCTCGATCACCCGGATCGCGTGGCGCGGATCGCGCAGATCGTGCAGCACCACCTCGCACAGGCCCGGGAACATCCGGCCCAGCGCGACGGCGATCCGCTCGACCTCGCCGATGAGGTGTCCCTCGGCGTCCGCCCCGGCGGCGGTGACGGCGGCCGTGCCGCCGCGTCCTTCCGGTCCGGCGTCCTCTTTCATGGGTTCTCGTTTCCTCGTGTCGGTGCCACCGCGGCCGGACCGCGGGGGCCTGCGTCCGGGGCCCCGCGGGGGCTCAGCGCCGTCCCGACCCTAGCCGGAACTGGGAATTTCGTCCAGGTCTGGATTTTGAGTACAGACACCCACGTCGGACGGCAGCGGGCCGCCGGCCGGGAGGCGACCTCCACCCAACCCGTGCGCGAACTCTGGACAGTTGCCGATCGACGTGCTGTCATTCCGCTGACATCAATTTCCAACGTTGGAAGAGTCGTTCACACCGCACAGCCGCCCGCCCTCTCACCTCGCCGGGACCACCTCCCCGCAGCCCTTGGCGCTGCCCCGGTCCCGGTCGCGTGAACATCGTCGAGGAAAGGTTCCATGACAAGACCACACGCCCGTCCACGCGCCAGAGCGTGGGCGCTGCTGACAGCAACCGCGCTGGTCCTGCCGATGTCCGGCCTGGTGTCCACCGCGTCGGCCGCCGAGGCACCGGCAGGTGCCTCCGCGCACTCGTCCGGGCAGGAAGCCGTCGCGGTGCACGGCCTGAAGGGCGAGTACTTCCAGATGTCGGCGCCGGGCGCGCGGGACTTCGCGCACCTCGGCGGCACCCTGCTCGACCCGCAGGTCAACTTCAGCGGACTGACCGACACCTTCCAGGAGCTGACCGGGCGGACGGAGCACACCACCGCCCGCTGGACGGGACAGATCGAGGCCCCGGCCACCGGCGACTACACGTTCTACGCGATCGGCGACAACGGCTTCCGGCTGTTCATCGACGGCAAGGCGGTGATCGACCACTGGGAGCCCGACTGGGACAAGGAGCAGACCAGCGCGGCCGTCCACCTGAAGGCCGGTGAGAAGCACGACTTCCGGCTGGAGATGTTCCAGGACACCGGCGGCGCCAACATGTTCCTGCGCTGGTCCACGCCGACCCTGGCCAAGCAGGTCGTGCCGATGTCGGCCTTCACCCCGCCGGCCGACTTCGAGGTCTACCCGGTCGAGCCGGTGGTCGCCGAGGACGGCAGGACGGTGCGCGCCCGCTTCGGGGGCAAGGTCGGGGACCTGAAGGCCCTCGCGGACCACCTCAAGGTCGAGGCGGACACCACGCCGATGCCGATCGGTTCGGTGAGGACCAAGGGCCGCGACACCCTGGAGATCACCCTCAGCGAGGCGATCCAGAAGGGCCAGCAGGTCCGGTTCTCCTACGACGGCAAGGCCGCGCTCAGCGTGGACGGCAAGGCCGTGCCGCAGATCATCCGGTACGCGCAGAACGACTCCGCGCACCGCCTCACCACCAAGTGGGGCGACAAGCTGAACACCAAGCACCCGCTGCCCGAGTACCCGCGCCCGCAGCAGGCCCGCTCGAAGTGGCAGAACCTCAACGGGCCCTGGCAGTTCGCCGCGGCGAAGAAGGACCAGCAGCCGTCCTTCGGCAAGAACCTCGACGAGAAGATCATCGTGCCCTTCCCGGTGGAGTCGCAGCTCTCCGGCATCGAGCGGCACGAGGACCACATGTTCTACCGCAGGCTCGTCGACGTGCCGAAGAACTGGAAGGTCGGCACCTCCGCCAAGAGCGACCGGCTCAAGCTGAACTTCGGCGCGGTGGACAACAAGGCGACCGTCTGGGTCAACGGCAAGAAGGTCGCCGAACACACCGGCGGATACACGGCGTTCACCGCCGACATCACCGACGCCCTCAAGAGCAGGGGGCCGCAGGAGATCGTGGTCGGCGTCACCGACACCGGCAGCGACACCCAGCCCAAGGGCAAGCAGTCCACCAACCCGGGCGGCATCTGGTACACCCAGTCCTCCGGCATCTGGCAGACGGTGTGGCTGGAGCCCGTCGCCCCGGTCTCCCTCGACGACGTCGTCACCACGCCGGACATCGACACCGGCACCCTCGCGCTGACCGCGAAGTCCGAGGGCGCCTCCGCCCGGGCGCGCGTGGAGGCCGTCGCCCGCGACAAGCACGGCAAGGTCGTGGGCCGGGTCAGTGGACCGGCCAACAAGAAGCTCACGCTGCCCGTCGCCAAGCAGCACCTGTGGAGCCCGGACGACCCCTACCTCTACGACCTCGACGTCACGCTCACCGACGGCAGGTCGAGCGACCACGTCTCGAGCTACTTCGGGATGCGCAAGATAGGCATCAAGAAGGTCGGCGGCTACCCGAAGCTGGTGCTCAACGACAAGCCGATCTTCTCACTGGCCACCCTCGACCAGGGCTTCTGGCCCGACGGTCTGTACACCGCGCCGAGCGACGAGGCCCTCGCCTTCGACCTCAAGGCGCACAAGCAGATGGGCTTCAACGCCGTCCGCAAGCACATCAAGGTGGAGCCGGCCCGCTGGTTCTACCACGCGGACAAGCTGGGCCTGCTGGTGTGGCAGGACTTCGTCTCCGCCACCTCCGGTGACCTGACCGACGAGGCCGGACAGCAGGCCTTCATCGACCAGGGCATGGAGGCGATGCGCCAGCACCACGACTCGCCGGCCGTCATCGGCAACATCGTCTTCAACGAGGGCTGGGGCGAGTGGAACCGGGAGGCGAGCGGACGCCTCGCCGAGGCCGTGAAGGCCGCCGACCCCACACGCGTGGTCAACACCCACAGCGGAGTCAACTGCTGCAACTCCAAGGGTGACTCGGGCACGGGCGACATCATCGACCACCACGACTACAACAACACCGACCCGGCCTTCCCCGACGGGAAGCGGGCGGCGATGGACGGTGAGCACGGCGGCTTCACCCTGCGCACCCCGGGCCACATGTGGCCGGGCGCCCCGACCGTGATCTACAGCGGCGTGGCCGACAAGGAGGCGCTGACCAAGAAGTACGTCGAGAACACCGAGAAGTACTACCTCGACCAGGCCGCCGAGGAGCTGTCCGGATCGGTGTACACCCAGATCACCGACCTGGAGAACGAGCTCAACGGCCTCTACACCTACGACCGCCGCGAGCTGAAGGTCGACCCGGTCCGGGTCCGCGAGATCAACCGGAAGGTCATCGCCGCGGGCGCCGCGGCCGGCGACCGCAAGGCGATCAAGGGCGGCGCGCACTGGTCGCTCGACGAGAACACCGGCAGCACCGCCGCGGACACCGGTCCCAACAAGAAGCCCCTCACCCTCTCCGAGGGCGCCACCTGGACGCCCGGGGTCAGCGGCAGCGCGCTGAAGTTCGACGGCAAGAGCCAGTACGCCGAGACGAAGGAGCCGGTGCTCGACACCACCGGCAGCTACACGGTCTCCGCCTGGGTCCGGCTCGACGCCCTCCCCGGGAACTACGCCACCGCCGTCAGCCAGGACGGCAAGCGCCAGGCGAGCCCGTTCTACCTGCAGTACGGCCAGGGCGCCTTCTCCTTCAGCACGCCGGGCGAGAAGCGGGCCCGCATGGTGACCACGCCGGAGATCGGCCGCTGGTACCACCTCGTCGGCGTCCGTGACGCCGCGACCAACCAGATCTCCCTCTACGTGGACGGCAAGCGGGCGGCGACCACCGCCTCCGGCCCCAACTACGTCGGCTCGGGCCCCCTCGCGGTCGGCCGCGCCAAGTGGAACGGCGACAACACCGACTTCTGGAACGGCGCCGTCGACGAGGTACAGGCATGGGACCACGCGCTCACCGGTGACGAGGTGAGCAGCCTCTACACGAAGCAGAAGCCGTAGTCCCCGAGCACGGACGACGTGACGCGGTCCCGGTGAGCGAGGCTCACCGGGACCGTTCGCGTGTGCGCTCACATTTTCCCGGCCTGCGTCGTCATGGTGGTGAGGGCAGCGACCGATGCCCGGGACGGAGTACGCAGATGAAGGTCTTCCTCGCCGGTGGGCGCGGCCGTGTGGGGTCGCCTCTTGCCGACAACCTGGAGGCCAAGGGCATCGAGGTGGTCCCGGGAGGGCTCGAGGACGGGATCGACGTGTCCTCGGGCAGGGGGCTCGCCGAGGCCCTCGTCGGAGTGGACGCCATCGTGAACGTCCTCAATACCCCCCGCTTCGACGCGGAGGGGGCGATCGCGTTCTTCGAGGGAGCGGTCGAGAACCTCACCGCGGCCGGCGAGCGGGCCGGGGTGCGCCTGCACGTCGTGCTCTCCATCGTCGGTGTGGGAGAGGGGGACGCGTCCGAGATCGGGTACTACCTGGGCAAGGTGGCGCAGGAGAAGGCCGTACGAGCCGGTTCGATCCCCGCCACCATCATCCGGTCCACCCAGTTCCAGAGCTACATTCCGGTCCTCGCCGATCAGCACACCGTGGACGGGAAGGTGCGCGCACCGAGGGTGTTCATCCAGCCCGTCGAGCTGGAGGAGGTCGTCGAGCTCCTCGCCGAGGCCGTCACCACGCTGGAACCGGGGAGCGTGGTCGAGATCGCCGGCCCCGAGCGTTTCTACCTGGACGATCTCTTCCGTGCCACCCTGGCCGAGCGGGGGGACGAGCGCGAGGTGGTGACCGTGGGCGGACAGGAGATGCCCGGGGCCATGGTTCCGCGCGGCATGTATCGGGCCGGCACGGTGAGGTACCCGATCGCCGGGATCCCCCTCGCCTGATCTCGACATCGAGGGAACGATGGAACGCTCCGAACATGAGGACTCACGGGCTCTGGACGCGGTCGTGGCAGAGCGGCCCCGGCTGCTGTCCCTGGCCTTCCGCATGACGGGCACCCTGGCCGATGCCGAGGACGTGGTCCAGGAGACGTACATCAGGTGGTATCGCCTCGAAGCCGGGGAACGCGAAGCAATCGCCGTGCCCGCGGCGTGGCTGACGCGCGTCGCGAGCCGGATCTCACTCGACCTGCTGGGCTCCGCGCGGGCACGTCGCGAGACGTACGTCGGGCAGTGGCTGCCGGAGCCGGTCCCGGCCGGTCTCTTCGCGGGCGCGGCGACCGCGCCGGCCTCCGGCCGTTCCGCCGCTGATCCGCTCGACCGCGTCACCCTCGACGACGCGGTCGGCATGGCGTTGCTGACGGTCCTCGAGGCCATGACCCCGGCGGAGCGGGTGACGTTCGTGCTGCACGACGTGTTCGGTGTTCCCTTCGGTGAGATCGCCGGCGTCGTGGGGCGCTCGGCGGCGGCGACACGGCAATTGGCGACGTCCGCACGCCGCCACGTCCGGCAGGGGAGACGCACACGGGTTCCTTCCCGCCGGCATGACGAGGTGGTTCGCGCCTTCCGTGAGGCGGCCGTCGAAGGGCGGATGGAGGACCTGCTCCGCGTGCTGGCCCCGGACGTGGAACTCCGCGTGGACGGCGGCGGCTTCGTCAACGCCGCGCCCCGGGTCGTCCGCGGGCCGGATCACGTGGCCCGCTGGCTCATGGGAGTGAGGCGCAAGGAGCCCTCCCTCCGCTTCGAGCGACGCGACACGGCCGACGGTCTCGGATACATGCTGCGGGCCGACAGGCACCGGTACGGAATGCTCACCTTCGGCGTGGAGGAGGGGCGCGTCACGCGGGTGTGGCTGATGCTGAACCCGGAGAAGCTGAGCGCGTGGTCGCACGAGTGAAGGGCGTTCCGCGCGGACGAGGCCGTGCGGGCCGGACCGGAAACGGACGGACACGGCAGCCGGTCGGGGTGACCGGCTGCCGTGTCGGGGAGGGGACGGGGACGGGGGCGTTCAGACGAGTTGCCGTCGGCGGCCCAGATAGGTCTGGGCGATGACGACGAGGGCCAGGAAGGCGCCGCTGACGACCTGCTGGTAGGAGGAGTCCAGGGAGCCGATCTGGTTGATGACGTTCTGGATCACCTTGAGCAGCAGGACGCCGACCAGCGAGCCGCTGACGTAGCCGAGGCCGCCGGTGAGCAGCGTGCCGCCGATGACGACGGCGGAGATGGCCTCCAGCTCCATGCCGTTGCCGAGGATGGTGACGCCGGAGGCGAGCCAGGCCGCGTTGAGGGCGCCGGCCAGGCCGGCGAGCAGCCCGGACAGGGTGTAGACGAGGATCTTGGTGCGGGCCACCGGGGCGCCCATGAGGGCGGCGGCGTCCTCGTTGCCGCCCACCGCGTACACGTGCTGTCCGAAGCGGGTGCGGCGCAGGACGACGGCGCCCGCCACGAACAGCGCGAGCATGAGCCACACCGGGTTGCCGACGCCGAGGGTGGTGCCCTGGCCGAGTTCGGCGAGGAAGGACCCCTTGGCGATCAGGTAGGTGTTGGCGCCCTCGTCGGTGAGCGACAGCATCAGCCCGCGGGCGCCCAGCATGGCGGCCAGCGTGACGATGAACGGCGCGAGGCGGGAGCGGGCGACGAGCAGCCCGTTGACGACGCCGATCAGACCGCAGACGCCGAGCGGCAGCAGCAGTGCCACCAGCGTGCCGTGCCGTGATCCCCAGGCCGCCAGCACGCCGCCGAGCGCGAACAGGGAGCCGACGGACAGGTCGATGCCGCCGGTGATGATGACGAAGGTCATGCCGAGCGCGACGATCGCGAGGAACGCCGAACTGGTCGCCATGTTCGTGACGTTGTCGCTCGTGGCGAAGGAGTCGAAGCTGAACGAGGCGATGACGGAGACGATCACGAGCACCGCGAGGGCGCCGTGCTGCTGGACCAGGGCGCTCAGGCGCTCCGCGCGCGTGGAGCCCACCGGTTCCGTCTCGTCCGCCGAGGTGGTGCTCGCGGTGGTCACTGGTGTGTTGTCCGTTTTGGTGACGGTCATCGCTTCCCCCGTCCCCGTGCCGCGTAGACCGCGCACACGATGACTATGGCCTGGGCGATCTGCGTCCACGAGGGCGGCAGATCGTGCTTGATGAGGGTGGCGGTGAGGAGCTGGATGAGGACCGCGCCGGCCACCGTGCCGCCGATGCTGATGCGGCCGCCGGTCAGCGGGGTGCCGCCGACGACGACGGCGGTGATCGCCGAGAGCTCCATGAGGTTGCCCAGCGAGGTCGGGTCGCTGGCCTGGAGGCGGGCCGTGGCCAGCACGCCCGCCACGGCGGCGAGCAGCCCGGACACGACGTAGACCACCATGAGCACGCGGCGCACCGGCAGGCCGGCGAGCTGTGCGGCGGGGCGGCTGTCGCCGATGGCCAGGAGCTGCCGCCCGAAGGTGGTGCGCCGGACGACGAAGGCGATCAGCACGGCCAGGGCGGCGGCGATCAGGATGAGGTAGGGCACGCCCACAATGTCCCCCGAGCCGAGGGAGGCGAGCGAGGGATTGTGCAGGTCCTCGAGCTGGGGCAGCATCACCAGCGCGATGCCGCGGCCGCCGACCATCAGCGCCAGCGTGGCGACGATGGGCTGCACCCCGAGGAGGGCGACCAGCGCCCCGTTGGCCAGTCCCGCGACGGCGGCGAACAGCGCCACTGCGATCAGGGCGGGCAGCAGTCCGTAGCCGAGGTAGAGGGCGAGGACGGAGGCCGCGAGGGCCATCACCGCGCCGACGGAGAGGTCGACGCCCTCGGTGCCGATGACCAGTGCCATGCCCAGGGCGACGATGATGACCGGCGCGACCTGGACGGCCTGGGTGCGGAAGTTCTCGGCGGACAGGAAGTGCGGGGTGATGACGATGTTGACGATCAGAAGCAGCGCGACGCCGGCGTAGACCCCGTAGGTCTGGAGCCATTGCAGGATGCGGGCCTTGTCGAGCGGGGCGGCGGTGCGCACGGTGGCCTCAGCCATCGGTGGCCACCTCCTTCGTGGCGGCCGTCGCGGGGGCGTCCCCGGCGATGGTGCGCATGAGCGTGTCCTCGGTGACGTCCTCGCCGGTCAGTTCGCCGACGACCGCACCGTCCTTCAGTACGACCACGCGGTCGGACCCTTCGATCAGTTCCTCCAGGTCGGAGGAGATGAGCAGGACTCCCAGGCCGTCCTCGGCCAGTTCGTCCACGAGCTTCTGCACCTCGGCCTTGGCGCCGACGTCGATGCCCCGGGTGGGCTCGTCCAGGAGCAGCACCTTGGGGTTCATGGCCAGCCAGCGGGCCAGCAGCACCTTCTGCTGGTTGCCGCCGGACAGTTCGCCGACCTTCTGGTGCGGCGAGGAGGCCTTGATCCGCAGCCGTTCGATGAAGGTGTTCACGATCTTGTCGACGCGGGCCTCGGAGACCATGCCGAAGCGGGAGAGGCGGGGCAGGGCGGCGAGCGCGATGTTCTCGCGCACCGACAGGCCCGGCACGATGCCCTCGCTCTTGCGGTCCTCGGGCAGCAGGCTGATGCCGGCCCGGATGGCGCCGGGGGTGGAGCCGCCGCGCAGCGAGGTGCCGGCGACCACGACCTTGCCGGAGCGGATCGGGAGGGCGCCGGAGATGGCCTTCGCGGTCTCGGTACGGCCCGAGCCGAGCAGCCCGCCGAGCCCGACCACCTCTCCGGGCCGGATGCTGACCGAGACGCCGTGCAGCTTGTGCGGCACGGTGAGGCCCTCCGCCTCCAGGACGGGTTCGGTGTCGGCGGCGTGGTGGTCGCCGCTGAACTTCGTCAGGCCCTCCGCGCGCACCTCGCCCAGCTCACGGCCGAGCATGGTGGAGACCAGGTCGAGCCGGCTGAGTTCGGAGAGCCGGCCGTGGTGGACCCGGCGCCCGTCGCGGAGCACGGTGACCGTCTCGCAGACGGCGTACAGCTCGTCGAGGCGGTGGCTCACGTAGACGACGGCGATGCCGGCGTCGCGCAGGCGGCGGATGACCGAGAAGAGGGTCTCGACCTCGCGGGGTTCGAGGGAGGAGGTCGGCTCGTCCATGATGACGACGCGCGCGTCGGTGGCGACCGCGCGGGCGAGGGCCACCATCTGCTGGGCGCCGACGCCGAGGGTGCGCAGCGGCTGGCGCACGTCCACGCGGACGCCGTAGGTGCGCAGGGTCTCCTCGGCCTCGCGGTTCATGCGGGCGAAGTCCAGCAGCCCCAGCCGGGTGCGGGGTTCGCGCCCGAGGAAGAGGTTGCGGGCCACGCTCAGCAGCGGGATGAGGTTGACCTCTTGGTAGATGGTGGAGATGCCGGCCTTCTGGGCCTCCAGCGGTGTGGCGAAGGAGACCTGCCGGCCCTGGAACTCGACCGTGCCGGCGTCCGGCCGGTACACGCCGGTGAGCACCTTGATGAGGGTGGACTTGCCGGCGCCGTTCTCTCCGATGAGGGCGTGCACCTCACCGGGGCGCAGGACGAGATCCACTCCGTCCAGGGCCCGGACTCCGGGGAAGGTCTTGCTGAGTCCGCGGATGGCGAGGACCTCGGCGGGTGGTGCCACCTGTGCCTCCAGGTAGTGCGGGAAGTACGGGGGAATCGCGGGGGGGGGACGCGACGGGGGCCGCGGAACCGGGGACGTGCCGGGAGGCCCGGGGACCCCCGGCGCGCGGGGCCCCGCCCGGGGCCGGTCGTCCGGCTCCGGGCGGGGAGGGTGCCTCAGTACGCCTTGCCGACGTCCTGCTTGGCGTTGTCGGAGGTGTAGGCGCTGTCCTGGATGATGATGTCCTCGGCGACCT
Organism: Streptomyces griseoaurantiacus; assembly: GCA_014656015.1. Classification (GTDB taxonomy): domain Bacteria; phylum Actinomycetota; class Actinomycetes; order Streptomycetales; family Streptomycetaceae; genus Streptomyces; species Streptomyces griseoaurantiacus. Next base: position 116,438 of record BNBP01000006.1, on the reverse strand, counting down.
CCTTGCCCTGGGTGAAGCTGTCCAAGGTCTGGAAGGCCAGCGGGCCGAAGCGCGGGTTGGACTCGACGACGCCGCTGATCCAGCCGTCCACGATGGCGTTGACGGCGTTGCGGGTGCCGTCCACCGTGACGATCTTGACGGCGCCGGCCTTCTTGCCCGCGCCCTTGAGCGCGGCCACCGCGCCGAGGCCCATCTCGTCGTTCTCGGCGTAGATGCCCTTGATGCCGGGCTTGGACTGGACGAGCTGCTCGGTGACCTGCTGGCCCTTCTCGCGGGCGAAGTCACCGGTCTGCTCGAAGACGACCTTCAGGTCGGGGGCCTTCTCGGCGATGCGCTCCTTGAAGCCCTTGGTGCGCTCGGTGGTGACGTTGTTGCCGGCCGAGCCGAGCAGGATCGCCACCTCGCCCTTGCCGCCGGTCGCCTCGATCATCTGGTCCGCCGCGCGCCGGCCCTGCTCGACGAAGTCCGAGGCGATGAAGGAGACGTAGTCCTTGCAGGCGGTCGCGTTGATCTTGCGGTCGACCGTGACGATCGGGACCTTCTTGGCGGCGGCGGCCTTGAACACCGGCTCCCAGCCGTCGGAGTTGAGCGGGGCGATGACCAGCAGGTCGGCGCCCTTGGCGAGCAGGTCCTGGACGTCGCTGATCTGCTTGGAGAACTGCGACTGGGCGTTGGCCGTGAGCAGCTTGACGCCGCGCTTCTTGGCCTCGTCCTTCATCGACTGGGTCTCGGCGATGCGGAAGGGGTTGGCTTCCTTCTCGGACTGCGAGAACCCGACGGTGGCGTTCTTGAGGTCTATCTTCTTCGCCCCGTAGGCGTCGATCGTGCAGGTCTTGCTGCCGGCCTTCGGCGTGACGACCTTCTGCTCCGTGTCGGCGGAGGCACTGGACTTCTGCTTGTCCGACCCGTCGTCCTCCGACTTCGTGCAGGCACTCGCGGTCAGAGCCACCGCCGCGGCCAGGGCCACGACCACGGGACGGGCGAGGAGGTGAGGACGGTGAATGCTGCGCTGCATGTGGGTGACCCCGATCCGGGCGACGCTGAAAAGGGAACTGGGGAGTCGAACAACGGGCGCCAACAGTGCGTCTCCCCCACGCCGGACGCTGTCAGGTCCGCCGCAATGAGGTTTTTACATCGTTGGAAGGGGCTTGTAAACCCCCCGCGCACGGCGCGCATACCGGGCGCGGTGATCACTGCCAAGCGGGGCGAAGGGGGCGTTCCGGTTTCGCACACGGGAAGCGCCGGGCATTCGGAACCGGCCACCGTCGGCATGACGGGCGGCCTGCGGCTCCGCCGGGCGGGACCGCCGGGCCGGGCGGTCGCGGCGGAGCCGGGCGATCGCGGGAGGAAGACGGGTATGCGCGGGAGACCTGTGGGCAGCAGGGGAGGTGCCCGCACGAGGACGGCCGGGCGCCCAGGAGGACGGGCGGGCACGCGGGAGGGGACGGTTCCCGCCGTCCCGCCGCTTGCCGCGCCATGAGCCCGCGACATCCCTCGCACAGGCAAAGAGGCCGACCGGTCGGGAGCGGTGCCGCTCCTCCGCCGGGAGGCCGCGGTGGGTGCCGGCAGGCCACGGTGCGTGAGGCGTGCGCGCCGGCAGCGGGCGCGGGAGAGGCGCCGCCGCCCGGCGTGCGCGGCTCCACTCGGCCGGCTGCCGCCGCGCCCCGCTCAGCGCCCCGTTCCACGGACCTCCGCCCGCTCAGCCGGCCGTCGCCCGCCGGGCGGCCTCCTCACGTCCGAGCGTGCTCTCCCGCTCGACGAGGCGGTAGTCCGCCGACACCCTCAGGGGCGGGCGGGTGTCCCCGTTGAGACGGGCGAGGACGGACTCCACCGCGAGCCGGCCGATGGCCTCCTTGTCCGGGGAGATCGAGGTCAGGGTGACCGCGCCGAAGCGCCCCTCGATCACGTCGTCGAACCCGACGACCGCGACGTCCTCGGGCACCCGGAGCCCCCGCTCGTGGAGCACGCGCATGGCTCCGATGGCCATCGGGTCGTCGTAGGCGAACACGGCGTCCGGCTGCCGCCCGGAGTCCAGGATGCGGGCCATGGCCGCCGCGCCGTCCGCGTGCCCCCAGCCGTCCGTGGCGGCGACCAGGCCCTCGTCGGCGGGGAGTCCGGCCGCCCGCAGTTCCTCGCGCCAGCCGCGCACGCGGAGCTGGGCCGGCTCGCTCCGGCCGTTCCGGGCCCCGATGAACGCCACGTTGCGGCGGCCGAGGGAGATCAGGTGACGGACGGCGTCGCGGGCGGCGGCGACGTTGTCGATGGCGATGTGGTCGTAGGGCAGGTCGTAGTCCCGTTCGCCGAGCAGCACGAGCGGCACGTTCTCCCGGTCGCGCAGGTCCTCCGCCTCCAGCTCGATGGGGCTGAGGATGAGCCCGTCGATGACACGTGCACGAAAGCCCTGGCTGACCAGGATCTCCTGCTCGCGACGGCCCCCGGTGTGGTCGAGCAGGACGATGTAGTCGTGCTCGACGGCGGCGTCTATCACCGCGGCGGCGAGTTCGGCGAAGTAGGGGTTGCCCAGCTCGGGCAGGGCGAGCGCGATGACACCCGTGCGCCCCTTGCGCAGGTGCCGGGCGGCCAGGTTCGGCCGGTAGCCGAGTATGTCGATGGACCTCTGGACGCGCTCACGCATGGCCGGGGTGACGTGCTGATAGTTGTTCACCACGTTGGACACGGTTTTGATGGAGACCCCCGCGTGCGCGGCGACGTCCTTGAGGCTGACCCGCACGTCCATCCCTTCCTGAGCCACCCGACCGGGGTGGCGGCGGCACGGACACGGTGTCGTCACCATGCGCCGCGTTCCGCCCGGCCCCTGATTTTTACAACGTTATACATTCGTTTTCGTTCCGCTACAAGGTGAGGGGCGGACCCTCCCGATTTCCTCCCCGGACGGCGTGGGCGCGCACGGCCGGGAGCGGTCGCCCGTGCCCGGAAAAAAGCGGGCGGCCACCCCGGGAGGTGGCCGCCCGCCGGGCCGGTCACCCGCCTCAGCGCGTGCGGGACTGTCCGGTCAGATCGCCCGGGTCGGTGTTGGCCCCGCACAGCACCACGGCGATCCGCTCCCCCTCGACGAGGGACTCACCGGTGTCCGGCGAGGGCAGCACCGCCGCGTACGCCGTGGCGGCGGCGTGCTCGACCGCCAGCCGGTGGTGGTCCCACAGTTCCTGCCGGGCCCGGACGATCCCGTCGTCGGGCACGGTGAGGGGCCGCGCCCCGTCCTGCCGGGCGGCGTGCAGGGCCATGGCGGTGGCACGGCGGGCACCGAGGGAGTCGGCGGCGACGGAGTCCACGGTGACGTCCACGGGACGGCCCGCCTCGACGGCGGCGCCCAGCGCGCGGCAGTGCAGCGGCTCGACCGGGACCGTGCGGATGCCGTGGTGCCGGGCGGCGGTGGCGACCCCGGCGTACAGCCCTCCCCCGCCGACGGCGACCACCACGGTGTCGAGTCCGGGGACCCGGGCGCGGATCTCCTCCAGCAGGGTGCCCGCCCCCGCGGCGATCAGCGGGTGGTCGTAGGCGTGCGAGGCGAGCGCGCCGGTGGCGGCGGCGAACTCTGCGCAGGCAGCCTGCGCCTCGGCGTACTCGGTGCCGACAAGACGCACCTCGGCCCCGTACGAGCGGAGCCTGGCCACCTTGACGGCGGGGGCGGTGGCCGGGAGGAACACGGTGGCCGGCACCCCCTGCTGCCGGGCGGCCCAGGCGCAGGCCAGCCCCGCGTTGCCGCCGGAGGCGATGGTCACCCCGACGTCCGGGAGGGTTCCGGCCTCCCGGTGCGCCTGGAGGAAGTTCTGCGCGCCCCGGGCCTTGAAGCTGCCGGTGTGCTGCATGAACTCCAGGGCCAGGAAGACCTGCCGCCCCGGCGGCACCCGCCCCTCAGCGGTCTCGCCGGGGCCGGTCGGCACGACGGCCACGGGCCGGACCCGGCCCGCGATGCGGTCGGTCGCCGCCTTGATGTCGTCATGGGCGAGTGGGGGCATCTCATCGCTCCGATCACTGTGGGACACCGCTCCATGGTGACGGGTCGGCCGCGGTGACGGTGACCGGCTCCGGGTGAGCCGGGTCCGTGCGCCGCGCCCCGGCCGCGCGCACGGGCCGGCCAGGCCCCGTGCCGGCCGGCCCCGGTCCGCTCCGGTCCGCTCCGGTCCGCTCCGGCGATGCGCCGGCGATGTGACGGCACCTCGTGGACCCGGCGGGCACCGGGGGCGCCGGGGCCGGGCCGCATGCCGCCGGGACCCGCGGGATCAGTGACTGATCACCACCTTGCCGAAGCGCGGTCCCTCCTCGAAGCGGGCGAAGGCCTCCGCGGCCTCCTCCGGGGGAAGACACGGTCCACGACCGGCCGCAGGCCGCTCACCGCGAGGGCCCGCACCGGCACGGCGCCGAGTCGCGCCTCCGCCCATCGCGAGACCTGACTCCGGGCGCCCGGCGCGGACGCCTCGGCGCCCGGTCCGGGGGCCGACGCCCGGTCCGGAGGCCGACGGACGGTCCGGAGGCCGACGGACGGTCCGGAGGCCGACGGACGGGCCGGGGGCCGGCGGACGGGCCCCGGGGCCGGGGGCGGCGGCGCGCGGAGGGCGGACGGGCCGAGGGCCATGAGCCGCTGAGCGCGGGCGAGGCCTACGAGGCGCTCGCGGTGCGGTGGTCGGGGTAGTCGATGTATCCCTCGGCGCCTCCCGCGTAGTACGTCGCCGGGTCGCCCTCGGCGAGGGGGTGGCCGTGGGCGAAGCGGTCGACGAGGTCGGGGTTGGCGATGAAGGGGGCGCCGAAGGCGACCGCGTCGGCCAGTCCCCGTGCGAGCAGGTCGTTGCCGCTCTCCCGGGTGAAGCCGAGGTTGGCGACGAGGGAACCCCGGTAGTGGGCCCGGAAGCGGGCAAAGGCGGTGAGGGTGTCCTCGGTGCCCGTGCCGGGCTCCGGACCGACGAGCTGGAGGTAGGCCAGGTCGCTGTCGCCCAGGCGCTTCAGGAGCTGGTCGTAGTCGGCGAGCGCCTCGGCGTCCGCGGTGTAGGCGACGCCCCGGTTCCAGTACGGGGAGAGCTTGACGCCGACGCGGTCGCTGTCCCACTCGTCGGTGACGGCGTCCACGAGGTCGAGGAGGAAGCGGGCCCGCCTCTCCGTGCTGCCGCCGTAGGCGTCGGTGCGCCGGTTGAGGCGGGGGTTGAGGAACTGGGCGACGAGGTGGCTCCCCTGGGCGTGGATCTCCAGTCCGTCGAATCCGGCGCGCCGGGCGTTGCGGGCGGCCTGCCGGTAGTTCTCGATCGTGGTGGCGATCTCCGCCGCGGTCAGGGCGCGCGGTGTGACGGTCTCCTTCGGCCCTTCGGGGGTGAAGGACATCTCCTGGGGGTTGACGGCGGAGGGACCGGCGGGGAGACGGCCGCCTTGGTGGTCCGGGTGGGAGGCGGCGCCGAGGTGCCCGATCTGCGACACGATCCGTCCGCCCGCGGCGTGCACGGCCTCGGTGACCTTGGTCCAGCCGGCGGTCTGGGCCTCGGTGTAGATGCCGGGGACGTGGATGTAGCCGATCGCCTCCGGGCTGACCCAGGTTCCTTCAGTGACGATCAGGCCGGCGCCGGCGCGCTGGGTGTAGTAGGTGGCGTGCAGATCGGTGGGGACCAACTCCGGGTTGGCGGCCCTGGCGCGGGTCATGGGCGCCATGACGACGCGGTTGGGCAGTTCGAGCGCGCCGAGTCGGACGGGGCGCAGGAGGGGCTGGGGGTCGGCGGTCGGGTTCCGGTCGGACATGGGTGTCCCTTTCGTGGGAGCGAGGAACGAGCAAGGCGGTGCGCACGAACGGGGTGCGCGGCAGGCGCGTCAGTCCTGCTTGAGGACGTGGAGGGCGGAGAGGGGGCCGCCGAGCTGGATGAGCCGGCCTCCCTCGCGCAGCGGCCCGAGGTCCACGGGGGCGAAGCCGAACTGCGAGGTCAGCCTCTTCACGGTGTCCTTGGCGCCGGCGTCGTCGCCGGCGAGGAACAGCACCTGCCGGCCCGCCTCGTGGCGCGGGTCGGGTGCGATGTACTGGGCGTAGAGGGCGTTGAAGGCCTTGACCACGCGGGCGCCGGGGAGCAGGGAGGCCACGTACTCGCTTCCGGTGAGGTCTCCCAGGTCCGCGATCCTCGGTTCCGGCGGAGGCGAGGCGAACTGGTTGGTGGCGTCGATGACGACGGTCCCGTCCAGCGGGGGCAGCCCGGCGACGGCGTCGGGGATCCGCGGCCAGCCGACGGCGAGCACGACGAGGTCCGCGGCGGCGGCCTGCGCGGGGGTGCCGGCGGTGGCGAGCGGGCCGAGGTCGGCGACCAGGGAGGACAGCGAGGCGGGGCCACGGCTGTTGCTGAGGACGACCTCGTGTCCGTGGCGTATCGCGTGCCGGGCGAGGGCCTGGGCGATGGTGCCGGCTCCGATCGTTCCGATGCGCATCAGGCGGCCCCCCTTCCGGAGTCGGCCGCCGGCGGCGAGGTGAGCAGGACGGTGCCGCTCTTGGAGGGCCGGCGGGCGTGCTCGACGGCGGCCTTGAAGTCGGCGAGGTCGTAGCGGGCCGCGACCTCCAGGAGGTCCGGCGTGGTCCGCGCCAGGTCGAGGGCGAAGGCGACGTCCTGAGCCCGCTCCTTAGGGGTGCGGTCGGTCCACCGCAGCACCGAGACGCCGCGTACGGTCAGTTCCCGGCCGACGAGCGGCAGCGCCTCCAGCGGTGTCGTCCCGGAGCCCAGTTGTCCGTAGGAGATGAGGGTCCCGCCGTCGGCGAGCAGCGCCGCGAGGTCCTGCGTCATGGCGCCCCCGACGCTGTCGAGGACGACGCGGACCCCCTCGCCGCCACAGTGGCGGCGCACCTGCTCCCGCCAGTCGTCCTCGCTCGTGGAGACCACGGGCTGCGTGGGGTACCGCCTGCGTGTCCTCTCGGCGCCGGCGGTGCTGCGCTCGAGGTTGATCAGCCGCAGGCCGTGCCGGACCGCGGCGGCGCCGAGCAGTCGTCCGACGGAGGATCCGGCGGCCGTCTGGAGGACGGGGCCCTTGTGCCCGCGCAGGGCGTCCTCCAGCGCGCGGTACAGGGTGAGCAGGGTGAGCGGGTTGACGAGCATGAGGGCCGCGGTCTCGTCGGCGACCCCGTCGGGCACCGGTACGGCCAGGTCGGCGGGGACCACGACGAAGTCGCTCCAGGTGCCGGGCGCCGGGAAGACGGCCACGCGCCGGCCGGGGCGCAGATCGGGCCGCACCTCCGGTCCGACGCTCTCCACGATCCCCATTCCCTCCACTCCGGGGACCCGGAATTCCGGCCCCTGTTCCGGCGGCGTCGGCGCATGCCTCACGAGGGCCAGGTCTCCGGGGTGAACCGGCCGGACCAGCAGGCGCACCAGCACCTGCCCCGTGCCGGGGCGCGGTGGGCTCGAGTCCTCCCGCAGCGTGAGTACGTCCTCGGGTTCGCCCGGCGCGGTGTGCGTCACGGTGCGCATGGGTGCCTCCACTAAAGTATTGATGACGAGTGTCATCAATAACAATGATGAGGGGTAACATTGAAAACGTCAAACACACGCCGGACTCGGGAGGGCGGCCATGCCGCGGATCAGCAGGGAAGAAAAAGCCAGGAACCGGCAGAACATCGTCGACGCGGCCGGGCGCCTGTTCCGGGCGAAGGGCATCGACGCCGTGGGGATCGCCGACCTGATGAAGGAGGCGGGGCTGACCCACGGAGGCTTCTACAACCACTTCGCGTCCAAGGAGGAACTGGCCGTCGAAGTGTGCGGCGCCTCCTTCGAGAGGTCGCTGGGCGTCCTGGACGCGGCAGTGGAGCGGGGAGAGGATTCCGCGGGCACACCGCTGCGGCGTGTGGTGGACGACTACCTCTCCACCGCCCACCGCGACGCCCCGGACGGCGGCTGCCCCTCCGCGTCCCTGGTCATCGACGCGGGACGGCACGGCGACACCGTCCAGGGCGCGTACGCCCTCGGCGTGGAGGGGTACCTCACCGGCTTCGCCGCGGAGCTCGCGCGTGAGCACGGCGAGCATCCCGCGCACCCGGAGCAGGACGGGGAACTCACCCCGCAGGAGGCACGGGAGCGGGCGGTGCTGCTGCTCAGCCAGTTGGTCGGCGCGATGACGCTCGCCCGCGCCGTACGGCACACCCGGCCCGAACTGTCGGAGGAGATCCTGCGGACCTGCCGCGCCCACGCCCTGGACTGACCCGCCCGGCCGCCTTCCCGGGCGGAGGGCTCAGTCCGGGGCGTGGCGGGCCTCAGCCAAGCTGCCGCGCCACCGCCCGGCCCGCCACGCGGCCGGAGAAGAGGCAACCGCCGAGGAAGGAGCCCTCGAGGGCGCTGTAACCGTGCAGGCCTCCGCCGCCGAAGCCGGCGACCTCGCCGGCCGCGTACAGGCCGTCCACCACCGTGCCGTCGGGGCCGAGCGCGCGGGAGTCGAGGTCGGTCTGGATGCCGCCGAGGGACTTGCGGGTGAGGATGCGCAGCCTGACGCCGATGAGGGGGCCTGCGGCGGGGTCGAGGATGCGGTGCGGGGCGGCGACCCGGCTCAGCCGGTCCCCGAGGTAGCGGCGGGCGTTGCGGATGCCCTGCACCTGGGCGTCCTTGCTGTAGGCGTGGGCGATCTGGAGGTCGCGCGCCTCGACCTGGTGCCGTATCACCGCCGGGTCCAGGAGTTCCCTACCGGTGAGCGCGTTCATCCTCGCCACCAGTTGCTCCAGGTCCGGAGCGGTGACGAAGTCGGCGCCGTCGCGGACGAAGGCGTCCACGGGGCCGGGGATTCCCTTGCCGAACACCCGTGTCCTGAGGAACGCGGCCCGGTCCTTGGCGGTGATGTCGGGGTTCTGTTCCGAGCCCGAGAGCGCGAACTCCTTCTCGATGATCTTCCGGGTGAGCAGGAACCAGGAGTGGTCGTGCTCTGCCAGGTCCTCGGTGGTGCGCAGGTGCCGCAGGGTGGCGAGGGTGTCGTAGCCGGGCAGGCAGGGTGCGGGCAGGCGGCGGCCGAGTGCGTCGAACCACAGGGCGGACGGCCCGGGCAGGATGCGGATGCCGTGACCGGGCCAGATCGGGTCCCAGTTCCCGAGGCCCTCGGTGTAGTGCCACATGCGGTCGCGGTTGACCAGGCGGACTCCGGCCTTCTCGCTGATGTCCAGCATCCGGCCGTCGACGTGGGCGGGCACACCGGTGACCATCTCCCGGGGCGGGGAGCCGAGGCGGGCGGGCCAGTGGCGGCGCACGAGTTCATGGTTCCCCCCGATGCCGCCGCTGGTGAGGACGACGGCCTGGGCGGTCAGCTCGAACTCGCCGACGGGCTCGCGGCTGGAGGCGACACCGCGCGCGGAGTGGTCCTCGGCCAGCAGGGTGCCGCGCACCCCGCGGGCGGTGCCGTCCTGGACGAGGAGTTCGTCGACACGATGCCGGTGGTGGAAGGTGAGCAGTCCCTCCTCGGCGGCCCGCTTCGCATACTCCACGAAGGGGCCCACCACACCGGTGCCGGTGCCCCAGGCGATGTGGAAGCGGGGTACGGAGTTGCCGTGGCCGTGGGCGGTCAGGTCGCCGCGCTCGGCCCAGCCGACGGCGGGCAGGAAGGTGATGCCGTGTCCGGCCAGCCAGGACCGCTTCTCCCCCGCGGCGAACTCGACGTAGGCACGTGCCCAGCGCACCGCCCAGGAGTCCTCGTCCTCCGTACGGTCGAAGCGGGCGCTGCCCCGCCAGTCGTTCCAGGCGAGGTCGAGGGAGTCCTTGACGCCCAGACGCCGCTGTTCGGGCGAGTCGACGAGGAACAGGCCGCCGAAGGACCAGAAGGCCTGGCCTCCGAGGTTGGCGGCGTTCTCCTGCTCCACCAGGGCAACCCTCCTGCCTCGGCTGGTGAGTTCGTGCGCGGCGACGAGGCCCGCGAGGCCCGCTCCGACGACGATGACGTCGGCGTCCATGGCCTTCTCCTTTTTGCTCGTGAGTACTGCCGCCGCCACGACGGGCCGGCGGCACGGGGGACGGGTCAGACGGAGGGGACCGGCAGCGCGGCCAGCGGCACGTGGTGCTGTCCGGAGTGGACGTCCCGGTCCCTGAGGGAGGCCTGGCTGACGGGGCGGGGGAAGGAGATCTTGACGACGTTCAGCGCAGGGATGCGGAAGATCTGGACGCCGTCCGGGTCCACGCCGTAAAGGCGGGCGATCGTGCGCTCGTCGAGGAACGCCTCGTCGGCGGCGATGCGGTAGGCCTCCGCATCGCGCAGGAAGAGTTCCATGGTGACCCAGAAGGGTCCGGCGTTCTTGGAGCGGACCTCGAGGGACAGGTCGGCCAGGGTGGTGGGGCCCTTCTCAGCCATGGTGCGCGGACTCCTCGATCTCGATGCGGAACATGTCGGTGGGGGTGATGCTGTCGACGGCGTGGTGCAGCACGAACTCGTAGGCGGGTCCGCGCTCGGTCTCCGCGGGCGAGGTGGCGAAGGCGAGGCTGGGCAGGTGATCCATGTCGCGGGTCGGCAGATGCAGCATCAGCGGATTGGCGATCTTGGCCACGGCGGTGGCGGTGGCCTGGTCCGGCGCGTTGACCAGAAGCATGACGCCGACCTCGCGCGGCGGCCCCTGCGCGGGGTCGTTCTCGCCGAGGACGGCGTTGTGCCCGTAGAGACGCACGTCGAAGGCGTACGAGTCCGCGCCGAGGCCGAGCGTCTGCTCGACGCGCTCGGTCAGCACCTCGCGCAGCAGGGCCGCCCAGTCCTCGATGTGCGCGAGGATGTGCGGGTCGCGGACGGCGCTGAAGGACATCGTCTGGTAGCCGGTGATGCGGGCGCCCTCCAGCTTGACGGTGTGCTGCTCGGCGACGTGGAAGCGGGAGCCCTCCACCCGCACCCGGCGGTCGTCGAGGGCGGTGTAGGTGGCCTCGGCCACGTCGAGGGTGCCGTCGGGCTCGCGCATCCGGAAGGGGTTCACGGTCTCGTAGAGCATGTGCGCGGCGACCGAGATGGGGGTGCAGGACACCTCCGGGTGGAGCGGTTCGATGGTGAACCCGCCGGCGTCGATGGTGGCGAGCACGCCGCCCTCGCGCGGGTTGCTGGTGCACTGCCCGCCGCATTCGACGATCTTGGACGCGTGCCAGGTGGGTCCGGCCGGCATGCCCTTCATGAGCGGGTAGGCGGCCGCGACGGCGGTGTCGGTGGCACGGCCCGCGAGCACCACCTGGGCGCCGGCCTCCAGGGCGGCGACGATCGGCTCGTGCCCCATCATGCCGACGATGTGCGTGCAGTCGTCGAGCGTCTCGGGCCGCAGCTCCCCCATCGGGGGCAGCGGGCGGATGTGGCCGGCGGCCAGCCGCTCCTTGAGGCGGCCGGCGTCCTGTTCGCTGTAGATGCGCGCGACCCGCAGGTCCAGTCCCTCCTCGGCGAGGAGGTCGGCGACGATGCCCGCGACCCAGTCCACCCCGTTGTCGGTACCACTGGTGCCGCAGGAGCCCACGATCAGCGGGATGTCCGCGCGGGCCGCCGCCTTCAGCAGGACGCGCAGGTCCCGGGCGACCGCGGCACGCGTGGTCTTGGGCTGCGAGGAGCCCAGGTAGTGGGGGCCGGAGTCGGTGCTGCCCCCGTCCACGGAGATGACGTCGGCGCCCAGTTCCAGGCCGCGTTCGATCGTGAGGTCGGGGAAACCGGCGCCGAGCATGCCCGCTGGTGCCAGTACCCGCACGGATGCGACCGCTGTGTTGTCCATCGTTGCGTTTCTCTCTTCTTTCGTGAGGCGCTCGAGGCGCCCACGGCCTGTGGGGCTCGTGCGGCCTGTACGGCTTGGGGCACCTGTGGGGCGTGGGCCCGCAGGTGCAGGTGGTTCGAGGTCAGCGGTTGCGGAGGAAGCGGGTGTTGACCGGGAAGCGGGGCCGGCCCTCCAGCGCGGCGACCGCCTCCTCCGCCGCCGCGACACCGGCGGCCCTGCGGGCCTCGGCGGTCTGTCCCGCGAGGTGGGAGTACACGAGAACGCCCTCGACGTCCCGCAAGGGGCTGTCGGCGGGAAGCGGTTCCTCGCACACCACGTCGAGTGCCGCGCCCGCGATCCGCCCCGTGCGGACGGCCTCGGCGAGGGCCGGCTCGTCGACGATCGCGCCCCGCGCGGTGTTGATCAGCACCGCCGTCGGTTTCATCCGTGCGAACGCCGAGGCGCCGAGCAGACCGCGGGTGCGGTCGGTGAGCGCGGTGTGGACCGACACGTAGTCGGCGGCGGCAAGGAGTTCGGGGAGCGGCAGGAAACGCACGGCCGGATCGGTGCGCTCGGTCCCGGGCACGCCGGTGGTGCAGAGGACGTCCATGCCGAACGCCCGGGCCAGCGGCACGACGGCCCGGGCCGCCGCCCCGTACCCGATGAGACCGAGCGTGGCACCGCGCAGTTCGTGGCCGTCCTCCCTCGGCCAGGAGCCGGCCGCGACCCCTCTCGCACTGCGCACCAGCCCTCGTGCCGCGACGAGCAGCAGGCCGAGGGTGTACTCGGCCACGGCGTTGGCGTTCACCCCCGGCAGGTTGCTGACCGTGATGCCGAGTGCGCCCGCGGCGGCGATGTCGATCGAGTCGTAGCCCACGCCGGTCCGCACGACGGCCCGCAGACCGGGTGCGCGGGCCAGGACCTCGGCGGTCAGCGGTTCGTGCGCGACCAGCGCCGCGTCGACCCCCGCGAGGGCCGCCACGAGCGCCTCGGAGTCCCTGCGGCCTGTCATCGGCGCGTGGACCGTCGTGTGGCCGTGACCGCGCAGGTGGCGGTCGGCCTCGTCGCCGGGCCGCAGGTAGTCCGTGGTGATCAGGATCCGGGACATGTGTTCCTCCTCTCCGGCATTGCCGGTCGCTGGACGGTGAGGGCTCGGACCGGGGGGGGCGGGGCGGCTCACTCGACGAGGGTCGATTCGGCGTGCCGGGCCGGTTTCCCGATGCGGGTGACGACGACGATCGACAGGGCGACGACCAGGCCGATGTCGAGAAGCATCAGCGGCCAGCCGGTGACGTCCACCATCGCGCCGACGAGCGCGGGACCCAGGAAGCCTCCTCCGGTCCAGCTCACGGTGTACAGGCCGCCGTAGGCCGCGAAGACGTGGGGGGAGGGGGCGAGGTTCCACAGCACGACGACGGCGTTGACCAGGAAGCAGGCCCCTCCGGCCGCCCCGACGCACAGGGCCGCCATGGTGCCGACGGCGTTCTGCGCGACGGTCCCCAGCAGCATGGCGGCGGCGAAGGTCGTCATGCCGACGGTCATCACCCGCAGCCGCCCGAAGCGCTCGGCGTACACGGCCGCCGGGTAGGCCGCCAGGATGAACGCGACACCGCTGGGCAGGCCGAGGCTGCCGGCGTCGCCCCGCGAGAGGTCGAGTGCCTCCATGCCGTAGGGGGTGAGCAGCGACCGGGACGACGCCCAGGCGCTGCCGAACAGGAAGATCGCGGCGAGCAGCAGGAGCCGGCTGCGGTCGCGGTCCGTGAGGATGTCGACGAAGGTGTCGCGCACCCGTGGCGGGGCCGGGTCCGGGTCCTCGGTGTCCGTGCTCTTCTCCGACAGGGACCGGTAGGCACGGGAGCGGCTGTCCCGCACGGTCACCCCGAGCACACCGATGGAGACCAGCATGATGAGCGAGGGGACCGCGAACGCGATCATCGGATGGTCGTCGACCAGCAGCAGGCTGAGGAGTGCCGCGACGATGGTGGTGATGCTGGAGGCGATCTTGACGGCCGCGTTGGCGCGGCTGCGGCGTTCGGGGGCGACGAAGTCCGGTACCAGTGCCTCGGCGATGGGCTTGAAGGTATTGGCCACCAGCGCGTAGAAGAACATCACGCAGATCAGGAGCGGCAGGGACGAGGCGGCGTGCGGGATGAGGCCGAACAGTACGGCGGCGAGCGGCATTCCGACGACCAGGTAGGGCATGCGCCGCCCCCACGAGGTCCTGGTGCGGTCCGACCGGGCGCCGATCCACGGCTGGACGAAGATCCCCAGCAGGTTGTCCATGCCCATCAGCAGTCCCACCGCGGCCGCGCTGGTGAGGTGTTCCCGCAGCAGGGGAGGCACCTGTGACTCGTAGAAGTTCCAGGTCGACTCCTGCGCGAAGACCGCGAGGGCGACCAGGAAGGTGACGCGCCGCATCCGGTGGTGCGGCTCGTGGTACTCCGCACCCGCCGCAGCCGTCGTCAGGGGGGTCGCGTCCTTCCCGCGCTTCCCGGGGAACACGGGGATCACCCCACGACCGCGACACGGTCCGCGACGGCCTTGCCCAGTACCGCGGTGGTACCGGTGCCGCCGAGGTCGGGAGTCACGACGTCGGGCTGCTCGTACAGGACGCTCTCGATCGCCCGCACGATGCGGTCCGCCGCCGCGTGTTCACCGAGGTGGTCGAGCATCATCGCGCCGCTCCAGATCTGGCCCACGGGATTGGCGATGCCCCGGCCGGCGATGTCCGGGGCCGAGCCGTGGACCGGCTCGAACAGGCTGGGGAAGGCCCGGTCGGGATTGATGTTGGCGCTCGGGGCGATCCCGATGGTGCCGGTGCAGGCGGGACCCAGGTCGGAGAGGATGTCGCCGAAGAGGTTGCTGGCCACCACCACGTCGTACTCCTGGGGTCGGAGGACGAACTTCGCGGCCAGGATGTCGATGTGGTCCTTGTCCGCGGTCACCTCCGGGTACGCGGCCGCCATCCTGGCGGCGCGCTCGTCCCAGTAGGGCATCGAGATGGAGATCCCGTTGCTCTTCGTCGCCCAGGTCAGCCGCTTGCGGGGGCGAGTGGCGGCCAGTTCGAAGGCGTAGCGCAGCACCCGGTCGACGCCGGTCCTGGTCATCACCGTCTCCTGCACGACCGTCTCCCGGTCGGTGCCCTCGAAGATGCGGCCGCCGATGCTGGAGTACTCGCCCTCGGTGTTCTCCCGCACCACGTAGAAGTCGATGTCGCCGGGCCCCTGGTCGCGCAGCGGGCCGCGCACCCCGCGCAGCAGCCGGACCGGGCGCAGATTGACGTACTGGTCGAAGCCCCGACGCAGTTGCAGCAGGCTGCCCCAGAGCGAGACGTGGTCGGGGACGACGTCGGGCCGGCCGACCGCCCCGAAGTACAGGGCGTCGAAGCCTCCGAGCACCTCCCGCCAGTTCTCGGGGAGCATCGTGCCGTGTGCGAGCCAGTAGTCGGCGCTGGCGAAGTCGAACTCGACGGTGTCGAGTGCGAATCCGTGCGCCGCGGCGGCGGCTCTCAGACTCCGCAGCCCTTCGGGGACGACCTCTCGGCCGATTCCGTCTCCCGGGATCACGGCGATGCGGTAGGTATTCGGCACGGGTCGACTCCTCGGCCTGGGTGATGGGGGGCTCCGCCCGCGTCGCGGACCCCCTCCGGGGCGTTCCTCCGCGTGGCGTGGGTCCACCCTGGCGAGTGCGCCGGGACGTTACAAGGGTGTTGCGGGCAACGTAGGCTTTCCCCTGTGGAAAGCCATCCCCGGCCCGCCCGTGGCCCGGTCGCCGCCTTCGCGCCGGAGGCCGACCTGCACTTCTTCTCCGTGGTCGCGTCGAGCGAGACTCTGACGGCCGCCTCCCGCGAGCTCGGCTGCTCGCTGCCCGTCGTCAGCAAACGTCTCGGCGCGCTGGAGCGCCGCCTGGGCGTCCGGCTCGTCCAGCGCGGCGCCCGGCGCCTCACGCTCACCTCCGAGGGCGCGCTGTACGCCGCGCGCGTGACGGACATCCTGGACCAGGTGCGCGCGCTGGAGGACACCGTCTCCGACCGCACGGGAGAACTGCGCGGCACGGTCGTCGTGGAGGCCACCCTCGGCCTCGGCCGTGCGCACATCGCGCCGCTTCTCGGCGAGTTCGCCGCCGCCCATCCCGGCGTACACGTCCGGATGCAGAGTTCCGCGCTCCCGCTGCGGCGGCGGGACTTCGACGTGGCCGTGCACGTGGGCGCCCCGCCCGACTCGACGTTGCGCATGCGGCGCCTCGCCCGGAACCGGCGGGTGCCCTGCGCGGCCCCGTCCTACCTCGCCGCACACGGTGCGCCGGAGCGCATCGAGGATCTCGCCACGCACAACTGCCTGGTACTGCGCGAGAAGGAGAGCGACTTCGCGCTCTGGCGGTTCGGCGACGAGGACGGCCCCCGGCACGTGCGGGTCCACGGCAACCTGTCCAGCAACGACGGTGACGTGGTGACCGGGTGGGCCCTGGAGGGCCGGGGCGTGATCATGCGCTCGCAGTGGCAGGTGCGGCCGCACCTCGACCGGGGCGAACTCGTGCACGTCCTGCCGCACGTGCCGACGCCGGCCGCCGACATCCACGCCCTGCTGGAGGGCGAGGGCCACGTCCCGCGCCGGGTGGAAGCCCTGATCGACCACCTCGCCCGGCGGCTGCCCGCACGACTGCGCGGCGCGGGCTGAGCACGGCGGTGGAGCGGGGCGCCGGCACGAGCCGGGTCGGCGGGGGGCGGCCGCACGCGGAGGGCAGGGGGACCCGGACACCGAGGGACCCGCCGCCCCGAGGCTCCCCGGCACTCAGCCTCTCGGGGCCTCAGGTTCCCGGGCTTCAGGTTCCCGAAGCCTCAGGCTCTCCGGCTTCAGGTTCCGGGGGCCTCCGCCTCCCGCGCCGCCCGCTCCAACCGCTCCCGATGGCTCTCCCACCATGCCGCGTCGCCCGGCGCCATACTGCTGTTCCCGTCGTTCATCCCCACGGCGCCGTCCGTGAGTTCGCGGACGATGTCGGCGTGACCGGCGTGCCGGTGCGTGTCCGCGATCACGCGCACCACGGCATGGTGCAGGGTCACCTCGTCCCTGCCACTGGGCCACCAGGGCACCCTGCCGACCGTGTCGAGCGGCAGGGCCTCGATCGTGGCGTCCGCGTGGGCCCATGCCCGGCGGTAGAGGCTCACGATCTCCTCCCGCGACTCCCCCGCGGTGACCCACATGTCCGCGTTGGCCTCCGCCCCGTCCTCGAGCCACGGCAGCGATTCGCCGGAGGGACGCCCGAAGGTCTCGCCGAGATAGCCAAGCTCCACACCGGCCGCGTGCTTCACCAGGCCGAGGAGGTTCGTGCCGGTGGGCGTCGCCGGGCGGCGGATGTCGTACTCGGAGAGCCCTTCGAGTTTCCACAGCAGGGCGTCCCGCGCGGACTGCAGGTAGAAGTGGAGATCGGTTCTGGGGTGAGGTGCCGTCATGCGGCCAGTCTGCCCCGCCCCACTGACAATCCGGGCCGGCGCCTTCAGGGGCGGCCGGACTCCTCGCACGCCGCCCGAACGAGCCGGCGGGCGAGCTCACCGGCGCGCTGGGCGGGGCCCTGGGGCCCGAGGACGGTGGCGGTGACGTAGATCCCGTTGAGGACGAGGATCAGTTCGTCGGCGAGCTGCTCGGGGTCGGGGGCGCCGGCGTCGGCCGCGAGGTCACGCATCCATTCACGGACCCTCTGTTCATGGGTGACCGCCACACGGTTCGCGGAGTGCTCCGGGTCGGGGAACTCGGTGTGCGTGTTGAGCATGGGGCAGCCGCGGAAGGTGGGCGCCTCGGTCTCCTCGATGACGGTCGTGAAGATCGTGAGCAGCTTCTCGCGCGGGTCGTCGACCCGGTCGCAGGCCTGCCGCATCCGCGCGAACCAGGCGTCGGCGCGCTCCTGCGTATAAGCGGTGGCGAGGGCCTCCTTGTTGGGGAACTGCCGGTAGACGGTGGCGTTGCCGTTCCCGCTCTCCTCGACCACCATCTCCCTCCCCAAGCGAGGCCC
Source organism: Streptomyces griseoaurantiacus (assembly GCA_014656015.1). Lineage (GTDB taxonomy): Bacteria > Actinomycetota > Actinomycetes > Streptomycetales > Streptomycetaceae > Streptomyces > Streptomyces griseoaurantiacus. Next base: position 98,782 of record BNBP01000006.1, on the reverse strand, counting down.
CGGCGCGGGCGGCGCCTGGGGTGGTGGCGGTGGTGCCCTCAGCGGTCGTCCGCGCGGCGGGCGACCAGGACCTCGATGCCGTCCAGGATCCGGTTCAGGCCGAAGTCCACGTCGTCCTCGCCGACTTCGTCGCCGTACGCGTCCCGCGACATCATCGACGCCAGAATGGGATAACCGTGCTCGTGCAGGAGCGGCTGGAGGAACCGCGTCACGGTGGCCGACCGGGTGGGCGCCGCGCTGCTCTCCCGCACGTCGCGGCGGGCAGTGGCGGTGCGTCGGGCGTAGCCGTCGAGGAGCAGCGCGCACCCCAGTGATTCGGCGGTGCTCAGCCCGGCGCCGGTGAGTGCCTCCAGCAGGACTTCCGTCCAGCGCAGCAGGTTCGGGGTCGCGGGTGCCCCGCGGAGGGGCAGGTCGGGGAGCCACGGGTGCGCCTCGCATCGCCCGATCATCGCCCTGGTCCATGCGGCGGCCGCGGCCCGCCATCGCCCCGTGCCGGTGTCCAGGGCCGGCGCCGGTCCCCACGCCGTCTCGGCGAGGAGGACGAGCAGCTCCTCGCGCGAACGGACGTACCGGTAGACCGCGTTGGCGGTCAGTCCGAGCCGTTTGGCGATGTTCGGCATGGAGAGGGCCTCGAAGCCCTTCTCGTCGGCCAGCGCGACAGCCGCCGCGACGATGGCCTCCACGCTCTGCGAGGGCTTGCGGCCCAGTCGTCCCGACTTGGCGGTGAGCCCCCACGCCAGGGCGAGCCCCGGCGGCAGCGACTCCTCCTCCTCGCTCGACGGCATCGAACGCGACTCCCCTTCTTCGCCACGGACATTGACTTCGTGGGCGCCTCACACTTTATATTAGTGTGACCCACACACGAATTGATCGAAGGTCGAGACGGGGGCAGGGATGGGAACGAGAGCGCGGAAGGCCTCGGACGAGAGTCCGTCGGCAGGGCGTCGCGGGCCGCTGCGGATCACGGTGCGGCAGCGCCTGCGGGCCTTATTGACCGTACTGGTCTGCGGCGCCGTGATCAGTGGCGCGGCCGGCGCCCACGGGGAGGCCGCGCAGGACGGCCGCGGCGGTGGCCGCGGCGGCACGGCCGGTTCCGTCGCCGGCACCGTGGTCAGGACGGACGCCGGCCTGGTCGAGGGCCGCCCCGGCACGGGCACCCGCGTCTTCGAGGGGATCCCCTACGCCGCCCCGCCGGTCGGGCGGCTGCGCTGGGCCTCGCCCCGGCCGCCCGCGCCCTGGCCGGGCGTCCGGCCGGCGACCGCACCCGGCAACCGGTGCGCACAGGCGGCAGGACTCATCGACCCGCCCAGCGACACCGAGGACTGCCTCTACCTGAACGTCACCACGCCCGCGCACGGCAGTGCCCGCCCCCTGCCGGTGATGGTGTGGGTCCACGGCAACGGCTTCATCAACGGCGCCGGCAGCCTCTACGACGCGCAGCGCCTGGCGGCCAGGGGCAAGGTGATCGTGGTCAGCTTCAACTACCGGCTCGGCGTCCTCGGATTCCTCGCCCATCCCGCGCTCGACCACGGCGCGGCCGAACACCTCTCGGGCAACTTCGGCCTGGAGGACCAGCAGGCCGCGCTGCGCTGGGTGAGACGCAACGCGGCGGCGTTCGGCGGCGACCCGACGAACGTCACGCTCTTCGGCGAGTCGGCGGGCGGCACCAGCGTCTGCGCGCATCTCGTGGCGCCGGGGTCGGCGGGCCTCTTCCAGAGGGCGATCCTGCAGAGCGCCCAGTGCACGGGACGCAGGTGGTCGCCGGGGCCGCCGACCTGGTTCCCGCTGCCGCGCGCGGAACGTGAGCGGCACGGGCTCGACGTGGCGGCCGAGGTCGGCTGCTCCGACCTCCGTACGGCGGCGGCCTGCCTCCGGGACGTGCCCGTGGAAGAACTCGTCGAATGGTCCGACGACGCGCTGGGGACCGGACCCACGGTCGGCGCCGGCGTCCTGCCCGTGGCGCCGGAACGGGCCTTCGCCACAGGTCGCTTCCACCGCGTGCCGGTCCTCCAGGGAACGACCCGGGACGAACACCGCCTGTTCACCGCGGCCATCGAAGCCGTGACCGGGCGGACGACCACCGAGGCCGACTACCGGGAACAGGTCGAGGCTCTCTTCTCTCCCGCCGACACCGCCCGCGTCCTGGCCCACTACCCCACCGCCCGCTTCCACTCCCCCGGCGAGGCGCTGTCCGCCGTCGTCACCGACTGGGCCTGGGGGTGCACCGCACTCGACCGCGACCGGGCACTGGACCGGTACGTACCCCTGTACGCCTATGAGTTCGACGATGCCGAGGCCCCCTGGTTCACCACCCTCGAGAAGCCGGACTTCCCCACCGGGGCGTTCCACGGCGCCGAGTTGCAGTACCTCTTCGCCGACGAGCAGCTTCCCGGCCCCGCCTCCCCCGCCCAGCACCGTCTCGCGGACACGATGGTGCGGTACTGGGCCCGCTTCGCCCGCACGGGCGACCCGAACGGCCCCGGCACGGCGGCCTGGCCCCGCTTCGGACCCGGTCGGCACGTCCAGTCACTGCGGCCGGCGAGGCCGGCGCCGGCCGATCTCGCCGAGGAACACCGGTGCGGCTTCTGGGAGACGGTCGGCAGGTGACGGCCGCCGGGCCCGCGGGTTCCCGGCGACGACCGCGTCGACCTGCTCCCCACGCCGCCTCCCGGAGGACGCGGCGCCGGCCGGCGCCTTCGGGCGGCCCGGCCCGCGACCCCGGCGTGCGCGGGCCTCACTCCTCGGTACGGCCGAGCCGTGTCCCTCAGCGCGCGTGCGCCGTGACGACGACCTTCCCGGCGTGGAGTCCCTTCTCGACGTGACGGTGCGCCTCGGCGACGTCGTCCAGGGCGAACACCCTGTCCACGGCGGGCCGCAGCGCGCCGTGGCGCACACCGGCGTTCAGGAAGGCCGCCATGCGTGCCACCACGGTGGCGTCGAGGATGTGGTCGAAGCCGCGGTAGCCGATGGTCGTGAGTGCCCCGCTCCCCGGGGAGGGGGCGGGCCGGGGGTCCAGGAAGCCCGCGGCGACCAGGGTCCCGTCGGGGCGGGCCGCCTTCCGCAGTTCCTGCTGTCCGGGGCCCCCGACCAGGTCGAGGACGAGGTCGGCACCGGTCCCGCCCGTCAGTTCGCGCACGGCTCCGAGGAGATCCTCGTGGTCGGTGGCGACGACCCCGGCGGCACCGGCGGCGAGCAGCTCGTCCTTCTTCGCGGTGTGCCGGGTGACGGCGAGGGGGACGGCGCCGAGGTACCGGGCGAGCTGCATCGCCGCCCGGCCGACGGCGCCGGACGCGGCGGTGACGAGCACGTGGTCGCCGGGCCGCATGCCCGCCGTCTCGACGAGCGCGCCGTAGGCGGTGGAGTACCCGACCCAGATCGCCGCCGCCTCCCTGACCCCGAGCCCGGCCGGCCGGGCGACGACCCGGCTCGCGGGGAGCGTGGTGTGCTCGGCGTAGCTGCCCCTGAGGTGGGCGTCGGGGATCGCCGCGAGGAGGACCGGCTCGCCGATCCGCAGCCCGGTGGTCCCGGGTCCCAGCGCGTCGACGACGCCGGTTCCCTCGATGCCGAGGCGGGCGTGCGGCAGCGGAACCGGTGCGAACGAGACACCGGACCGCACCATCAGGTCGAGCGGGTTGACGGCGAACGCCTCGATCCTGACCCGCACCTCGCCGGGTGCCGGCTCGGCCACCGGCTCCTCGACGACGTGCAGGACATCCGGCTCGCCGAACTCGTCGAACACGACGACTCGTGACATGGCTACTCCTCCGCATACGGTGCCGCGCCGCTGTTCTCACGGCTCGCCCACGACGCTACGGAGCCCCGCGTTACCTCCAGGTTCCTTCGACCGCGCCCCGTCGGCGCCCGATGCCGACGGCACAACCTCCGACCGCGCGCGTGCGACCGCGTGCTGTCGACCGCCCGTTCTCGCCCCCGCGCCGTCGATCACGTACCGTCGACCGCATGCGGAACGCGGCCGGATCAGTCTTCCTCGCCGACTGCCCCACGCGCCTGGCGGTCGAGATCATCTCCGACAAGTGGGCCGTGCTCGTGCTCTTCGGGCTCAGCCGGAAGCCGCTCAGGCACGGCGAACTGGTCGACCTGATCGGCGGCGTCTCGCGGAAGGTGCTCACCCAGACCCTGCGCCGGCTCCAGGAGTACGGTCTGGTCGAGCGCCGTACCGCGGAGCCGCGACGGATCGAGTACGCCCTCACCGACCTCGGCCGGACCCTCGTCGAGCCCATCGAGGGCCTGACGAACTGGGCGAGGGACCACGGCGAGGCCGTCGTCGACTTCCAGGAGGCGCAGGCGGCGGCGAAGTCGTCCGCTTCCCGCAACTGAGGGGCGGCCGGGGCGACACGTCGGCGACACCGCGCCCCGCGCACAACGTGACATGCACACGTGATACGTGTCACTCACGGGGGCCGCCGGGCAACCCGTCCCGCGTCGGCCGCTTCTTCCCAGGGTGACATTCCTGAAAAGACGGCCCCGCCTGCTCATACTCCTGACCCTGGCCGTGGCGGTGGTCGTGACAGCGACCGTCGTCCTCGTCATCCGGGCCAACAGGATGCAGACCGTCTCCCCCCGTGAACAGCGCGACCGGGCGGCGCCGGCGGCGCGCACGCCCCAGGGACAGGTGGACTGCCGGAGGGCCAAGTGCATCGCGCTCACCTTCGACGGCAACCCGGGCGAACCCACCGACCGCCTGATGGACCTCCTGAAGAAGTACAAGGCACCCTCGACGTTCTTCCTCGAGGGCCGGCGCATCCACCAGTTCCCCGACGTCGTACGGCGCATCGCCGAGGACGGCCACGAGATAGGCGACCACACCTGGACGCACCCGGTGCTGACCGACGCCTCCGACGCCCGGGTCCGCGAGGAACTGCGCCGCACGGCACGCGCCATCTCCCGCCTCACCGGCCGCACGCCCACCCTGATGCGCCCGCCCCAGGGCCGCACCGACGACCGCGTCTCCAGGCTCTGCGAGGAGCTGGGGATGGCGCAGGTGCTGTGGACGGTGACCGCGAAGGACTACGCGACGGACGACACCGCGCTGATCACCGATCGCGTGCTGAAGGGCGCCGACCGCGACGGCATCATCCTGCTCCACCCGCTCCACAAGGGCACCCTCCCCGCCATGCCGTCCATCCTGAAGGCGCTCGACGAACAGGGCTACACGTTCGTGACCGTCTCCCAGCTCCTCGCCCCGTCCAGGGCCGAACCCGGCAAGATCTACAAGTGACCGGCCGACGGGGGCGCGCCGACGGTGTCCCCGGTCAGGCAGCCATCGGCGGCCTGTTCGCTCACGCGGCCCGATCACCCGTCCACCGCGAGCGGCCCCCGCGGGGTGTGCTCACAGGCCGGAGAGGACCTTCTGCGTCATCTTCCGCGCCAGCGCGACGGCCGCGCGGTTCGGCAGGCGCTGGGTGAGCGTGGTGAACGCCGCGTAGCGGCGCCCGTCGACCACCGAGGTCCGTCCGGAGCCCAGGGCGCGGAAGGCGGTGGCGACGACCTGCTCCGGCCGGCGCTCCCCGCCCATCCGCGCCATCGCCGGCAGGACCTCCTCGGACCGCTGGCCCGAGAGGGTGACCCCGGGGTGCACCGCCAGCACCCGGACCCCCGAGCCGGCCAGCTCTCCGCTCACCGCCTGGGTGAAGGACTGCACCATCGCCTTGCTCCCCCCGTACGCGGCCAGGTACGGCGTGGGCTGGAACGCGGAGGCACTCCCGACGTTCACGATCGCTCCCCTGCCCCGGGACACCATGCCCGGAAGGAAGCGGAGCGTGCTGTCCACGACGGTGTTCCCGTTCAGCCGCACCATCGCGGCCACGGCCTCGGGGTCGGCCCGCACCGCGGCGCCGCCGACCCCGCCGCCGGCATTGTTCACGAGGAAGCCGACCTCCAGCCCCTCCTCCACGGTCCACTCGTGCATCGCCCGTGCCGCTCCCGCCTCCGACAGGTCGAGTTTCTGCGTCAGCGCCCGCACTCCGTGCGCGGAGCGCAGGGAGGAGGCGAGTTCCTCCAGTCTGTCGCCGGACCGTGCGACGAGCACGAGGTCCGCGCCCCGCCGGGCGAGTTCGCGGGCGAATGCCTCGCCGATGCCGCCGGACGCTCCCGTGATCAGCGCCGTGGTGCCGGACAACCGGGACAGGTCGTGCATGATTCTCCTAGGGCCATTGCGTACGAAGCCGGTTCGTTCACGCTAGGTCCGGGACCGATGGCCACCGCCCCTCGTGGCCGGAAGTGAGACACGATGCCCGCTCACCCCTCTCACAAGACCGCAGGCCGGAACGGGGAGCAAGCGCACGGGGCAGCCACCGGGGCGTCGGCCGGGGGTCCACGCACGGACGCCCACCACGAGCTGCGCACGGACGCGCTCCGTAATCGCGAACGCCTTGTGGAGGCCGCCCGCGAGGTGTTCGCGGCGCAGGGCGTCGACGCGCCCCTCGGTGCGGTCGCCCGCCGGGCGGGCGTCGGCATGGCCACCCTCTACCGCCGCTTCCCGACCCGCTCCGCGCTGGTGACCGCCGCCTACGACGGCCAACTCTCCGCCTGCGCCACGGCACTCGACGAGGCCCTGGCCGATCCCGACGCCGGGCACGGCCTCTACCACCTGCTGGAGACGGCGTGCGTCACGCTGGTCACCGACCGCGGATTCGACACGGTGTTCATGACCGGCTTCCCCGAGGCACTGGACCGCCGCCGGGAACGGACCCGGGCGCAGGAGGCCCTGTCCGTCCTGGTCCGCCGCGCCCGCGAGACCGGCCGGCTCCGCGAGGACTTCGAGCCCTCCGACATCACGCTCCTCCTGGTCGCCGTCAGCGGGCTGGCCGGGCGTCCCCGCGAGGTGGCCGTGCCCGCCGCGCGCCGTCTGCTCACCTATCTCTTCCAGTCCTTCCAGGCCCGCCCTCCGGCCCGGCCCGGCCCCCTCCCGCCGGCGCCGCCGGTGGACCCGGCGGGGTTCGGGGCCCTCGCCCCGATGAACGAGGGGCCCTCCTCCGGGCTCGGGGGGTGAGGCGGGAGCACCCGGCGGGGAGGCTCCCGGCCGGGTCACGGCGGGGCGAGGGAGCGCAGGGCTTGGAGGACGGCGGGGGCGGTTCAGTGAAGGTCGGCGTGGTGCCGGGCCCCCGCGCACGCGACGGCTGCCACGTCCTCCGCGTAGCGTTCGAGGTCGCGGGGCCAGACGGCGGGTGACTGCAGGAGCAGCAGTGACACCGCTCCGTGCAGGCAGGCGCAGACGGCGCGGGTCAGGGCGATGCCGTCCCCCTCGAGCAGTGAGGCGTCGAGGCAGCGCCGGACGGCGCCGTGGAGCTCGCGGAAGCAGGCGTCGGCGACCTGGGCGGTGGCCTCCGTCGCGGGGCCCGCGGCGACCAGGCCGTAGTGCAGCGGGTGGTCGAGGCCGAAGCGGATGTACGCGGCGCACCGGCGCCGCAGTTCCTCGAAGGGGTCCTCCGCCGCGGCGGCCGCCTCGGCCATGTACGCGTCCAGCCGGTCCCACACCCCCCGGCACACGCCGTGCAGGAGTTCCGTGCGGCTCGCGAAGTGCAGGTAGACGGCGGGAGTGCTGACGCCCACGCGCTGGGCCACCGCGCGGACGGTCACCGCCGACTCGCCCCGTTCGTCGAGGAGTTGCCGGGCGGCGGCGAGCAGTTCCTCCCGCAGGCGCGCGCCCTCGCCCCGTTTCGCGCGGCGGCGGCGCACACCGGCGGCGGAGGGGGCCTCCGGTTCCGTCACGCCGCGCTCCTCAGGGCGACGAGCTGGACCACGCGGACGCACAGCCGGCCCGTCTCGTCGCGTATGTCGATCTCCACGTTGACGTTCGACTTCCCCGCCCGCAGGGGCCGGCAGGTCGCGAAGGCGCCCTTGCCGGCCACGGGGTGGAGGAAGTGGGTGCTGGACTGCATGGTCGCGGGCAGCGCGCCCGCGGGGCCGTTGAGGCCGGCGCAGACCGCGCCCGCGACATCGGCGAGGCCCATGAGCGCCCCGCCGTGCAAGGACCCGCCCACGGTGGAGAGTTCCTCGCTCCATTCGAGGCGCATGGCGACCTCGGCGGGGTCCATCCCGTCGATGCGGACACCGAGCGTGCGGGCGTACGGCGCCATGCGGTAGACGTCCTCCGCGGTGAAGGCCACGGGTGTCTCCTGTCTCTGAGGCTCTGAAGTCTCGAAAGCCGTGAAGTCTCCAGGGCTGTGAGGTCTCCAGGGCTCTGACTTGTCAGCGTCAAGTTAACGCAGTCAAGTCATGCCGTCCACGGGTCCGCGCCGCCCGCCCCCGCGAACCAACCCGAAGGAGTGTGCGGACCGGCGTCTTCTGTCACTCGTCGGGGTGGTCCTGCGGGTTTCCGATGGTGTGGAGTGCGTGAAACCCTCGCAGGCGCGGTGTCGAACTTCCTTCACACGGGCCTCACGAACGGTTGCGCGCCGGCCGTGGAACGGCGGAGGGGGGCCCGGGATCGCGAGGCCCTCGGGGGGGCGCGGACGCCCGGAGGAGGTGCGACACACACCTGCAACTGCGGTCAATTGGGGGCACATGAACCGGTCGGCCGACGGCAAGGGGCCGCGAGCGAGCCGGTCGACGCCACGCAGTTGGCCGAAATCAGGTCACCCATGCGTGATCTTGACCCCGAGGAAGAACGGCAAGTCGTGGACGGGTAAGCGAAATACCCGCCCAGTGGTACCCGAACACCCCTGGGAGCGGGCCCACTTCGGTGTCACGCCTATACCACCGCCGTCACTTGTGACGACTACTTCACGACGATGTCGCCTCCGTGGCGGACAGTGCCACCGGTCCGATCACGGCGACCGGCACGATGACTAGCATGGGCGCGTACCGGGTCCGGAAGCACCGCGTCCCCCTTCTGGTGTTGCGTGTTGCCGCCGTTGACCTGCGACCCGTCCGTATGTCGGTCGATCCGTATCTTCTGCTCTCAACCACCGAGGGACCGCGGAATGTCAGTGCCTGCACCGCCCAGTCAACACCGGCCGGCGAAGCCCTCGAAGGCGTCGTCGGCCGTACCTCTGGCCGTGCTGGTGGTGAGTGCCGCCCTCGCGGGCGGCGTGGCGGCGGCCGCGCCCGCCGGCGCCCGCTCCTGGACGCTCGGCGCGGTCGCCGGCGGCTGGGTCTGCCTGGCCCTCGCCGTCCTCACCGGCACTCTGCTGGTCCGCCGCGCGCACCGCTCGGCCGCCCAGCACCTCGCCGAGTCCGGCACGCACCAGGCCCGGTCGGCGCAGGTCTCGGCGGAGACCGCGCACCTGGTGAACATCACCCTGCCCGGGCTCACCAAGCGGCTGCGTGACGGCGCGAGCGCGGCTGACGCGCTGACGACCGTGCAGCCCCCGTCGGACCCTCAATTGCGCCAGGTCATGCACACCTTCGCCGCTTCCCTGGAGGAGGGGGTACGGCAGGCGGCCACCGCCGAGGCCGAACGCCTCCGCTACAGGGAGGAGGTCGACCGTGCCACCGCCGAGGCCGAGCGGCTGACCTCCGAGACCCTGCCCGCCGCGGTCGGCCGGCTCCGGGACGGGCAGTCCGCCGACACCGTCCTCGCCTCGCTGGAATGGCCGCGCACCCCGCTGCTGCACCGGACCGCCGAATCGTTCGTCCGCGAACTCGCCCTCAGCGAGCGGCGCGCGGCCGCCGCGCAGGCCGCCTCCGCGAAGGCGCTGAGCCGCGTGCAGGCCAAGGCCGTGAGCATGCTCGCCGACCTGCGCGAGATGCAGGAACGACACGGCGAGGAGGTCTTCGGCGACCTGCTCAAACTCGACCACGCCACCTCGCAGCTCGGCCTCATGACCGACCGGCTCGCCCTGCTGATGGGCGGCCGCTCCAGCCGCGCCTGGAACAAACCGATCGTGATGGAGAGCATCCTGCGCGGCGCGGTGGGCCGGATCGCCGCCTACCAGCGGGTGCGGCTGCACTGCTCCACGACCGCCGCGATCTCCGGTTTCGCCGCGGAGGGTGTCATGCACCTGCTTGCGGAACTGATGGACAACGCCGCGAACTTCTCCCCTCCCATCGACGAGGTGCACGTCTACGTCGAGGAGCGCAGTGCCGGGCTCGTCGTCACCATCGAGGACAGCGGCCTGAAGATGGCCCCCGCCGCCATGCGGCGCGCCGAGCAGGCGGTGGCCGGGCGCATGACCGACCTCGCCTCGCTCCAGGGCACCCGGCTCGGCGTCGCGGTCGTCGGACGCCTCGCGGTCAAGTACGGCATCAGCGTCAACTACCGCCCCTCCTCCCGCGGCGGCACCGGCGTGGTCGTCCTCGTCCCGCCGCAACTCCTCGCGCAGCAGCGCGACCCCGCGCCCGCGCAGGCGCCGCGCCGCCCGGCCACCGCGGTTCCGACCCCCGGGCCGGCCCCGGCCGAACCCGCACCCGCACCGGCCGCGCCCGCGGCGACCGTGAGGGCCCCGGAGCCCTCCCCCGCAGACGGACCCGCCACCGGGGCGGAGGTGCCGGAGCGGCTTCCCGAGCGCCGGCGCCCGCGCGACGCGACCCCGAACGGGCTCCCCGTGCGCACCCCCGGCCACACCATGGCCGAGGCCGACCGTGAGCGAGGGCAGCGCAAGGACACCACCGCACCGGCGACACGGGCACCGGAGCGCACCGCGCGCGACGCGGGCTCCAGCTTCGGCGCCTTCCACCGCGGGCGCCGCTCCGGCGGCCCCTCCCCCGAGGACACGGACCGCTCCGGGACGGAGCCGGAGCCGCCCGCCGTCCCGTAGAGACCGTTCCCCCCGTACGGCGCCCGGGGTTCCGGCGCCCACTTCCCCGCTTGAGCTCGTCAGATTGGAGGAACGGGCCGGTGACCGGCCAGCCGGGCACCACCGTCCCATCACTCACCATGCAGACCACCGACAACAGCCTCACCTGGCTTCTCCAGAACCTGCTGGAGCGCACCCCGGGCACCCGGCACGCGCTCGTCCTGTCCCGGGACGGCCTGAAGCTCTGCTGGACCGAACACCTCACACAGGACCAGGCCGATCAGCTGGCCGCGATCTGCTCGGGCATCCAGGCCCTCGCGCAGGGTGCCTCCGTCGAGTTCGGCGACGGCACCGGGGGCGTCCGGCACTCCATGACGGAGTTCCACGGCGGCCTGCTCTTCATCGTCGAGGCGGGTGAGGGCGCGCACCTCGCGGTCATCGCCGAGGAGAACGCCGATCCCGGTGTGGTGGGCCACCAGATGACCGAGCTGGTGGAGCAGATCGGCGACCACCTCAGGGCGGAGCCCCGCCAGCCGGTGCACGGGAGTGCCGGCTCGTGACGCGTCGGCCCGTGGACACCGGTGACCCGGACCGGCTCTACATGGTCACGGGGGGACGCAGCCGCGCCGACGACGCGTTCGACCTGGTCACCCTCGTCGTCAGCGAGTGCGAGCCGACCGCCGGGATGCAGTCGGAGCACGTCCGGATCCTCGAGATGTGCCGTCACCCCACGGCCGTCGTCGAGATCTCGGCGGAACTGAAGCTGCCGATCACGGTGGTGCGGATCCTGCTCGGCGATCTGCTCGCCATGGGCCGCATCACCGCCCGACACCCCCGCGCGGCCCAGTCCGTCGCCTCCCTCCCCGATTCCGCCCTTCTCAAGGAGGTGCTCCATGGGCTCCGCAACCTCTGAGCTGCCCTCCCAGCGCACACCCCTGGCCGATGCCGCAGAGACCGGCCTGAAGATCGTCATAGTGGGCGGTTTCGGGGTCGGGAAGACCACGCTGGTCCGCTCGGTCAGCGAGATCAGGCCGCTGAACACCGAGGAGGTGATGACGCAGGCCGGGGTGGGTGTCGACGACACCTCGGAGGTCGCGGGGAAGACGACCACCACGGTGGCCTTCGACTTCGGGCGGATCAGCCTCAACGAGCGCATGGTGCTCTACCTGTTCGGCGCGCCCGGCCAGGAGCGCTTCTGGTTCCTGTGGGACCGGCTGTTCTCCGGCACGCTGGGCGCGGTCGTCCTCGTCGACACGCGGCGCATGGACGAGTCCTGGTACGCGATCGACCGGCTGGAACACCACAAGCTGCCCTTCGTGGTGGCGGTCAACCGGTTCGACGACGAAACCACCCGGTACTCCCTGGACGAGATACGGCAGTCCCTGGCGCTGCCGGAGCACGTGCCGCTCATCGACTGCGACGCGCGGGTGCGGCAGTCCGGCAAGGACGTCCTGATCACCCTCGTGGACCACCTCTACGCTCTGGCCACGGCCCAGGAGACGACATGACCGACACCGGGAACCCCGCCGCCCACGTCCCTCCCCCGGGCTGCCCCGCGCACGCCGAGGGTGCGGTGCCGCTCGGCGGTCTCGCCTACCAGCAGACCCCCTCGCAGCTGTACCGGTCGCTGCGCCGGGAGCACGGCCCGGTCGCCCCCGTGCTGCTGGACGGCGGCATCCCGGCCTGGCTGGTGCTCGGCTACTCCGAGGTCGGCTACGTCACCGCCCACGACGAGCTGTTCGCGCGGGACTCCCGGCGCTGGAACCAGTGGCCGAACATCCCGGAGGACTGGCCGCTGCTGCCCTTCGTCGGCTACCAGCCCTCCGTGCTGTTCACCGAGGGCGAGGAGCACCAGCGGCGCGCCGGGGTGATCAGCGAGGCGCTGGAGGGCGTCGACCAGTTCGAGCTGGCCCGTGACTGCCAGGTCATCGCGGACGAGCTCATCGCGGCCTTCTCGGGCAGTGGCCGGACCGAGCTGATGGCGGCCTACGTGCACACCCTGCCGGCGCGTGCGGTGGTGCAGATCTGCGGCATGCCGCTGGGCGGCGCGGACACCCAGCAGCTCGTGGACGACCTGCGGATCTCCCTGGACGCGGCGGAGGGCGACGACCCGGTCGCCGCGTACGGCAGGGTGGGCGCGCGGCTGGCGCAGCTGGTGAAGGAGAAGCGGGAGCGGCCGGGTGCCGACGTCACCTCGCGGATGATCCAGCATCCGGCGGGGCTGACGGACGAGGAGATCGTCCAGGACCTGATCTCGGTGATCGCGGCGGCCCAGCAGCCGACGGCGAACTGGATCTGCAACACGCTGCGTCTGCTGCTGACCGACGAGCGGTTCGCGATCAACGTGTCGGGCGGGCGGCTCAGCGTGGGGGAGGCGCTCAACGAGGTGCTGTGGCTGGACACGCCGACGCAGAACTTCATCGGCCGCTGGGCGGTGCGGGACACCCAGCTCGGCGGGCGGCAGATCCGGGCCGGCGACTGCCTGGTCCTGGGGCTCGCGGCGGCCAACACCGACCCGCAGATCTGGCCCGATGCGCACGTCGGTGCCGAGAACGCCGCGCACCTGTCGTTCAGCAACGGCGAGCACCGCTGCCCGTACCCGGCGCCCCTGCTGGCGGACGTCATGGCCCGCACGGCCGTCGAGACGCTGCTGGAGCGGCTGCCGGACCTGGTGCTGGCGGTGGACCCGGGGGAGCTGGAGTGGCGTCCGTCCGTCTGGATGCGCGGTCTGACGGCGCTGCCCGTGGAGTTCACTCCGGTCGTGCAGTGACGCCGGGCACGGACGGGCCCCGCACGCGGGCCCCGAGTCCGTGGTCGGCGCGCCTCAGCCGGCGACAGGGGTGAAGCGGACCGGCAGGGTCTGCGGGCCCCGGGTGAATACCCCCTGCTCCACCGGGTCGAAGCCCTCGGCGAGCCGGACGTCGGGCATCGCGTCGAGGAGCTGGTTCATGCCGGTCTCGACCTCCGCCTTGGCGAGCAGGGCGCCCACGCAGAAGTGCCGGCCGAGGGCGAAGGCCAGGTGGTCGGCGGCGGCCGAGAAGGCGGTGGTGGTGGTGAGGTCCTCCCGGAAGAGGTCGAACCGGTCCGGGTCGGCGTACCGCTCGCCGTCCCGGTTGGCCGCGCCGATCAGGCAGGTGACGGTGACGCCGGCGGGTATGGTGCCGCCGGACAGCTCCACCTCCGTCGCCGACTGGCGCATGATCATGTGGACCGGCGGGGTGTAGCGCAGCGTCTCGGCGAAGGCCCGGGGTATCAGCGACCGGTCCTCGCGGACGGCGGCGAGCTGGTCGGGGTGCATCAGCAGGTTCGCGAAGATGCTGGCGATGGCCTTGTCGGTGGTCTCGCCGCCCGCGGCGAGCAGCAGGCTGCAGAAGGCCTTGATGTCCTCGTCGCTCATCCGGACGCCGTCGACCTCGGCGGCGCACAGCGTGGACAGCAGGTCCTCGCCGAGTTCGTTCCGGCGCCGGCGGATGATCGGCAGCATGTACTCGGCGAACTCGTGCCGGGTGCGCTCCCCGTCGGCGGCCACCTGGGGGTCTCCCGAGAGGTTGCCGAGGAAGGCGATGACGGAGGTGTACCACTGGTGGAAGCGGGGGTGGTCGGCCTTGTCGAGGCCGAGCATGTCCGCGATCACGTTGACGGGGAAGCGGGTCGCGTAGTCGGTTACCAGGTCGGCGGAGCCGGTGTGCCGGAAGGTGTCGATGAGTTCGCGGGAGTTGCGCTCGATGACGGGCAGGAACTTCTCCTGGAGGTCGCTGCCGCGGAAGGCGGGGGCGACGAGCGCCCGCCGCACGGCGTGCTCGCGGCCGCTGAGCTGGAGGATCGTCTTGCCGTGCACCGGCTCGATCTGCCAGTCGTAGTTGTCGGTGGTGAATTGTCCCGCCTTGTCCTTGAACACCCGCTCGACGTCCTCGTAGCGCGAGACGATGTAGCTCCGGGTCGCCTCGTGCCAGATCAGGGGGGCGCTCTCCCGCATGACGCGGTAGGCCGGGTAGGGGTTCGCGGCGAACTCGGACGAGAGGATGTCGGGGACCTGCTGCGCGGTGGACATGGGACTCCCAGAAATCGACAACGGGTGTACCGCACAAGGTTATTGACCAACTGTCGCACAAGACAGGGGGTACCCTCCGTCGGCCGGCCGGTGGACCGCCCTTGGCCGAAAAGGAGTTCTTGCACGTCATGGGTCCGCCGTGGCCGGTGACGGCCGGACACGCGGCGGTCCCCCCGCGCGGGGCGGAGGGCCCGTGCGGAGGGACGGCCGTCGGGGGCGTGATGCGAGGGGTGCGGGGGTCGGAGCGTGGCCGACGGGGCTTGTAAAGGCCTTTCAGCGCCCTTTCCGGCCCTCGTGGCGCCGGCCGTCGCCGTCAGGAGGCGGGTGAGGCGAAGGGGTTGGCCTCGGCGTGGTGGTGGCCCCACACGTCCGAGACGCCGAAGTCGTGCGGCACCCAGTCCTCGCCGACCTCGATGCCCCCGCAGCCGATCTCCAGGTGGAACCCGCTGGGGTTGCGCACGTAGAAGGAGAGCGCCTTGTCGTTCATGTGCCGGCCCAGACTGATCGAGATCGGCGCGCCGTTGGCCTTGGCCCGGTCGTAGGACCGCCCGACGTCGTCGATCGAACCGTGCTCGAACTCCAGGTGGTGGAGGGAGGCGGTGTCCGCGTGGGCGAGCGCGATGCTGTGGTGGGTGGGGTTGCAGCGGAGGAAGTACAGGCCGGGGGCCCGGTAGTCGGTCAGCCTGAACTCCAGAACGTTCTCGTAGAGTTCGCGCAGTTCCTCGAGTCTCGGACTGGCGAGCACGAAGTGCCCGAGGCCGGTGGCGCCCGGCTGCGTGCCGTCCGGGCGGGCGACGGCGGTGCGCGCCTTGGTCTCCCCCACCGCCAGCTCCACGCCGTATCCGACGGGGTCGGTGAACCGGCGCAGCCGGGTCGCGCCGCGCAGGCGGGCCTCCTGCGGCGTGCCGTCCTCGACGGTGTGTCCCGCGTCGGTGAGCCGCCCGGTGAGCCGGTCCAGTTCGGCCGGCGTGTCGACGATCCAGCCCACGTGGCGCGGCCGGTCGTGCGCGGCGGGGTACAGGGCCAGCCGGTACTTGAACATGTCGAGTTCGGCCAGCGTGACCTCGTCCGTGCCGGACTTCTCCGTGGTGACGCCGATGCCCAGCGTGCGGCCGAGCAGGTCGGTCCAGGCGTCGACGTCCGTCACGTCGAGGCCGACGTACCCCAGTTTGCGGATACCCACGTTCTCACCCTCCGCGTGCGGCGTTCGATGTGCGCCGGGCGGTCGACGGCCCGGTCGCTCCGGTCGTTGCGGTCATGCCCAGCTCCGGTAGTCGTCGTGGGGCAGCGGGTGCCCGACGGGCACCACGCGGGAGTGGACCGCCGTCAGGCAGCCCGGGCAGCACAGCTGCCGGAAGACGACGTCCGCGTCGACGTAGACGGACGGGTCGTGCCAGATGTGCGGGCCGGCCTCCGTGGGCGCCACCTCGCGGCGGGCGAGCCCCTCCACGAACGCGCTCTTCCCCAGCGGCCCGATCCCGGTGCCGCAGTGCACGCAGATCACGGTCCTGGACTCCACCTCGACCGCGAGGTTGTCGTCGAGGCGGCGCACCCCGTCCGGTCGCGGTGTGCCGATCGGCGCGAGGGCGGCGCCGGTCAGTCCGGCGTCGGTGGCACGGCGGTGCCGCAGCACGGCGCGGGCCTCCTCGGTGGCGGTCGCATCGACCTCGCCGTCCGCGCGCAGCACGAGGCCGTACACGTTTCGGGCGGCGTCCGGGGACACCCGCACCTGGAGCACGTCCTCGCGGACGTCCTCGGCGGGGCGCAGCAGCGGGTCGCCGTAGCCGCCGCCCGCCTGCCAGTGCAGGTACAGCGCGTCGCCCGCGCCGAGGGTGGACTCGCCCTCGCACGGCAGGACCTCGACGGTGCCGCCCAGGTCGTCCAGGCCGCCCGGCATCGACCTCGCGCCGGCGAGCTGCGGCACGTCGATGCCGCGCACCACCAGGTCGAGCTGTGAGTTGCCCGGGTGGCCGCCGGCCAGGCCGACGTTCTGGTTGGCGACCTTGCCCGTGCCGGAGACGACCAGGGACATGTCGCCGCTCTGGTCCGGGTGCTGCACGTAGCAGACCGAGCCGCTCATGCCGCCGCGCCGCCTGCCGGGCCCGCCGGAGTCGGTCTCCTCCCGGCGCCACAGGGCGAGCAGCGGGTAGAGGTACTCGGTCATCTCCACGTCGGGTGCCTTGGCGGAGGGGATGATGAGCCGTCCGCCGGTGTCGACGCCGTCGTGGTGCACCTGGGCGCCGTAGCCGCCGGCCATGACGTCGAAGACGGGCGAGACGAAGCCCTTGTGGCCGCCGCCGCGGACGTCGACGCCGGAGACGACGCACAGGTCGGTGGTGCCGTTGCAGATCGACTGCACGTCCTCGCGGTGGTCGGGTTCGGCGTCGAGCATCCGGGCGATGACCTCGGCGACCAGGTTGCCCGAGCCCCACGCGGGGCCGAAGGGTCCCTTGCCCACGGCGGCCGGGAAGGAGGCGTTGGTGAGCGTGTCCTCGTCGGTGACGATCTCGAAGCAGCGCATGAGTCCGCCCGCCGCCCACGGGATGTCCCCGGCCAGCAGCGGCAGCATCGTGAAGACGATGCCCGCCCGAAGGCCCGGGTAGGGGCAGTTGATGACGCCGGTCTGGCCGGCGGTCCCCCGGAAGTCGAAGACCAGACGGTCGTCCTGCTTGGTCATGGCGACGTGGAGGGCGTGCAGGTCGCGGTCGCCGGTCCCCGACTGCTCCTGGTAGCCGACCGCGCTCCAGGTGCCGTCGGGCAGCGTCCTGAGTTTGTCCCGCAGCCGGCTTTCGGCGTCGTCCATCATGCGGCGCATGACGGCCTTGACGGTGTCGGCGCCGTACTTGTCGATGAGCCGGAGGATCTGTTCGGCGGCGTTCCTGTTCGCGGCGATCTTGGCGCGCAGGTCGAGGCCCACCATGTGGGGAAGGCGCGACCTGCGGACCCAGGCGTCGGCGACGTCCCGCTGCAGCACCCCGCCGCGGACGACCCTCATCGGCGGGGTGGGGACGGCCTCGCCGAACACGTCCCGGGCGGAGGGGCTGAACGAGCCGGGCCGGGGCCCGCCGAGGTCGACCTGGTGGGCGATGGCGGTGGTCCAGCCGAACAGCCTGCCCTCGTGGAAGATCGGGGCGAGGACCGCCGCGTCGTTCTGGTGGAGGCCGCCACCGATCCACGGGTCGTTGCAGAGGAACATGTCGCCCTCTTCGATGCCCGGGTTCTCGCTGCGGTTGCGGAGCGTCCACACGATGGCCAGGTCCATGGACCCGATGAGGCCCACGTTGTAGGCGCCGACCTGGACCTGCTCGCCGAGTTCGTCGCAGATGGAGAAGTTGAAGTCGTTGGACTCGGTGACGACGTGCGAGCCCGACATGCGCCGCAGGGTCTCCCCCATCTCCTGGGTGACGGCCCACAGGCGGTGCCGGACCACCTCGTAGGTCAGCGCGTTGACCTCCTCCGCCTGCCGCTCGTCGATCCGGTGCAGCGGGAGGGTGGGCGGGATCTGCCGCAGCAGTTCCTCGCGCGGGACGGGCCGGCTGGTGAACTCGTCCGCCCCGGGGATCGTCGATGCCATAAAAGCTGTCCTCACTGATAGCTGAGCACGAGGTTGCCGAGCCGGTCCACCCGGCCGGTGACGCCGGCGGGCACCACCACGACGGTGGTCGGCACGTCGACGATCGCCGGGCCGGTGATCTCGTGGCCCGCGCGGAGCCGGGCGTAGTCGTAGACGGGGGTGGGCACGAACCCGGTCCGTGAGTCGAGGCAGACGGGGCGCTCCTCGAGGAACGCCTCGGCGGGGTCCGGGCCGTCGGCACGGGCCACGTCCGGCAGGACGACGGGGAAGTCGAGGGAGGCCTTGGCGCGCGCCCGGTAGGTGATCGCCTGCACGCCGGCCTCGCTGTAGCCGGCGCCGGGTCCGTTGATGCGCTCGTACCGCTCCTCGAACCGCTCGATGATCTCGTCACCGGTGCGTTCGGTGAACCCGGTTTCCGGGACGCCGACGGCGAGTTCGTTGACCTGCATCGAGTACCGCAGGTCGACCTCGCGCTCCATCGTCACCTCCTTGAACGTCACCTGCTGCCGGTCCAGGGCGCGCCGCAGGTCGTTCTCCAGCCGCGTGTAGTGCGAGGCGAGGACGTCCGGGGGGACCGGGAAGGCGGACGGGTCGGACAGTTCGGCGCTCAGTACGACGTCGGAGGCCGCGAGCCCGTAGGCGGAGAAGGCGGAGGCGACGGGACCGAGCGGGACGACGACCTCGCGCACGCCCAGGTCCTGGCAGTAGCCGGCGCAGTGGGCGGGTCCGGCGCCGCCGAAGGCGTAGACGACGAAGTCGCGGGGGTCGTGGCCGGCCTGCACGACGGCCCGCCGCAGGAGGTCGCCCGCCTGCGCGTTCTGCACCTCGTGGAGGGCGATGGCGGCTTCCTCGACGGTCAGGCCGAGGGGTTCGGCCACGTGCGTGCGGAGGGCCTCGCGGGCCAGGTCCGTCCGCAGTGGCTTGCGGCCGCCGAGGAGTCCGCGCGGGCTGAGGATGCCGAGGACCAGGTCGGCGTCGGTGTTGGTGGGGCGGGTGCCGCCGTTGCCGTAGCAGGCGGGCCCGTGGACGGCCTCGGCGCTCTGCGGGCCGAGCCGAAGATTGCCGCCGGCGTCCACGGAGGCGAGCGCCCCGCCGCCGGAGCCGATGGTGTGCACCTGGATGGTGGCCGCGTTGATCGGATACTGGTTGACGACGGAGCCGGGCGCCCTCACCGGTTCCCCGTCGACGATCAGGCCCGCGAGGAACGTGGTGCCGCCGACGTCGGTGGTGATGACGTTGCGGTGGCCGAGCTGCTCCGCCATCCGCATGCCGCCGATGACACCGCCGGACAGCACGGAGCCGACCGTGGTGATCGCGTGTTCCGGGGCCCGGTCGGCCGTGATGGTGCCGCCCTCGCTCTGCATGACGAGCAGCGGGCCCTTGAGCCCGTTCTCCTCCAGCCGCTTCTGGAGCGGCGTGAGGTACATCCGCAGCCGGGGGCCGATCTGCGCGTTCATGAGGGTCGTCGAGGTGCGGGAGAACTCACGGATGCGCGGACTGACGTCGGAGGACAGCGTCACGTACATGTCCGGGGCGATCTCGTGGATCAGCTCGCGCACACGCCGCTCGTGGGCCGGGTTCTTGAACGACCACAGCAGGCAGACGGCGATGGCCTCGACGCCCTGGTCCACGAGCGTGCGGGCGCGGGCGCGCACCTCCTCCTCGTCGAGCGGGACGAGGACCTTGCCGGCGTGGTCGACGCGTTCGGTGACCTCCAGGGCCCGCTCCTTGGGGATCAGCGGTGCCGGCTTGCGCTGCCTGAGGGTGTCCTGGATCTCGTGGGCGGCCCGGCCGAGGGTGCGTCCCTCGGCGTTCATGATGTAGATCGAGTCCCGGTGGCCCTTGGTGGCGATGAGGCCGACCTCGGCCACCGTCCCCTGGACGAGGGCGTTGATCGACGCGGTGGTGCCGTGGGCGATGAAGTCGGTCTCGGCGAGCAGGTCGCCGACGCCGATGCCCAGTTCGGCGGCGATCTCCTCGATGGCCCGCATGACCCCGACCTCGCGGTGGGGCGGTGTCGTGGGTGTCTTGGCCGAGACGATGCGGCCGGCACCGTCCGAGGCGACGGCGTCGGTGAACGTGCCGCCCACGTCGATGCCCAGTGCGTATGACATGCCTTCTCCTGATTCTCTACTGCCGGGGGGCGGCGAGGCGCCCGGTGACCGTGTGCAGGAGCTCCTCGGGCCGGGGGTGTGCCTCGCCCGTCCAGGCGACGTGCTGGTCGGGGCGCACCAGCAGCAGTGCGGCGGGATAGCGTTCGGGCCACCGCGCGGGCAGGTCCACGACGGTGAGGGGGACGCCGAGTGCGGCCGCGGCGTCCGTCCACGGGGTCACGTCGGTGTCGGGGTCGGTCCGCAGCAGGGTGAAGTCCGGTCCGAGCGCGTCGAGGACCGAGCGGCCCTCGTCGAGCCAGGCGTGCGGGAGCCGGAATCCGGGCCGGGCCCGTTCCGTGTGGTCGCCCATGGTGATCGCGGCCTGTTCCCCGCCGCCGACGACCAGCGGTGAGTGCGCGTAGTGGTAGCCGAAGCTGAAGCCGTCCGGCGAGTACCGGTGGGGTTCGCTCCTGGCGAGCCGGCCGGCGAACTCGGCGCGGGCGGCCTCCCCTTCGGGGCCGGGCAGGTGGATGTCCGGGGAGACGTCCGCGAAGGACGTGCGGGCGGCGGCGCGCACCGCGTCGGCGAACTGCTCGCCCACCGGCTTGCGTTCGAGCTGGTAGGCGTCCAGCAGCGCGGGGGGTGCCCACCCGTGGTGGACGGCGGCGAGCATCCAGCCGAGGGTCACCGCGTCCTGGATGCCGGCGTTCATGCCGAAGCCGCCGACGGGGATCCAGAGGTGGGCGGCGTCGCCCGCGAGGAACACCCGCCCCTCGCCGTACTGCCGGGCGACGAGCCGGCGGCCGGTCCAGCGCACCACGCCGAGCACATCGTGCTCCACGTCGGCGCCCACGGTCTCCCGCAGGAGCCGCTCGGGGTCCTCGTCCTCGGTGTCGTGGTCCGGGGGGAACGCGACGTGGTTGAGCCACAGTTCCTCGCCGTCGACGGCGATCAGCGAGGCCGTCCTGCGGCCGTACGTCCAGTACGTCCAGGCGGGGTCGCGGTCGGCGATGGCCCCGAGCGCGCGGGAGCGCACGAAGGTGGTGACGAACTTCTGGAGGGCGTCGACGCCTTCGTAGCGGATGCCGAGCCCGCGGCGCACCGTGCTGTGGGCCCCGTCGCAGCCGACGACGTATGCCGGGCGCAGGGTCCGGGTGGTGCCGCCGGACTCGACGACCGCCTCCACGTGGTCCTCGTGCCGGCGCAGTCCGGTCAGGCGGGTCCCGCGCTCGATCGTCAGTCCGGGCAGGCTCCTGGCATGCCGTTCGAGGACGGGTTCGAGGTGGAGCTGCGAGATCCGGTGCTGCGGCTCCGGGGTGGGCCAATCCTCCTTGCCGGCGCCGCTCAGCACCTCGCCGGAGGACGGCAGGTCGATGCGGAAGATCTCCTCGCCGAGCAGGGTGGTGCGGTAGTGGACGGATGTCGGGCGGTCCTCGGGGAGGCCGGCCCGCCGGATGTCGCCGGCGATCCCGAGCCGCCGGAAGATCTCCATCGACCGGGCGGAGGTCGTGTTGCACCGGGGGTTGAGGGGCCGTTCGGCGGTCGCCTCCACCACGTGGCAGGGCACGCCGCGCATGGCCAGGTCGATGGCCAGGGTGAGTCCGGCGGGTCCGGCGCCCACGACGAGCACTCCGGTCCGCTCTTCCTCGTCGATCGTGTCGTGTGCGCTCATGCGCTCAGGAACTCCCCCACCAGCTCGCAGAATTCATCGGGACGGTCCACGTGGATCCAGTGGCCGGCTCCCGCTACGACCCTGAGCCGCCCGTTCGGCAGGGCCTCGGCGAGACGTTCGGAGACCTCGACCGGTGACACCCGGTCCCGCTCCCCGTGCAGGGCGAGAACCGGGGTGCGGACGCCGGCCGGGTCGACCGGGGGCGGTCCGCCGGGCGGGGGCTCGGCGAACATGGCCCGGAAGGCCGCCTCGGCCCCGGGCCGCAGGGCCTGCTCCAGCCGGCGGGGCGCGAGTTCGTCGAGGAGGTCGCGGTGCGGGGTCTCGTCCGCCACCAGGCGGGCCAGCGTCGCACGCATCGACTCCGCCGTGGGCTCCTCGTAGAAGGGGACCCGGGCGGGCGGTGGGCCGGTGCCCGCGCCGCCCATCAGGACCGCCCGGTCGACCCGCTCCGGTGCCTCGGCCATCAGTGCCAGCGCGGCGGCCCCGCCGGCGGCCGAGTTGCCGAGCAGGTGGACCCGCCGCAGGCCCTGGCGGTCGAGCAGCGACAGGATCTGCCGTGCCCGGGCCCACGCCCAGGCCCGCGGGCCGAGCGGGGTGCCCCCGCCCGCCTCGCCGGTGGTGACCTGCGTGCCGAATCCGAGCAGGTCGGGGGCGAGGCAGCGGAACGAGGCCGAGAGGGCGGGGCGGACCGTGGCCCAGTTGCCGAGGGCGTCGACCCCCGGTCCGCCGCCGTGCAGCAGGACGAGTACGGGGGCCTGCTCGTCGGCCCGGCCGGGCGGGGGGCCGTTCGTCTTCGTGGCCGTCACGCGACCGCCTCCAGAGGTGCTTCGACGTGTGTGTGCGGATGTCCGGTGACCGCGGGAGCCGTCGGCGTGAGCCGTGGGTCGGTGCGTGCCCCCGCCACCGAGCAGCTCATGTATGTAACGCTCACTCTACAGAGCGGGGTGCGTGGTGACCAGAGGCGAGCGGGCCCTTCGTACGGATGGCGAAGGGCCTCAGACGTCGTACGGATGGCGAAGGGCCTCAGACGTCGTACGGCGGGCGGAGGGCCTCGGACGTCTCACGCGCCGCCGGGTCCGGCCGGCAGCGGGAGCGCCCGGAAGACACCGTCCGGGTCGGTCCTCCGCTTCACCGCGAGCAGCCGATGGGCGTGGGGGCCGTAGGAGTGCGCGATGTGCGCGGTCTCGTCCGGGCCGAGGAGGTTGGGGTAGGTGCCCGGCAGCGCCTCCGGCTCCAGGGCCTTCGCCAGGCCGGCGGCCCACGCGCGGTGCCGCGCCGGCTCCGGGTCGTCCGGCTCCCACAGGGCGAGGATCTCGATCATCAGATGCGGGTCGCGGTTGCCGAACGCCGTCTCCGCCACGGGCACGCGCGCCGCGGCGCCGTGCAGGCTGTGCACCGACACCGCCGAGAGCGGCGAGGTCGGTGCGGAGCCCGCGGCGAGCAGCGCCTCGCGCACCCCGGGGGTGAGCGCCGGCACCGACCGCGGGCGGATCTCGACGTGCCGGCCGTAGGGGAACTGCGCGTCGATGGCCGCCAATTGGTCCGGCATGGTCACGGGGCCCGTATGCGCGGCGAGCGGGGTGCCCAGGGCGGCGCAGCGAGCCAGCGCGTGCTCCCCCGCCGCGGCGTCGTCTCCGCTCCAGGTGGGTGCCACGAACACCACGGGCTCGTCCGCGGGCCCGGTCAGGACGCCGAACTGCGCGGTCAGTTCGTCGGGGGCCTCGGGCAGCTCCTCGGCCAGCGCGGTGAGGACGGCGGGGGCCTGGTCCCAGGGATACATCACGAGGCCGGAGAGGAGGGTGCGCAGGCGGTGCAGCCGGATGCGCATCGAGGTGACGACGCCGAAGTTGCCGCCGCCGCCCCGCAGCGCCCAGAAGAGGTCGGGTTCGTGCTCGGCGTCCGCGGTGACGACGCCGCCGTCGGCCAGCACCACCTCGGCGGACAGCAGATTGTCCAGGGCGAGCCCGAACCGCCCGCCGAGCGGCCCGTAGCCGCCGCCGAGGGTCAGGCCCGCCATGCCCACTGAGCCCGCGGTGCCGGTCACGGCGGTCAGTCCGTGGGGCTGGGCGGCCCGGGCCACGTCGCCGGCCGTGGCGCCGCCCTGCACGAGGGCGACCTCGGCGACCGGGTCCACGGTCACCGTGCGCAGGCCCGACAGGTCGATGGTCAGACCGTCCTGGGCGACGGCTCGCCCGGCCCAGTCGTGACCGCCGCCGCGCACCGACAGAGGCACCCCGCACTCCCGCGCGGCCCGTACCGCGGCGGCGACCTCCTCGGTGTCCGCGCACCGGACGACGGCGCCGGGACGTGCGGTGACGGCGCCGTTCCACAGGCTGCGGCCGGCCTCGTAGAGGGGCCCCGAGGTGGCCACCCGGCCGGTGTGGAGCTGCCCGCGAAGGAGTGCGGCGAGGCGGTCCGACGGTTGGTGTGTCTGCGAGGTCATGGCATCTCTCCGGTGGGTCGGGAGCAACGGGACCCGCTCGTGAGCGGGGAGGGGAACGGTCGGACGGTCACCTCGGCCCGGCGGCGCGCCCTCGCGCGCCACCGGGCCCGTGGGTCACCGGGTGGCGCGGGCGGCCTTCTCGATCACGTCGGTGACCTTCCCGGGGCGGCTGAGCATCACCGCGTGGGAGGCCGCGACCTCGTCGATGTGCGCGCCGGCCCGCTGGGACATGAAGCGCTGGAGGTCCGGGTTGATCGCGTGGTCCCGGGTGGTGACCAGGCTGTAGGACGGAATGGTGCGGAACGCCTCGGCGGTACCGGGCTCGGTGACGGCCTTGCTGTTGGCGGGCCGCTGCGTCGCCGCCAGGTCCTCGGCCGTGGTCCGGTCCAGGTCGCCGGCGAAGGTCTCGCGGAACTTCGCGGGGTCGATGGAGACGTCCGTGCCGTCCGGGACCTGGGTGTACACGAGCGGGACGGGCGGCGTGGACTTCGCCGCCAGGTCGCCCACCGTCTCACCCTTCACGGGGATGAAACCGGCGATGTAGACGAGCGCCTTGACGTCGGGGTCGGAGGCGGCCGCGTTGGTGATCACGGCGCCGCCGTAGGAGTGGCCGACGAGCACCACGGGCCCGTCGATGGTGGCCAGGTAGCTGGAGACGTATGCCGTGTCGCCCGTGAGTCCCTGGAGCGGATCGGCGAGGGCGCGGACCTTGTAACCGTCCTTGCGCAGCCGCTCCATGACGGGCGACCAGCTGGAGGAGTCGGCCCAGGCCCCGTGCACGAGGACGACGGTGGGCTTGGGGGCCGCGGCGGGCCGCTCGGCGTTCGCCGTCGCCACGCCCGGGGCGGTGGCGGCGCCCAGCAGGGCGAGGGCGCCGGCGGCGAGGGCGATGCGGCGGGAGATACGGATGCGCATGGGATGTCCTTTTCATGGAGTGGCGGATCCGGGCCGGCGGGGTCCGCCGGTGCGCCCGGTTCCGGGTGGAGTGGTGAGGAAGGGTCCGGACGCCGTGACGGCGGCCGGTGGGGCGTCCGCGACGACTCAGTCGCGAGGCGCTCCTTCGACGGTGCCGTTCAGGAGCGGGCCGGGCCGGAGGCCCGGGACCACCCTCACGACCGGCACGTCACCGGCCGGCCTGTGCACCCGGGCGACGGCCGCGGGGGCCGAGTCGTGCCGGTGGGCGACCGCCGGCAGGGCCGTCGCGGCAGCGGCCAGGAGGGCCAGGGCCGCACCCGCGAGGGCCAGTTCGGAACGGATGGTCATGAGGAGTACGCCCCGGAGGGAGGGAGAGGTTCGGTCTTGGGACACCGGCGGGCGGTTCAGCGCCCGTACGCCTCGAGCAGCCGCAGCCAGACCTCGCTGACCGTGGGGAACGCGGGGACCGCGTGCCACAGCCGGTCCAGCGGCACCTCGCCGACGATCGCGATCGTCGCGGCGTGCAGCAGTTCCGCCACGTCCGGGCCGACGAGCGTGAAGCCGACGATCACCCCGCGGTCCTCGTCCACGACCATCCGGGCGTGGCCCCGGTAGCCCTCGGCGTGCAGGGAGGAGCCCGCGAGGGCGGCCAGGTCGTGGTCGAGGACGCGGACGCGCAGCCCGGCGGCCTCGGCCGCGGCGGCGGTCAGGCCGACCGAGGCCAGCTCCGGCTCGGTGAACACGACCTGGGGGACCGCGCGTTCGTCGGCCGTGGCCACGTGCCGGCCCCAGAGGCCGTCCTCGACCTTCTCGCCCTTGGCACGGGCCACGATGACGTCGCCCACGGCGCGGGCCTGGTACTTGCCCTGGTGGGTCAGCAGCACGCGCCGGTTGACGTCACCGGCGGCGTACAGCCATCCGTCGGCCGCCGGCGTCGTCCCGTCCTTCCCGAGGACCCGCAGGGTGTCGTCCACGGGGAGCCAGCCCCCCGGCTCCAGACCGAGGGCGTCGAGGCCGAGATCCTGGGTGTTCGGCGTGCGGCCGACGGCGACGAGCACCTCGTCGGCCTCGACCCGCTCGCCGTCGTCGAGCGTGACGTGCACGGTGCCGTCGGCCTCGCGTCTCACGGACACGGCCTCGACGCCGAGGCGGACCGAGACCCCGGCCGCCCGCAGCGACTCGGTGACCAGCTCGCCGGCGAAGGGCTCGGCGAGCGGCAGCACGCCGTCACGGGCCAGCACGGTGACCGTCGAACCCAGCGCGGCGTACGCCGTCGCCATCTCGGAGGCCACCACACCGCCGCCGATGACGGCGAGCCGGCCCGGGACCGCCTTCGCGGAGGCCGCCTCACGGCTGCTCCACGGAGCCGACGCGGCCAGCCCGGGGATGTCCGGCAGCAGCGCGGAGGTGCCCGTGGCGAGGACGACGGCGTGACGCGCGGTCAGCGAGGTGACGGTGCCGTCCCCGGCGGTCACGGTGACGCCCCGGTCGGCCGTGACGCGGCCCTGGCCCCGGTACAGGTCGATGCCCGCGGACTCCAGCCAGGACACCTGGCCCTCGTCCTTCCAGTCGGAGGCGAAGGAGTCGCGGCGGCGCAGGACCGCCCGCACGTCCAGGTCACCGGTGACCGCCTCGCGCGCTCCCGGCACCTGCCGGGCGGCCCGGAGCGCGGCCGTACCGCGCAGCAGTGCCTTGGTGGGCATGCAGGCCCAGTAGGAGCACTCGCCGCCCACCAGCTCCCGCTCGACGACCGCGGCGGTCAGGCCGCCCCGCACCACGCGGTCGGCGACGTTCTCGCCGACGGGGCCGGCTCCGATGACGACGACGTCGTACGTCCGGGCCGTCCGGGGTGCCTGGGCTGTCTGGGATGTCTGGGTGGCCATGTCACTTGTCCTTGGCGGAGCGGCCCAGGCGGAGGGCCGAGAGGAGGAAGAAGACGGCGCCGGGGATGGCGTAGCTGACGGCGCTGCTGAGCTCGGGCTTGTCGCCGCCGGCCATGGCGATGAAGGACGCACCGGCGAGGACGGAGATGCCACCGCTGAGGATCATCGGCCACTGGCCGCCCATCGCACGCCGCGGAACGGCGACGATCAGCTGCACCGCACCGGCCACGACGGCCCAGGCACCCCACACCCGCAGGACGGCCGGGATGCCGGACGTCGCCGCGACGGCGAGCCCGATGGCGGTGAGCGTGCTGACCGCCATGTTCACGTAGAGCAGCCGGGGCGAGCCGGTCGAGCGGGAGACCCTGGCGTCGTAGACGGCGGCGCCGACGTCGAACAGCGGGTACAGCACCAGGAGGACACCTCCGGCCGGGGTGATCTCGTCGGCCATCGTCAGCATCACTCCGGCCCAGACGAGGGCGAAGGCGAACCGGACGAAGTAGAGCTTCCGCAGGGCGGAGGCGGTACCGGAGATGCCGGACGGTGCGGCGAGCGTGGTGCTCATGGCGGTCCTTTCGAGGAAGGGAAGGGTGGAGGCGGGCCCGAAGCGTCCAGCGGATCGGCCCGTCCGACGGAACGCGGGCCTCGCCGGCCCGACGTGACCGAGGGGCGCCGACCGGAACCGAGTGCCGGGGACGCCGGGCCGGGCGGGCGGCGGGAGCCGTCCGACCGACCTCGACGTCCGCGACACCGAACGTTCTGTCATGGATGACTCTGGCAACAGCGCGGAGAATTGTCAAGACAGAACGTTCTACCTCTACAGCGCTTAGCATGGTGCGCATGGAGCCCCACGCAAACGAAGGCCGGCCGTCCGAAGCACGGTCACGGCTGCTCGCCACCGCCGGACGCGTGTTCTACGCGGAAGGCATCCACACCGTCGGCGTCGACCGCATCGTGGAGGAGGCCCGGGTCACCCGGGCCACCTTCTACCGCCACTTCCGCGGCAAGGAGAACCTGGTCGTCGCCTATCTGAACGAGGCCGACCGCTCCATGCGCGCCGAGGCGGACGCCGCCGTCTCCGCCGGACTCCCGGCCGCCGACACCCTCCGCGCCCTGAGCGACACCATCGCCCGGGGCATACGGTCCCCCGGCTTCCGCGGATGCGCCTTCCTCAACGCCGCCGCCGAATACCCCGACCCCGCGCACCCGGTCCACCGCGCGGTCCTCGCCCACCGCGACTGGCTCCTCGGCACCACCACCGGGCTCCTCGCCCTGATCCGGGAGGAGCCGGCCGAACACGCCGCCCGGCACTTCGTGATGCTGCGTGACGGCGCGATGGCCGCCGGCTGCCTCTACGACCCGGTGCTGGTCGGCGAGACCTTCCTGCACGGCGTCGAGGGGCTGCTCAAGGCCCACGCCGAGACGGGCTCCGCCCAGTGACCGTCGGGTCCACGCCGGTCAGCCGGCCCCACCGCGCAGGGCCCGGGAGACCCCCAGTGCCGCCGTGCGCACCGCGGGAGCCAGCCGGGCCGGGCG
Source organism: Streptomyces griseoaurantiacus (assembly GCA_014656015.1). Taxonomy (GTDB): domain Bacteria; phylum Actinomycetota; class Actinomycetes; order Streptomycetales; family Streptomycetaceae; genus Streptomyces; species Streptomyces griseoaurantiacus. The sequence continues at coordinate 69,915 of BNBP01000006.1, read as the reverse complement.
GAAGCGGGCCACCGGGACGGCCACCGACACGGCGGCGACCGCCGACCCGCCCTCGAAGACGGGGGCGGCGACGCAACCGACTCCCTCCGCGGCTTCCTGCTCCTCGTACGCGAGCCCGGAGACCTGGGTCTTCTCCAGCGAGAGGGACAGTCGCTCCGGATCGGTGACCGAGAACGGGGTGAGCCCGGGCAGCGGCCCGGCGAGCACCCGCTCGGTCAGCTCGGCGTCGGAGAAGGCGAGCATGGCCTTGCCCAGACCGGTGCACGTCAGCGGCAGACGGCCGCCGATGCGGGAGGGCAGCCACACGGCCTCGTGGCCGTGGATGCGTTCGAGGTAGACCACCTCGAGGTCCTCGCGCACGCCGAGGTGGACGATCTCGCGCGTGGCCTCGAACAGGTCCTGGAGGAACGGCAGAGCGGTCTCGCGCAGATCGCGGCGCCTCGGCACCAGCGACCCCAGTTCGAAGAGTTTCGGTCCGAGCCGGTAGCGGGCGCCCTCGCGTTCCAGCCACCCGAGGCGGACGAGGTCCGCGGTGAGCCGGTGGACCGTCGGCTTGGACAGCCCGGTCGCCGCGACGAGTTCCGTGAGACGGTACGCGCCACCGTCCGGCGTGAAGACGTCCAGGAGGAAAGCGGACTTTTCCAGCATGTTGCCCCCGGAACTGTTCCGTGTCATGGAACAAACATTGTCGTCCTCACGCCCCGTGTCTATACCTGGGCCATCACCAGCAGCCGAAGGCGCGAGACCGTGCCCTTCCCCGTCCCCTGGAGGGAACCCGTGACCTCTCACTCGCCGGACGAGGACGTCCCGGCCGCCGTCGTCAAGGCCGCGGACATCCTGGCCGAGGCCGCCCGCACCCGGGTCGCCTGCCCACCGGTCCGTTCGATCCTCGACGCCACCGACACCGGCACCGGCGTCGAGAGCGCCTACGCCGTCCAGCGGCTGAACGTCGAGCGCGGCCGGGCCGCGGGGCGGCGGGTCATCGGCCGCAAGATCGGACTGACCTCCCCCGTGGTGCAGCGGCAACTCGGCGTGAGCAGGCCGGACTTCGGCGCACTGTTCGCCGACATGGAGGTGGCGCGGGGCGACGAGGTGCCCCACGGCGCGCTGTTGCAGCCGAGGGTGGAGGCGGAGGTCGCGCTCGTGCTCGCCCGCGACCTGCCGCACGCCGACAGCACGGCCGTCGACGTGCTGCGCGCGGTCGACTTCGCGCTGCCGGCCCTGGAGATCGTGGACAGCCGGATCGCCGGCTGGGACATCTCCCTCGTCGACACCGTCGCGGACAACGCCTCGAGCGGCCTGTACGTGCTCGGCGGCGGCCCCGTCCCCCTGGCCGGCCTGGACCTGCGCGAGGTGCGGATGTCGATGACCCGCGACGGCGAGGTGGTGTCCGAGGGCACCGGGGCCGCCTGCCTCGGCAGCCCGCTCAACGCCACCGTGTGGCTGGCCCGGACGCTGGCCGGACTCGGCGATCCGCTGCGCGCCGGCGACGTCGTGCTGACGGGCGCGCTCGGCCCGATGGTGCCCGCCTCACCGGGTGACACCTTCGAGGCGGAGGTCTCGGGTCTCGGCACCGTCCAGGCCGGCTTCGCGGCGGCCCCGTCGACGGGGGACGCCAAGTGATCGGCGGCGCACGGACGAAGGTCGCCGTCATCGGGTCCGGCAACATCGGCACCGACCTCATGATCAAGATCCTGCGGCTCTCCGACACCCTGGAGATCGCCGCGATGGCCGGCATCGATCCGGACTCAGACGGGCTGGCCCGGGCCCGCCGCCTGAAGGTGGCGACCACCCACGAGGGCGTCGAAGGGCTCGTGCGGATGGACGAGTTCGCCGACGTGCGGTACGTGTTCGACGCCACCTCGGCCGGCGCCCACCGCCACCACGACGAGGTGCTGCGTCCCCTGGGCCGCACCCTGATCGACCTGACACCGGCGGCCCTCGGCCCCTACGTCGTCCCGCCGGTCAACGGCGACCGCCATCTCGACGTCCCGAACGTCAACATGGTCACCTGCGGCGGGCAGGCGACCATCCCCGTCGTGGCCGCGATCGGCGCGGTCACCCCCGTCCACTACGGGGAGATCGTCGCCTCGATCTCCTCCCGTTCCGCGGGTCCGGGCACCCGGGCCAACATCGACGAGTTCACCGAGACCACCTCCTCGGCCGTCGAGGAGGTGGGCGGCGCGGCCCGCGGCAAGGCGATCATCGTGCTGAACCCGGCGGACCCCCCGCTGATCATGAGGGACACGGTGCACTGCCTGGTCTCCACGTGCGAGGAGGGGGCGGTCACCGCCTCCGTCGAGAAGATGGCCGAGGACGTCCGGGCGTACGTCCCCGGCTACCGCCTCAAGCAGAAGGTGCAGTTCGACCCGGTGCGGCCGGGCGAGCCACTGCACTCCCTCACTCCGGAGGGCACCGGAGAAGCGCTGAAGGTGTCCGTGTTCCTGGAGGTCGAGGGCGCGGCCCACTACCTCCCGGCGTACGCGGGGAACCTCGACATCATGACCTCGGCCGCGCTGCGCACCGCGGAGCGCATGGCCGCGCACCGGCCGGCGGAAGGAGCCGCGCGATGACCGTCACCGAGCCGCCGCGCCTCTACGTGCAGGACGTGACCCTGCGGGACGGCATGCACGCCGTGCGCCATCGCTACACCGTGGACCAGGCGCGGAGCATCGCCGCCGCCCTTGACGCCGCCCACGTCTCGGCCGTCGAGATCGCCCACGGCGACGGTCTCGCCGGGTCGAGCGTCAACTACGGCGTGGGCGCGCACACCGACTGGGAGTGGATCGAGGCGGTGGTGGACGCCACGGGCACCGCGGTGCCCACCACGCTGCTGCTGCCCGGCATCGGCACCCTCCGTGACCTCAGGCAGGCGCATGCGCTCGGCATCCGCTCGGTGCGCGTGGCCACCCACTGCACCGAGGCCGACATCGCCGCCCAGCACATCGCGGCCGCGCGGGAACTCGGCATGGACGTCGCCGGTTTCCTGATGATGTCCCACATGGCGGAGCCCGCCGAACTGGCCCGGCAGGCCAAGCTGATGGAGTCCTACGGCGCCCACTGCGTGTACGTCACCGACTCCGGCGGCCGGCTCACCATGGACGGGGTCCGCGACCGCTTCCGCGCCTACCGGGACGTGCTCGACCCGGACACGGAGCTGGGCGTCCACGCCCATCACAACCTCGCCCTGGGCGTGGCCAACACGGTCGTCGCGGTGGAGGAGGGCGTCACGCGCGTCGACGCCTCCCTGGCCGGGCAGGGGGCCGGCGCGGGCAACTGCCCGCTGGAGGCGTTCGTCGCCGTCGCCGACCTGCTGGGCTGGAGGCACGGCTGCGAGCTGTTCCCGCTCATGGACGCGGCCGAGGACCTGGTGCGCCCGCTGCAGGACCGGGCGGTCCGCGTCGACCGGGAGACCCTCAGTCTCGGTTACGCGGGCGTGTACTCCAGTTTCCTGCGGCACGCCGAGGCCGCGGCCCTCCGGTACGGGCTGGACACCCGCGGCATTCTGGTGGAGGTGGGCCGTCGCGGGATGGTCGGCGGGCAGGAGGACATGATCACCGACGTCGCGCTCGACCTCCTCGCCCGGGAGGCGGGCACGGCGTCCTGAGTCCTGCGCGGCCGGACCGCGTACGAAGAACCCCGGCGCCCTTGTGGGGCGCCGGGTTCCCGGGAGGGCCTGCCGGTCAGGAGACCGTCGCGCGGCCGGTGACGCACACGTGGTGGGTCGCCGTGCCGAGCGCCTGGCGGTGGAGGGTGTCCAGCCGTTCCCGCGCCGTCGCCGATCCACCCGCCAGGGCGAGTTGCACCGTGCACGCGACCGGCTTGGCGCGCAGTGCCTCGGTGGCCTTCAGCTCGTCCAGGAGGTCCGTGGTCAGCCGGTCGAGGCGCTCGCGGATCTCGGCGAGGTCGGGGCGTGTGGTGGGCGCCTCCTCGGGGTGGGCGGTCCAGCGGGCGAACAGCCCCTTCTGGACGGTCTTGCCGGCCGTGATCTGGTCCTGGAAGAACGCCGCGGCGTCCTCGGGGTCGAGTCCGAGGGCGGCGGCCTTCGTCCGTACCTGTTCCAGCACCTGCTGCTCGCGCACCGGGTCCTCGATGGGCGAATCGGTGCCGAACTTGGACGCCGCGACGTCGTCCCCGACGCGCAGCCGCTCGATGACCAGACCCGTCAGCGGGCCGAGCCTGCCGAGCGGCTCGGCCGTCGCGGTGTGGCCCCCCGGCGCCTCCGCGGACGCGGGGGCGGCCGCGGCCAGGGCCTGGGGAACGGCCACGAGGGTCGTGCCCACCAGTAAGGCGGCGACCGTGGTAGTCCGGTGCACCGTGTGACGCAGACGCACCATCTGTCTCATTTCCTCTCTTTCCGTGGGGTGCCGTGGGCTCACGAGGCGGCGCGCCGCTCCCTCGGTGCCGCGGCGGTGGCGCCGCCGTGCAGGAACTCACGGACGAGGTGGTTGAACTCGGGTGCGCGTTCGTACTGCACCCAGTGCCGGCAGCGCGGCAGGACGCGGAGTTCCGCGTCGGGGATGCCGTGGAGGATCGTCGACGCCCAGGTCAGTGGGACGGTCTGGTCCTCGCGTCCCCACACGAGCAGTGTGGGAGCGGTGATGCGCGCCAGGTCGGGCGTCATGTCACCGAAATCGGGGGCACGGGCAGTTCGGGGTGGGCCCGCAGGCTCGCCTCGTACCGCTCGTCGATGAGGGCGTCGGTGGCGAGGCTCTCGTCGAACACCATGAGGCGCACGAAGTGCGCCATCTCCTCGCGCGAGGGCTTCTCGGAGGCCATGTAGGCGAAGAGCCGCTCCAGTCCCACCGGCCACGGCGGCGCGTCCTCGGGCAGGACGCCGCCGGGTGCCATGAGGACGAGGCGGTCGACGAGTTCGGGGTGGGTCACGGCGATGCGCATCGCCACGCCGCCGCCGTAGGAGTTGCCGATCAGGTGGGCCCGTTCGACGCCGAGGGCCGCCAGGGCGCGGCGGACACGCTCGGCCGCGTGGTGGATGAGCGGTTCGTCCGTGTCGGGACGCGGCGAGCCGCCCCAGCCGGGCAGGTCCACCACGAGGTTGCGGTGGTCGGCGAAGGCCGGGAGGTTCGCCCCGAAGTTGCTCATCCCCGTGGCGCCCGGCCCGGAGCCGTGCAGCCAGACGACCGGGCTGCCCTCGCCGGACTCCACGTACGCGAGCCGACCGTCACCGACGTCCACCGTGCGCGTCATGGGCGCACCCCCATCCATGTGTATGTAACGCTCACTATACGCCGGGGCGCGGACGGTGCAACCGCCGCCCCGGCGAGGGGAGGCAGCAGGGCTGCTGTCGTGTGCGTGTCCGGTGTGGGTGCCCGAGGTCCGGCGGTCAGGCGCCGGCCGCGTCGGACGTCACCGGCACCGCTCGGTCCGTCTCGGCCGCGAGGGCGCGGACCATGGCGACGAACGGGGCGACGTGGGCGCTGTAGCTCAAGCCGTCGAAGCTGTTGGTCACGGCGAGGCCGTCGGTCATGGCCCGGCCGAGGACCGCCAGCCGGTCCACCAGGTCCTCGTTCTCCGTGCCGCCGTCCGGGGCGAACACGGGGGTGAGGGCCTCCACCCAGGAGGTGTGCGCGTAGTCGCGGATGCGGCGCACGGTGCTGCGCACCATCTCGGTGTCCTTGTGCCGGCCGACACTCACGGCCAGGAGCAGCCGCAGGTAGTCGGGCCTGCGGTCCAGGGACGCGCACGCCGTCGTGACCCACGCCTCGAACCGGTCCAGGGGGTCCCCCTCGCGGAACGAGGCCGGGTTCGGGAACTGGGCGTGCAGCTCCTGGAAGGTGCGGTCGAGCAGGGCCGCCAGCACGCCCAGCTTGTTGCCGAAGTGGTAGTAGATCGAGCTGGCCGGCAGGCCCGAGCGCGCACACAGGTCCGAGACGGACATGCCGTCGTACCCCTGGCTGGTGACCAGGGACCGCGCCGCGTCCAGGATGAGATCACGGCTGTTCGGGCCGGCGTCGGACGCCGCGGAGGCGCTTCCCTTGGTCATGCGCCCATGATAGGACCGGCGTTCGCGCGTTCGGCCCCCGCTCCTGACGGGCCACCGCGCACGCACCCCGCCCCGGCCGTCCCAGGACGATCTCGCCGACCCGGCCGGGCGCCTCCCCTCGACGGCCGCCTCACGGCCCACCCCCGGCCCACCCCCCACGGACGAAGTCACGGCGATGCCCCGTGCGACGCCCCGGACTCGTCCCCCGCGCGCATGCCCTGAAATCTACGGTAAGACGAGAAAACTCGACACTGTGTAGACTTTCCGGTGAGGGAGCCGTCCGGCTCCCCCGATCCCTTCCTGATGGAGGAGCAATGCGCACGCAGAACTGGCTCATCACCGGCGTCAGCACCGGTCTGGGGCGTGCTTTCGCGCAGGCCGCCCTGGCGGCCGGGCACACCGTCGTCGGCACGGTCCGCACCGAGGAGGCCCGACGGGCCCACGAGGCGCTCGCGCCCGAGCGGGCCCACGGCCGTCTCCTGGACGTCACCGACCACGACGCCGTGGCCCGGGTGGTGGAGGAGGCCGAGGGGACCGTCGGCCCGCTCGACGTCGTGCTCGCCAACGCCGGCTACGGCCTGGAGGGCACCTTCGAGGAGACCACCATGGACGAGGTCCGGCGGCAGTTCGAGGTCAACGTGTTCGGGGCGATGGCCACCCTCCGCGCCGCCCTTCCCCGCATGCGGGCACGCCGCCGCGGCCACCTGATGGCCGTCACGTCCATGGCCGGGCTCATGACGGTGCCCGGCATGTCCGCCTACTGCGGCAGCAAGCACGCCCTGGAAGGCGTCCTCGACTCGCTCGGCAAGGAGGTCGCGCAGTTCGGCATCCACGTCACGGCGATCGAGCCCGGCTCGTTCCGCACCGACTGGGCCGGGCGTTCCATGACCCGCGCGGAGCGGACCGTCGACGACTACGACGAGCTGTTCGAGCCCCTCCGCGAGCGGCGGCTGAAGGCCAGCGGGAACCAGCTCGGCGACCCGGTCAAGGCCGGGGAGGCGGTGGTCCGCATCGCCTCCGAGGAGCGCCCGCCGGCCCATCTCGTGCTCGGTTCGGACGCGCTCCGCCTGATCGGCGAGGCGCGGACCGCCGTGGACGAGGAGATCCGCGCATGGGAGGATCTCGCCCGTACGACCGACTTCCCCGAGGGTGCCCAGCTCTGATGTCCGGCCATCACGCCGCGCGCGGCCGACGCGCCACCGAACGCAAGGGTGACCTGCGAGAGCGGGCGATCCTCGACACGTGCGAGGCGCTGCTGGCGGAGAAGGGCTACGAGGCCATGACCGTCGGCGACCTCGCGCAGGGCGCCGGCATCACGCGGGGAGCGCTGTACTTCTACTTCGGCTCCAAGCAGGAGGTCGTGACGGCCCTCGTGGCCCGGACCGTGGAACACCTGTGGGAGAGGTCGCTGACCACCGCGCGGTCCGAGGACCCGCGTCGGGCCGTCGCGGCGGCCATGCGGCGCACGGTCGAGCTGTGGAACGCCCACGGCCTGGTCATGCGTACGGCCATCGACCTGTCGCTGACCGTGCCGGAGATCGGTGCCCTGTGGGACCGCACCGCCGACCTGTTCATCACGGCCATCACGGCCGTGCTGGAACGGGCCGGCGTCCCGCCCGGCGAGGAACCGGACCAGGCCTCGTCGATGGGCCGGGCCCTGTGCTGGATGATCGAGCGCAGCTTCTACCACGCCTCGCAGGAGTCGCCCGAGCGGTTGAGCAGGGCATCGGCCACCTGCGAGCACATCTGGCTGACCAGCGCGGGCCTGACCTCCTGACGGCCCGCTGGACCGGAGGGCGACACATCGGGGCCGACCCGCGGGCGCCGGCCCCCGTCGCCGATCTCCCCGCGCGCCGGCCCCCAGGGCATCGGGGGCCTCAGGAGGCGGTCCACCCGCCGTCGACGGTCAGTTGGGTGCCGGTGATGGACATGGCTTCCGGTGAGCACAGGAAGGCGACCGCCCCGGCCACCTCGTCCGGGTCGATCAGGCGCTTCATCGCCGACCGCGCCAGCAGGACCTCCGTCGTCACCTCCTCGACGCTCAGCCCGTGCGCCTCCGCCTGGTCGGCCAGCTGGTCCTCCACCAGTGGGGTGCGCACATAGCCGGGGGCCACGCAGTTGCTGGTGACGCCCTTGGCCGCTCCTTCCAGGGCGATGACCTTGGACAGGCCCTGGAGGCCGTGCTTGGCACTGACGTAGGCGGCCTTGTACGGGCTGGCGCGCAGACCGTGGACGCTGGAGATGTGCACGATCCGCCCCCAGCCCCGCTCGTACATGCGCGGGAGTACCGCGCGGCTGAGCAGGAAGGGGGCCTCCAGCATCAACCGCAGCATGAAGGAGAACCTCTCGGGACTGAACCGGTCGACCGGCGCCACGTCCTGGATCCCGGCGTTGTTGACGAGGATGTCCGCCTCGAGGTGCAGATCGGCGAGGTCGGCGGTCCGGCTCAGGTCGAGCACCAGCGCCTCGCCCCCGATCCGCTCGGCCGTCCGCGCCGCTCCGTCCGCCTCGACGTCGCACACCACGACATGCGCTCCCAGTGCGGCGAGCCGCGTCGCCACCGCCGCGCCGATGCCGCTCGCCGCGCCGGTGACCAGCGCATGCCGCCCGCCGAGATCGGGGCCCGCCGGCGCACTCATCGCGACACCGACAGGGCGGTACCGCCCCGGCCCCGGAGGTCCACGGCGGTGTTCCCCGCATCCACTGTGCTGGTCACTGTCCTCACCCTCCACCCACCCGGCGATCTGTATGTAACGATCACTATAGGCGCGTGAGGGGCCACGGCAAGACCCTCGCCCGCGGCGCCGAGGCGCCGGCGGTCAGGACCGCGCCGCGGAGTCGGTGGCGTCCGCGTTGAGCTCCGGGATGGTGCGGGCCTTGAGAAGCCCTTCGACTCCGTGGAGGAAGGTGTCGGAGATCAGCTCCGGGTCGAAGAGGCAGCCGGCGGCCATGGCTCCGTCGCGGAGCATGACGAAGTGGCGACCCGCGGCCTCGGCGGTCGACTCGCTGGTCTGCGCCAGCAGATCGGTGACGGTGTCGAGGAACCACTGCCGGTGGGCGAGGACGGTCCGATGGATCGGGTGGGCGGGATCGGAGTACTCGGCCGCCGCGTTGAGGAAGGCGCAGCCGCGGAATCCCTCGGACCGGATGCCGTCGGTGATGGACTTGGCCACCGCCCGGACCTGGTCGTTCGGCGACGCGGTGCTCGCCCGGGCGGCGGCGACCTGCCCCCGGATGGCCTGATCGGCTCCCGAGAGGTAGGCCACGACGAGGTCTTCCTTGCTCGGGAAGTGCCGGTACAACGTGGCCCGGGTCACCCGCGCCTCCGCGACGATCCGGTCGATGCCGACCGAATGGATCCCCTCGGCGTAGAAGATCCGGCTTGCGGTGTTGAGCAGCCGCGTCCGCGCCTCGGAAACGGTGCCGCCTTCAGTGCTCCGACTCATGCCGCCCATGCTAACAAAAGGTAGAACGTTCCGTCTCGGCGTGGGGCATTTGTACCAGGGGTTCCTCCCGTCTCCGATCACGTCACCCGAGCCGCCGCCACGCATATCGAACGTCCGGTGGGGCGTGGGTGGAGAACTGGGGCCATTTGCCCTGGCCGAGCGACCGTGCGCCCCCGCGTCCCCCTACCGCGCGGCCCGGCCCCTGTCCCACGGTCGACGCATGAGGGATGCGCAGGTGCGGGCGTGCGCGGGGCGCGGGGACGGAACGGACTGCCCGAACGGGGAGACCGACGTGCTGGTGGACGGGGTGCGGTGCGAGGAGTGCCGCCACCACTGGGAGCTGGACCAGACCGAACCCGCCCGGCGCCTCGTCCTCGAGGAGGGCCTGACCAGGCCGCACGGAGACCCGCGGGAAGCCGGGCCGGGCACCGCGGCGTAGGCCGCCCAGGACCTTTCGTCCGGATCAGGCCGGCCATGGCGTGTTTCGACTTCGGACGGCCCGAGCGGGGTTCGGTGCGCGCGGCTGCACGGCGGAGGAGGGCGTCAGGGCGGAGCCCCGGCCGCCTGGAGGTGGAGCCCCGGCATCCGACGACAACGCCGCTGGGTGGTGCCCCCGCGCCCGTTCAAGGCAGTGTCGGTGTGCGTGCCGGACCCCGCGAACGCCGGGATGATCCGAACGGGAGGCCCCAGGCGCCCCGTACGCTCCCGCCATGACTCCACCGCCACGACGGCTCCTGACGCTGCCGCGCCTCTTCGTCATCGACCACTTCCCCGACCGGTCGCTGCCCGCGGAGGACTCCTGGTACGCGGCCGTACGGGCCCCGGAGGGGCTGACCGTCATCCGCGAGGCACCCACCCGTGCCGCCCCGGAAGGAGGGGAGGCCACGGCGGAGGGTGAGCATTGGATCGGGCTCTACGGTGACGATCCGCACGATCTCGACCTGCCCGGCATGCTGGCCGCCGTCGTGGCGCCGCTCGGCTCGGCGGAGGTCCCCGTGTTCGTCGTCTCGACCTTCCACTCCGATCTCGTGCTCGTGCCACGGGAGCGGTTCGCCGACGCCGCCGCCGTCCTGCGCGCGGCGGGACACACACTGGTCGGGCCGGAGCCCGGCCTCTCCTCTCCGCGGGACTGACACGGGCAGCTCGGCGAACGGCTCGCGCGCTGCGGGACCGTCAGACGACGCGCCCCAGCAGGGACAGGAGCTGGACGGTCGGGTCGGTACTGGTGGTGGCCACCGGAGGGGCGAGGATGCCCAGGCCGGCCATGCGCGTCACGTTGGCGCGCGCGTAGGCCAGGCTGCGGTCGACCGCGGCCGGGTCGAGCGCCTCGTCCTGGCCGCTGCCGCGCGCCAGATCCCACTCGTGGACGGTCAGGTCGACGAGGATCTGGTCCGCGTACACGGTCAGCGGGGCCTCACCGAAGGAGAACCGGGCGGTGCCGGAGAGGTCGGCGTCCTGCCATGCGGCGAGGGAACGTCCGGCGGCCTCGTCCCAGGCACGCACGGGATCCGCGCCGAGGACATCGCCGTCGTAGCGGTCGCCCACCTGCGCCAGGGTCTCCCCGGCGAGCAGGTGCGGCACCCACAGGTGTTCGGCGACGAGATGGTTGACCAGGTCCCGGACCGTCCACTCGGTGCAGGGCGTGGCGTCGTTCCACCGGTCGTCCCCGACCGCGTGCACGCGGTCGCCGAACCGGGCCACGGCCTCGGGAATCAACCGCAGGGAGGGATGCGTCATGGGCGTACGCTACGCGACGATCTTCGTCGCGCCCGGCCGGGGGCGGGGCGGGCCGCGGCCGGGGCGAGGGGGCCCACGCCTCGCCCGGCTACGTCGCGGAAGGGACCCTGCGGCCCTCCTGGCGGGTCCCGCCCCGAGCGGGGCCGGGCCGGTCAGACCGCGGTCGGCTCCTTCGTGTCCGCCCGCCCGGCCGACGCCGCTCCGGGGGCGGCCGTCGGCTCGGGGCCGCCCTCGCTGAGGCCGTACCGCGCGTGGAAGGAGCGCAGGAAGCGGGGTGCGTACCAGGCCGAGTTCCCCAGCAGGCGCATCGCGGCGGGGACGAGCACGCCTCGGACGGCGAGGGCGTCGATGAGGATGGCCAGTCCGCTGCCGAGGCCGAACATCTGGATGAAGCTGAGTTCGGCGGTGCCGAAGGCGAAGAAGCTCACCGCGAGCAGGAAGGCGGCCGCGCTGACGATGCGACCGGTGTGGCCGAGGCCGTCGACCACGGAGGTCTCGTTGTCCACTCCCTGATCGTGGAGTTCCTTGATCCGGCTGGTGACGAAGACCTCGTAGTCCATCGAGAGGCCGAAGCCGATGCAGAACATCAGCACGGTCATCGACAGCTCCATCGGCTGGGCGGTGAAGCCGAGCGGTGAGGAGAGATGGCCGTCCTGGAAGATCCAGGTCATCACGCCGAGGGTGGCGCCCAGGCTGATCAGATTGAGGACCAGCGCGCGCAGCGGGTGCACGATGCTGCCGGTGAACAGGAACAGCAGCAGGAAGGTGCTGAGGACGACCAGGCCCACGGCTGACGGAAGTCGGTCGGCGATGGACTGCTTGGCGTCGACCAGTACGGCGTCGTTCCCGCCGACCAAGGGGTTCGTCCCCGGGGGCGGAGTCACCGCGCGCACCTGCTTGACGAGGCCCTCGGCCGCCTCCGACTTGGGCGTCAGGCTGCTGACCACGTTGATCCGCTGCGCGTCGGGCCGGCCGAGGGCGGAGTCGGCCGGGCCGGTCGTGGCGGGTCGTCCCCCGCTGTAGGTGCCCGCGCTGGTCTCGACCCGCTCGACCCCCTTGAGGGCGGCCAGTCGCCCGGCGTACGAGGCCAGCGGGGCTCGGGGCACGGAGGTGTCGAGGGCGATGAAGAGGGCCGATTCCTCGCTGCCGCCGAACTCCTCCCGCACGATCTGCGAGACCTGGCGGCTCTCGGCGTCCTTGGGCAGTACGCGTTCGTCCGTCGTCCCGAAGGTGATGTCCAGCAGCGGGCTGGCGGCCAGCAGCAGTACGGCGAGTGCGGGCACCGCCGTGAGTACGGGCCGCCGCATGACGGTGCGCGCCAGCCGTCCCCACACGGATGCCCGCGCCTCGGAGCGTCGCGCCTTCGCCCACGGCATCCGGCCGCCGTTGACCCGGTGCCCCAGCACCTTCAGCAGGGCCGGCATCACGAAGAGGGTGCTCAGGGCGGCGATGGCGACGACTCCGACGCCGGCGAAGCCGAACGAGCGCAGGAAGTACTGCGGGAACACCATGAGGGCCGCCAGGGCCGCGGCGACGGTGGCCGCGGAGAACGCGACGGTGCGGCCCGCGGTGTGCACCGTCCGCCGGACGGCGTCGTCCACACTCGCACCGGCCGCGATCTGCTCGCGGAAGCGGTTGACCATCAACAGGGCGTAGTCGATGCCGAGTCCGAGCCCCAGGGCCGTGATGAGGTTGGTCGCGGTGTCGGCGACGTCGGTGACGCTGCCGAGCAGGAAGAGCTGGGCGAACGAGCCGGTGATGGCGATGAGGGCGATGACGAGCGGCAGCAGCGCGGCGACGACGCTGCCGAAGACGACCAGGAGCAGCACGAGGGTGAGCGGTATGGCGATCGCCTCGGCGAGGATCAGGTCGTCGACCACCTGGTTCGACAGCTCGGCCCCCACCGCGGCGCCTCCTCCGGCCCGGACGGTGAGGGTGTCCTCGTAGGAGCCGCTGTAGGTGTCCAGGATCGCGAGGGCGCTCTTCCGCTGCTCGGTGGCGTCCCCTTTCACATGGGCGAGCACCATGGCCTCACGACCGTCCCCGGAGCGCAGGTCCGGGCTGTTCGTCTCCCAGAAGGAGACGACGTTGCCGAGCCGCTCGTCCTTCTCGAGCTCGGCCACCAGGTCCTCGCCGTCCCTCCTGGCGGCAGGGGTGTCGACGCGGCCCGCGGAGGAACGGACCAGCAGGACGAGATTGGCCTCGCCGCCGAACTTGTCGGCGATGACGTGCGCCGCCCGGGTGGAGGGTGAGGCGGGATCGTCGAAGCCGCCCCCCTTGAGCTTGTCGAAGGCGCCGGCGCCCACCACACCCATCAGGGCCACCGCCAGGGCGGCCAGGAGCAGCACCGGCCGGGACCGGCGGATCGCCAATTCGGCCAAACGTTCGAACACGAGTGGATCTCCTTCAGGGTTCTTCGGGGAAGGACGAGGGGCGGGCGGGCGGCCGGGCGAGGCGCCGACGCAACACGTCGCAGAGCACTCTTCGCCCGGCGGACCGTGCGCGATGCCGCGCTCGTCCCGCCGGGAACGACGCTAGTCAGGCAGCGGCTTTTTGAGCAGCAGGAGATTTACCTGACACTGTGAGGTTTTCGGTACGGCAGCAGATCCCCGGCGTTTCGACCCGTCAACCGCCATAGGATCGCCGCATGTTCGCCGACAACTCCGCGACGGTCCTGCCGTCACTGCGCCAGCGACGCCGGGCCGCCGCCACTCGGGAAATCGTGGACGCCGCCGAGCGCCACATCACCGAGCACGGGCCGCACGCCCTGTCCCTGCGGGCGGTCGCCCGCGAGCTCGGCATGACCGTGCAGGGGCTCTACCACTACTTCCCCAACCGGGACGCCCTCGTGACGGCGTTGGTGACCAAGGCGTACGACGACCTGGCCGACGCCGTGACGGCGGCCGTCGACGCGGCGGCCGGGGAACCCGCCGCTCGGCGCTTCCTGGCCGCCACCGAGGGCTACCGCCACTGGGCCGTCACCCACGTCGAACGCTTCCAACTCCTCTACGGCGCACCGCTGCGCCACTACGAAGCACCTGCCGAGGGGCCGACCACCCAGGCGATGCGCCGGCTGAGCACTCTTTTCCAGCGAGAGCTGTTCGACGGGTTCACCACGGCACAACTCGCCGCGGCCGACACCCGGGCGCTCTCACCGGCCGCGGCGACGCACCTGGAACGGCTGGTCCCCCACGGCCCGGAGCCCCTGCCGCCTCCCGCGACGGCCCTCCTGCTGGGCGCCTGGGGGCACATGCACGGCATGGTCGTCCTGGAGGCCTTCGGGCACACCTCCTTCGTCGGCGACCACCAGGCGGAGATCTTCCGCATGGCCATGCGCGACCTTCTGGAGGACCTCCACAGGCGCATCCCCGCACGACCCCCGCGATGACCACCGGCCCCTCCAGGGCTTCTGCCCGCTGCCCCCCCCCGAATCCGCCGACGAGTCGGCGGCGGTCCTTTGGCGACAGCGGTCAGTCGGTGTGGAGGTAGGTGCCGGGCGTGTGGCCGGTGACACGGCTGAAGGCGCTGATGAAGGCGCTGGGTTTGCGGTAGCCGACGGCCCGGGCCGTGGTGGTGACCGAGGCCCCGTCGGCGAGCAGTTGGACCGCTGTCCGGATGCGGACCCGCGTACGCCAGCGGGCGAAACTGAGCCCGGTCTCCATGGTGAAGAGCCGTGCCAGGGTTCTGACGCTGGAGTGGACGTGATCGGCCCAGGCGGCGAGTTCACGCTCGTCCGCCGGGTCCGCGACGAGCCGTTCGGCGATGGCTCGCGCTCGCGGGTCGGTCGGCATCGTCACGTGAATGTCATGGGTGGGCAGTGGCATCAGCAGAGCGAACATGAGGGCTTCGGCGTGCGGTCGGCTCGGGTCGTGGTGGCTCACCCGGTGCAGGTGCGCGATGAGTTCGCGCAGCAGGGGTCCGACCGCGACACCTGTCGGCCGGGGCCAGGTGATCGGGCAGTGGTCCGGGGAGAAGGCGACGGCGGATCCCTCACCGGCCCGCAGTACCGCCCCGCCGTGTTCGACGCCACCGGGGATCCACAGGCCGTATCCGGGCGGGATGAGCCAGTGGCGCGCGGCGGCGGTGACCGTGGCCGTCGCGCTCACGGACCAGATCAGCTTGGGTTCGGGGTGGGCATGCGCCTCGATGGTCTGCTCGAACTGGTCGGTGCTTCCGCGGTCGATGCTCAGGATCGGTGACACGGGAGCGTCCGCGTCTCCCGGGTTGGCCGTTGTGAGGTATTGGTTGGCCGCCATGCGCATGAACGCCACCCTACGGTCGGGACATGGCATCCCTTCTCTACCGTCTCGGTACAACCGCGTACCGTCGCTGGCCCGTTTTCCTCACCGGGTGGCTGATCGCCCTGGTCGATCGCCGTGTTCTCCGGGGTCGTCCTCATGTCGGACACGATGGTCCAGTCGATGGGCTTCGGCCTGGCGGTGGCGGTCGCCTTCGACGTCTTCGTCGTGCGGATGTGCCTCATCCCCGCACTTCTGTATCTCCTGGGTGACAAGGCCTGGTGGCTGCCCAAGCGGCTCGACCGCGTCCTGCCCGATGTCGACATCGAGGGAGACAACCTGCACCGTCCACACCCGGCGAACCCCCACACCGACGCCGATGACCGGCAACTGACCAAGGCAGGCGAACGATGAACCCCGTGAACGATTCCTCACCCGACAACGGCCGATTCGACCTCAGCCGGCGACTGCTGCCCGGCGGCCACATCCAGGAGATCGAGGAACTCACGCCCACCTCCAGACGGATGCGGCTGGCAGGACCGAAGCTGGCCGGCCTGAACTGGCGGCCCGGCGACCACATCCGGGTGCGCATCGGAAGCATGCTCACACTGCGTACCTACAGCGTCTGGGACTTCGACTCCGCACAGGGGTGGATCGACCTCGTGCTGTTCGACCACGGCACCCCTGACAGCATCGGTCTCCAGTGGGCCGAGAACGCCCGCACCGGACAGTATGTGACGTTCGTGCGCGACCCCCGGGCCGTCCGTCTCACAGGAGACGCTCCCTGGCACCTCTTCGCCGGCGAAGAGTCCGCCGCGGCCGGTTTCGGTGCACTGCTGCGCGCCGTGCCCGCCCACGTTCCCGTCTTCGGCGTCCACCAGGCCGGCACCGAGGCCGACCACATCGACCTGCCCCGGCCCCTGACCCGGATCGCACGCCACGGAACACCGGCGGCCTCCTCCCGGCAACTCGTCGACGCCGTCGCCGCCCTCGACCTGCCCGACACCCCAGGCGCCGCCTACCTCGCCGGCGAGGCCCGCACCATCCAGATGATCCGCACCCACCTCGTCAACGACCGCGGCTGGAACCGCCGCGCCATTTCCACCAAACCCTTCTGGACACCCGGGAAGCGGGGAATGGACTGAGGAGGCCGGTGTCGTCGAGCCGGTGCGGCACGCTCTCGTGCGACAGTTCGCGGCGGTGACCGACGGCCGGGCGAAAGGCCAACCGCATCACAGTGCTCGGTTCCCCGCCGCCCCGCCGGGTCCATCTCCACGAACACCGTCATCGCCGCGTCCGTGGCCGACCCGGCGGTGGCGGCGGTCCTCTCGTCGACGGAACGGACAGGCCCGCCGCGCACTCAGACCGAGTGCCGAGCCCCCGGGTCCGCGGCCTCGACGCCGGACACCGCTTCCGGCGCACTCCGGACAGGACCACGGTCATGAGGGTTGAGCCCGAGAAAGGCGAGCGCCGCAAGAGCGCCACCGACCGTCTGGGCGAGGAGGTAGACCCACAGCGAGGACCAGGAGAACAGCCCGGCCACGGAGCCCGCGACGGCCACGGCGGGGTTGAAGGCTCCTCCCGAGACACCGCCCACGGACACCGCGCCCGCGAGGACGGTGAAACCGATCGCCAGCCCGTAGAAGGAGTTCGCCTCATGGTCACTGCTGGTGGCGACGTTGAGCACCACATAGGCCAGTGCGAAGGTGAAGAGGCCCTCCACCGCGAGCGCCGCCACGAGGTGACGGCCCGAGAAGGAGACGGCCGTCACCTCGGCCGGGTCCACGGCCCAGCGCCCGATCACCGCTCCCGTCAGTCCGCCCGCCAACTGCGCCACGAGGTAAGCCACGGCGTCGACCACCGTGAGACGCCGCCGTAAGAGGACCGCGAGCGTGACGGCCGGGTTGAAATGGGCTCCCGACACATGCCCTCCCGCGTACACCATCACCATGAGGACCGCGCCTATCGCCAGCGGGGCCATGGCGGCCTTGGAAAGCACCGCCGTCGTGATCGTGAGAACGAGGAACATCGTGCCGATGAACTCGGCGATCCACTTCTTCATCTCTCTCCTTGCGGCATTCATGGGAGTGATCGAGGTAAATGAGCGTGCTGACGCCCGGCAGTCACAAGGGGCGAGGTGGTGGGGACGCGGGGAGAACTTCGTCGGCCGGGCGTGGGGCGCAGCCGCCACCCTAGGATCCGGCGGAGGGAACGCCCACCGGCCGGGCCCTTACGGAACACTGACGTGCGGGAGCGCCCGTTCGGAATGACTCCGTATCGGAAGGTACGCGCAGAATGACGACAGCGCGTCGGGCGGCCAGGACACCCGGCGTGGAAGCAAGGCATGACGCATCGCCGAAGTCAGAACTGACGGGCCGTCAAGGGAGTCGGCGTCGGGCGGAGGTCAGGCGCGATCGAGATCCCGGAGGGCATGGCGCTCTGCAGCCTCCGTCACTTCTTCGCCTCGAACTGCCTGCGCAAGGGCATTCCCATCACGGACTTCGCCGAATGGATGGGCCACAGAGCCTGGACGTCACCTTCAAGATCTATCGCCCCTGACGCCAGGATCGATCCGGACCGCCGCGAAGATGCTCGACCTGGCTCTGGGTAAGTGAACGAAGTGGGTGTTCAGCCGCCGAGTCGGTGGCTGAGCGCCCAAAAGGTCAGCCGAGCCGTCGCTGACGAGCCCAGGCCTGCACCTCGCTGATCTTGAACTGCGGTTTGGCGTCACGCCCCCCGCCATAATTTGTGAGGTACGAGCCCCGAACGGGGGGCGTCTCGATGGATTCACGTGAGTGACACATTCAAGTACTCGGCGGCCCGACTCGCGCCCATGAACTGCGTGAGCATCACAGCTCCCATAATCGCGCCGAGAAGAGTATGTCGAACACGCGCTCGGCTTGGTCCTGCCACCGGAAAGTGCTATGCCGCTGCGAAGCCGGCGTGAGTAGTCGATGAGCTGTGAGTGGCAGAGGTTTCAGGACGCATAACCGCCGCACGCGACGACACGCAGCAGGGGCACGATCCGACAAAAGGGGCCCGTTTCCTGCTCTGCTCGCGTGCCTCTGTAAGGTTCCTTGCGCTCTGCCCGGACGGGGAGAGCCGTGATCGACTCCCGGCCGCGGGCCCCGCCGAGTGAGGTGCTGCGAGGTTTTCAGGGCAGTCGGGTTGCGTAGTGCTGAACGCTTCGGAAGTGAGGCGAGTCCATGGATGCTGCTGCCCGGGACGAGGGACAGGAGCCGATCGGCAGAGGCCCAGTCGCCGTCTCTGCCACGTTGAAGGGCAGTACCCGTATCGCTGAGGCCCGGGCCATGGCCCACGGCTTCCTCACCACTGTTCGGACCGACCACGGGATACCGGTGTCGGCTCGTGCGATGGACGTGGCGCAGCTCGTGGTCAGCGAGCTGGTGACCAATGCCCGCAAGTACGCACCCGGCCCATGCCTACTGAGGCTGGAGCTCAGGGAAGATGCCGTCCAGATCAGCGTATGGGACAGGAGCGATGTGCGGCCGTCGGTACTGGCGGCCAACCCGGAACGCGTGGGCCAGCACGGCCTGGAGATCGTCATGGCGGTATCCCAGAGCTTCCGCGTTCGCGAGGAACGGGGGGGCAAACAGATCACCGTGACGCTCGCCCTTACCGATGACCTCGAAGGGGATGCCGCTGACCGTGCGTTCGTGTGAGAACAGGCAATGACAGTGCCCCTCCCGGAGCCGCGTCCACCGAAGGAGATGACGGAAGCATCGAAACGGGGAGGTGCTTCGGGTCGGCCGGTTGTGGCTGCAAGGGGCTGAACACTCGCGGTGTGGCAGTGTGAGCGAGTTCGACGGCTGCCTCTGGGCGGCCGTCCATGCGGGTCGGACATGCACAGCAGGAGCTGCCGTCGCTGTCGACCGGGCAACTACCTGTACTTCGCTTCGGTCTCTTGCGTCTGCCCTACGTGACGGCGTCGGTGCCGGCGCATCGTAGGCATCGCAGCGATACAGGTGTCGCAGACCGACGCTCCGCAAGAACAGGAACAGGAACACGCACGGCACCCGCGCATCTCCCGCACGACACCGTTGCCCCCGAGGCGCGCCGGTGTCCACGCGGCACGTTGACGGCGCTGTCGGACAGCGCATGGACCAACGCGTACAGGCCGCGGCCTACCGCCTCACCCCGATCGATCTCGTCACAGAGCTCCAGGGCCTTTCGGCTGGGCGTGCGGGATCTGTCCGACCGCCTCCCGGAATGTCGCTTCGTCGACGCAGCGGCCGACTCCACTGCCCGAGCCCGGTAACCGCACGGGAAAGAAGCGACGGCGTATGTCGTCGATGACTTCGGGGTTGTCGGAAGATGACATGAATTCACCTGAGTTTGTTCTCGATCGTAGAAACACCGCACAGTGGCCGCACCGGCCGGCACAGGATCGCGTGGCGCGGACACGTATGGCGAGAATGATGGCGCTCGAATGTCGCCAATCCTCGGTGGAGTAACGAGGTTGGGGTGCTGGAGAGCAGGTCGGGAGGAGAGGCTACCCGAATGCCGCCAGGTCAGCAGGCCGTCTGCAGGGCGCTGGAGGCCTGACGCCGAGAACCGGGGTCCGCGGGTTCTCTCCCACCAAGATGCCCGCCGGGTAGCGATGGTTCCATCGGTTACTGACCTTCACAGCGTGGTGCGGCCCTTCCGCGAGAAGTCGAGGAGGCGACCTGGCCGCAGAAGGGGCCCGGGCCGACACTCGGATGACGGCCGGCATGCGCCGTTGCATCGTCGACCCGACGGCCTCATCGCCGCCGTCCGGCGCGTCCCACGCCGGCACCAGTACAGTAACGTCCCGACGTCCTCGACGGCTGCCGCGCCGTCACCGGCCCTCGGTGCCGGCCACCCTCACGACGTCCCACACTCATGTTCAGTAGCCGGTCAGTTGATCAACGGCTCCCCTGTCCCTCGCAGGGCAGTCAGGGGCCTCCCCTCCGCTGTTGGTCAGGTGCTGAGGGTGGCGGCGGGGTCGACGTGGTAGTTGCGGGCATAGCCGTTCTCGGTACCGACGAGGATGTCGACGACCTCGAAGTAGCGATCCCAGAAGGGGGTTTCGCGCAGTGCGTCGATGAGGAGCTGGTAGGAGTGGTGGTCGTCCGCTTCCCAGACCCAGACGTCGGTGACGCGCGCGGAGTAGAACTCGGTGTCGTAGAAGCGTGACCGGACTCCGGTGGTTTTCGATTCGATCGTGGGGACGACCTGGGTGGTGAAGGCGTCGATCCGTTCCGGGACGGTCAGTGCGAGCCACTCGGGCGTGGTCTTGACGAGTAGGAACGCGGTGACCGGCGATTCGGTTACCTCAGCAGGCATGATGGTTCTCCGTGAAGTGGCGGCTGGTTTGGCGCAGTTGGCGCTCTGCCTGACGGCGAAGGGGCTGGTGACTCGAGAGAGGACGGCGGTCCGGAGGGTTCAGGCGCACCGTCGGTCGACGAGGGGCGCCTTGCGATCGGCGTCGACGGCCTCGGTGGTACGTCCCATCCTGGGGACCGCCACGGTGATGCCACAATGGGAACTACGGCAAGAAGGTATTGCCTGAAATGGAATCACGCCGGTGAACAGCAGACATTCGACCCTTGACGCCAACCTCGCGGTCGCCCTGGACGCCCTGCTGACCGAGCAGAGCGTCACCCGCGCCGCCGCTCGCCTGCACACCTCTCCCGCTGCCATGAGCCGCACCCTCGGCCGCCTGCGCCGTGCCCTCCAGGACCCGCTCCTGGTACGAGCCGGACAGGCCATGGTCCCCACCCCTCGCGCCCTGGCTCTGCGCGAGGAAGCCGCTGCGGTGGTGCGCCGTCTGGGAGCGCTGCTCAGCCCTGGCGAAGGCGCCGACCCCGCCACCCTGCACAGCACCTTCACCCTCCAGACCGCCGACCTGGTCGGTGCGGCGCTCACCCCCGGACTGCTGCACCTGGCCCGGCAGGAGGCGCCAGGCGTCTCCTTCCGGTTCCGCACCGAGGAGTTGGAGGCCGGCCCGGCCCTCCGCGAGGGTCGGATCGATCTGGAAATCGGATCCATCGACCACGTCGACCCGGAGACCCGCGTCGAAAAACTGGTCATGCTCCGGATGGTGGCGGCCGTCCGCCCGGGGCACCCCCTCACCGAGAAGGCCCTGGACCCGCCGCGGCTGGCTGCCGCCGAACACGTCGTGGTCAGCCGAAAAGGCCGGTTCACCGGCCCTCTCGACAGCGCCCTGGCCGAACGCAACCTCCACCGGCGGGTCACCGCTGTCCTCCCCAGCCACTTGGCGGCGATGGCCCTCGCGGCCCGCAGCGACGTCGTCTGCCTCGTCCCCGCCGCACTCCCCGGCGAACCCGGATCACCACTCACCCACACCGCCACGGCCCTCGGCCTGCGCCTCCTCGACATACCCGTGCCGCTGCCGCCCCTGAACATCGGCATGGCCTGGCACCCCCGCCACACGGCCGACGGAGCCCACCGCTGGCTCCGCAACGCCGTTCGCCGCGCACTCCACGCCCCCGGGACCACCTGACGTGATCTCAGAGGTGCGGCATCGGCTGACAGAAGCCAGCGGTGGGACGACGAGCCTCGCAGCATGGACCGGTACCGGGGCCGGTACTCCTGCTTGAGGTCACGGAATGGATGATCACCTGGGCTTGTGACGCGAGCCGCTGCCAGAGCCGGTGGGCCTGGAACTGGACGTGGCCGCACAGCGCGGGCTCCGGGAAAGCCCCCCGGGGCCCGTCCGGTAGAGCCCCTTTCAGGGGTGCAGGGCTTCTTCGAGGGTCGGGTGGCAAGTGATGATGGCGTCGACGCCGACCAGCCGAAGGACACGCAGGACGGACTCCTGTGCGGCGGCGATCCGTACCCAGCCCTCAGTTCCGGTCACGGCCTGGTGAGCGGCGACGAAGACGTTGATGCCGCTGGAGTCCATGAAGGAAACCCCGCTGAGGTCGACCACCAGTCGCGCAGGCTCCATACCGTCGGCGGGCAGCAGGGCCTGGCGCAGGACGTCCTTGCCGTCGTTGTCGATCTCGCCCCGCACGCTCACCACGCGGACCCCGTCGACGAGGCGTTCTTCGACGAGAAGCTCCGGCCGGTCCACTGTGTCGTTGTCGCTCAACGTATCCTCGGCTGTCCCTAGGCGCGCCCGGTTGTGGGCCTGCGGGGACGAGTCTGCCCCATGTGCCTGTATCGATCCACACAGGTGTCGGCACCGGACCGCACGGCCCAGGCATGTGTACCAGACTGCGGGTACGCAGGAACGCGTGAATGCGGTATGAGGGCGGCACCAGGGGGACCCCATGCCGACATGGATGGCTGTACCGGGCAGGTCGACAGCACGGTCTCGAGATGGTGACGGCACTCGCCCGCAGCGTCAGCGTCGAGACGGCCGCGACGGGGAAACGCTTCGTCGCCGTCGTCGCCCTCGCCTGAGCGAGATTCTCCGGGCGCCGGCCCACCGACGAACATGAAATCCTCAGGCGGCCCGCTCGAGGGAGCCGTCGCGGATGATCCCCGCGACGTCGAGCCCCGGGAGGACGCGCACGGCCAGGAGCAGGAGGCGACGGTGCTGGGGCCGCAGTCTCTCCACCCCGACGGTGCGGTGGAACGGCCCGTCCTCCGGGGCTCGACCGAACAGGAGATGCAGTCCCGCGACGTCCACCGGCTGCACGGCGAAGAGCACACAGACCACGGCCGTGCGCTGGCACAGCACCTCCGAAAGTCGCGCCATGAGGGCGACTGTGCTGCCCGTACGTGACTGATCCCGCCCGCTGTACGGGCCTCGCCCGGGGTGCCACGGGTGTGATTGCGGCGGTGGCGCGGGCAGATGCCGCACGTATGCGGCCGACGCTCGCCACCGTCTGGAGATCGTCTGGAGCCGACGTCCGCGGACAGGCGTCCGGGGGCGGCCAGCAGCGGTCGCTTCGGCATCGCGGACGGCACCGTACGGCTCGTCCACGAGCGCCGCGTTCCGCCGGCGGGTGACGAGGGCCTACTCCCCCGGTCAGGACGGGAACTCGGAGGACAACGCCCGCCCACCTGACGCCGTTGTCGATGAGGTGACCGCCATCTCCGCGAGGCCCTGGCGCTCCGTGGCGGTGCCGGGGCCAGGGTGGCGGTGTCTCTCACGTGCGGGACTGATCCAGCGCGGCCTGCAGGGAGCCGACGTAGCCCTCGCTGGTGTAGGTCGCCCCGGAGACGGTGTCGATATGGGCGCTCTGCGCGTTCAGGGCCTCCCGGTCGAGCACGGGGACGGCCGAGGCGTTGATCTCCCTGCTGTGGGAGTCCCCGTTGGGGGACCGTACGGCGTGTGCGGCGGTGATCCGCGAACCGTCGAGCGTGAGTTCCACCTGGACAGGGCCGTAGCGGGTCTGGACGGTGGGTCCGGTGACGGTGCGGGTGCCGGAGGTCGATCCCCCGGACGTGGCCCCCGGCGTCTGTGTCGTGGGAGGTGGGGCGGCGGCCGACGGCGGGTGGTGGGGCTTGAGGGACAGGGCGAGGACGGTGACCGTGACGGTGGCGACGCAGGTCAGTACGGTGCGGCGGACGGGGTGGGCGCGCATGGCGGGGCTCACAGTTCGAAGGACTCGTGGTGGATGCGGGACGTGGGCACCCCGGCGTCCCGCAGGGCGTCGTACGCGGCCAGGGACAGACCTCTTGGTCCGCACAGATAGACGTCGTGCCGGTCGATGTCCGGCAGCACGGCCCTGAGCCGGTCCGCGGTGATGCGCGCGCGGGTGCCGTCCCGGCCGTTCAGGACGTACACGAGGCGGGCACCGCGCCGCGCCGCGATGGCCTCGAGTTCGCCGCGCAGGGCCAGTTCCTCCGGTGTGCGTGCCCGGTAGAGGAGCGTCAGGTCGCCGGGCGCGGCGGGCAGTGTCTCGAACAGGGTGCGCAGGGGGGTGATCCCGGTGCCGCCGGCGATCATCAGTACTTTCTGGCGGCTGCGTCGTGCCGCGGTGAGGGCGCCGTACGGGCCCTCCGCCCAGACCCGGGTTCCGGGGCGCAGTGCCGCGACTGCCGCACTGTGGTCGCCTAGCCCCTTGACGGTGATGCGCATCAGATCGCCGCGCGGCACGGCGGACAGTGAGTAGGGGTGGGCGGCGTTCCACATGCCGGAGGTCAGGAAGCGCCAGCGGAGGAACTGACCGGGGCGGGCGCCGAGCCGGTCGAGTCGGCGGCCCCGCAGCCAGACGGAGTACACGCCGGGTGCCTCGGGCACGACGGCCTCGACGCGTATGCGGTGCCGCAGGTTGAGGCGTGCGGGCGTCAGGACGCGGTAGTACAGGACCAGGCAGGCCACGCAGAGGTAGAGCGTGTACCAGGCGGCGCGGGCGGGTGGTGCTGACACGAAGTCGGCGCCGAGTGCCAGCTGGTGCGCGAAGGCCAGGAAGACGGCCGCGTAGGTGAGCAGGTGCAGGTGGTACCAGGTCTCGTAGCGCATCCGACGACGCGCCGCGCGCGCCGAGGTGACACCCACGGCGAGCAGGATCACGGCGCCGGCCGTGGCCTTCAGCATTTCCGGCAGGTCGAGCACGACCGTGCCGAGTTGCCTCAGCACCCCTGTGTGCGCCTGGGCCGCGTAGCCGAGAACGATCAGCACGATGTGCGCCAGGAGCAGGGCGATGGTCCACCGTCCGGCCGAGGCGTGCCATCGAGTGGCGCGGTCGGTGCCCACCCGGCTCTCCAGCCATGGCACCCGTGCCATCAGGCCGACCAACAGTGCGCACATGTAGCCGCACAGGAGTCCGGTGATGCGGCCGGCGCCGGTGAGCCAGTCGGCCGTGCCGACGACCGTGCCCGTGTCCCGCCACCACAGAGCGAGCACGCCGACGCCTCCAGCCCAGGCGGCGGCCAGGAACAACGGGGCCGGTGACCGCCTCCACGGCGTGCCCGGCAGGCGATGGCGCGCCGGTGGTGGTCGGTCGGTCACGGTGGCCATGAGCATCTCCTCCTCAAGGGGGGGGCGAGGGCTGTCCACTGTGGCTCCGCAACCTCTGAGGCGGCTCTGAGTGCCACCCGGCCGGAGTGTGCGAGTGGGAGTCGCAGGTCTTCTCAGAGGAAATCCAGAGAGTCACGGAGGATGCTGGGAGGACCATGAAGACACGTACCGCGGCTCTGACCCGTCCCGACGGCACCCCCGTGCGCGTCCTCGTCGTGGACGACGAGCCCGACCTCGCGGAGGTCGTCACCGGCGCCCTGCGCTACGAGGGCTGGGAGGTGCGCAGTGCGGCCTCGGCGAGCGCCGCTCTCCGTGAGGCCCGCGCCTTCCGGCCCGACGCGGTGGTGCTCGACATCATGCTGCCGGACCGCGACGGTCTGTCCGTCCTGCGGGATCTTCGCGCCGGGCAGCCCCATGTGTGCGTGCTCTTCCTCACGGCGCGCGACACCGTGGAGGACCGCATCACCGGGATCACCGCGGGCGGCGACGACTACGTGACCAAACCGTTCAGCCTCGGCGAACTCGTCGCGCGTCTGCGCGGGTTGCTGCGCCGCGCGGGGATGACACGTGAGCGGGCCGCCGACTCGTTGCTCGTCGTCGGGGATCTGGAACTGGACGAGGACGCCCACGAGGTCACCCGAGGCGGAGACCCGATCGACCTGTCACCGACCGAGTTCCAGTTGCTGCGCTGTCTGATGCGGCATCCTCGTCAGGTGCTGAGCAAGACCCAACTGCTCGATCTGGTCTGGTCCTACGATTTCGGGGGGCAGGCGCACGTCGTCGAGCTGTACATCTCCTACCTTCGCAAGAAGATCGACTCGGGCCGTGATCCCATGATCCACACCGTGCGGGGTGCAGGCTACGTGCTGCGGCCGGTGCATCAGTGAGGTGGCCGCGGTTCCACACGCTGCGCGCCCGCCTGACCGCGGGACTGCTGGTACTGCTCGCCGTCGGGTGCGCCGCGGTGGGCGGTGCGGCCGTATGGGAACTGAACGGCTTCCTGACCGACCGCCTCGACCAACAGCTGGCGGACGCCGGCAACGCGTTCCCGGCGAGTCTGGAACACCCGGGCGGTGCTCGGGACGACCACGACGGGGACGAGCGGGGTGACACCCGCCGGCAGGCATCGGGAACGCTGGGGGCCCGGATCGTGGGTGGCGAGGTGACCAATGCCGCCGTGGTCCGGCCGGGCGGGTCGGTGGGCGGCGTGGTCGGCGTCCGGGTGGACGGCGGTGACGCCCGGGCTCTGGCGGCCGTCCCCAGGGACGGGCACGGGCACGGCGTCGATCTGTCCGGTCTCGGTGACTACCGGGTGATGGCCTGGCCCGGGCGGGACGGCGACACTCTGATCACCGGGCTCCCGCTCGAGCCCGTCGAGGCGGCCGTGCACCGGCTCGAGATCGTCGCGGGCGGCGTCTTCGGGCTGGCGCTCGCCGGCGCGGGGGTCGCCGGTGCCCTGTGGGTGCGGTGGTCCCTGCGGCCCCTCAGCCATATCGCCGACACCGCGACGCAGGTCAGTGGCCTGCCCCTGGCGGACGGGACGGTGGCGCTGCCCGCGCGTGTCCCTGACGCCCGCCCCCGCAGTGAGGAGGTGGAGCAGGTCACCGGGGCGTTCAACAGGATGCTGGGTCATGTGGAGCGGGCACTGACCCGGCGTCAGCGCAGCGAGGAGCGCCTGCGCAGCTTCTCCGCGGACGCGAGCCACGAACTGCGCACCCCGGTGGCCTCGGTGCGCGGTCACGCCGAGCTGGCCCTGCTGCATCCCGGCCCGTTGCCCCCCGAGGTGCGCCGTGCTCTGGAGCGGATCACCGCGGAGTCCGCGCGGATGGGGGTCATGGTGGACGACCTGCTCCTGCTCGCACGGCTGGACGCGGGCCGTCCCCTGGACCTGCGGTCGGTCGACCTGACCCGCCTCGTGCTGGACGTGGTCACCGACGCGCGTGCGGCCGGCCCGGAGCATCGTTGGGTCCTCGATCTGCCGCAGGAGCCGGTCGTCGTGAGCGGTGACCGCCACCGCCTGCACCAGCTCCTCGCCAATCTCACGGCCAACGCCCGCCTGCACACACCTCCCGGGACCACCGTGACCGTGGCGGTGACGCGGGAGGACGGCGGCGCGGCACGTGTCACGGTCGCGGACGACGGTCCCGGCGTTCCCTCCCCGCTGCGCGCCCATCTCTTCGAACGGTTCGTGCACGGGGACGGTCCCCGCGGCGCCGAGGGTGGCGGAACAGGGCTCGGCCTGTCCATCGTCGCCGCCGTGGCCGCCGCGCACGGCGGTTCGGCGACCGTCACCAGCGAACCCGGAGCCACGGAGTTCACCGTGCGTCTGCCGCGGAACCCGCCGACCGGGCCGCGGGCGACGCCGGATGGGGGCGGGGCGGCGGACGGGTGAGGGGCCCGTCCGTCAGAGGCTCGGGGGAGCGGTGTCGCCGCCCGTGCGGCGTGTCACGCGGGTTGCGGGACGACGGCCACCGGGCAGGCGGCGTGGTGCAGCAGTGTGTGGCCGACCCGGCCGAGCTGGAGCCCGAAGCGCCCGGACCGTCGCCGTGCTCCGACGACGAGGAGGTCGGCGGCGGCCGAGCGGTCCACCAGCACCTTGCGGGCCGGCCCCTCGACCGTCGTCCTGCGCAGCCGCACCTCCGGGTGTTCCGCCGCCGCCCCGCCGACCAGTACGTCGAGCAGCGCCGCCGCACGTTCTCGATGTTGGCGTGCCGGGTCCGTGGGCAGCACCGGGTTGTCGACGGTCTCGGGCGAGGGGCAGCGCCAGGCCCGCACGACCTCGAGTTCGCATCCGCGCGCCCGGGCCTCCCGGAAGGCGAAGCCGACCGCCTCGTGGCCGTTGGCGGGATCCCCGGCACCGAGGATCACCCTGCCGTGCGCCCCGGACAGAGCCGTGTCGTCGCCCCGGACCACGACGACCGGGCAGTGGGCGCGGGCCGCGACGGCCAGACTCACCGACCCCAGCAGAGTGCCCTTGAAGCCCCCTCGGCCGCGCGATCCGGTGATCACGGCGCCGGCGTCCGTGCCCGCGTCCAGGAGCGCGGACACCGCCTCCGCCGCGACCGTCTCCGTGAAGACCTTCACCGTCGGGTCGCGCCGCCTGACCCGTTCCGCGGCGGACTCCACGATGTGCTCCGCCATCACCTGCTCCGAGGGACGCTCACGACTCGTGGCCGGCAGCGACCCCTCGTACCGCTCCCACAGGGAGGCGTAGAGCAGACGCAGTTCCAGGTGGTGCCGCGCGGCCTCGTCCACCGCCCAGTCGACCGCCGCCAGGCTGCCGTCCGATCCGTCGACTCCCACGACCAGGGGAAGTGTCATGGTTCCCACCGCCTTCTCTCTCGCTGTATGACGTGCAGGAGGGATCCACTTTCACAGTCGCACCGGTGAGCCCTGGCGGCAAAGGCGGTACGGCCCCTCGTCCGGGACCTTCGGCCCTGCCCTCCGGGGCGATCGCGTGGTGTGCTGGTAGTGGCGGGAAGGACGAAACCAGACGCGGAGAAGTGGCCGGAGGTCACGCACCGCGCAATCGGGGTCCGCGAGAAGCGGGCGTCCTTTCCGCCGCTCGCCCGGCGGTGGGCCGGCATCGGCGAAGGACATCGGCGGAGACGCCGAGAACCCGGCGGCCAGTGCCCGAGCCCACGGCCCACCGTCCGTGACGGAGGGAAGGAGACGGGACGATGACCGACATCCCCCTTTCCAGAGCGATGACGAAGGAGCACCGGGAGCGGCTGCTGCGGATCGCCCACGAAGTGGCGTTCCCCTCGGGTGCGCGACTGTTCGAGGAAGGGCAGCCCGCCGACCGGTTCTGGATCATCCGTACCGGAACCGTCGTCCTGGACCTGCGCGTGCCCGGCCGTGGCGCCGCCGACGTCGACTCGTTGGGGCACGGTGAACTGCTCGGCTGGTCCTGGCACTTCCCCCCGTACCGGTGGCACCTGGGCGCCGAGGCGCTCAGCCCCGTACGCGCCTGGCAATTCGACGCGGACACGGTACGGGCCGCGTGCGCGCGGGACCCCGAGTTCGGCCGGGCGGTCGCCACCTGGGTCGGCCAGGTGGTGGCGCACCGACTGCGGATCTCCCGCATCCGTCTGCTGGACCTGTACGCGCCGCACGGCAGTGGAACTCCCGTCTGAGGCGGGGGCTCCGCGTGCCCAGTGCGGTGGCGGGGCGCGGAGGGGTGTTCGGCCCTCCCCCGCCCTGCCCCACGCCGCCCGGTCCGTCTCGCGGACTCGCGGCGAACCGGCACCGGGCAGTGATTTCGAGGAGGGAACCATGCGAGGCCCGCACACCGTGAGCGACGTCATGACCCACACCGCCGTAGCCGTGGGCCGGGACGCCCCGTTCAAGGACATCGTCACGCTCATGCAGGAGTGGAAGGTCAGCGCCCTGCCCGTCCTGGAGGGCGAGGGCCGCGTCGTCGGCGTCGTCTCCGAGGCCGACCTCCTGCTCAAGGAGGAGTTCCGTGACAGCGATCCGGACCGGCTCACACAGTTGCGCCGCCTGCCCGACCTGGCGAAGGCCGGCGCGCTGACCGCCGCCGACGTGATGACCGCCCCGGCCGTCACCGTCCACCCGGGAGCCACCCTCGGTGAGGCCGCGCGCATCATGGCCCGGCGGAGGGTCAAGCGGCTGCCCGTCGTCAACGCGGAAGGACTCCTCGAGGGCGTGGTCAGCCGGGCGGATCTGCTGAAGGTCTTCCTGCGCACGGACGAGGAACTGGCCGAGGAGGTACGCCGGGACGTCGTCGAGCCGCTCCTCCCGGCGTTCCGGGGGAAGGTCGGGGTACGGGTCTCGAACGGCGTCGTCACTCTCACCGGCCGGGTCGTGAACACCTCGGTCGTACCCCTCGCCACACGCATGGCGCGAACCGTCGAGGGCGTGGTCGACGTCGAATGGAACCTCGCGGACGAGACCACTGCGGTCGGCGTCTGAGGCGTCCCGGCCGGTGCGCGGCCCCCTCCAGCGCCTCCCGGCCCGAGCGCCCGCCGCTTCCCTTGCCCGCCTCTCCTTCAGCTGCCGCGGGGTGGTGCCGCCGTCGGCGCAGACCACAGAGTCCACCGGGCGCACGGAGGCCGCCATCGAGGCGGGCTCGCTCGGTCTTCTGGCTGCGGCGGCCTTCTCAGGCGCCGCTTCCACGGCCGCCTCGTCGGCCCGCTGGTGGCTCGATCGGCGTCGGCTCGACCGATGGGGCGCGGAATGGGAGCGCGTCGGGCCTCAGTGGACGTCGAGGAAGGGATGAGCGGCGCGCGCGACCGGCTGTGGAACCTGTGCGCCGTCATGCGATCCGCGCCGGATCCCGAACGCGGCGCGTGCAGAAGGCGCTCTTCCCGGCGGCCCCGTTCCCGGCGGCGGATCGACGCGTTCGGCTCGGGGTTCCGTCTCCACGCTCACGTCGCTCCGCCCCGGTGGGCGGAACCCACGCCGGCCCCTGCGGTTCGCACGGGGTCGCCCGGCTGATCAGAGAGGCAGGCGAGGTGCCGCGAGTACGTCCTCGAGTACCTTCTCGAGCGTGATGCGGGCGAGTTCGTGTCTCAGGGTTTCCTCGATGTCCTGGTAGATGCCCCGCATCGCCGGCTGGATGCCGTGACCGACCACGCATCCCGGGTCCGGGGTGGTGCGGTGCATCGCGAACAGCGGGCCGGGTTCCACTGCCTCGTACACGTCGAGCAGGGTGATCGATCCCAGCTCGCGCGCCAGCGACCAGCCCGCGCCCGCGCCCCGCCGGGACTCCACGAGCCCGGCCCTGCGCAGCTCGCCGAGCAGCCGCCTGATCACCACGGGGTTGGTGTTCGCGCTGGTTGCGATCTGCTCGGAGGTGGCGACCTCGTGACCCTGGCGCTGGTAGAGACCGATCCAGGCCAGCGCATGGGCGGCGATGGTCAGCCTGCTGTTGGCGCTCATGATCCCCTCTCCGGTCGCAACACCCCACGTTACGACAGTCTAGTCGTAACAGTGAAAGTTGCGACAGCCTGCCGTAACCATTACCGTTACGACGGTCGACAGGGGAGCGATCAAGGACGAACGCGGATCGTGAGCGTGTCGCGGACTCGAAGGAGAACAGCACGATGGAAAGCAACGAAAAGACGGTTCGCGAGGCCTACCGGCTCGCGGAGGGGAACGTCCTCGACGGTGAAGGCTTCCTGGCCTTGTTCACCGAGGACGGGTCGTTCAACGACATGTCGACCTCGCAGAGTTTCCGTGGAGAGCAGATTCCTCAGGTGATCGCGGGCCTCGGCCGCTCGTTCCCCGACGTGCACCGTGAGCTGCTCGAGGTACACGCGTTCGGCGATGTCGTCGCCGTCGAGTTGCGCATCCAGGGCACGCATCTCGGAGGGTTTCCGACTCCGGCCGGCGAGATCCCACCGACCGGGAACCGGATCGACGTGCCGGCGGCGGACCTCTGGTATCTCCGTGACGGGAAGATCGAAAGGTTCAATTGCTACAACTTGATGAGCGTGTGGCTCGATCAGATCGGGGTCCACCCCGATTTCACCTCCGCAGTCGAAGCCACCGGGGCAGCAGCCACGACGACGTGACCCTGCCGGTCAGCGTCGGGTGTGCGGCAAGACACTCCCTTCCCCGGACCGCATACCCGGCGCTTCTCGAAGGTGTTCACCGGTCACGGTGCGGGCGCGCCGCCCACCGCACGTCCCCCGCCCCGCCCGTCAGTTGTCCGGGACGAGGAGCACGGGGCAGTGGGAGTGGCGCAGCAGCGTGTGCACGAGTCTGCCCGGCCGAGGACCCGGCCCGGTACGGGGGCGGGTCCCGATGACCACGACGGACGCTCCCTCCGTGGCGCGCGGAAGCACGCGGAAGAGCGGTGCCCGCGCGGTTCGGGTGTCCACCTCGACCGCCGGGTACAACTCCCGCGCCAGGGCGACGTCGGAGGAGGACGGGTCCGGGTCCGTCTCCGCGCGCTCCCGCAGGACGGGGCCTCGGGGTGCGGGACCCACGTGCGGGCCGTCGGGGAGCGGTACGGACGGGACGTCTTCGTGGCGGGGGCCGGCCCGCCGCAGGACCCTCAGCCGGGTGGCACGGTGTTCCGCCTCCCGGAAGGCGTGGACGGCCGCGCCCCGGTCGGGCGTGTCCCGCAGCCCGAGCAGCACGTCACCGCCCTCCTCGGCCGCGTGGTCACCGCGCACCACGAGGAGGGGTACCCGCGTCTTCGCCGCCAGCCGCAGACTCACCGAGCCCAGCACCAGGCCGGCGAGGCCGCCGAGGTCCCGGTGGCCCACCACGACGAGGGTGGCACTCTCTCCGGCCTCGGTCAGAGCCCGTACGACGCCGCCCTCCACGGCTTCCGTCTCCACGCGCAGGCCCGGATGCCGTTCGGTGACGCGCCGCTCCGCGTAGTGGAGGATCGGCGGTGCCTCGTCCCGGTCGGACACCGCGTACACGACGCGCAGCGCGCAGTTCCGGCGGGTCGCCTCGTCGGCCGCCCGGTCCAGTGCCCGGGTGGACACCGGCGAGCCGTCCACTCCGACGGCCACATGACGTTCCCGCATGACTCCTCCTCGGTCGTCGTGCTCACGGCCCGGCCCCGCGACAACACGTCCGGGGACGGGCCGTCGCCCCGGTCATCCGTGCGGTGTCCGCTTCAGCTCCCCGGCGATGCGCGCCGCCCAGGACTCCGTGGCCGCGACGTCGCGGAAGTCACCGCCCTTTCCGTCGCGCAGCAGCATCCGAGCCATCCAGCCTTCGGCTCCCTCGGTGAGGCGACCGCCGAAGGTGACGTGCTCGCGCACGTCCAGCCTCCTCATCGCCTTCCCGACGCCGGGCACGGGCGGGATGTCCCGCCGTGAGGCCGTGTCGTCGAGGGGGCCGCTGCTGAAGAACCACACCGGCCGTACCGCCAGGTCCTCGCGGTACCGCCGGACGAAGCGGCGGGTGTCCCGGTGCCAGCGCCCTGTGTACAGGGCGCCGCCGACGATCACGGCGTCATAGGGGTTGAGGCCGGTCACCGCGCGGGCCGGACGCGCCTCGGCCAGGAGGCCCTCCTGCCTCAGCACTCGGGCCACGGTCTCGGCGATGCCTTCCGTCGATCCGTTGGCCGACCCGTAGGCGACCAGCACCCGCTTCGTCATGGCGTCCGCCTCCTTTCACAGGTGCCGCAGCCAGTCGTCGGCGATCCCGTGCACGGCGGGGGTGCCGGTCTGCGGCCGGGAGTCGTCGAAGAGGTGGGTGAGTTCGTCGACGACGTCGACGACCCCGTCGGTCCTGAGGGTCATGGCCACGGCGATGGCCGCCTCGCTCCTGCGTTCCATCCGGCCCCGCAGGGTGACGACGCCCTGGGCGACGGTGACGTCGATGCTGTGCGGGCCGAGCCAGAGCCCCCGCTCCAGCACCTCGTGGATCACTTCCTCCCGGATCTCCTCGTCCGTGCGCAGGAAGGTCCGCACGAGATCGTGCCGGCTGACGATGCCGACCAGCCGGCCCTCCTCGTCCAGCACCGGCAGCCGGTGCACCTGGTGCCGGACCATGGTGCGGGCGGCCTCGACGACGGTGTCCTGGGCGTGCACCGTGATCGCGGGAGTGGTCATGAGCTCGCCGGCGGTACGGGCGTGGGCCTTTGCGGTCCGGCGGCGGGCGCGGGGTGTGAGCCACGCGAACCGGCGGCCGCGGGGCGGCTCGTGGACGAGGCGGGTCTCCGCCTGGTGGATCGTCAGGTCCGTCTCGGAGACGACACCGACGACGTGCCCGTCCTCGTCCACCACGGGCAGTCCGCCGACCCGGTGTTCGGCGAGTGTCCCGGCGATCTCCTTGAAGGAGGCGTCGTGCTCGGTGTGCACCACGTCGGTGGTCATCACGGAGCCGACCTTGAGCTGCCTCATGTCTGTTCCTCCTCAGCGCAGTCGGCGCAGATAGGGGTCCTGCTGCGGGCGCGGCAGCAGGCGTATCCGCGCGTCGAGCACGGTCACGCCGCCGGGCCGGGCGAGGACCGGGTTGAAGTCGGCCTCGGCGAGCTGCGGCAGGTCCGTCGCCATGCGGGAGGCCCGGTGCAGTACCTGTTCCAGGGCCCGCAGGTCGACGGGGCCGCCGCCGAGCGCGCCGAAGAGCAGCGGCGCGCAGCGCGGGGCGGTGATCAGATCGTGCACGTCGTGGTCGGTGAGCGGGGCGAGACGGGCCGCGTGGTCGGCGAGTACCTCGGTGGCGGTGCCGCCGAGTCCGAAGACGACGAGCGGGCCGAAGACGCCGTCCTGGACGACTCCGGTGAACAGCTCGGTGCCGCGTGTCGCGAGCGGCTGGACGACCACGCCCGTCATGAGGCCCTCGAAACGGGCCCGCAGGTCCTGGTGAGCCGCACGCACCTGGGCCTCGTCGCGCAGGTCGAGGTGGACGGCGTGCTGCAGGCTCTTGTGCACCAGTCCCGGCCAGTGGGCCTTGAGGACGACGGCGCCGTCGGTGCCGTCGGTGCCGCGCAGCCGTTCGGCGGCGAGCACGGCCTCGTCCTCGGACTCGGCCCATTCCCAGGGCTGCTGGGGGATGCCGTAGCAGGCCAGGAGGTCCGCGCAGGCGCGCGGATCGAGCCAGCCGCCGTCCGGGTGGCCGGCCAGGAAGTTCTCGACCACCGTCTGAGCACGTACCCGATCGATGCCCTCGATGTCCGGCACGGTGCCCGCGGGGCGGGCGAGCCAGGCGGCACGGCGGGCCGCGTGGGCCAGGGCGCCGGCCGCGGCCCGGGCCTCGGCGTACGAGGGGACCGCTTCACCGTCGGGCGCGGGCAGCAGCGTGACGGGTACGTCCTGTTCGAGGCGTACGACCGTGACGGGCTTGGCGCGTCGGCCGGGACCCGCGGTGACGGCCCGCACGAGGTCGTCGCCGGTCGCGGCGGCGACGGCGGTGGGCACGAGGGCGACGAGGACTGCGTCCACGGCGGGCTGAGCCACGACCCGGTCCACACACTCGCGGAGCTGGTCCTCGGTCACGGCGGCGGTGGCGTCCACCGGATTGCCGACTGAGGCCCCCTCGGGCAGCAGGGTCAGCAGGTCCTCGGCGAGTTCACGGCCGGGAGGGGAGAGTGTGAGGCCGGCCTCGGCGCAGGCGTCGGCGGCCAGGACACCGGCACCGCCGGCGTTGGTGAGGACGAGGACGCGGGTGCCCTTGGGAAGGGGCTGCGCGTGGAGCAGGGCAGCGGCCTCCAGCAGCTCACCGACGGACCGGGTCGCGGTGATGCCCGCCTGGGTGAACAGGGCCCGCCGGGTCATCGTGCCGGTGGCCGCGGCGGCGGTGTGCGAGGCGGCGGCCCGTCGGCCGGCGTCGGTGCGGCCCGCGTCGACGGTGAGGACGGGCAGCCGCCGGGTGACCCGCCTGGCGGTGCGGGAGAACGCGGCGGGGTTTCCGAAGGACTCCAGGTGCAACAGGGCGAGGTCGGTGCGGCCGTCGCTCTCCCACCACTGCAGCATGTCGTTGCCGCTGACGTCGTACTTGTCGCCGAGGGAGGCGAAGGTCGAGACGCCGATGCCGAGTCGCGACAGCCCTTCGAGCAGGGCGATGCCCACGCCTCCGGACTGCACGGCGACCCCTGCCGTACCGGCCCGGGGGTGCGTGGCGGCGAAGGTGGCGTCCACGCGGCAGGACGGGTCGGTGTTGGCGATGCCGAGGCAGTTGGGGCCGACCATGCGCATGCCGTGGCTCCGGCAGGCGGTGAGGAGCGCCGCGGCCTGGGCGGCGTCCAGTCCGGCGCTCACGACGACGAGGGACCGTACTCCCGCCTTGCCGCACTCCTCCGCGAGAGCGGGCACGGCGTCCGCCGGAACGGCGACGACCACGAGGTCCGGGGCGACGGGCAGGGCGCCGACGGTGGGGTAGGACGGCACGCCCAGGATGGCCTCGGCGCCGGGGTTGACGGCGAACAGGCGGCCGGTGAAGCCGTCCTCACGCAGGTGGTGCAGCAGCGCCCGTCCCACCGAGCCGGGACGCCGTCCCGCCCCGGCCACGGCGATGGTCCGGGGCTTCAGCAGGAATTCCAGGCTGGCGATGTCGGCCGTCCGGCCCCGGGCCTCGGTCGCGGCGAGGTAGGTCTCGTCCTCGTCCAGCGCGACGACGCAGCGCACCTCGGGGCCCTCGAAACGGCGGGTCACGCGGAGACCGAGGTCGGTGAAGAGCCGGAGGATCTCCTGGTTGTCGCTGAGCATGTCGGCCGTGAAGGCGGTGATGCGCTCGGCGCGGGCCTGCGAGACCAGGTGCTCGACGAGCAGGGTGCCCACGCCCCGGTGGTGCAACCCTTCGGCGACCACGACCGCGAGATCGGCCCGCTCCCCCGTGTCGTCGGCGTGGTACTCGGCCAGGCCGACGACCTGTCCCGCCCGCTCGGCCAGCAGGGCACGGTGGCCCTTCCGGGACGGCGCGCACGCCTCCTCGGCCGCGCGCCGGCCGGAGCGGTCACCGGTGCAGAAGAAGCGGCGGCGCCGGTTCTCCGGCGACATCTCCTGGTAGAGACCGGCCATTTGCTCGTGGTCCCCCGGTTCCACGGCGCGGATGCCGACGGTGGTGCCGTCCGCGAGCAGCGCGTGCACCGGAGGGCGGGGCGGCATGACGTCCTTCATGGCGGTCTCCTCCGAGACGTTGGCGTCCTTCCTGCACTTCGAGCATCCGGCCGGGCCCCCTTCGCGCCCAGGGGCCGACCGGGGGGCAGTACGGGGGCCGATCGGCCCCCGTCCCGCTGGTGCGGGAGCGGTGGCGGAGCGCGTGACCGGTTCGTGCGCCTCCACGCACGGCGCAGGTTTTCGCGGCGGGTGGCCTTGAGGCGCAGCGCCGCCTTCGACGTGCAAAGGGCGGGCCCCGTTCCTGAGGGCCGCTCAGCCGCGGGCGAGCACCCGGCGAGCACCGTAGGCGGCGGCGCCGATCGCGAGCGCCGCCGCACCCCACAGCACCGAGGCGCTCGGCAGTGCGAAGGCCAGGACGAGACAGCCGGCCGTGCCGAGCACGGGGACGATCCTCGGCGGGCGGCCCTCCTCACGTGTGAGGGTCCAGGCGGAGGCGTTGGCGACGGCGTAGTAGACGAGGACCCCGAAGGAGGAGAAGCCGATCGCTCCGCGCACGTCGGCGGTGGCCGCGATGACGGCGACGACGGTCCCGACGGCGAGTTCGGCGCGGTGCGGCACGTGGAAACGCGGGTGCACGGCGGCCAGGACGTGGGGCAGATGCCGGTCGCGGGCCATCGCCAGCGTGGTGCGCGAGACGCCGAGGATCAGCGCGAGCAGGGAGCCGAGCGCCGCCACGGCCGCACCGACGCGTACCACCGGGGCCAGGGCGGACACGCCGGCCGCGCGGACCGCGTCGGCCAGCAGCGCGGTGGAGTGGGCGAGCCCGCCGGGGCCGAGCACGGCCAGGACCGAGAGGGCGACGACGGCGTAGACGACCATGGTGATACCCAGCGCGGTCGAGATGGCGAGGGGGATGGTGCGGGCCGGGTCGCGGACCTCCTCGCCGAGGG
This sequence comes from Streptomyces griseoaurantiacus, assembly GCA_014656015.1. Lineage (GTDB taxonomy): Bacteria > Actinomycetota > Actinomycetes > Streptomycetales > Streptomycetaceae > Streptomyces > Streptomyces griseoaurantiacus. The sequence goes on along the minus strand of BNBP01000006.1, from coordinate 32,129 downwards.
TGGCGATGCGCGCGTACCCGGCGAAGGCGAAGAACAGCAGCCCGGCGGCCTGGAGCACGCCGTGCCATCCGGCTGGCTGGTCCCGGATCCTGCCGAGTGCCGTCTGAAGTGTCAGCGCGTCGGTGAGCGCAGGATGTCCTCGGGAGGAGTCCCCGAGAGCAGGGAACGGGTCATGTCCGCACTCGCCGTGAGACGCCGTTCGCGGTGGCGGCTGCCCAAGCCTTCACGCCAGGTCACTTCGGCGAATGCCTGCCGCCCGAGCTTGAACGGCGGTCCGATCGTAGAGGCAGGCCAACAAGAGCGCATGTACTCGATTTGTACGACTCCACGACGCCGCATCCCCCTCCGTGCCAGACTGACGGCACATCAGGTCGAGGACATTGCCGGGCTTGATGACGTGGGAGCACAACCGGGGGGCCACTGTGTTGCCGAACGAACTTCCGTGGGACCGCATCGAGTTCCCACGATTCAACAACCTGACGGCCGCGGAAATCACCGAGTGGGCCGACGACCCTGAATGGGTCCGGCGCTTCACCCACTACGCCGAAGCACTACGGCTCGGGGCCGAAATCCTCATCGCCACGGAGCGCGACGGCACGGACGACCGGTCAACGAGCCATCTCTTCGAGCAGCTCGGCGATCCGGCGCTCGGAATCTGGCAGGACCTCGACACATCAAAACGCACCCAGGAGCAACAGGGACGGTTCTTGCTCACGGAAGTCCTGGACGCCGCCCTACGGGACGTGATGAACAGTTTCCGTCCGGATCAGGAGACAGACGCACCTCTTTTAGCATGGTTTCTCGCCTTCCGAGCGGGCTCGAGACCGCAGCGGGCGCGGCTGTACGCCGAATGGACCGGCTCCCCGTTCGACGGTGACATCAACGCCTGGATACGCGAGGTGGCCTGGCCGCAGGGTCTGCGGGAGGTGGAGCGGGCGCTGCACTCCGACATACCCGTGCCTTCGCTGCTTCCGTCCTCGGTGCCGGCCCTCCGCCGGCTCACGGCGGCCATCGACGCCCGACTGGGGTGCGAGACTCGGCAAGATCCCCGCTTTGAGTGGAGCACGCCGTTCGAAGGGTTGTTGCCCGACGACATCGCCGAGAAGCTGATGGCACGGACCAAAGAGCTCAAGGAGTACCGAGACCGGCTGGTGGCTCAGGGCAAGGAGCCCCCCGGAATCGATGAGCACGGGCTGACCGAGTTGTGGCGCACGGGCTTGCCGGTACTGCGCCGTCGCCTGGCCGACCAAGCTTCGATGCTGCTGATTGGACCCACCACCAGCGGCAAGACCGACTTCAGCCGGATCGCGGCCGCCAGCACGCTCTGGCACCGGAAAAAGGTCATCGTGCTGCTCCCGACGAAGGCCCTGGTCACCCAGGCCGCCGAGGAGTGGCGGGCCTTCTTCGGTGAGTCGGAGTCCTCCAGAGCATGGAAGGTGCTCGAGGCCTCCCGGGACCATCCGTACAACGACGAGGACATCGCCCGCGGCGACTACGACATCGTGTTGGCCATCCCCGAGAAGCTGGCAGCCTATCTGGCCGGTGGCCTGCGCATCCTGGACCACTGCGGGCTGCTCGTCGTCGACGAGTTGCAGACCCTCAACCAGCGACAGCGCGGAGCCAACATCGAGTCGCTCCTCACCATCGTCAAAGCCCGCTACCCGAAACTGCCCATCATCGGTCTGTCCGCCACGCTGACGCAGAAGTCCTCGGAGCACCTCCGGGCCTGGATCGGAGTGGGCGATACCCCGGCTGAGGGCTTCGTGGCGACGCACGAGCGCCCGGTGTCCCTCGACCGGCTCGCCAGCCAGCCGGACAAGTGGCGGCGGCGCTCCCAGGACGGCGAGGAAGACGGTGCCCCTTGGGACCCGCCGCTGGGTGAACCAAAGCTCAACGCACTTCTCAAGCAACACGGCCTGCGGCGGGCGGCACACCGGGACGCGGTCACTCTGGCCTGTGAGCTGCTCCTGCGACCGCAGGCCATCGAAGAGGGCAAGAGCCTGCTGGTCTTCGTCAGCAGCAGGAGAGCTGCCGAGCAGGTCACCCAAGGGCTTCAGGCCGCACTGGAGTACCTGGGCGTGGGGGAGACCGCTACTTGGAACAGTCCTTACTACGGCCGTTTCGGGCGGCTGGTGATGACGGAGGAGGAGGCTCGCGAACGCGACAGGACTTTCCTCGGGCTACCGAACCTGCCCGCGACTCAGGACGTCCGGGAAGGGCTCAGCACCGGCGTCATGTACCACACCGCACGGCTTGATCCCGAGCACCGGCGGATCATCGAGCAGGGTTTCAAGGACAAGATCGTCCGGGTCATCGTGGCCACCGCCACCCTCGCGGTCGGCATGAACCTGCCCGCCGACTACGTGATCGTTGCCGACATCACCGAAGGCGTCAGCGGCTTCGAGGACGGGCGCCCCGTCGAGCGTCTACTCGACCCGCACGACCTGGCGCAGCGATTCGGCCGCTGCGGCCGGTTGATGATGTCCTCTGAGGGGCAGGCCTACGTCCTGGTGCAGCGCAACACGGAACGGTCCCGGACGCTGCGGATGTCAGAGGACCAGGTGGCCTTCTTCAGCCGTCGGCTGGCGGATCGCGGGCGGGCCGTCCCTGACTCCCTGGACAGCGTGGTCGAGAAGGAACTTTCGACTCTCAATGGGGTTTTCGAGTACTTCGTGATGTCTGATGACACCGGGGAGTCGGTGGTGTCCAACCTGGACGATCGGAGCTTCGCCCGACTGCTGCTCCAGGACATCTGCCGGCACGCCCCGGCTGTCTCGGAGAACGACATCGACCGACGGATGCAGGGGATCTACGACGTCTCGCTCCTGAGCGTCGAGGGGAAACCGCGACCGAGCTCCTTCGGCCTGATCGACATTCTGGACTCGGATCAGCTCATCGGGCCGGCGCCGGAGGATCCCAAGCGGTACCGGATCACGGGACTCGGCCGGACGGTCGCGCTGTCCAACGTGTCGATCGCCAACGCCCGCGGCATCCGCGAGGTGGCCGACGCGGCGCTGCACGGAGCCGGTCCGCTCACCCTGTTGACCATTGCCGCACAGGCCGACTACGTGCGCGAATTGAGCTGGCTGAGCCTGCCGCACGACGACAACACCGACCTCGTGGACCAGGTGCGGAATCGGGTCTGGAACCTGGTGAGGGCCTTCGCGTCCGGCAATCGAGACGCGCGCGACTCGTTCCGCGCGCCCGAGTTTCTCGACGTTCTGGGGGACGACGCCGAGTTCGTCGGGCACGGCCAGTCCGCCTCGGCCCTACGTGGCCGGGTGCGCCTGGACGCCAGTCGGCTCGCCGACCACACACTCGTCTCGCACCTGCGGGCCTGCATCGGCCTGCTGTGGTTGCGAGGCTTCCCGATGAACCCTCTGATCTCCTGTATCAGCATGAACACACAGGCCGTACTGCGCGGCCGGACCCGGAAGGTCGAGGCCTACCCGGCAGACATCAGGGATCTGGGTGAGCGGCTCAGCTACGTCCTCAACGCCGCCAGTGAGGTACTGCGGGTCTCCCCGAACAGCGGTGGTCAGTATCTCGCTCTCAAGAACATGGCCGAGGGTTTGCAGAGCGGGATCCCTTACCAACTGGCACCCATGCTGAGGTTGCGCCAGCCGCGGATCCATCGGGAGCGACTCGCCACCTTGCTGGACGGGCGGGAGGACTCGCTCGACTTCGACGATCTGGCTTCCGTACTCCAGACGCTCTCCCAGCCCAACCCCAACCGGTCGGCCCAGCAGAAGCGCGCTCACGCCAACCTCGGCTTCACTGCCGAGGAACGGACACAGATACTGGTCCAAATGTCACAAGCTCCCGTACGCACCGGAGCCCTGGCACTGCCGCCGGACATTCGTGACGAGAAGATCCCCTCCCGGCATGACGTCGAGGGGGCGGTGACCTACGGACGCATCGCCGACGACATGTGGCGCAAGCAATCACTAGAGGCACGTGCGGAGGAACTGGCACAGGTTCTGGCCGAGTTCGGCCTGACGGTGGACGTCGCCTCTTCAGCCGACCGGGCCGACCTGTTGCTGCGCCGGGAGGAAGCGCCGGACACGGTCCGGATCCGCTTGCTCGCGGGCCGCCTCGACAAAGCTCAACTGGGTGAATACCAGGACAAATCATGGTGTCTGGTATCGCTCTGCGAGGTCTCACCAGGAGCTGAGTACGCTCTCCGGTCCACTGATCGGGCCGGACTCAGCGCGATGACCGTCTGGGTGTTCGTGGCTGCTTTGGCCCGCATCGACCGGGTCTGGCAGCACTACTCCGGTTCGGAGCCGGACCAGGAACTGGCCCGCCGGGTAATGACCTTTTTCGAGACCGCCGTCGGCCCGGTGACGCTGAGTGACGTGGCTCTGACAGAGGTCGCCGCCGAACTTCCGGCACCTCCACCGCTGTTCGCCTCGTAACCCACGCCGAACGAAAGGCAAGACGTTGGACAAGCGAACCAATCCGTTCACACCGAACGCCGGAGCGGCGCCACCGGCTCTGGTGGGACGGGACGCGTTCCTCGAAGACTACGAGATTCTCCTCGACCGTCTCGCCAACGGTTACGCCGAGAAGTCGATGCTGATCACGGGGCTACGTGGGGTCGGAAAGACGGTACTTCTCAACGAGTTCGAGCGGATCGCCGAGGACCAGGAATGGGTGCCGGTCTGGGCGGAAATCTCACCTCGGTACGAGTTCGCACAGCGCATGTACGGTCTCGTGCGGCAGGCACTGCTCGATCTCTCCCCGTCGGCGCGGTGGAGTGACCGGTTCAAACGGGCCGCGGGTGTACTCAAGTCGTTCAGCGTCACCTTCTCACCCGACGGTTCCGTGAGCGGTGGCCTGGATGCAGAGGCCGTGGAGGGGGCCGGGGACAGCGGGTTCCTCGACCGTGACCTCTCGGACATCATTCAGGCACTGGGCGACGCCGCACGCGAGCGCGGGCGTGGTGTTGTCTTCCTCTTCGACGAGTTGCAGTTCCTCAGCCCGATGGAACTGGAGAGCCTGGTGGTGGCCCTGCACCGCGGGGTGCAGCGCCGACTTCCGGTCACCCTGGTCGGTGCGGGATTGCCCCAGTTGCCGGAGTTGGTCGGCGAAGCGCGGTCCTATGCCGAGCGGCTGTTCAAGTTTCCCCAGGTCAGCCAGTTGAGCGCGCACGAGGTGGAACTGGCACTGACCACACCGGTCAACGGGGCGCTGAAGTTCACCGGTGGAGCACTCGCCCAAGTCTACGAACGCACGGAAGGCTATCCGTACTTCGTACAGGAGTACGGTCGGGCGCTGTGGAACCTCAGCCCGAACGGCGAGGTGGCCAGCATCCACGTGGCCCAGGCCGAGCGCGAGGTCTCCGCCGAGCTGGACTCCGCCTTCTTCCAGGTGCGTACCGACCGTCTCAGCCCTGACCAATTGTCGGTCCTACGCGCAATGGCGGAGTTCGACAAGGGACAGGTGGCGCTCGACGCTCTCGCGGCGACCGTGCGCATCGAGGGAACGAACCTCGAGGACCTGCTGGACGAACTCACCAACCGGGCCATGGTCTATTCCCCCCGGTTCGGGCAATATGCCTTCACCGTTCCGCACTATGACGGCTACCTGCGGCGGAGGTTTCCATTCACGGACGGGAGGGTGCTCTGGGCTCCCTGACTAGTAGGACTCCGTTAGGTTGCTCTGATTCTTGGGTTATGGCTGGTGGTGGGTGTTCTGGGCGGGGGGCGGTGGCAGGTGGTGCAGGTACCGGTCCAGCAGTTCAGCAGGTCCTGGATGGTGTCGAGGATCTGGTAGAGGGTGAGTCCGCTGTATCGACTTTTGGGGCCAGGCACTGTTCGGTGAGGAAGGCGTGGGCGACGGTGACCAGGGTGGCGTGGTGGTGCTAGCCCGTCCAGGAGCGGCCCTCGAAGTGGTCCAGGCCGAGGCCGTGCTTGAGTTCGCGGTAGTCGTGCTCGATGCGCCAGCGGATCTTGGCCAGGCGGACCAGTTCGGCGAGGGAGAGGGTGTCGGACAGGTTGGACAGCCAGTAGCCGGTGGGCGCCTGGGCGCCGTCGGGCCATTCGACCAGCAGTGCGACCTCGGGCAGGACGCCGTCCCAGTGGCCGTGTCCGGCGAGGGCGGCAGCCTGGGCTAGGCGTCGGGATTTGATCCCGGCCGGCCGTACCCGCAGTGCCAGGAAGTGTGAGCGCATCGGTCCGCGGGAGCCTTCCCGCCAGGTCACCTCGGTGAAGGCATGCCGCCCGTGGCCGGCTGCCAGCGCGGCCACCGGGGTCGGCCTGCCGCGGTAGCGGGGCTGGGGCTTGCGGCCGTTGCCCGACCACCGCGGGGCGGTGGGCCGTGCCTCGTACGGGTGGGCGGTCACGTCCGAGCGGATCGCCACCACGTAGTCGATGCTGCGATGTTCCAGTCCGTCGCGGAAGTCGGCGTTCTGTCCGTAGCCGGCGTCGGCCACCACAACCGGAGGCACCAGACCCCATCCCGCCAGCTCATCGATGGTGTCCAGGGCCAAGCGCCACTTCTCCCGGTGCCCGATCCCGTCGGTGAAGTTCCCCCATGACCTTGAACACTCGTTGCTTACGCTGCCAGGGAGTGCCCTTGGTGTCGCTGCCGCCGCGCTGCTCGTGACGGACAGGGCGGGCTCTGTCTGTCTGCTCCGCCCGTTGCTGCCGCCGATCACCGGATACGGCGCTTCGACGGCAGAGGGCTGGAGCGCAGGCCCAGGAGTATGGAGGGGGAACGGCCTGGAACTGCTGCAGCGGCGCTGGATGTCAGCGCAGGTTGGTAGGCACAGGTGACCTTGGCCGCTGGCGCGATCTTCTCGTTCACCAGGGTCTCGGTCCTCCGGTCCCACGCGGTGCCGGTGGTGGCCATCACGAACTCGTCCGCGCTGAGCTCGTCGATCAGGCCCTTGAGGGCGGCGCAACGCCGCGCTTCCTCGCGTTTCGTCGGTTCGAGACGATCACTGATCTTGGCTTCGCCGATGACGATCCGGCCGTCGCCGATGGCGCAGAGGTCGACCTCGAGGTCCGGGTAGCCGTCCCGGCGGACGACCGCTTCGGGCATGTGCTGGAAGGAGTGCGCCGGCCCCGCGAGCGCCGCGAGCGCGAGGACCGGCACCTGGACGTTCGAGCGCAGGCCCTGGTAGGCGACCTCGTCGAGGCCGTAGTACTACTGCGGATCCAGCTCCTGGCCCGCCCCACCTGTGACCTTCGGATCCCGGGGCTTTCACAATCTGACCAGCATCCTGGGTCCCGTCGGGTACTTCAACTAGGCCCGGACGGACTCCCAGTATCCAGAAATGGAGTACGAGGACGGCCACTTGGTCATCTGCTACCCGGCCGTAGACCTGCGGCCGCACGCCATCATGACCTTGGATCCGGTGGCTCTTCACAGCACGAGAGAGGCATCGGAGCCTGTCCAGGTCGAGTGGTGTGCCACTGCCACAAACGTGAGTGGGATTGTCCGAGGAAACCTGTCCATCCCCGTACAGCGGATGGACATCAGCTACCGCCTGCCGCACGAGATGTTCTGACCGGGCCCGACCACACGCCGACGCCGCGCGCCAAGGCGTCACCCTCGGGGGCCGGCTTCACGGACTCACCCAGTCCAAGGCCCTTGCAGCTACGCAAGCCCTCTTGGGACGGGAGCGGCGGAGCTCCGGGTTGACTGCGGACTGCTCGCCTCGGGCAGCTGCATCCAGCTCAAGTACATGCGACTTTTCGTATGCAGGGAACGTCTGTACCCGCACGCCCAGTTGCGCTGTACATCCCCGGCGGCATGCGCCTGACCTGCTTGGCCACCCACAGCAGACTGCTGCGAACTTGGGGCATACGGCATTCTTCAGCGATGAAGCCCGATCCCGAGCCCTGGTACAGCACCACCCTCAACCTCTGGACGCTGGCAGGAGTGCTGGTCGCTTATCAAGACCCTGACTGAAGGGTGGCGCCGTACCGTCGGCCGCCGGCTCTATGCCACCAGCCGCCTGCGCAAGATCGCTCCAGGCGTCAGGCACGACTATGTCGAGTCCCTTCTCGGTGAACAGATATGGCAGTCAACGATGCACTGCACGCGGATTGCCCCGGCAGAGGAGCGCGAGGGAGCCGACGCCGAGGGGCGGCAGGTAGAACTCACTGTCCGGACCTGGCTTTTGTCGCAGCTCTGCTACCTGGTCACATGGTGCGAGGACGACATCGTGGTCATGTACGGGATCACCACGGCCAGCTGGTGGTTCCGGCCCTGGTGCGGGTCCATGAAACGCGTATCCGGCTGGGAAAGAGCACCTTCGCGGATCTCGCCGACAATGCCGTCATCCATCGAGCCTGGCTCGGCAACCGCCGCTTCGGCTACTTCGAGGAGCACTACTTCGGCAACGTCGGCGGTTACCGATCGTGGTACCTCGGAGTCAACGATTTCGGCTACAACGCCGTCCCCGTCGCTGATGACTGGGTCGATCTCTCAGACCTCTCCCACACCGTGCTCCTGCCCGATCGGCGTGAGGCATACCGGGTCAGGGCTTCGATCAACACGGGTGTCGTCAGCGGCAATGCCCTGTACGAGGAGGTCCAGGACGGCACCTTCTTCGGCATCTCCCTGGGCGTCGATCAGGACCTAGTCCGACTGGCCGATCCCGAGTACAACGTCCTCGACAGCCGGATCGGTAGCGCCCACCGGCGCATCCGGGCGTGGCGCGGGACCTGGAGCTATCACCGCTGGGAGAAGGAGCAACAGGCCCGGCAGGACCAGTGACGGTGCTGCGCGCTGAGTGCGGACAGGCCGTCGCAGCTCGGGCCGCCCGTACCCAGCCAGATCGGGGAGCATCACTCGCGGGCAGGCCCTTGAGTGCTGATCGGCGTCGCGGTGGCCCTTTCACCATTTTCTTGGCAGCGCTCGACCTCGTAGACGCAGGAGGTCGGCGGTACCCGCTGCTCGGAGCTTCCTCCGTCCTGTCCCTGCAGGAGGAGCACGAGAAGCGTCACCACGACGGCCCCCACGGTGAGGGGAGTTGCCAGATCCTTCCACTTGTAGGCCGCGTAAGCGGTCAGCAGACCGACCAGGAGCAAGACAACGAGGTCTAGGTCGACGTGCCAGGTATCCATCCCTGCGCCTCTCAGCTCGGGCCTGCTCACAGCACCGTCCAGGCGGGGAGCGAGCGGGCTCTGCCCGTAAGCCCCTGGGCGGAAGTGCCAGGAGCCCTGCGCTAAGGCTCGCGACGATCACCGCCAGATCCTGGCCGACAAAATCGGGGGGTTTCTGCAGGGCGACGGAAGGCCATCGGACACGGGGCACTTTGCGATAGTGCACAGGTGGCATCGGGAGCGTTGACCAACCAAGGCCTCGTCCTGCGAGCCCTCTACGGGTGGCCGGGGTGGGTAATCGAGGTCGATATCAGCTGGCGGACCTGGAGCGCCGGGGAGGTTCGGGACATCCCTCCACCGCGCACCAGGCGCAACGCCCGGCGGCCATGCGACGACCCTGAGCTGGTACAACGGATTAAGAAGGCTGCCGAGGCGTCCTATGAGGCGCCCCGCAGCTCGATCTGGCTTGTCTCACTGGGACTTCCCTCGCCCCACGGGAAGAAGAAGAACGGGGTGCGGCTGCGCGCCGAGACCATCGCAACCCTGTATGGGTACGCGCTGCGCCTTGGGCTCTCTCCCAAGCGCGCTATCTCCGAGGTCTACGGGCTCCCAGTCACAGAAGCGCCCGGTGAACGTGCGCAGTACTCCCGCAAGTTGGAGCGGTGGATCGAACAGGCCCGCAAAACGGTCAACCCGGTCACAGGTCGGCCGTATCTGTCGGCCTACGGCTCCGAACGACACGCGCCGCGATTGTGGCCCATCGGCCGAGGGCACCCGCTCGAGCCCCGCCGCGCTCAGCCAGCGCTGCCGGAACCGGTCCGGGAGGGACCATACGTCGGGCACACACTGACCTTGCGAGTAACGCGGACGCCGCCGCCCGCGCGACAGGCCGAGGAGGCTCACGAGCAAGGATGGCGACTGATCGGGCCAGACCTGGTCATCGAGGGGCAATGGTCGAACGGCGAGGACCCGCCATCCCTTCCACTGTTGCGGGGAGTCAGCCCCGGTGAGACGCCGCTCCGGGTGCAGTCTCTGGTCAAAGAACTGGAAGAGCGCTACTCCGGAGACAAGGTCCTGGCAACCGTCACCGCGCAGGCGATGGGCAACCCGGCGACGTGAACCGACCTTGGCGAGCGCCTGTCGATGACAACCTCCTAGACCCGGAGCTGGCCTGTGAGGCGGAGCACAGTCGTCTTCTCCGTGAACGCTGCAACCGCGCAGCTCAACCAATTCCTCACCATGATCACAGCCCCGAGCGGCATCACCTCCACCTTCGGCAGAGCGGCGCACGAGGAGACGGCTCTACCCCGCTGCCCACTACCTGCTGGGAGCGGGTACGAGGTTTCCACGCCCGCCGGACCACAATCACCCTGGGTGAGCGCACTGAAATCTTTCGTGCGCTACTGAAATCTTCAGAGCCATCCGACAACAGCGGTCCGCCCGGCGGGTTCTGGCTCTTGATAATGGATGTTCTCCTGAGCGAGGACCGCGGGTGTGGCCGGCCGGAGTTCCGCTGCAGTGCGTGGCCTGCGAAGTTTCCGGCTGAGTGAGGAGACCTGCTGACGGGGCCGGCCTCGCTTGGGCGGCTGGACTGTTGGTGGTGATCGGTGCACACGCCCATGGCGCCGTCGTCGGGCCGGCTGCGGCGTTGCGCAGGCGCGCCATGCGCTCCCGGTGGCGCAGCCAGTCCCGCCATGCGTCCCGCCGGTGCGCGGAGTCCTGCGGCAGCAGGGCCAGCAGCACGCTGATCAGGGCGCCGATCACAGTAGAAAGCGCGATGGTCCATCCGGGAGCGCCTGCGCACGACGTTGCGGTGAGGGCGAGGGCCCCACCGCCGATCGGCGGGGCGATCCGGGTGGTGAGGTGGCGCGTGGCTGGGCGGCGGGTGGTCGTCCGTGGTCCTTGGGAGATCGAGGGCGCACACGCCAGGTGCGCGGGCGGGAAGGAGGGTGCAGCAGTTCCAGCCCTTGTGTCGCGGGCAACGGATCCGACAACGCCGGAGAGTTACGGGAGTCAGAGTTAGCCGCGCAGGTCTTGGTGACGAGATGCGATCTCGCCAGGTCGGCCGGATCGGGGGCGTGCGCCCTCCGTACAGTCCCGTACGGCCTCGGAACTCCGGCCGTGTGCGTAGGAGGTATGCCGTCGACGGCCGAGATCAGGTGCGGGTGTCGTGACCGGTGTGGTCGGGATCGGTCTTGACGAGGAGACCGGGGGCATCCGGACCCTCAAGGATGTGGTGAAGCTGTCGGGGAAGTCGGTGGCCTTCGCTGTGCGGTCTTCGATCTCTGCGGTGACGATCCGGACGTGCGCGCGGGTGGCGGTCTTCGGGGCGGCCGGGGCCGGCGGGGGTGTGTCCAGGGGCTCGTCGAAGAGGTCGGCGAAGAGTCCGAGTTCGAGTTGGTCGCGTACTACCGGGCAGGTCACGTTCGTCCTCCGTCACCTCGGTGGCCCTTCGGGGGCAACGCCTTGATGCCTTATGGACGGAGTGGGGACCCGAGGCGTTACACCTGGTGGCTTGTGAGGTGTGGGAGAACGGCGAGGCCCCGCCCATCCGCCACGGGGGGAGCGGACGAGCGGGGCCGTCTTGAGGGTGGGCGCTACCGGGGCTGCGGGAGGTCCCAGGCGGGCCCGTCCTGCGTCCGGTACCACACGGTCTGTCGGCCGGGGGCGATGCTGACGCGGAACTCCTGCCGCTCCGGCTCGCCGGCGAAGGTCTCGGCGAGGGACTCCACGACGTCCCACAGGCGGCGCGGCCCGACTTGGCGGACCTTGCCGGAGACGTGAGCCGTCGCGGTCGACCCGTCCTCCGTCCAGATGCCGACGGCCGTCACGTCGCCGTCGTCGTCGCGCCACGAACACGTGGTGTGCCCGGGCAGCGCGAGCGCGAGCGGGAACCGGAGCCGTCCCAGGATGTCGCCCGGCGCGGCGGTGGTCGTGGTGGGCTCCGCCGTCTCCGCCTCGGCGAACGCGGGCGGCGCGGACGGGGTGCGGCGGGGCATGAAGTAGGCCGGGGCCGGCAGGAAATATCCGGTGCCGTGGCCGGGGTCGGTCACGGTGACCCGGAGAATGCCGTAGCCGACCGGGGCCACGATGACCGCTCCGGGCGCGGCCTGCCGGAAGAACGCGTCCGGGATCGAGCGGAGCGCGGCGGTGGCGAGGAACCGCTGGTAGGGGGCGCGGCCCGGCCAGCCGCCGGTGCCGTCGCCGGTGGCGACGAACGGGTGCAGGCCCACGCCGGCCAGTCGGTGCGCGGCTGCTTCGGTGAGGTCCGGGTCGACGTCCATCGTGGTGACGTTCTGTTCGCCGAGCCGGTGGGAGAGCAGGGCCGCGTTGTAGCCGGTGCCGGTGCCCAGTTCGAAGACGGTGTCCCCCTCGGCGGCGTCGAGTGCGTCGAGCATGGTGAGCATGACGGACGGCTCGCTGGAGGAGCTGGTCGGGATGCCCCGCTCGTCGAGCTGGGTCGTCAGCGCCCGGTCGGAGTAGACGGCTTCCAGGTAACCGGATCGGCCGGTCCGACGCGCTCCCACGCGCCGTCCGAGCCCTGGGTGTAGAAGGCGGGCACGAACGCGTGACGCGGGACCGAGGCGAACGCCTCGACCCACGTGCTGGTGCGGGCGGGCGCGAGGCCGGTGGCGAACTCCTTCCGCAACGCGGCCGCGGTGTCGTTGTCCGGCTCGGTCATGCGCAGGCTCCTCGCAGGTAGTCGGCGTGTGCGGCGGCGATCGGCAGCCCGGTGCGGTTCTCCACCCAGGCCCAGGTTCCCGCGGGGTTGTTCTCGAAGAACACCCACTCTCCGGCCGGGGTGACGGCGAAGTCGAAGCTGCCGGACACGATGCCGTAGTGGGCCAGGAAGCGCCGCACGCCGGTGGCGACCGCCTCCGGCACGTCGACCGTGCCGTAGGCGATGTGCTCGTAGTCGGTGCGCCAGTCGGTGCGGGCCTTCTCCGAGGACGTGTGCAGGGTGCCGCCGAACACCCGGTCCGCGACAGCGACGAGTCGCACCTCGTAGGCCTTCTCGATCGCTTCCTGGAAGTAGTGGGCGGTGGTGCGGACGGTGTCGTCGAACGTGGCCGGATCGACGTAGTGGGTGGCCACCATGAGCTCTCGGCCCTCGTCCACCGGTAGGCGTCCACCGAGTACCGGCTTGCAGATCAGTGGCCCCGCGACCTGCTCGGCGAAGTCGCGGGCGGCATCCGGATCGTTGGTGATCAGGCTGCGGGGCACGCGGAGACCGCAGCGCGTGGCCACGACCAGCTGTTGGGGCTTGTGGGCGGCGATGCGGTCGTGGTGCGGATTGTTGATCCACCGGGCGCCGGGCAGAGCCGCGACCACGTTGAGCAGCGCGCAGTCGGCCTGGTTCCGCGCCCACGTGGCGTAGGGCTCGGGAACGGCGTCGGCGATGACGGGGCGTCCAGGCCGCCTCCAGTAGACGGCCCGGACGTCCTCCAGCCGCGCCGTCCGGCGCCCGTCGTCGAGGAGTCCCGTCCAACCCGTCTCAGCCGGCGCGTGGCCGGCCGTGAGCGTGAGCTGTTGCGGGAACTCGGCGGCGTCGAAACGGATCACGGGAACGTCGCGCTGGTTGAGCTCATCCACGACCATGTCCGCTGACGGGTCGAGCTGTTCGGCGACGACGAGCACAGGGCGGGCGGCGCGGGTCATGACGCGGGCGCGAAGTACGGGTCGGAGACGTCGTCGCCCTTGCCGTCCTGGTTGGTGTCGGTGGTCGACGCCGCCAGGTCGGACGTGTGCCACGGCGTGCCGTCGGCCCGCACGTTCAGTTGCCGCTCGAAGTCCCAGGTCACGCCTTTGATCGACGTGGTGACCAGGCACGGAGGCGCGGCAGCCTGCGCGCCGAACGGAATGAGTGGTGTGGTCACGTGTCCTCCATGTGATCGTGTGATGCCCGGGTGTCGGCCGGGCCCTCCGTACCGTCCCGTCCCGGGGGCTTCCCCGGGTGAGGCGGTGCGGGAGTCTCGGGGGCCGCGCATGCACGTCCTCCACGTGCGGCGGCGAGGCGCGTCCGGGGGGCGGTCCCCCGGTGCCGCGCTTCCCCCCGTGCCGGCTGCCGGTGACGGGTGTCAGTGACGGGTGTCAGTGACGGGGCCGGTCGGTCGGGCGGAACTTGAGTCCGCCCGATGGCCAGGGGGGTTCGTCCTGGCCACCAGGCGGGGGATCAGGGGGTGGGTGCCGACGGCGGGTAGTCGAGGAACACGCCACGGGTGTGCAGGTACTCGAGCACGTGCGCGTAGGCGTCGTTGTCGGTCGTGAGGGCCGGCCGGGCGAGGGCGAGGATGCCGTGGGCGTAGCCCTGCGCCGCGTACCGGCAGGCGGCCGCGAACCCGGCCCGACCCGCGAGGGGCGGCGGCTCCCCGACGTCGGCGAACGAGCTTCCGGCGACCTTCCAGCCCATCCGTTCCGCGTAGCGGGCGAGCAGCTCGACGTCGGCTTGCCGCTCCCTGCCGGGGCCGGCGAGGACGTACGCGGCGACCCGCACCGGCCGCCCGGAGGCCTCGAGACGGCCCAGGATCGCCGCCCTGTGCTCGCACCGCAGCCCTTCAAGGCGTGCCGTGCGCAGGCTGGATCTCAGAGACGTGAGCATGGTGCTCCTTCACGAGATCGTGGTCAGCATCGAGCTGAGCACGGCTTCGTACGGGGCCGGACCGGGCCGGCACTGGTCGAGCAGGCCGCGCAGCGCTGTGGCGGGGACGAGCCGGTCCCCGCGGAAGGGGCGCAGCCAGTACGGGCCGGGCGGCTTCGTCGCCGTCACCGCGGGCAGCGCCAGGCTGTGCGGGCGGCCGAGGCACGTCGCGTACCGGTGCGGCTGCCACTGGTCGCTCGTGCCGGGCGGCACCAGCCAGATCAGCCAGGAGCGGTGCGGGCCCTCGATCACCGGCCCGCACGCGGCGCCCTGCTCGCTCCGGGAGCGCTGAATTCCGTCTATGACCGCGATGGCCGCGTGCGCCTGGGAGCCGCCGGCGGTGAGCACGACGTCGAAGAAGCGGCCACCGAGCGGAAGGGTGAGCACGCTCTGCCGCTGGAGCGCCCTCAGAGCCCGCACGCGCCCGGCCAGGTCCCCCATGTCGATGGCGACCTGGCCCGGGGCCACGGTTCCGGAGCTCTCGAGGAAGCCGACCGGCCCGGCGTCCGGCAGTACGCGAGCCGGGTCGACCTGGCGGCGGTGCGGCTCCCGTGCGGCGCTCACGCCGTTACCTCCCCGCGGCGGGCGGCCAGGCGCGCGGTGACGGTCTTGCCGTGGACCAGGCCGTCGTCATCCCGCCGCGGCTCCCACGTCAGGTCACCTCCGTGGTGGCGCACCCACCACAATCCGCTCCGCGCGGGCGGGGCGCAGGCCACCGCGTCGAAGTCGGCGAACTCGGGGCCGGCGTCGGTAACGCTGATCTCGAGGTCGTCGGTGTCCGCGGCCACCCTCAGCCGGATGCTCACGCAGCCGTCACTGAACGGCGTGCCGTGCCGGACGGCGTTGGTCACGAGCTTCTCGGCGACCTGCGCGGCGGCGTCGACATCGCCGGGCCAGAAGGCGATCGTGAGCCGCGGGCGCACCCGCAGCCGGGCGTTGGGGCCGGCCGCACGGTTCGCCAGGAGCCTGCTCTTCCAGTCGAGCCGGGGCGTCCGCTGCTCCTCCTGCGGAGGTAAGAGGCTGACCGTGGCACTCGGGTGCCGCCGGCCGGGGCGCTCGGCGCCGGGCGCCGGGACGGCGCGCTGTTGCTCTGGCGGGTTCACAGGGGGCTCCAGGTTCCGTTTCGATCATGCACTCAGTCGGTGAGAGCGGAGGCGCACGCGAGAGACCTCGTCACCGTGAGTGGTGTTGAGGTCACCAGAGAACACCCGGGCGTCGATGCGGTGGAAGGAACTTTTGGCGAACTTACGTGCCGTCATACCCCCTGCGGCCTTCGGAGATTGCTGCTCCGGCTGCCATCCTGGGAGGCATGGCGGAACTCAACGGACGACCCGTTACTCCCGATGACCTGCTGCCCCTGGCACTCACGAACTACGGCCATTTCACCTCCATGCGTGTGGACGACCAGCACGTTCGTGGCCTGGATCTTCACCTCGAGCGCCTGGTCCGGGACTGCCGGATCGTGTTCGGCGCGGACCTGGACCCGCAGCTGGTGCGCGGCTATGTCCGCCGGGCCGTCGGCGACCGGATGGGCTCGTTCGTCGTCCGCGTCACCGTGTTCGACCCGGCCGTGGAGATGGCCCACCCCGACAAGGCGGAGAACCCCGGCGTCCTCGTGACGCTCCGGCCGGCCGCCGAGCTGCCCATGCCTCCGCTGCGCGTGCAGTCCGTCCGCTTCGAACGGGACGTGCCGGCGGTCAAGCACGCCGGTCTCTTCGGCGCTCTGCACGCGCGGCGTACCGCGATACTGGCCGGCTACGAGGATGCCCTTTTCATCGGCCCTGACGATCTCGTGTCCGAGGGCGGCACCTGGAACGTCGGGTTCATCGGTGAGGACGGCATCGTGTGGCCGAAGGCCGAGGTCCTGCCCGGCGTGACGATGGCCCTCCTGCAGCAGCTGGGCCCACACCACACCGCACCGGTCACTCTCGCTCAGGCGCAGGGCATGCAGGCCGCGTTCGCCACCAACACCAGCGTCGGAGTGCGGGCGTTGTCCGAGATCGACGGCTCGCCGATGGCCACGGACCACCCCGTGCTTACCCAACTGCGGGACGCCTACCTCGCCCTCCCGGGCGAGCGCCTGTAGGGAGCCACTATGACGGTGGTCGTACGGTGGACCGGGTTCGAGGTCCTTGCCCTCCGCAAGGCTCTGCGCAAGACCGGCCGGGACTTCGCCGCTGAAGTCGGTGTCAGCCACCGCATGCTGACCAAGTGGGAGACCCGCGGGGAGCAGATCACCCCGCGGGCCGGGAACCAGGCCGCGCTGGACACCCTGCTCGCCACCGCCGGCCTCGAAGCGCAGGAGCGTTTCGCGGCGGCCGTCACCGAGCGGGCCGCGGCCGTCCAGGACGCGCGCGCCGAGGAGCTGCTGCGCCGCGAACCCCGATACACAAAGAGCCCCGTCGACGGGAAGCTCATGGTGACCGTGGAGGAGGGCATCTACCTGTCCGGGCCGAAGAATACCCCTGCCTGGACCGAGGCGTACCTCATCGACGTCTACCCGGTCACGAACGCCGACTACGCCCGGTTCGTGCGCGCCACCGGGCACCGCGCCCCACAGCACTGGCCCGACGGAAGGTGCCCCGACAGCCTGTTCGACCATCCCGTGGTGTGGGTGACCTGGAATGACGCGGCCGCCTACGCCAAGTGGGCCCGGAAGTCGCTGCCGACGAGCCGGCAGTGGGAGAAGGCGGCCCGCGGCTCCAAGGGGCGCACCTACCCTTGGGGAGACGAGCCGACGGCCGCCAAGTGCAACGTCCTGGACAGCGGGATGGGGCGCACCACCCCCGTCTTCCGCTACCAGTCCGGAGTCAGCCCGTACGGCGTATTCGACCTGTGCGGGAACACCTGGGAGTGGTGCGCCGACGAGACGCAGCCCGGCCGACACGAGCTGAAGGACAGCGCGTTCACCTCCCCGTTCACGCGCGCGGCCCCCTCGCTGGTGAACGACGCCAACGCCACCATGTTCGACAACGACACCGGGTTCCGCTGCGTCGGCGCGGGCCCGTGAGACACGTCCCGGGCCCGCACCGACCAGCCTCCGGCTCCCGGCGGCCTCCGCGCCGCCGCGCTGCGACCGGGCCTGCCCGACCGCGGCGTGGGCGGGGCCCGCAGCACGCAAGGCCGGCTGCGAGCGGGGCGCTCTGCGCGTGCCCCGTGGGCGCGGTCATGGACGGTGTCGGCGGTGGTGGGAGCCGTCCGCCCACCGGTCGGCCCGGTCGCGCTCCTTGAGCGTCTTCTCCATCCTGGGCTGATGCGCGTCGACGGCGGCAAGGCGAGCATCGCCGGTCCGGTGCACCCTCACGGGCACCCCGGTCGTTCCGGCACGGCACGGTACGGGGTGCGGGAGGCCTGGACGGCCAACGAGGGGAGAGCGGATGCTGCGGGGCCGTGCGCGTACGCGCTCCACGCGCTCCTGCAGCTCGCTCAGGAGCGCGTCCATGCGGAGCGGTGCGACGGAACCGGGACGATCCCGTCCGGGCCGGTCTACCGGCTGCGCGTTTTCGTTCCCTCGACTGGCCACGAGGCCAGCATGCGCCAGGCGCCGCGCAGGAGTACACCCCGTCGCCGGGCCACGCCGGGAGGTCTGGGGGGCGGCGCCGCGCGGTCAGTAGGCCGCCGTTCCGTGGGCGCGGAAGCGGGCGCGGACCCGCTCCGTGAGGGCGGGGTCGGGGGTGGGCGTGTCCTTGAGGGGGAACGGGATGCCGAGGGCCTCGTACTTGGGCGCGCCGAGCTTGTGGAACGGCAGGACGTCCACGCGGTCGACCGTGTCCAGGCCGGCGACGAACTCGGCGAGGCCGTCCACGGCCGTGAGGTCGTCGGTCCAGCCGGGCACCAGCACGTACCGGATCCACAGGGGCACACCGAGCCGGTTCAGGCGGGTGGCGAAGGCCAGGGTCGGGGCGAGGTCGCCTCCGGTCAGCCTTCGGTAGGTGCCGATGTCGAAGGACTTGATGTCCAGCAGGACCAGGTCGGTGTCCGCGAGGAGCGCGTCGCTCGCGCGGGCGCCGAGGAAGCCGGAGGTGTCGAGGGCGGTGTGCAGGCCGGCCTCCTTGCAACGGCGGAGCAGGGCGCCGGTGAAGGCGGGCTGGAGCAGTGCCTCCCCGCCGGTGAGGGTCACTCCGCCGCCGGAGGCGGTGAGGAAGGGCCGGTACTTCTCGATCTCGGCCATGATCTCGTCGACGGTGGCCGTGCGTCCGTCACGCATGTGCCAGGTGTCGGGGTTGGCGCAGTACAGGCAGCGCAGCGGGCAGCCGCTGAGGAAGAGGACGAAGCGGGTCCCGGGACCGTCCACGCCGGTGGACAGGTCCCAGGAGTGGACGCGGCCGGTGACCGGCGGCGCGGCCACGGTGCTCACAGCGTTCCGTGGAAGGTACGGCTGATCACGTCGAGCTGCTGCTCGCGGGTCAGGCGGACGAAGTTGACGGCGTATCCGGAGACCCTGATGGTGAGCTCCGGGTACTTCTCCGGGTGCTCCATGGCGTCCTCCAGGGTGGCGCGGTCCAGGACGTTGACGTTCATGTGGAAGCCGCCCGCGGACATGTAGCCGTCGAGGATGCCGACCAGATGGCCGGCCCGTTCCTGGGGGGCGTGTCCGAGACCCTCGGGGGTGATCGTCGTCGTGAGCGAGATCCCGTCGCGGGCCGCCTCGTAGGGCAGTTTGGCCACCGACAGGGCGGAGGCGACGACGCCGTGCCGGTCGCGGCCGTTCATCGGGTTGGCGCCGGGCGCGAAGGGCTGTCCGGCGCGGCGGCCGTCGGGGGTGTTGCCGGTGTGCTTGCCGTAGACCACGTTGGAGGTGATGGTCAGCACGGACTGGGTGTGCTCGGCCTCGCGGTAGGTGGGGTGCCGGCGGACCTTGGCCATGAACGACTCCACCAGGCCGACGGCGAGGGAGTCGGCCCGGTCGTCGTTGTTGCCGTACGCCGGGAACGTGCCCTCGGTCGTGAAGTCCACGGCGAGCCCGGTCGCGTCGCGGATCACCTTCACGCGCGCGTGCTTCACGGCGGACAGGCTGTCGGTGGCGACGGACAGGCCGGCGATGCCGCAGGCCATGAAGCGGTGCACGGGGTGGTCGTGCAGCGCCATCTCGATGCGCTCGTAGGCGTACTTGTCGTGCATGTAGTGGATGACGTTGAGCGCGTCGACGTAGGTCTCGGCCAGCCAGTCGAGGACGCGGTCGTAGGCGGTCCTCAGTTCCTCGTGGTCGAGGTACTCGCCGGTCAGCGGCGGCATCTCGGGAGTGACCTGGTCCCCGGTCATCTCGTCCCGTCCGCCGTTGACGGCGTACAGGAGGGCCTTGGCGAGGTTGACGCGGGCGCCGAAGAACTGCATCTGCCTGCCCACGGCCATGGCCGAGACGCAGCAGGCGATCGCGGTGTCGTCGCCGGTGCGCGGGCGCATCAGGTCGTCGGACTCGTACTGGACGGCACTGGTGTCGATGGAGACCTGTGCGCAGAACTCCTTGAAGCCGCCCGGCAGCCGGGGCGACCAGAGCACGGTCAGGTTGGGCTCGGGGGCCGGTCCGAGGTTGTACAGGGTCTGCAGGAAGCGGAAGGTGGTGCGGGTGACCAGGGGGCGGCCGTCGAGGCCGATGCCGCCGAGGGACTCGGTCACCCAGGTGGGGTCGCCGGAGAACAGCGCGTCGTACTCGGGGGTGCGCAGGAAGCGCACGATGCGCAGCTTGATCACGAAGTCGTCGATCAGCTCCTGGGCGCGGCTCTCGTCGAGGAGCCCTTCCGCCAGGTCCCGTTGGAGGTAGACGTCGAGGAAGGTGGAGGTGCGGCCGAGGGACATGGCGGCGCCGTTCTGCTCCTTCACGGCGGCCAGGTAGCCGAGGTAGAGCCACTGCACGGCTTCGTGGGCGGTCGCGGCGGGGCGGGCGACGTCGCAGCCGTAGCCGGCGGCCATCTCCGTCAGTTCGCCCAAGGCCTTGATCTGCTCGGCGAGTTCCTCGCGGTCGCGGATGACGTCCGCGGTCGAGGGCAGGGTGTCCAGGCGGGCGCGTTCGGCGCGCTTGGCCGCCACGAGGCGGTCGGTGCCGTAGAGGGCGACGCGCCGGTAGTCGCCGATGATCCGGCCTCGGCCGTAGGCGTCGGGCAGCCCGGTGATGAGGCCGACCTTGCGGGCGGCGCGCATCGCGGGCGTGTAGGCGTCGAACACGCCGTCGTTGTGGGTCTTGCGGTAGGTGCCGAAGACCCGCGTGACGAACGGGTCGGGCGTGTAGCCGTACGCCTTCAGGCTGTTCTCCACCATGCGGATGCCGCCGTTGGGCATGATCGCCCGCTTGAGCGGGGCGTCGGTCTGGAGGCCGACGATCAGTTCGCGGTCCCGGTCGATGTATCCGGGGGCGTGCGAGGTGATCGTGGAGGGCGTGGCGGCGTCCACGTCGAGGACGCCCCGGCGCCGTTCCTCGGGGAAGAGCGCGCTCACCTTCTCCCAGACCGCGCGGGTGCGGTCCGTGGGACCGGTGAGGAAGGAGGCGTCGCCCTCGTAGGGGGTGTAGTTGGCCTGGACGAAGTCGCGCACGTCCACGCGCTCGCGCCACCCCTTGCCGCCGAACCGCCGCCATGCGTCGGCCGTACGGGGGCCGGCTGTCACCGTCGCGGTCATCACAGGTCCTCTCGTGGGGGTCTTGCCCTTCTGTTTCGATACTCGTCCCGCGCACGGGAGGGGAGCAGTGCCGGACAGGGCATCCCCCGGACCCTGTGGTCCCGGCCGGCCGGGACGTTCGGCCCTCCTTCGTGACGGGAGCGGATCGTGCGGGAGGGCCGCCACGGCCCGTGGGGTCGTGACGGCCCTCTCCCCCCCGGGGTGAAAGCGCTATTTGGCGCCCTCGCGCGGCGACCATTCGTGCGGAACCACCGCCACGGGGCAGCCGGCGTGGTGCAGGGCGGCGTGCGCGACCGGGCCGGTGCGGCCCCCGGCGCCGTGGCCGCTCCCGCGGCGGCCCACCACCAGGAGACCCGCGTCCCGTGCGGTGCGCACCAGGGCGGCCGCCGCGCGTTCCTCGGTGACCGACTCGGTGACCGGGACGTCCGGGTACTTCTCCCGCCAGGCGCGGAGCACCGCGGTCACCGATCGTTCGGCGTCCGCCCGCGCCTGTCCTGGCGCCCGTGTGTCCGGCACCGGGTGGACGGCGGCGGGCGGGGCGGTGACCAGCGAGGCGTCGGAGGCGGGCCGGAGGGGCGTACGGAAGGCATGGACCGCCCGCAGGCCGGTGCCGCGCCGCCTGGCGGCCTCGAAGGCGAAGGCGATGACCTCGTCGCAGGGACGGGCGGTGTCGAGGCCGAGGACGACCTCCCGGTACGGCGTGCGCGGGATCTCCTCCGGCGCGACCCCGTCGGCGGCGGGCAGATGCTCCTGGGCGGCCGCCCGGCCGGCCCGGACCAGCACCACGGGGCGTGGGGAGCGTGCCACGACGCGCTGGGAGACTGCTCCGGTCACGAATCCGGAGAAGGCCCCCAGACCGCGCGAGCCGAGGACCAGCATCTCGCTGTCCGCGGCCGCTGCGACCAGGGCGGCGACCGTGGAGTCGCGCACCAGCCGCTCGGTGACGCGCAGGTCGGGGTGTGCCGCCTCGATGCTTCGCACGGCCTCGTGGAGTATCTCCGCGGCCCAGTCGTGCTCGGTGCGGTCCATGGGGACGTAGGGCGCGGGGCGGGGGTGGCTGTTCCAGGCGTGCACCACGCCGAGACCGGTCTCCCGCCGTCGGGCCTCCTCGGCCGCCCAGTGCGCGGCGGCCAGGCCGGCGGGTGAGCCGTCGACCCCCACGGTGATGTCGTGCGGCATGACGCGTCCCCTCCCGTGTCGCATTCCGTGTCGAGGAATTCCCCGACGACTTGGAGCCTCCTCCCCGGGACAGCGGCGGGTACAGGGCTGTTCGGCCCCGACGGGGGGTTCGTCCGGCCCCGTCGCGGCACCGGCGGGCGCCTGCCGGAGAGGTCGGGACAGGGCCGGTCGGCCTCCCCGCCCGGGACCGCCGGCGTCTCGCGCGCGGTGCCGGACGGTCCGAGGCTGGAAGGACCAAGCCAGAGGCCGAGGAGCGCGTCATGGTCCGTTACGTGTACGACTTCACCGAGGGGAGCCGGGACATGGCCGGCCTGCTCGGAGGCAAGGGATCGAACCTCGCCGAGATGACCCGGCTGGGCCTGCCCGTCCCGCCGGGGTTCACCGTCACCACCGAGGCCTGCCGGGCCTTCCTGGACACCGGTGGCGCGCCTGCGGGCATGTGGGGGGAGATCGCCGAGCGTCTGACGGCGATCGAGACCGCCACGGGCCGGGCTCTGGGGCAGCCGGAGGATCCGCTGCTGCTGTCCGTCCGCTCCGGCGCCCGGTTCTCCATGCCGGGCATGATGGAGACCGTTCTCGACATCGGCCTGAACGACGAGTCCGTGCTCGGTCTCGCCAAGGTGTCGGGCAACGCGCGCTTCGCGTGGGACTCCTACCGTCGTCTCGTTCAGATGTTCGGCAGCACGGTGATGGGGGTCGACTCCGCCCGCTTCGAGGACTCCCTCGCCGCGCTCAAGACGGCGCGCGGCGTCACGGACGACGTGCACCTGTCCGCCGACGACCTCGCCGAGCTGGTCGGGACGTTCAAGGAGCTGATCCACCGGGAGACCGGCGAGCACTTCCCGCAGTCCCCCGCCGAACAACTGCACCGCGCGGTGCTGGCCGTCTTCACGTCCTGGAACGGGGCGCGCGCCCGGCTCTACCGGCGGCGCGAGCACATCGCGGACGACCTGGGGACGGCCGTGAACGTGCAGCGCATGGTCTTCGGCAACCTCGGGTCCGACTCCGGCAGCGGGGTCGCCTTCACCCGCGACCCGGCCACGGGACGCCCCGGCCTGTACGGCGACTACCTGCCCGACGCGCAGGGCGAGGACGTCGTGGCGGGCATCCGCAACACGGTCCCGCTCACCGAACTGGAGCGTCTGGATCCCGGCTCCTACGCCCGGCTGCGCGCGCACATGGAGACCCTGGAGCGGCATTACCGCGATCTGTGCGACATCGAGTTCACCATCGAGCGCGGCACTCTGTGGATGCTCCAGACGCGGGTCGGCAAGCGCACCGCCGAGGCCGCTTTCGCGATCGCCTCCGCGCTCGCGGACGAGGGGCTCGTCACCGAGGACGAGGCGCTCTCACGGGTCGCCGGGGAGCAGCTCGCCCGGCTGATGTTCCCCCGGTTCGACACCTCCGGCACCGGTGTTCCGCTCGCCCGCGGCCTCCCCGCCTCGCCCGGTGCGGCGGTCGGCGCCGTCGTCTTCGACTCCGCCGAGGCCGTGCGCCGGGCGGCGACCGGGGAGAAGGTGGTGCTGGTGCGCCAGGAGACCACCCCCGACGACCTTCCGGGCATGATCGCCGCACAGGCCGTCGTCACCAGCCGCGGTGGCAAGACGAGCCACGCGGCCGTGGTGGCCCGCGGCATGGGAAAGGTCTGCGTGTGCGGCGCCGAGGAACTGGCCGTGGACACCTCCGCGAGGCGGTGCACCACCCCGGACGGCACGGTCGTCGAGGAGGGCACCGTCGTCTCCGTGGACGGTTCCGCAGGTGTGGTGTACGCGGGTGCGGTGCCGTTGACGGACTCGGCGGTCATCCGTTTCCTCGCGGACGGCTCCGCGGACGAGGACGGCGAGGGCGTGGTCGCCGCGGTGGCTCGCGCCCTGGGCCGCGCCGACGCGGTGCGGCGCCTGGAGGTGCGTGCCAACGCGGACACCCCCGAGGACGCCGCGCGAGCCCGGCGGTTCGGCGCCCAGGGCATCGGGCTGTGCCGTACCGAGCACATGTTCCTCGGGGAGCGCCGCAAGCTGGTCGAGGCGATGATCCTGGCTCCGGACGAGTCCGCGCGTGAACGGGCGCTGGCCGCGCTGCTGCCGCTCCAGCGGCGGGACTTCACCGGCATCCTCGAGGCGATGGACGGGCTGCCGGTCACCATCCGGCTCATCGACCCGCCGCTGCACGAGTTCCTGCCCGACCGCACCGAGCTCGCCGTACGCCTCGCGGCCGCCGAGGCCCGGGGCGTCGAACCCGGCCCGCACGACACCGAACTCCTGGACGCGGTCAACCGCATGCACGAGGAGAACCCGATGCTCGGCCTGCGCGGTGTCCGCCTCGGTCTGGTCGTGCCGGGTCTGGTCGCCATGCAGGTACGGGCGATCGCCGAAGCCGTCGTGGAGCGCACGAGGGCCGGCGGCTCCCCCCGAGCGGAGATCATGGTGCCACTGGTCGGTGCCGTGGAGGAGCTGCGCATCGAGCGCGAGGAGGTGGAACGCGTCCTCGCCGAGGTCTCCCGGGAGTCCGGCGTTCCCGTGCACTGCCCGGTCGGCACCATGATCGAGCTGCCGCGGGCGGCCCTGACGGCCGGGCGGGTCGCCGCGGAGGCGGAGTTCTTCTCCTTCGGCACCAACGACCTCACCCAGACCACCTGGGGCTTTTCCCGCGACGACGTCGAGGCGGCGTTCTTCTCCGCCTACCTCGACAAGGGGATCTTCGCCACGTCGCCGTTCGAGACCCTCGACCGGGACGGTGTGGGGCGGTTGGTGCGGATCGCGGTCGAGGAGGGCCGTGCCGCGCGTCCCGGCCTGAAGATCGGTGTCTGTGGCGAGCACGGCGGCGATCCCGACTCCGTGCACTTCTTCCACGCCGCCGGGCTGGACTACGTCTCCTGCTCGCCGTTCCGGGTGCCGGTCGCCCGCCTCGAGGCCGGACGGGCCGCCCTGGAAGGGACCGACGGCGGCGACACCAGGTGAGGGGACCTCCGGCACCGGCCGGGGGCCGTCCGGCCCGCGCCCGGTGCCGCCCCGACGGCGAGGCTTGCGGTGACACGGAACGAGTACGAGGAGTGGGGCACATGACTGCCAAGGACATCGGCATCCGCGACGGCGCGGGCACCGTGCGGGTACGGGCCGACGGCGAAGTGGGCGAGGAGGAACTGGCGTACCTCCGCGAGAAGGTCGGCACCGCGCTGGACCGGCCCGGGCTGCCGCCCGTGAGCGGTGAGGTGCGGATCGTCAGGGCCGCGGCGCACCACGTGGAGCTGCCGTGGTCGGCCGGCACCGACATCCGGGTGGGTGGCGACCTTCTCGTCGTCCACGTGCGCGAGGCGAGCGCCCGGGAACTCGCCGACCGGCTCCACGACCGCCTGCGGGACCGCGCTCAACGCCTCGCGCACCGCTCCCAGGAGGACCACAGGGCCGCCACGCCCCCGCCGTGGCGCGGCGGCCCCGAGCAGTAGGGAGGACGCTTCGGCCCGGCGGGACGCGGTGCCCGCCGCCCTCCCGCCGTCCCGGCTCGTGCAGAGGAAGGAATGCCCGTCATGACATCGCACACCGTCGGTCAGGTGATGACCGGTGACGTCGTCCAGGCCCGTCGGACGACGCCCTTCAAGGAGCTCGTGCGGCTGCTCGACCGCCACCGCATCGGCGGACTTCCCGTGGTCGACGAGGACGACAAGGTGGTCGGTGTGCTCTCGGGCACCGACCTGGTGCGCGCCCAGGCGGGCCGGTCGGGTCGGGCCCCGGCCGGTGCCGTCACCGCGCAGGACCTGATGTCGACGCCGGCCGTCACCGTGCATCCCGAGCAGAGCGTCCCGGACGCGGCGAGGCTGATGGAACGCCGTGGTGTCGAGCGCCTCCCCGTGATCGACGAGGAGGACCGTCTCATCGGCATCGCGACCCGCCGGGACCTGTTGCGGGTCTTCCTGCGCACGGACGACGACATCGGGCGCCAGGTGACCGAGGAGATCCTGGTCGGCCGCCTGGGACTGAGGGGCACGGACGTGTCCGTCTCCGTCCACGACGGGGTGGTCGCCCTCCACGGCCGGGTGGATCTGCGGAGCCGTGTCCCGGAGGCCGTCCACGCGGTGTGGCGGCTGGAGGGGGTGGTCGGGGTGGTGAACGGTCTGACCTTCGATGTCGACGACTGCGCACCCCCGGCGGCGACCGGTACCCGTTCCGCGCCCGACGCGGCTCGGGACGCCGGCGGCCGGGACGGAGGGCCGGGGGTCCCTGCCGGACCCGGGCCGGATGGGCCCGGGAGGGGCCCTTCGGTGTCTGCGGCGGCCCCGGAATCCGCGTGAGAGTGGACGGGGAAGCAGGGTCCGCCCGTGGAGCCGCTCCCGCCCGGCGCCACCGTGACAGCACGGCGGCCCCTGACGACGAAGGCGGACCACCATGACCCGACAGG
This sequence comes from Streptomyces griseoaurantiacus, assembly GCA_014656015.1. Taxonomy (GTDB): domain Bacteria; phylum Actinomycetota; class Actinomycetes; order Streptomycetales; family Streptomycetaceae; genus Streptomyces; species Streptomyces griseoaurantiacus. Next base: position 5,249 of record BNBP01000006.1, on the reverse strand, counting down.
ACGCGCGGACCGGGGCCACGACCGGCGGCGAGGCCCCCTCGGACACCGCGGTCGCCGTGGACCGTCTGGTCGCGGCCGGACTGAAGGCCCTCGCCGACTACGAGGCCCTGACGCAGGAACAGGTCGACCACATCGTCAAGAAGGCGTCGGTCGCGGCCCTGGACCAGCACACCGCCCTGGCCCGCCTGGCGGTCGAGGAGACGGGGCGCGGGGTCTTCGAGGACAAGGCCGCGAAGAACATGTTCGCGTGCGAGCACGTCACACACAGCATGGGAAGGATGAAGACCGTCGGAGTGGTCGCACGCGACGACATCGAGGACATGGTCGAGATCGCCGAACCGGTGGGGGTGGTCTGCGCGGTCACGCCCGTCACCAACCCCACCTCGACGACGATCTTCAAGGCGCTGATGGCTCTGAAGACCCGCAACCCGGTCGTGTTCGCCTTCCACCCGTCCGCCCAGCGGTGCAGTGCCGAAGCCGCACGCGTCGTGCGGGACGCGGCCGTCTCCGCGGGAGCGCCGCGGGACTGCGTGCAGTGGATCGAGCAGCCGTCGGTCGAGGCCACCCATGCGCTGATGCGGCACCCCGGCGTCTCGCTGATCCTCGCCACCGGCGGCAACGCCATGGTCAAGGCCGCCTACTCGGCCGGCAAACCCGCCCTCGGGGTGGGGGCCGGCAACGTACCGGCCTACGTCCACAAGGAGGCGAAGCTCCGGCGGGCCGTCAACGACCTCGTGCTGTCCAAGTCGTTCGACAACGGCATGATCTGCGCGTCCGAGCAGGCGGTCATCCTGGACACGGACATCTACGACAGTGCGCTCGCCGAGTTCCGCGCCCTGCACGCCCACCGCGCCACCCCTCAGGAGAAGGCGAAGCTGGAGGCGTTCCTGTTCCCTCCGGCCGGCGGCTCGGGGGCCGGGTGCGAGCCCAAGGTGAACGCCGACGCCGTCGGGCAGAGCCCGGCCTGGATCGCCCGGCAGGCCGGTTTCACGGTTCCCGCCGACACCTCGATCATCCTGGCCGAGGTCGAAAGCGTCGGCGCGGAGGAGCCGTTGACGCGGGAGAAGCTGTGCCCGGTGCTGGCCGTGCTGCGGGCCGGGGACGAGACCCACGCCTTCGACCTGGCCGCCGACATGGTCGCCTTCCACGGACAGGGGCACAGCGCCGTCATCCACACCGAGGACCGGTCCCTGGCGGAGGCGTACGGCGCACACATGAAGACCGTGCGGATCCTCGTCAACGCCCCCTCCTCGCAGGGTGCCATCGGCGGCATCTACAACGGCCTGCTGCCCTCGCTCACGCTGGGCTGCGGCTCGTGGGGAAGCACGTCGGTCTCGAACAACGTCTCCGCCGCCCAACTGCTCAACATCAAGCGGGTCGGGACCCGCCGCAACAACCTGCAGTGGTTCAAGGTCCCGCCGAAGATCTACTTCGAGCCGCAGGCCATCCGCTACCTGACCTCCATGCCGGACGTCCACCGCGTCACCGTCGTCACCGACACGACCATGACCCGACTCGGGTTCGTGGACCGGATCAGCCAGGTGTTGCAACGGCGCCGTGAGCCGGTCACCCTCCAGATCATCGACAACGTCCGGCCCGAGCCCAGCATCGACTCCGTGCAGGACGGCGCCCGTCTCATGCGGGACTTCCGGCCCGACACGATCATCGCGCTCGGTGGCGGCTCCCCCATGGACGCCGCCAAGGTGATGTGGCTGCTGTACGAGCAGCACGCCGCCGGTCACGAGATCGACTTCGCCGACATGCGGCAGAAGTTCTCCGACATCCGCAAACGCGCCTTCCGCTTCCCCTCCCCGGGCGCGCGCGCCCGCCTGGTCTGCGTGCCGACCACCTCCGGCACCGGCGCGGAGGTCACGCCGTTCGCCGTCATCTCCGATCCGGCCACCGGGAAGAAGTACCCGCTGGCCGACTACGCCCTCACCCCCAGCGTGGCGATCGTCGACCCACTGCTCACCGCCGCCCTGCCCCCGTCGCTCGCCGCCGACAGCGGCTTCGACGCCCTCACCCATGCCATCGAGGCGTATGTCTCCGTCTACGCCAACGACTTCACCGACGGTCTCGCCCTGCACGCGATACGGCTGGTCTTCGGCCACCTCGAGGCAGCGGTGAACGACCGTGGCGGAGCGGCCGAGGCACGGGAGAAGATGCACAACGCGGGAACCCTCGCCGGCATGGCCTTCGGCAACGCCTTCCTCGGCATCGTCCACGCCATGTCCCACACCCTCGGCGCGACCTTCCACCTCGCGCACGGCCGTACCAACGCGGTGCTGCTGCCGCACGTCATCCGGTACAACGGGACCGTCCCCACGAAGCTGACCGCCTGGCCCAAGTACGAGACGTACCGGGCGCCCGAGCGCTTCCAGGAGATCGCCCACGCTCTCGGCCTGCCCGCCGCCACCCCCGCCGAGGGTGTGGAGTCGCTGGCCCGCGCGGTGGAGCGCCTGCGCGGCGCGGTGGGCATCGAGCCGACCTTCCAGGCCCTCGGCATCGAGGAACGGACGTTCCTGGACGCCCTCCCCCAGCAGGCCCTCAACGCCTACGAGGACCAGTGCGCGCCGGCCAACCCGCGTATGCCGATGCTGGACGACATGCAGGAGCTGATGCGCGCCGCCTACTACGGCGGCTGAGGACCGGGCCCGGAGGCCGAGGGGCACCGGCCGGACCGACCGGCACACGTCCCCGCCCGCTCCGCCCCGGACCGTCAGGGTCCGGGGCCGAGTCGTGCCCACCCGGGGCGGTAGCGCCCCCGAGTCCGCGGCACCCGGCCCTCACGGAGGGACCCGCGACACCGGGACCGCGGTGGCCGTTCGGCCGGAGAGCGACGGTGCGGTTCCGGTCCTCCTCAGCGAGCGCTCCGGCCGGCCGGAGGCTGGAGCGTCACGGTCTCGGGTCGTAGCCGAACGGCACCGCCCGCAGCGCGGGGAGTCGGCGGCGGCCGTTCGGGCCGGAGGCGGTCGTGGCCCACGCGGACGGGCCGGCCACCGCTCGTGCGGTGGCCGGCCCGTGCCGGGCGTCGCGCCCGTGCGTGCATCCGGCTCAGGAGTCGTCGGGCACGATCGCGACGGGGCAGTCGCAGTGGTGCAGGACCCGGTGTGCCACCCGTCCCAGGCGCGGCCCTCCGTGTCCCGGGCGCCGGCGGCCGATCACCAGCAGGGCGGCACCCCGGGAGACCTCGGAAAGCACTCGTCCGGCCGGTCCCTCGATCGTGCGGCGGCCCAGCTCCACGTCCGGCGGGGTGTCGGCGAGGGCGGCCTCCAGTTGGCGTGCCGCCCGTTCCTCGCGCAGCCGTTCGGGCTCACCCGCGAGCAGCGGCTGGTCGGCCGTGTCGTGCGAGGGGCACCGCCAGGCGCGCACCGCGGTGAGCGGGGCCCGCCGTCGGCGCGCCGCCTCGTAGGCGAAGCGCATCGCGGGCGTCGGTGTGTCGGCCGTGCCGACGACGATGCCGGTGCGCGGCGGGTCGTCCCCGGGCGTGCGGTCGCCGCCGTCGCGCACCACGACGACCGCGCAGTCGGCGTGTGTGGCCACGGTCATGCCGACGGAGCCGAGGAGCGCTTCGGTGAGCGCGCCCCGGCCGCGGGTGCCGACGACGACGGCCGCGGCACCGCGGCTCTCGTGGATCAGGGTGTATTCGGGTTCCTCCGGCACGAGCGCGGTGGTGACGGGGAGCCCGGGCCGGTGGTGCCGGGCCCGCAGCGCGGCACCGCGGAGGATGTCCTCACCGCTCGCCTTCCCGTCCGGGCCGCCGATCTCGGGGGCGAGTGCGGGGCCTTCGTACCGTTCCCACAGGGAGGCGTACACCAGGCGTAGCGGGATTCCCCGCAGGGCCGCCTCCTCGGCCGCCCAGTCGACGGCTCGCAGGCCGGGCCCGGAGCCGTCGACGCCGACCACCAGGGGCGGGGGCACCGGTCTCAGCCTTCCGTGTCGAGGTCGAAGACGATGCGGGCCTTGACCTGACCGCGCAGGACCTCGTCGATGGACTCGTTGACCGCGGTGAGCGGGCGGGTCTCGCGGATGACCCGCGTACGGCCGGCGGCGTGCAGCCGGAAGACCTCGGCGAGGTCCTGCCGGGTGCCGACGATGGAACCGATCACCGAGGTGCCGTTCAGCACGGTGTCGAAGATCGGTACCTCGAGGGTGCCGTGCGCGGGCAGGGCCACCATGACGAGCTTGCCGCCGCGTCGGAGACCGGCGTTGACGGCGGCGAAGGCGGCGGGGTTCACCGCCAGGGCGAGCGCGGCGTGCGCGCCGCCGTGCCGCTTCAGTTCGGCGCCGACGTCCTGTGTGCGGGCGTCGATGACGAGGTCCGCGCCCAGTTCCCGGGCGAGTTCGAGCTTGTCGTCGGTGACGTCGACGGCGGCCACGGTGGCACCGGCGATCTTCGCGTACTGCACCGCCAGGTGGCCGAGTCCGCCCACCCCGGAGATGGCGACGAGCTGCGCGGGGCCGACGCCCGCGACCTTGAGCGCCTTGTACGTGGTGACGCCCGCGCAGGTCAGCGGGGCGGCGTCGAGGGCGCTGACGCCCTCGGGCACGAGCTGGGCGAAGTCGGCGCGGGCGAGCATCTTCTCGGCGTACCCGCCGTCGCAGCCGTAGCCGGTGTTGACCTGGCTCTCGCACAGCGTCTCCCAGCCGGAGAGGCAGTGCTCGCAGCGCCCGCAGGCGCTGCCCAGCCACGGCACGGCGACGCGCTGTCCCACCGACAGGTGGGTGACGCCCTCGCCGAGCTTCTCCACCAGGCCGACGCCCTCGTGGCCGGGCACGAACGGCGGTGTCGGCTTGACCGGCCAGTCTCCGTGCGCGGCGTGGATGTCGGTGTGGCACAGCCCCGAGGCCTCGAGGCGGACGCGGACCTGTCCCGGACCGGGCTCGGGGTCGGGGCGCTCCTCGATGACCAGAGGTGCCCCGAATTCCTTCACGACCGCTGCCTTCATGGTTCTTTCTCCTTCTTGTCCGGCCCCCTCCGGCCCGTCCGGGCCGGAGGGGGCCGGACAGGGCCGATCGGGCTGCCGGGGCGCCCGGTTCAGTGGTGGGCGACGACGGCGACGGGGGCGGTGGCGTGGTGCATGACCGCGTGGGTGACGGCCCCGATGTGCACGCCGAACAGGGTGCGGCGGACGCGGCGGCCGACGACGACGAGCGAGGCGTCGTGGGAGGCGTCGATCAGGTGGCTCGCGGGACTGCCGAGGCGGGACAGCTCGTCCACCTCGACGTCCGGGTACTTCTTCCGCCAG